>DATKFH010000170.1:0-55357 GCA_035511455.1 Candidatus Sulfotelmatobacter sp. | reverse complement strand
CAAACTGAAGCGGATGCCAGAGTTCACCGAACTCGTGAAGAAGAATTTGGGATGGGATAAATGAGCGCCCGCGCTCTCGCTCCGCTAGCCTACCGTCCCTCCCTCCTCGCCGCACTCCGCGCCCCCCCTCGTCCGCCCCGGCCCCGCCCAGCCCAGGGACCCTGAAAGCTCGATACTACTAGTTAGTTACTATGGAGGGCAGTTTCAGAACGGGCTACCTCCTATCCCCACGCCCGGTTTGACCCTCCCTATTGGCTTCTTTAGACTGAAAGATTCAGAAATTCTGCAGGTCTCTAACTATGGCTGACAGCATTCATGTGAAGTTTCCGGACGGGAGCGATAAGGAATTTCCCAAGGGCACGACGGCTCTCGAGATTGCGAAATCGATCAGTCCGCGGTTGGCGGACGCGGCGCTGGCGGCCAAATCCAACGGCGATCTCATTGACCTCACCCGGCCGCTCGAGAAGGATACTGATCTCCGTCTTTTGACTGACAAGGATCCTGAGGCGCTGGAGGTCTACCGGCATTCGTCGGCGCACTTGCTGGCCGCGGCCGTGCTGGAACTCTTTCCTGAGACCAAACTCGGGCATGGGCCCGCAACCGAAAGCGGATTCTTCTACGACTTTTATCGGCCCATTCCGTTTACGCCGGAGGATCTGGAGAAGATCGAGAAGACGATGCAGGAACTGGTGCAGCAGAACATCCCTTATGCGCGTGAATTCTTGCCACGCGACCAGGGCCTGGCCGAGTTCAAGAAAGACGGCGACTTCATGAAGTGCCACTTCATCGAGCAGTTCACCAAGCCCGATGAAAAAATTTCGGTTTATCGCACCGGGAAGTTCACGGATTTTTGCCGCGGGCCGCATATTCCTTCGACAGGAAAGATCAAAGCGTTCAAGCTGCTCAACATTGCGGGAGCATACTGGCTGGGAGATGAGAAGAATCCGCAGCTGCAGCGCATCTACGGGACTTCGTTCTTCTCGAAGAAGGACCTCGACGATTATCTGAAGCACGTCGAAGAGACCAAAAAGCGCGACCATCGCGTGCTGGGCAAACAGCTTGATCTGTTTTCGATCCAGGAACTCGCCGGGCCGGGGCTGATTTTCTGGCATCCCAAGGGCGGAATCATCCGCAAAGAGATGGAAGATTGGATGCGCTCGGAGTACATCAAGCGTGGCTACTCGCTGGTGTACACGCCGCATGTGGCGCGGCGACAGCTGTTCTACACCTCGGGGCACGAGGGGTATTACTCGCAGAACATGTTCGACGCCATGGAACTCGATGACGCCGAGTACCGGCTGAAACCGATGAACTGCCCGGGACACATTCTGATTTATCGTGACTCGCTGAAGTCGTATCGGGACCTGCCGGTGCGGCTGGGCGAACTGGGTACGGTGTATCGGTATGAACGCTCCGGCGTGATGCACGGGCTGTTGCGCGTGCGCGGGTTTACGCAGGACGACGCGCATATCTTCTGCACGCCGGAGCAGATCGAGGGTGAGATTGCCGCCTGCCTTGAGTTTGCACTCGACGTGTTGAAGGACTTTGGGTTCGACCAGTTTCAGACCGAGTTGTCGACCTGGAATCCCGACGACCGGAAGAATTTTGTGGGCAGCGAAGATCAGTGGAACCATGCCACGCAATCGCTCGAGAAGGTGCTCAAACAGCGGGGAATCGAGTACAAGACGATGCCGGGCGAGGCCGCGTTCTACGGGCCAAAGATCGACATCAAACTGGTGGATGCGATCGGAAGATTGTGGCAGCTCTCGACCGTGCAGTTCGACTTCAACCTGCCGCAGCGGTTTGGACTCGAATACGTCGCTGAAGATGGATCGCGGAAGCAGCCGGTCATGGTGCATCGAGCACTGTATGGGTCGGTGGAGCGCTTCTTCGGCGTGCTGATCGAGCATTATGCGGGCGCCTTCCCGGTATGGCTGTCGCCGGTGCAGGTCGCGATGATCCCAATCAGCGAGCGGCATGCGGAATATGCGAACAAGGTGGCGGATCAGCTCAAGTCCGTCGGAGTGCGTGTCGAGGTGGATACGCGTAACGAGAAGATGAATGCCAAGATTCGCGAGCACGCCATGCAAAAAGTGCCGTTCCTGCTGGTGGTCGGAGATAAAGAGGCAGAGGCGGGGAAGGTGAATGTCCGCTCGCGCGGGAAAGAGAAGACGGAGGACATGCCGGCTGCGGAGTTCGTCGAGAAGATCAGGAAGCTGATTGCGGAGAAGAGCCCGGGAGTGTAGGTGGTTCGTGTGGGGACGGCCGCCCCCGGCTGTCCGGCGGGCGCTAGCCCGCCTATGCTCATGGCTAAATCAGCGGAGGGTTAGCGCAAAACAGCAGCGGAGCTGCGTTCCGCGGACAGCCGCGGGGCTCTGTCCCCACATTCGGTGTGCGGTACCATGTTCCCGTGCATCCCCTGGCTGAGCGCGTGCTGTCCCACATTGGGCGACAGGAGTCGCTGAGGGCTGGTAACCGCGTTGGCGTGGCCGTTTCCGGCGGCATTGATTCCGTTGCGCTTCTGCGGCTGCTGTTGGAGCTGCGGGGCGAGCTTGGGGTTGTTCTTTCTGTTGTTCATTTCAACCACAAGCTACGTGGGGCGGAATCCGATGCGGATGAGCGATTCGTCGCGAATCTGGCGCGCCAGCACGACCTGGAGTTTCTTAGCGACAGCGAAGACCTTGTGCAGTACGCAGCGGAGGAGCACGTCAGCGTCGAGGCGGCGGCGCGTGAGTTGCGGTATGGGTTCTTTCGGCATCTGCTCGGCGAAGATCGAGACGGCGACCCTCAGGGGCTAAGGCCCTCAGCAGATTGTGCCGTGGAGGGTTCCGGTGCTGCCACCCCCGGTCCTGAATTCCTTACTAGCGAAAAATCCGGCTGGACCGAGCCATTTCCAGTTCCACTGAACAAAGTTGCCACCGGGCACACGCTCGATGATCAGGCCGAGACGGTTCTTATGCGGATGATTCGCGGGGCGGGACTTCGCGGGCTGGGCGCGATCTATCCACGTTTGCCGGTGGAGGGTGACGACGGGCAACTCTGCGGCGAGATCGTGCGGCCGTTGCTGGCGGTTCGACGGAGCGAACTTGAGCAATATGTCACAGAGATTGGACAATCCTGGCGCGATGATTCGACCAATGCCGACGTTTCATTCACGCGCAACCGCGTGCGCAAGCTCGTGCTTCCCTTGCTGGAAAAGGAATTCAATCCGGCGGTGGCTGAGGGCCTTGCCGAATTGGCGGAGATTGCACGCGGGGAGGAAGACTACTGGGAAAACGAGATCGCGGGCTGGATGGGGACCGCGGTGCACTGGGCCGAGCCGGATTGGGCGCGGGAGGTGTCTGGCCGATCGGAACTGGTTCGGATCATCCCCGCCACGAACCGACCCAAAGCGAATTCATCGGCAAATGAAGAGTTGCGAGCGCGCATCGAAAGCGCACCATGGCTGGTCATGCATGCCTCTGTGGACCGCGTCTGGTTTCTTGGGGAGCCGACTGCCGTTCAGCGACGAGTGGTCAAGGCCATCGGCGAGCAGGCGGGGATTCCACTCGAGTTCAAGCACGTCGAAGGGATTCTGCGACTTGCCGAAGCGGGCCCGGGTTCTGGCAAGGAACTGGCTCTTCCGCTGGGCTGGAAAGTTGAGCGAGAGCCCAATCGGCTGCTTTTCCTGACTCCCGATTTGCGAGAGCCAACGCCGCGACAGGATTATGAGTATGCCCTTCCGGTCCCCGGAATGGTCGCCGTACACGAGGCGGGGTCAGAATTCGAAGCGCAACGCATTCCCGGGAGCATGAACGCAGGGTATAATCCAGATCGCCTGCTGGACGCGGAATCTTTACCCGGACCGCTAAGGGTGCGGAACTGGCGTCCGGGAGACCGATTCTGGCCGGCCCACACCAAGTCCCCCAAGAAGATCAAGGAACTGCTGCAGGAGCGGCATGTGGCGTTGCCGCAGCGTCGCCTGTGGCCCGTGATAGTGAGTGGGGACGAGATTGTGTGGGTGCGTGGCTTTCGGTCGCCGACGAAGTTGCAGGCGAAACCGGGGCGTGATGCCGTGTTCATTGCGGAAAAGCAACTGGCCGAGAAAGCGGCAATGTAGAATCTGGAGGCCAATTGATTCGATGAGCGGTCCGCGAACCGAGCCACTTCGCCAGGTCATCACCAGCGAGCAGATACAGAAGCGCGTGAAGGAACTGGGGCGGCAGATTTCCGACGATTACAAAGGGCAGACGATCCAGATGCTGGCCGTGCTGGAGAACGCCTTCATGTTCCTGGCTGACCTGGTGCGGGCGCTGGAGGTTCCGGTTGTGTGCCAGTTTGTGAAGCCGAGGTACAGCCGGCCGCAGCCCGGCGCCGCACACGATGTCATGGAAATTTTCTTCAGTCACGAACCCGACATTCGAGGGCAGCATATTCTACTGGTCGAAGGCTTGGTCCACTCCGGGGTGACGAGCGAGTTTCTCATGAGCGACTTGCGCGCCCGCGGAGCCGCGTCCGTCAAGCTGGTAACCCTGCTCGACCGGCAATCGGCGCGCCGGGTGCTGTTGCAGCCGGATTATTTCGGGTTCCTGGTGGATGAGACTTTTCTGGTCGGTTACGGCTTGGGCGCGGTCGAGCAGACGAACCGGAATCTGCCCTATTTGGCGGCAGCAAACCCCGGTGTACCAGTGACTTAAGTCATCCTTACGGCTCCGCGCGTTTTTGCCACGGAAAAGGTAGAATAGGACCTAGGCATTTCGTCAATCAAAAACTGGCGATGGGCATCTAATATCGTTGTAGGAGCCTCGGGTTGGTGCTGCTGGCCACCCTTGCTGAACTGAGGAGTCGTCTAGGTGAACTCAACTGTAAAGACCGTATTGTTCTGGTTGCTTATCGTGGTCTCGGCGGCGTTGTTGTGGGAAGTGGTGAAGGGCGCCCGGGACGGCCAGAAGGATAAAGAAATTAACGCCACTCAGTTCATGAGTGATGTAGACCAGAACAACATACGAGAGCTTACGGTGAACGGGATGGAAGTGCGGGGCAAGTACCGCGATGGCTCGGCCTTCCACACGACTCTCCCGGGCAACTACTTTACTCCCGAAGTGCTGAAGTCCTTGCACGACAAGAATGTACAATACGGGTTCCGCGACATCAACAGCGGGAGCCTTCCGCTGCAATTGTTAGGGACATGGGCGCCACTGATCCTGCTGGCTGCGTTGTGGTTTTTCATGATTCGGCAAATGCAGACGGGTGGAAATAAGGCCCTGTCGTTCGGCAAGAGCCGGGCGCGGCTGCTGTCGATGCAGCAGAAGAAAGTCACGTTCAAGGACGTGGCGGGCGTGGAAGAGGCCAAAGAAGAACTCCGCGAAATTATTGAGTTCCTGCGCGAGGCGCAGAAGTTCCAGAAACTGGGCGGGCGCATTCC
Source organism: Candidatus Sulfotelmatobacter sp. (assembly GCA_035511455.1). Classification (GTDB taxonomy): domain Bacteria; phylum Acidobacteriota; class Terriglobia; order Terriglobales; family Acidobacteriaceae; genus Sulfotelmatobacter. The sequence continues at coordinate 49,953 of DATKFH010000170.1, read as the reverse complement.
TAAGGGGGTACTGCTGGTGGGACCTCCGGGAACGGGCAAGACGCTTTTGGCTCGTGCGGTCGCGGGCGAAGCGAATGTGCCGTTCTTCTCGATTTCGGGTTCGGATTTTGTGGAAATGTTCGTCGGTGTTGGTGCCAGCCGCGTGCGCGACCTGTTCGAGCAGGGGAAGAAAAATGCTCCCTGCATTATTTTTATCGACGAGATCGATGCGGTCGGTCGGCACCGCGGGGCGGGACTGGGTGGTGGGCACGACGAGCGCGAGCAGACTTTGAACCAGTTGCTGGTGGAGATGGACGGGTTCGAGTCGAACGAAGGCGTCATTTTGATGGCGGCAACGAACCGACCAGATGTGCTGGATCCGGCGCTGCTGCGGCCTGGGCGGTTTGACCGGCGGGTGGTGGTGAGCCGTCCGGATGTGCGGGGGCGCGAGGAGATCCTCCGCGTTCATACCCGCAAGATTCCTCTTGCCGAAGACGTTGATCTTTCTGTGCTGGCTCGCGGGACGCCCGGGTTCTCTGGGGCCGATCTGGCCAACATGGTGAATGAAGCGGCGTTAGCAGCTGCGAGGCAGAATCGCAAGGCGGTTCTCCAGTACGACTTTGAACTGGCCAAAGACAAGGTTCTGATGGGAGTGGAGCGAAAGTCGCTGTTGCTCACCGACGAAGAGAAAAAGAATACGGCCTACCACGAAGCGGGGCATGCTCTGGTGGCGGTGAAGATGCCCAACTCCGATCCGTTGCATAAAGTCACGATCATCCCTCGCGGCATGGCCTTGGGCGTGACGATGCAGTTGCCCATCGATGACCGGCACAACTACTACAAGAATTATCTGGAGACCGAGATCGCCATCCTCATGGGCGGGCGCATCGCGGAAGAGTTGTTCCTGAACCAGATGAGCACCGGCGCTGGCAACGACATTGAGCGGGCCACGGATATGGCGCGCAAGATGGTCTGCGAATGGGGCATGAGCGATCTGGGGCCGATGACCTTCGGAAAGAAAGAGGAGCAGATCTTCCTGGGCCGCGAGATTGCACAGCATCGCGACTATAGTGAGGACACCGCAATCAAGATTGACCAGGAAGTTCGCAAGCTGGTCAACAACGGTTATCACATGGCGAAGCAGATCCTGTCGGAGAATCGAGATGTGCTCGAGAAGATCGCCAAGGCGCTGATTGAACGCGAGGTTCTGGACGCGAATGAGATTAAGCTGCTGGTTGACGGCCGGGAACTTCCGCCGGTTCAGCCTCCGCCATCGAAGCCTGACGACGGCGTGCAGCATGTGATCAAGCCGGAGTTGCAGCCGGGACGTGCCAAAGGGGGCGAGCGTCCCGCAACGGCATAACCAGATTGAACCTAAGGTCCCGTTACTTTCGTTTCGATTCCGAATGCCAGGTAAAGCGTAAGCCCACACTGCTCGGCTAGACTCGGAACCAGGATTCGCCGATCTACTTGTGCTAAACGGCGTTTCCTTGTTCGGAGGAAACATGGCCGGGGCAACGGCTGCTTTGCCAGCCCGCATCGCTCATCCAGATCGCCTGGACCAGAGGGCAGCTTCACCCCCGGGAACGACCCCCTGGTGGTACCTGTTTTTCTTCGTATCTGGATTTCCGGCTCTCATCTACCAGATAGTCTGGCAGCGATCGCTGTTCACACTCTACGGAGTGAACACTGAGTCGGTCACCATGGTGGTCACCGCCTTTATGCTGGGCCTCGGCTTAGGCAGCCTGCTGGGCGGCGTGATTTCGCGTCAACAGCGATGGCCGTTGTTGGGGATCTTTGGAACCGTGGAGTTGCTGATCGGCGCATATGGAATTCTGTCGCTGAGGGTTTTCCATTGGGCCGCGAACTTTACTGCCGGTGCTGCGCCGTTTCAGACCGGGCTCAGTGCCTTTACTCTGGTTGTTCTTCCGACCATGCTGATGGGTGCGACTCTGCCCATTCTGGTCACCTACAGCGTGCGGTTGTCGCACAATGTAGGAATCTCTGTGGGCGCTCTGTACGCGGCCAACACTTTGGGCTCAGCGGCGGCGTGCGCTTGCGCGGGGCTTTTCCTGATGCGATGGCTCGGCCAGGCTAAAACGGTGGGCGTGGCCGCCGGCTTGAACGCAATTGTCGGTGCATCCGTCCTGGTTTGGCAGTTCTTCCAGCCGACGCCGGCTGCTCTCGAAGAGGACTCCCCGCGTGCTGGCGATAGTCATCCGCCCGCGGCTAGCTTTCCCGTTGCCCTGGTTACTGGCGCCCTTACAGGATTTATCGCGCTTGGCTATGAGATCGTCTGGTACCGGCTATTTTCGTTCACCACTGGAGGAGTCGCGAAGAGCTTCGCCTTTCTTTTGGGCGCTTACCTCGCCGGGACTGCCGGCGGATCGGTGGTGACCACCCGCATCTGCAAGACGATTGCAAGCCCGCAGGTCATGATTCGGTTTCTTGTCGCCACCATCTTCGCTGCCAACCTGCTCGGATTTTTGGTAGGGCCTATCCTGTTCGCGCTGGTATTGCGGGTTTCTTACCTGTGGTCGCTGGTTCCCATCGGCATTGCCGCAGCCTGTCTTGGCGCAGTCTTTCCGATGCTTTGCCATATTTCGATTCCGGCTGACGGAAGTGTCGGCGCGCGCACGAGCTATCTATACCTCAGTAACATTGTCGGTTCCGCGCTAGGCAGTTATGTGACCGGTTTCGTGCTCCTGGATCTTCTGCCGCTGCGCTATGTCAGCACTGCGCTCACCGTGCTCGGTCTCGGACTCGGTTTGGTGTTGCTGTTGAAGGCGCAATTGCCGAGAACCAGGTTCATCCTGCCGGCTGCCGGGGCACTGGTTGCCATGCTGTTGGTTGTCGAGGCATCGGAACCTTTGTTCCATCACATGTACGAGAAGATGCAGTTGAAGACCAAATACCAGCCTGCTATGGAGTTCGCCCGGGTGGTCGAAACCCGTAGTGGTGTGGTCACCGTAACCGATACCGGCACGGTATTCGGCGGGGGGATCTACGACGGCCGGTTCAACGTGAGCCTGGTCAATGATTCGAATGGAATCGAGCGGCCGTTTGCGCTGAGCTACTTTCATCCCCATCCGCGGGAAGTACTGATGATTGGCCTTTCGTCCGGCTCGTGGGCACAAGTGATCGCGAACAATCCAGAGGTCCAGCACCTCACCATTGTCGAAATCAACCCCGGATACCTGCGCCTGATCAAGCAGATTGACGAGGTTTCCAGTCTGCTGAAGAATCCGAAAGTTCACATCGACATCGACGACGGACGACGCTGGCTGATCCGCAACGCCGGGCGCAAATATGACGCCATCGTGATGAACACGACCTACAATTGGCGCTCCAACGTTTCGAACCTGCTCTCGGTCGAGTTTCTGGAGTTGATTCGCCAACACCTGAACCCTGGTGGCGTACATTTCTATAACACCACGGACTCCGATGAGGTGATGGCAACCGGCGTACGAGTCTTTCCGTATGGAATGCGGGTGCTGAATTTCATGGTGGTCAGCGATGCACCGCTGCAACTCAACGCGAAGCACTGGGCGGACGTGCTTCTGCAATATAGAATTGATGGGAAGCTGGTGTTCGACCTGTCGGAGCAGCAGCATCGCCAACGTCTGGGGCAAGTACTGTCCCTTCCGATGACGATGGACAAGAAGCTGCCAACCGCTTTCACGCTAGAATCTGCGGATCACATCCGGGGGCGTACTCGTCAGGCCCGCATTGTCACCGACGACAACATGGGTACAGAATGGTTTCAGTAAACCCCGGTGGAGAAGAGTTGGAGGGTTGGAATCCCGTAAGGCAAGCATTCTAAAAGCTTTGGTTGCTGCCGAGCGACTGAACTACCCAACCCGGCAGGTGGTGTCAGCCTCTCCGGCAGATGGACACCTCGACCGAACGAGATCTCGGTGTCTTCCCCTGGGCCGAACGTCGTCTGCCTTGGAATCATTGCCGCCTTCAGGATCAGTCATTCTCCTTTCCCATTTTCCTTGTTACTGAGTCGATTCAGGCCCGCACGATGCGCGCTCCAGAAGCCCTCGTTTATGATATAATTTGAATACTCGCTAACGGTCTTAAGTATTTGCAATTTCAATAACTTGAAGCCGGTGTCGCGGGCTTTTGGGTGAGCGGGATCAGGGCGAGTTTCCAGCCGGTTTCCAGGTTCGAGCAAGACCGAGTTCCAAAAGAATTTCGGGACATTTTCGCGGAGCGGAATGGCCACTAAAGAGATCAATACTCCCATCGTCGACGCCAAGACAAAAAACGGAAAAGTGACTCCGATCAGCGCAGCCAACGGCGTCAGCAACGGCAACAGCGAATACACCGCTGATTCCATCAAAGTGCTCGGCGGCATGGAGGCGGTGCGTAAGCGTCCCGCGATGTATATCGGATCGACGGGCGAACTGGGGCTGCACCACCTCGTCTACGAAGTCGTCGACAATTCTGTCGACGAAGCGCTGGCCGGATTTGCCACCAAGATTGAAGTCACGATTCACCTCGACAACTCGATCACCGTCGTTGACGATGGGCGCGGGATTCCCGTCGACGACATGGATATCGACGGCGAGAAAGTCTCGGCGGCGCAAGTGGTGATGACCACTCTGCATGCGGGTGGGAAGTTCGACTCGTCGACCTACAAGGTTTCGGGCGGACTCCATGGCGTGGGCGTGTCGTGCGTGAACGCTCTGAGCGAAGAACTTGAGCTGGAAATCTGGCGGGATGGTGCGACCTGGCAGCAGACCTATTCCAAGGGTGAGCCCACCAGCAAGATGCGGAAGACCGGCGTGGCCAAGGTCAAGCGGGGGACCAAGGTTCACTTTGTTCCGGACCGCTCGATTTTCACGGAAACGCAGTACAACTACGACACGCTGGCCCAGCGGTTGCGCGAACTGGCCTTCCTGAACAAAGGGCTTCTGATTACGCTCACCGATGAGCGTTCGACGGATTCAAAGTCGGGCGAAGCCAAGCACACCGAGTTCAAGTACAACGGCGGGATCGCAGAGTTCATCAAGCATCTGAATCGCGGCAAGCAGTTACTGCATGACAAGCCGATTTACATGGAAGCGGAACGCAGCGGCGTTGTCATGGAGATTGGTTTGCAGTACAACGACGCGTATTCCGAGACGGTCTTCAGTTTCGCCAACAACATCAACACCGTTGATGGCGGAACCCATCTCTCCGGATTCCGCACGGCCCTGACCCGCACCATCAACTACGCGGGACAGCAGATGGGGCTGTTCAAGGATGTGAAGGAGAATCTGACCGGCGACGATGTGCGCGAAGGCCTGGTCGCCGTCATCAGCGTGAAACTGCCGCAGCCGCAGTTCGAAGGACAGACCAAGGGAAAACTGAATTCTGATATCGCCGGCGTCGTGACCGCATTCGTGAACGAACGTCTGGGCGCGTTTTTCGAGCAGAATTCGACCGTTGCGAAGAAGATCATCAACAAGGCCGTAGACGCGGCTCGGGCGCGCGAAGCGGCACGCAAAGCGCGTGACCTCACGCGCCGCAAGGGCGCGCTTGATTCCGGTGGCTTGCCGGGCAAGCTGGCTGATTGCTCCGAACGCGATCCGAATCGCTGCGAGCTGTTCCTGGTCGAAGGCGAATCGGCAGGCGGGACGGCGAAGCAGGGGCGCGACCGCCGCTTCCAGGCGATCCTGCCACTGAAGGGAAAAATTCTTAACGTCGAGAAGGCGCGCTACGACAAGATGCTGGCGCACGAGGAAATCCGCGCCATGATCACCGCGCTGGGGACCGGCATCGCGAAAGACGATTTTGATCCGACCAAGGTACGGTACGGGAAGATCATTCTGATGACCGACGCAGACGTGGACGGGAGCCACATTCGGACATTGCTGCTAACCTTCTTTTTCCGGCACATGCAGGATTTGATCAAGCGCGGCAATATATTTATTGCCCAGCCACCGTTGTTCTCACTGAAGAAAGGCAAGTCGCTGCAGTACATCAAGGACGAGCGTGAATTTGTGAAGGTCATGGTGAAGCGCGCGGCCGACGGGCTGAGCGTGCGCTATGGCGAGGGCGCCGCAAAAGTCGAAGGCAAAGACCTGGCGCGATTTATGACCGTGCTGGATGAGTATTTGGGATTCTTCGACAAGCTTGACAAGCGTGTGCGCAACGAGCGCGTCACCGAACTCGTTCCCAAGCTCGATCTGGCCAAGCGCACCGATTTTGAGGGCGAGAAGAAGGAAGCGCCGAAGAAGATTGAGCGGCTGGAGAGAGAAATCAAGAAGCTGCAGAAGGACGAGGGCTTCAAGAGCGTCGAGGCACGGTTTGACGAAGAGCACAATCTGTGGGAAGTAGCCTTCGTCAACAAGCACGGCGCCGAACATGTCATCAACTGGGAACTGGCTTCCAGCGCGGAATGTCGGCAGATGATTTCGAAATACAAGCAGATCGAACCGTTTATGGAGCCGCCGTTCGTGGTCGAGACCTTGGTCAAGGCGGCACCGGCGGGCGGCAATGGCGATGCCTCGGGCGACGAAGCTGAGTCCACGGATGGCGAGCAGGAGGACAAAAAGCCTGCTCCCAAAGCGGCGAAGCGGAAAACAGACATCGAAGTGGTCGAGAAGACGAATGCTCGCGATCTTCGCGATCACGTGATCAACGAGGGACGCAAGGACTTCACCATCCAGCGTTACAAAGGTCTGGGTGAGATGACAGCGCCGCAACTGTGGGAGACGACCATGGATCCGGAGCGGCGCACGCTGCTGTCGGTAAGGCTCGAGGACATCGCCGAGTGCGAGACCATCTTCACCACGCTGATGGGTGAGGATGTGGAGGCGCGGCGGAAGTTCATCGAAGAGAATGCGCTGGATGTGAAGAACCTGGACATTTAAGACCGTTGGCCTCGGATCGAAACTGATTCCCACGGACAAAAAACAAGAAATTTGGGCGGCCTGCAGGCCGCCTTTTTCTCACCTCAAGAAATTCCCGAAGGCCTGTCTATTTCAAGCCTTCTACCAGGTACAGATCGGCCAGCATGCGGTGGTAGCCGAAGACGCAGGTCTTGGCGTCGGGAGTCATGAAGATGGGGCCGATGTTTTCGACGCCAGCGGGATCGGAGGGCATCAGTTCTTTCCAAGGCGTGCGCTGTCCGGTCTGCATATCGAGACGGTAAACGCGGGCAGGAAGTTCTCCGGGTTGGTAGATGTAGAGGGAGCGGCCGTCGGCGCTCCAGGTGATGGGCTGCTCTCCCTGATTGAATCCTGCGATAGGGCGCGGGTCGCCCCCCGCGACGGGGTAGAGATATCCTCGCTGGTCCGGACCGATGGCTGCAATCTGCCGGGAGTCGGGTGACAGGGAAAAAGCGGTTCCGTTGACTCCCTCTTCGGAGATCGCCTCGGACTTGCCTGTGGCCAGTTCATAAACGTAGAAGCGCACGCCTTTGCCGGGTTCGTCCGCGGTGAACAGGATGCGTTTGGCGTCGGGGAACCAGTGCGCCCAACTGTGGTTGATATTGTCTTTCGTCAGTTGTTTCGGCTCGCCAGCGCCTGTTGGCAGCAGCCTGAACTGGGAGGGCGACTCCTGCGATTGCGCGATGGCCCATTTGCCGTCCGGCGAAAGGGCGACTGCACCTCCCTCGCCGAGCAGGACTGCAGGTGAACCATCGGTCTTGCGAATGTAGACGGCGTACGTTAACCCGCCTGACTTGGAGTAGTCGAGGGCCCCGCCGCCGCCTTCTTCATCGAAGAGCAAGGTCTTGCCGTCGGCGGAGAGGTCCGAGGGATAGGTGTAATCGAGCCAGGAAAGCTCGCGCTGCCTGGCGTCGTCCGAAAAAACACCTAGAAGTTCACGGCGCCAGGTGGCGCGCACCAGGAGAACACGGCCGTCTTTGGCGATGTCGAGCAGCATCAGGGCGCCGGGCAGGCGGGCCACGATGCGTTGCTTTCCGTCTAGCGAAGTTGCGTAAAGAGTGCGGTCGGTGCCGGACTTGCTGGCGGTGAACCAGATCTCTTTGCCGTCGGGCGACCAGGCCAGGCCTTGGATGGTGAACCATTGGGCGGAGAGCAGCTTTTTATTTCCGGCGAGGTCGACGACGGCCAGAGAACCACTGTCGTCGCCTTGCAGCGGATGGTCGGCAAAAGCAATCAGTCCGCCCTTGGGAGAAACGCGAGGATGGCTGATCCATCCTCCGGTCAGGTAGAGTGGCTTGCCGATGGGAAGTTCGAGGCGGTTGCGGCCATCCAGATCGCGAACCACGGCGATTGTTCCATCAGGCGCCCAGTCGGCCCACTGCACCTGCTCGAGCATCTCACGCGGGGCGCCTCCGGAGAGCGGAGCACGCGCCAGAGTGCCCAGGCTGACCCCCGGACCGACGGCCTTGCTATTGAGCAGCACGGCCATTTCGGAGGTAGGAGAGATCGACATCAACTGTGTGCGGCTGAGGCCCATCGAACGGGACTCCGGAGCTTCAGGGCGCGCCGTGAAAACGTCGACGGGATTTCCCTGCCAGGCGGCACTGTACAGGATGGTCTGACCATCTGGTGCGAAGCGGGCGGAGCGGATACTGCCACGGCGGAAAGTGAGTTGGCGATAGAGCGGAGGCTCAACCGGGGCGGGAGTGAAAAGCAGTTTTCCGCCAAACAATCCCGCGGCTGCTGCGACGAGAAGGCCGAGCGCGATTAGAACTGGGCCGCGCGATGTTTTACGAGGTGCGGCCGGCGTCACTGAGGTGGTTTGGACCGTGGATGACGAAACGGGCTGCGCCGATTCCTGTACGGCTGAAGTCCGCGAGGAGTCCAGGGAACGCTTTAATCGCCGGAGGTCGGCGCGCATCTCGGCTGCGGTCTGGCAGCGCATCTCGCGATCTTTTTCCAGTGCCTTGCTGATCGTTTCTTCGAGCTTTGGCGGAAGCCCGGGGTTCAGGCGAATCGGGGCTGTGGGCGCGCGGTTCAGAATCGCCTCAGTGACCACGGCGGAGGTCTCGCCCCGGAAGGGGAGGACGCCGGTGGCCATCTCGTACAGCACGACGCCGAAAGAAAAAAGATCGGTGCGGGCGTCGAGGTCCTTGCCGCGCAGTTGCTCGGGCGACATGTAGGCCACGGTGCCGACTGCGGTTCCGGGACTGGTCAGATCTAGGTTCGTCGGGTCGGCGACGGTTTGCGAGTCACCGCTGGTGGGCGTGGCGGCGCGGGAAACTTTTGCCAGGCCGAAGTCGAGAATCTTGGCGTGGCCGCGATCGGTGACGAAAATATTGGCGGGCTTTATGTCACGGTGGACGATGCCCTTGGAATGCGCGGCATCGAGCGCGTCCGCCACCTCGATCGAAAGCGTCAGCAGGCGCTCGATCTCCATGGGCTTGCCGTCGATGAGGTGCTTCAGCGTCTCCCCGCTGAGGCATTCCATGACGATAAAGAGATGTCCCTCGTGCTGGCCTATCTCGTGGATCGTACAGATGCTGGGATGGTTCAGAGATGAGGCGGCTCGGGCTTCGCGGCGGAAACGCTCGAGGGCTTGGGGGTCCTGCGAGCAGTCGTCGGGAAGAAATTTCAGAGCCACGAAGCGGCCGAGGAGCGTGTCTTCGGCTTTGTAAACGACGCCCATCCCGCCGCCACCAAGCAGTTCGGTAATCCGGTAGTGTGAGACGGTTTGGCCAATCATTTGTCGGGTGGGCTAGGCTCAGTGGCCGCGGTCTGGGGGTGACCGTAAGGTCGAGTAATCTTAGGGCGAATCGAGGCTTCCGTCAATGCAAAGGCGCAAATGGGCGCAAATGGGCAATGCTAAGTCTCCTGCAAAGTCGACCTCATCCACCGTTCCATACGTGATTGGCCACGACGATCAGGAACAAAATCGTCTCGCCAACGCTCTATTCCGAACAGAGTCGCGTTTTTCGGTTAGCGCGAAAGGAACACACATGTCGGTGACTCTGGGATGGCGATGGATAGCGTTTTGGACCAGCGCTAAGAACCTGAGGAACGGCTGGCTGATAGCGATAGGATTTGCCGCACTGTACGTTGGGGCAATTCGGCCGTACGAAAACGCGCGCCGCATCGCCAACTCGAGGGCTACCGGATTAGCGGCAGACGGCAGTGTTGTGAGCTATTGGCGGCAGGCGCGCGTATTTCACCAATTGGGAGTGGCACGGGAACGGGAATCTCTCGGCGTTGTAGGCGGAGTGCCTGGCGGCATCACCAGCAGCAAGAGAGGCCCCGTGAAGGCCATGGCGTATTTGAGCGCCCCGCAATCTCCGGGGCAGCCGCAGGATGCGGCGACCGAGGATGCAGACAAGGAGCGGAAAATTGTCCGTACAAGTTCGCTGGAACTGGTTGTGGCGAAGCCGGCTGAGGCTGCGGAGAAGATTCGCGCATTGGCGGAGCGGGTCGGCGGTTTTCTGGTGCGTTCGGAAATACGCGGAGACCAAGACACAAGTGGAGGGTTACTCACGATCCGCGTGCCGGCGGCGCGGTTCGAGGACGCGCGGTCGGAAATCCGCAAGCTGGGCTGGCGTGTGGAGAGCGACAGGATTGAGGCGCAGGATGTGACGAGGCAATACGTGGATCAGGGCGCGAATCTTCGCAATCTGCGCGCCGAGGAGGGGCAGTATCTGGGCATCCTGAAGCAAGTCAAAACAGTGAAAGACACGCTCGAAGTGAGCGAGAAATTGAGCGCAGTGCGCGGACAAATCGAACAGCAACAGGCGGAATTCGATGCGCTTTCCAGACAAATAGAGACCGTGGCCATCACCGTTTCTCTGCGAGCGGAAGCCGAGGCGCGGGTGTTTGGGTTGAACTGGCGACCGCTGTATCAGATGAAGCTTGCGTTGCGCGACGGGCTCGATGGGGTGGCGAGGTATTTGTCGACCATGATTGCGATTGTATTTTTTCTGCCGACAATGATTTTATGGCTGGTTACGATTGTGATTGTCTGCGCAGTGGGGTGGAAGACGCTGCGCTGGGTGGGGCGGCGGTTCTTTGGATGGAAGCCCGCGGCCGCTCCGGCGCAAAGATGAGGGGAGGACGAGGTCAAGCATTCTCGGCAGGCTTGATATCTTCCGGCTCTGGTTTCTCGCCGCGAAAGACCCGCGAGATGCCGCGAACGACGCGGCGGATGGGCAGTTCGCCTTTGATGTCGGCAAAGAAAATTTCGCCGGTGCGGCTTCCGCGGTAATACCAGCGCTTGAGCAGAGCGAGGTGCTCCATGGTTTCCAGCGCTGATTTTGTTTTCGAAGTTGGGAATGATTGCATCGCCTCTTGCACTCGCGATTCCATGGACTGTGATTTCGTGTGCTCAGCGGCTTGAATCACGAACTGGATCGGCCCTGAGATTCTCCCGGAAGCGATTTGAAAGAACGCCACCGAGCCGTCGATGTGGCTGGGCTGAATCATCAGCGCGGAGAGTCGGTCGAGGCGCTGAACGATTTCGGGAAGCTGGCTGACGACCGGCTTGAGTTTCTCGATACGCACGTGGATCGCGGCTGCGTCTTCGAAAGCGAGGCTGGCCGATGCGGCTTCGCGCTCGGCCGAGAGTTCGCGGAGCAAAGAATCTCCGGCTGAATCAAAGTAAGTCTGCACCCGGCTCACTTCCGCGACGTACTCCTCGTCGGTACAGCCCTTAAAACACGGAGCCAGGCACATTTTCATCTCGGAATAGATGCAACCGGGAAACTTCGGGTCAGGGTTCAAGTCGTCGACACAGCGGCGCATCTTGAAGAAGTCGAGGGAATCGTTCATGAACTTTTCAGCCGTGACACGGGAAACAAACGGGCCATAGTAGAGGGAAGGTCCGTTGATCCGGCCCAAGCGCGTGGTGACCGACGCGCGCGGGTATTCGTTCTCGAGGTGAAGCTTGACGAATGGCGCGAAGCGGAAGCGCAATCGGTTCGAGTACGTCTTCGGAAACGCGGCTTTCAGCGCGGCGTAGAGCAGGAACCCGGATTCGAAGTCGGATCCGGTCGGGGAGTATTCGATCGTGCCGACGCGGTCGCGGAGATTGAGCTTTTTTGTGCGCTCTTCGACCGGACCGAGAAGCCGCTGCAGCCGGCGTCGCAGATTCGCCGTCTTGCTGACATAGGGTTCGGATTTCGCATCCCCGCCACGGAGTAAGAAAACTGCGGGGGCGGCAGGGACCGCCGAGAAAACGTCGGTATCCCGCTCTGGCGCGAATTCCAGGCGCTCGGTCAACACACGATCATTCTAGTGGGGAAACTGGCCTCGCAGAAATGGGGAGCAATTTAGAAAAGCCCCGCTTCTCGCCAAGAACGCGGGAAATGGGGCACCCGACGGCTGCTGCCCGACAACAATCCGCGTGAATCAACGCCGAAAGAAGCTATCGAAAACTGGCCCTGCGGAAAGTCTTGCGGAAGTCGCTTTAACCTTCCAGTTGCACTGGCAGTCGCAGCCAGTAACGCGGCGGTCGTTCTTCGCGCCAGGCCTGGCATTTGGACTAGCCGGAACGGTCTTCCAGCCGGTTCCTTCACACCACGGTCAAACTTCCACAGTAGCCTGAATCACCCCAACCTTCCAACCCGGACTGAATCCCTCTCTTGCGACTTTGCACCGGAACGAGCGTTTCACGCAAGCCGGAAAAACTCGCGGCCGGTGTACATCTTGTGAAGGAAGCACGTGGACTGTGGACGGCGTAGGAAAAACCCTTGGGGGCCGGCGCCAGAAGCCGCTTGGGAAGGCCCAATTCGGCCCGGGCCGGTGTGAAACAGGCTTCCGGCGCGGATTTTCACAGTTGACATTCGCCGCAGAGGGAGGAGAATACGAGCGACCAGGTTTCCCAACTCAGCCATAGCCATTTCTCATCCCGGTGTAGGCTGGGCACGAAAGAGACCTGCGAGGAGAGACTATGAATAAAGCGGACCTAGTTGACAAGATCGCGGGCGCATGTGAGATCAGCAAGGCACAGGCCACGACTGCGATCGATACCGCCGTGGACAGCATCACGTCTGCCCTCCGCAAAGGAGATCGGGTAGCTTTGATAGGCTTCGGCACTTTTTCGGTGTCGCAAAGAAAGGCACGGAACGGGCGCAACCCGCAGACCGGAGCTACTATCAAAATTGCTGCCCGTAAAGTCGCGAAGTTTACCCCTGGAGCTGAACTTAAGAAGTCCGTCAATAAAAAGTAGGTCGGAAGTAAAATTCGAGATCGCAGATCGAAGAACGCAGATCAAAGAACAAAGAACGAAGAACGGCAGGGGGTCGGCCCTGCCGTTTTTGCTGCGCACGAGAATTCGTAGCCATTTCAGGAGCAGCCCTCGAGTTGAGTAGGGAGTGGAATAGTGGAGACGGCCTTTTCGCGTTCCGCAGGACTGCTGATCGTGATGGGGTTGCTGGCGGCTCTGCCGGCGCAGAAAGCCCGACCTCTCCCTTTCGGCGCGTGGCGCCGGTTATCAGACGCGCCCGTGATTTCCCCGCGCGGCGTGGGATGGGAAGCCGCGGGCACCTTCAATCCCGCAGTGGTGGTTGAAAAAGGCGTCGGTAGCAACAGGATCGTCATGCTCTACCGCGAGCAAGATAAGCAGGGAACTTCGCGGCTGGGCTATGCCGAGAGCACTGATGGAGTCCACTTTACCCGCAGGGATGAGCCTGTTCTCAGTCCGTCGGCCGAATACGAGAAAGGCGGCGGAGTCGAGGATCCCCGGCTGGTTCAATTTGGGGACACTTACTATTTGACTTACACGGGATACAACAAGAAAGACGCACAGCTTTGTCTCGCAACTTCAAAGGATCTAATTCATTGGGATCGCAAGGGCGTGATCATCCCGGCCGACAAAGGAAACTGGAATGTGAAGTGGACGAAGTCGGGCGCCATCGTGCCCGAGAAGGTCAATGGCAAGTATTGGATGTATTTTCTGGGCACCAGTGCTGACAACAAAGACCAGGCAGGCCTCGCCTTCTCCACCGATTTGCTGCGCTGGACCGAGGCAACCGAGACTCCCGCGCTGCCGGTGAGGCCCGGGCACTTCGATTCGCGCGTCGCGGAACCGGGCCCGCCGCCGATCTTAACGCCGCAGGGGATTGTCCTGATCTACAACGGTGCCGACGACAAACTGGTGTACCGCACTGGAGTCGCGATCTTCGACCGGGCCGATCCGCGGAAGCTGCTCTGGAGAAGTGATGAGCCGGTATTCGCTCCCGAAAAAGAGTGGGAGAAAGTCGGCCAGGTTCCTAACGTGGTTTTCGTAGAAGGCATGGTGGAACAGCGCGATCGGTACTTGATCTACTATGGCGGCGCGGACATGTATGTGGGTGTGGCCGAAGCGCCGCATATTCATTGATGCGCTCGTGACCTCGCGCTGCTTGACCCCCTGGCAGCACCCACCCTAACATCGACTGGGGCCCATGCGAGTTTCGATTTTCTCTTCTTTGGCGGTTCATCCCTTCTGCAGCGCTCTCGTCGAGGTGTGTCTCCTGCTCTCCGGAACGCTGCTCATCGCGCAGCAAGCCAAGCCCTCCTCCCCGCCCGCTTCCACCGCTCACTTCACGGACGTCGCCGAGAAGGCTGGACTGACCGCGCAGAACATCTTCGGAGGCATCGACACCAAGAAATACATCATTGAGACCACCGGCAACGGCGTCGCCATTTTCGATTACGACAACGACGGCTGGCCCGACATTTTTCTCGTGAACGGCACCAGGCTTGATGGATTCCCGTCGGGGCAGGGTCCAACCAACCGGCTGTATCGCAACAATCACGACGGAACTTTCACCGACGTCACTGCGAAGGCGGGGCTGAGCGGAACCGGCTGGGGGCAAGGAGTTTGCGTCGGCGATTACGACAACGACGGCTGGGAGGACTTGTACGTTACTTACTACGGCAAGAATCGGCTCTACCACAATGACCACGGCGTCTTCACTGAAGTCGGGGAGAAAGCTGGCGTCGCCGGATCAGGAAAAGCTTGGGGCACGGGCTGTGCGTTTGTGGACTACGACCGTGACGGCCATCTTGATCTGGTGGTGGCGAACTATGTGGATTTTGATCTAGCGACGGCGCCAGTTCCCGGGGAACGGCCGACCTGCATGTGGAAAGGCGCTCCTGTAATGTGTGGTCCGCGCGGGCTGGCCGGAGCCAAGAATATCCTCTATCACAATCGGGGTGATGGGACGTTTGAAGATGTCACCCTGAAGGCGCACATCGATCGTACCGACGGGCACTATGCCTTCAGCGTGTCGACGCTCGATTTCGACGAAGACGGCTGGCCCGATATTTTCATTGCCTGCGACAGCACGCCCAGCATTCTTTATCGCAATAACCACGACGGCACGTTCACCGACATCGCAGTCACGGCGGGGGCGGCGTTCAACGAAGACGGGCGCGAACAGGCAGGGATGGGATCAACGATCGGCGATTATAACGGTGACGGGCATCTCGATATCTTTAAGACGAATTTCTCCGACGATACATCCACGCTATACAAGAACAACGCGGACGGCACGTTTACCGACGCCACCGCGGCAGCGGGTTTGGGTCTCTACACGCAGTACCTGGGCTGGGGAACGATGTTCTTTGACATGGACAACGACGGCTGGCCCGACTTGATTCTGGTGAACGGCCACGTCTATCCCGAGGTCGATAGCCACCATCTCGGCAGCAGCTATAAAGAACCGCGCATTCTTTATCACAACAACGGCGATGGGACATTCAGCGATATTTCCGCATCCAGCGGATCGGGCATTACGACTGCGGCTTCATCGCGCGGGCTGGCGGTTGGGGATTTGTGGAACGATGGCAGAATGTCGGCGGTGATTAACAACATGAATGGCACACCGAGCCTGCTGGTGAATCAAATTCGCAATTCGAACCATTGGGTGGCGACTCGCCTGGTCGGAACGAAATCGAACGCCGATGGCATCGGAGCGCGCGTTCGCGTCAAAACGACAGCGCGTGTGTCAGTCGACGAAGTTCGGAGCGGATCGAGTTATATCTCGAATAGCGACATGCGGGTTCACTTCGGCTTGGGCGTGGCGACGAAGATTGAGTGGGTCGAAGTCCGCTGGCCTAGCGGACTGACGGAGCGGTTTGCGAATCTCCCGGCGGATCAGATTCACACTGTCAAGGAAGGCACAGGCGCGGCGGTTGAACCGGATCCGAAGCAGCCATAGAGGCAGGCTACTTTGCTGACCTGGGATTTTTTGGGAACTGCATCGTACGGCTGATTCCTTCACCTTCTTTCACGAAGATCAACTGGTTCGCCTTGATATCTTTTAGTGTGTCGACCCGACCGCTGGGCCAGCGAATCTCCAGCACCTCAACTTTCTCGGCTTTTCCGAGTCCAAAATGAACTCGCAGATCATTCTGTGAGAAATAGCCTCCGCCGCTGCGGACTTCATCAATTTGCTGGTGCGGCTTCGACTCCCCGGGCGGATGCGTCACGCACATTAGCCGCGCGCCAATCCCGCTGCGGTTCGATTTCGTTCCGACGGTGCGGACCTTGATCCAGTTGTTGTCGAGCTTCGTGTCGCAACGGAGAAGCTGCGGATAGTCGTTGACCGTGTTGACGACCACATCGATATCGCCGTCGTTATCGAAATCGCCAAAGGCCGCGCCCCGCGATGCACTCGGCTCCGAGATACCGGGGCCGACCTGAAAGGAAATGTCAGCAAAGTGGCCATTGCGCAAGTTCTGATACACCAGTTTGCGCTGCGCATAGCCGGCTTCCGTTCTTAACTGTTCGACTTCCGGATAGACGTGGCCGTTGCAGATCAGGATGTCGGGCCAGCCGTCGTTGTCCATATCGAAGAAGCCTACCCCCCAGCCCAGGAACTGCGTGTGCGCACCCAGGCCCGCGGTGAACGTGGCGTCTTCGAAATTTGCACCGCCTTGATTGTGATAGAGCGAGGGCGTATCGCCGGCGAAATTCGTCTTGACCAGATCCAGGTTGCCATCCATATCATAATCTGCTGCCGCGATGCCCATGCCGGCCTGAGGTTTGCCGTCGGGACTGAGCGCACAGCCGGCTTCGATGGCGATGTCCTCGAACTTCCCATTTTTCTTGTTCTGGTAGAGGGCGCTGGCGGTGGAGTCGTTGGCCACGTATATGTCGGGCCAGCCGTCGTTGTCGAGGTCGGCCGTCAGCACGCCCAGGCCGTAGGTGCCGTTGGCACGGAGAATTCCCGAGGCCTCGGAAACATCGGTGAACGTGCCATCCCCGTTGTTGTGATAGAGAATATTTTTGCCGCCTTGCAATCCGGGTGGGCCGCACGCGACCATCACACTCTTATAGAGGCAAGGGCCTGACTCCGGCACGGGCGCCGTGGCGAGATCGAGTTCAATGTAGTTGGCGATGAACAGATCGACTTGGCCATTGCGGTCGTAGTCGACAAATGCGCAACCTGTGTTCCAGCGCATGCCCTTGCCCGCCACGCCCGCTCTCTGGCTGACATCGGTAAACGTGCCGTCTCCGTTGTTGTGATAGAGCACGTTCTTGCCATAGTACGTAACGAATAGGTCATCCCAGCCGTCATTGTCGTAGTCGCCAAGGCAGCAACCCTGTCCCCAGCCGGAATGGGCGACGCCTGCTTTCGCGGTGACGTCGGTGAATGTGCCGTCACGATTGTTGCGGAAAAGATGCGAGGTCGGCTCACCTCCGGCAGGGAATCCTTCCAGGCGCGTGCCGTTTACCAGGAAGATGTCGAGCCAGCCGTCGTTGTCGTAGTCGTAGAAGGCGACGCCGCATCCGGTGGTCTCGAGCAAATACTTGTTCTTGTGCTCGCCGCCGAAGATGGTCTTCACGTTCAATCCGGACTCGCGGGCGACGTTGAGGAAACTGACGCCAGGGTCGGCGGTCCGAGTCTGGGATTCATCTTTCGGGGCCGGCTTCTGTTGTGGAGGCGGGGCTGCTTCGAACCAGCGTGGGAGGTCGAGTGCCAGCACGTTCTCCAGCGAGAGCACCAGAGCGGAACGGCTGAGAGATTTCAGAAAGACGCGGCGTGAAGGGAACAATAGATCGCTACCTGGCCCACTCGGCTCGTGCTAAAATTCGCCCCTAATTCTTATATTCAGTGAACCGCCACTTTGCAAGCTTCGCTCCGGTCTTGGGGATTACTGCATTGAATGGGGCCTTTTTCTGCCTCCGAAATGGTGCACTCATGGCACTGGCGGCGATCTGGCTGACTGGCGGTGGTTTCTCAGCCGCGCAGAAGACTGCGCCATCGCCCGAGTTAACGCGAACCATCCGTACTTGGGAGTTTCTTCCGGTCGTGGGGTCTCGTGCCGGGCTGTTCGGCAACGAGAGCGGACGTTTCGAGGCCTGGGTCTATCCCCTGAAGATTTTTCGCGAGTTCCATCTGGTTTTTCATGTCGGAGATCGCGCGCTTCCTGCCGAAACTCTAGCCCGCACACTGACGGTTCGGCCCGAGTCGGCATCGATCCTGTATGCGGGCGATTCGTTTCGCGTGCGCGAGACCCTTTGTGTGCCCGTTGACGCAGCAGGAGCGGTGATCCTGCTCGATGTCGAGACTGAGCAACCGTTGGAGGTAGAAGCAGCGTTCACAGCCGACTTCCAACTTGAGTGGCCAGCCGCTCTGGGTGGGACATTTGTAGATTTTGACGCCAAGCAACACGCATTTGTGTTTGGCGAGGAGGCGCGAAAGTTCGCTGCGCTGGTGGGCTCTCTAACCGCCGGAGACGCACACCTCGCCTACCAGACGAATTACTCCTCGGCGGACGAGAATTCGCTCCGCTTGGGAGTGACGCAAAGAGGTAAGGATCAGAAAGTGTTGGTCATCGCCGCGTCTGTTCGAGGCCGGGCGGACGCGGAAAAAACCTATGGGCACCTGCTGACCTCGTATGCGGACTCGATGCGCGAGTCGGCGGGATACTACCGTGCTTATCTAGGCAAGACCGTAAGCCTTGATCTCCCCGATGCTGCGCTCCAACAGGCCTATGACTGGGCGCGGATCAGCACGATTCAAGGACTTGTGAACAATCCTTATCTAGGTTCGGGGCTCGTGGCCGGTTATCGCACGTCAGGCGTCAGCCAGCGTCCGGGGTTCGCGTGGTTCTTTGGCCGGGACTCGCTGTGGACGTCGTTTGCTTTGAACGCCGCAGGCGACTATGCGACTAGCCGCGCCGCGCTCGATTTCATCAGTAAATATCAGCGGGAAGATGGCAAGGTCCCACACGAGATCTCGCAAAGCGCAAGCCTGGTGCCGTGGTTCAAAGACTATCCCTACGCCTATGTTTCGGCGGACGCCACGCCGCTTTTTATCATTGCGATGCATGACTATGCGTCGCAGAGCGGAGATTTGGCATTTGCCCGCGAAAAATGGGACAACGTGTGGCGGGCTTTTCAATTCCTGCGCTCCACCTATGACGCGCAAGGGTTCGCGCAGAATGCCGGGGTTGGGCATGGCTGGGTCGAAGGTGGCCCGCTGCTTCCGGTGAAGAACGAGTACTATCAGGCAGGCCTCGCCGTCGAAGCCCTGCGCGCCCTTTCCGATTTGGCACGAATTCTTGGCAAGAACGACATAAGCAAGGATCTCTCCGCGCAGTTCGACCGTGACCGAATTGCCCTCGATCAGGCATTTTGGTCACCGGACAAGAAGAGTCTCGCATTTGCTTTGAAACCAGATAACCAGCGGGTTGAGGAGCCAAGCGTGCTCACAACGGTTCCCATGTGGTTCGGATTGCCGGAGGCGAGTCATGCCGACGAGACCATCACGCAACTCGCGAACGTAGATCACCAGACCGACTGGGGCATGCGGATTATTTCACAGCAGTCGAAAAACTATGATGGCTCGGGCTATCATTTCGGAGCGGTGTGGCCGCTGTTCACGGGATGGGCTTCAGTTGGCGAATATCGCTACCACCGGGCGTTTCCTGCCTATTCGAACCTTCGCGCCAACGCGCTGCTAGCCGCCGCCGGCGCACTAGGCCACTTCACCGAGGTGCTGTCTGGCGACTACTATCAGTCTTTTTCCACGAGTTCGCCACACCAGATATGGTCCGCAGCCATGGTGGTCAGCCCGATTCTGCGGGGGATGTTGGGGCTGCAGACCGACGCGGAAAAGCGGCAGATCACGCTGACCCCGCACGTTCCGGCGGGCTGGACATCGTTTGCCATTCACAACCTGAGCGTCGGCGGGACCGGTGTGGATTTTCAATATGGCAAGACGACCGATAGTGTGGTGCTTGAAATGAGACGCTCTGGAAGCGGCGATTGCTGGGTCGAGTTCTCCCCCGCTTTTAGCTTGCGCACCGAGGTGGTTGACGCCGAAATCAACGGACGTTCTCTACCCTTCAAAGTTCAGGAAAACGGCAACGACAAACACGTTTACCTTAGGTTTCAGACACCCGACACCGTCAGCAGAGTGGTGATCCGTGTGAAGAAAGATTTTGGCCTGGAGTTGGATAGCGAACTCCCCTCGCTGGGGAGCCCGAGCCGAGGCCTGCGCGTCGTCTCGGAATCGTGGAACACGCCTCGGACCCAACTGGACCTGGAGGTTGCGGGTCTGGCGGGAACAAGCTATGACCTTGGTGTTTGGAATCCCGGCCAAATCTCTTCCCTGGACGGGGCCGCACTTACCAAGCCGGGGAAGCTTGAAATTCAAATGCGCCCAGGACCAGTTGACGGCTACGTGCAGCAGAAGGTCACGATTCACTTCGCACGCCCTTGATTGTCTGCCCCTGCGGATCAAGCCGCAACCGCTAAAAAAGGATTAGACTCACTGGGTATGGCTAGCGCTGTGGCGGCGAAACTCACAATTCATTCCGGGAGTGCAGTCTTGATTATGCATAGAGCCTTGTGTGCGTTGTTGTGCGTTTTTTCGTGCATGGCGGGCCTCGCGACCGCCGCGCAAAACGCAGGCAGGGCAGTGGATGCGGAAGGTCATCAATGGTGGCAGCACGCGGTGTTCTACGAGCTTTATCCCAGGAGTTTTGCGGACAGCAACAACGACGGTGTCGGCGACATGAACGGCATTACGTCGAAGCTTGACTATCTGAAGAATCTCGGAGTAGACGCGATCTGGATCGCACCTTGCTTTCCGTCGCCGCAAGTCGATTTCGGCTACGACGTTTCCGACTACGAGAATATCGATCCGATGTACGGAACACTGGCGGACTTCGATACGCTGGCCGGCGAGGCCAAGAAGCGTGGGATTCACATCATTCTCGATTTCGTCGTGAACCACAGCTCTGACCAGCACAAATGGTTTTTGGACTCGAAATCGTCTCGCACTTCGAAGTTCCGTGACTGGTATATCTGGCGGGACGGCAAGGGGACGGGGCAGCCACCCAACAACTGGATCTCGATCTTTGGCGGTTCGGCATGGAAGTTCGATCCGACCACCAATCAGTACTACTACCACATGTTCTATGCGGGGCAACCGGACCTAAACTGGCGCAATCCGGCGGTAAAAGATGCCATGTTTGACGTGACCCGCTGGTGGTACCGGCGCGGCGTCTCCGGTTTTCGTCTGGATGCGGTGGACACGCTGTTCGAAGATCCCAACCTGCACGACAACCCCGTACTGCCCGGTACGAACGCCTTCGGCGATCCTGTCGAGCAGAGGAAATACAACGAGAAACTGCCCGAAGTGCACGACGCGCTGCGCGGACTGCGCAAAGTCGCCGATGAAAGCAATGCCGTGCTGATCGGTGAGACTTGGACTGCCGACATCAGCGAATTGAACCGCTATTACGGGGAAGGCAACAATGAACTGCAACTCCCCATGGATTTTCTTTTCACCATGGTCAACAAGCTTTCGCCGGCGGAATTTCGTAAGCAGATCGCGGCAGTAAACTCCGCCTCAGGGTGGCCGACGTTCGTCATCAGCAACCACGACATCGTTCGCTCATACGATCGCTATGGCGATGGCCAGCACAATGATCAGATCGCGAAACTGATGGCTGGTCTGTACCTGACTCTGCGCGGGACGCCGATCATGTATTACGGCGAGGAGATCGGGATGAAGACGACTCCGCCGACTCGCAAGGAAGACGTGAAAGATCCAATCGGCCGCGTCGGATGGCCAAAAGAGAAAGGCCGCGACGGCGAGCGCACGCCCATGCAGTGGGACGAAAGCGAGAATGCCGGCTTCTCGAAGGCTGCGCCCTGGCTTCCGGTGCCTCCGACCTACAAGACGCACAATGTGGCCGACGAAACCAAAGATCCCAATTCGCTGCTCGCGTTCTACCAGAAGGTGCTGAAACTGCGACATACGAATCAGGCGTTGTTGGACGGCAACTACGTACCCTTGAATGAAAATGACCAGAATGTGCTTTCGTACTTGCGTGTCTATAAGGACCAATCTGTGCTGGTGGCCCTGAACATGTGCGGGGCCCAGCAGAAGGTGAACTTTGAAGTGAGCAAGAATGGGTTCACGTCGACCAAGGCGCTAGTGGCGACCGGGAAGTCGGCTGCTCAAGGAGATGTGGTCACGTTGGAGCCCTACGGAGTCTTCATCGGCCAGCTTACGAAATAATGGGAACCCGGTGACGCGATGCATGAACTGTCGATCGCGATGGGCATTCTGGATGCGGCTCTGGACGAGGCACAGCGGCACAGCGTGCAAGTGAGTGCCGTGCATCTCCGGCTCGGCGCACCCCGCCGCCGGGGATCGCGTTTGATCGTTTCGAAGACGTTCCTGTCCTTGTCTTTTGTTCTCAATGCCAGCAGCGGAGGACGCTGAACCCGTGCAGTTGTTTTCTTGTCCGGAGTGCAGCGCGCCGACACGAGATATTCTGCAGGGTAAGGAACTTGAACCCTTTCGAAACAGCGCACATCTACAGCGAAATCACCCTAAAACGCGGACTATTGCGAGCCTTTGAACGTTGCCAGGTCCATATGGCGGAGACGCGCCGGGTCGGCGAGTATGTCGATTGCGACAATCTTTCCGCTTCTGACCGTGAAGCCCATCACCGACAACGGACGTCCACCCTGAAGCCACGAAACAACTCCCGGGACTCCATTCACGAGCACCAGTTGCGCAGACTCTACAATTGGCGAGAAGGTGAGGGCCTGTCCGGCCACTGCCCGCGCACCGCGGACCACCCGCGAGGCACTTGGAGCCTCGGCACCGCCGTCGGCCCGTAGCACGACGTCTGGATCGAGCACCTCGAGAAGCGCGTCGAAGTTGCCGCCGCGCGCGGCAGCGAGGAAGGCGTTGACGACTTCTCGCTGGCGGCTGCGATCGGCGTCGGGAACCCGGGCCGCTCCCTGCACCTTGCGTCGGGCCCGGCTCGCGAGCTGTCTCGCCGCGGCTTCGGAGCGCCCCACGGTGGAAGCGATCTCGTCGAAGGGTACGCCGAACATGTCATGCAACACGAACGCGAGCCGCTCGTCGGGAGCCAGCGTTTCGAGCACCACGAGCAGGGCGAGACCGACGGAGTCGGCCAGCAGCACTTCATGTTCAGGGTTGATCCGGCCGTCACGGCTCACAATTGGTTCGGGCACATAAGGGCCCAAGGGCTCTTCGCGGCGCGACTTGCGCGAGCGCAGCATGTCCAGGCACACCCGCGCGACCACGGTGGTCAGCCATCCGCCCAGATTTTCCACACCGCTCGTGTCAGAGCGGCTGAGCTTTAGCCAGGACTCTTGCACGGCGTCGTCGGCTTCGCTCAGCGAGCCGAGCATCCGGTAGGCGACCGCCCGCAGATGAGCTTGGTTCTCTTGGAATCGTTCTGCCAACCATTCGTGACTGTTCATCGGTCACATTCCCTTGACGCGATGCGTCATAGTTGTGACGAACGAAACCTAGCTTATGTGACAAGGAGATTGAGAATTATGCAAGCACGAATCAACAACCCAGCAGTGATCATTCCCGAAGCCATGCAAGCCCTGTTGGCGTTGGGGGCTGCAGCCAAAAAAGGTCGTGTACCGTCGCGGACGCTCGACCTTGTCTACCTGCGCGCGAGCCAGATCAATGGCTGCAGCGTCTGCGTGGGTATGCACGCTCGCGACCTCAAGAAAGCAGGCGAGACCGACGAGCGTATCTTCGCACTAGCGGCCTGGCGCGACGCTCCTTACTTCACGGATGCCGAACGCGCCGCGCTCGCGCTTGCCGAGGCCGCCACCCGGCTCAGCGACCGGGCCGATCCGGTGCCCGACGAGATCTGGGAAGAGGCCACACAACACTATGACGAGAAGGCTCTTGCGGCCTTGATCATCGGCATTTCCCTGATCAATGTCTGGAACCGGCTCAACGTCACTACCAGGCAGGTGGCGGGCGAGTGGGCGAAATCGGCGGAGCGACGGAGTTGGGTGGAAGGCGCCTCGGTCGCCCGTTGAGCGGCCTAACGGCGCGGTCATCGCAACGGCACGCGGTGACCGCGCGGTCCGCCTCGACAACCCGGAGTTCCTAAAAGCCGTACTTGGCGACGATTTTCTTTTCTCGTTTTCCGATCACAGCGATGGCAGCATGTTCGGCTGGTAGAGAAAAGGAAAGTGCCACGCCCGTGGTCTGGTCGCGAAGGCTGATGGCGGCCGGATCAGCGGAGTCCGAGACGAAGACATAGAGTACAGCGTCCGCGAGCACGGTGGGGTAAACCACTACTCCGGTTGGCAATGGAGACTGGGCATTGAACATGGGTGCGATTCTTAACCGGTTCACGACATCCGCATAATGTTCGGCAAGGGCCTGCTCGTTCTCAGAGAGTTCGACCGGATAGGCGGTCCAGAAGATTCGTCCTTTGCCGTGAGGAATCTCCTTGAAGGTCGCTCCATCTTCAAAGCGCAGCGAGTCCAGCCAGTTTTGTTGTGGCTGACCATAAGTGAGCGCCAGGGAACGATCTCCAAGGCGAACTGTTGCAGCGTGGTAGGTGAGTGGCTCGACGTGAGCCTGAAGAGCAAGATCTCGAGCCCGAGATACTACCTGCCAATGCTCGTCACGATCAACTGGGCCGGTGATCAGAAGGGATCCGCCCGCGTCGACGTAGTGTAGCAGAGCGCGCCACGCCGGTTCGCCCAGAGCCTGGGGCGAGGGCAGAATGGCCAGCTTGGGGCTCCCCAGCTTTCCGATCTGATTCTCGGGAATTATATATGCAGGCAAGTGGACGTCATAGGCGACGGCGCGAACCGCGCGCCGCTGCGCTTCCAACTGGAAATCGGAGAGCACCGAGTACTGCGCAGCCTGCGAGGTGATGATCACAATCGAAGGCTGTTGCGGATCACGCAGATGCTCCTGCAATGACGGAGCAAATTGGGCGAAAGCCCGCAGGACAG
The DNA here is from genome assembly GCA_035511455.1 of Candidatus Sulfotelmatobacter sp. Lineage (GTDB taxonomy): Bacteria > Acidobacteriota > Terriglobia > Terriglobales > Acidobacteriaceae > Sulfotelmatobacter. The sequence goes on along the minus strand of DATKFH010000170.1, from coordinate 24,837 downwards.
AGGCTTCCGGCTTCTCGGTGTAGTCGGTGCGCACGGCTCCGATCGGCGTTTCGTTGCTCTCCGTCATGTAGGAATTCGTGTTCCACAGCCATTCGATCGCGCCAGAACCCTGAATGAAAGACGTAGCGATCTTTCGTTCCAGAAGCGCTGCCTCATTTTCTGGTGTGCGGCGGGCAATTTCATCGACGTTCAATTCTCGCTGCAGGCCAGTTTCCTGAATCAGAAGCGCTTCTCCGGGCTGCTTGGCGGCGAGCGAGTCCCAAAGGATGGAATCGTTCTGCCACCAGGAATGGTTTGTGGTGAAGTCGACGGACTGCCCCCAGAAGGCAGGGGAAAGGCGGTCCTGGATGCCACCTTCGTCTTGTCCGACGGTGACCAGCTGTTGCGATCCGGCGGCGCGGATCGTGTCGTGCATGGTGCGCGCCCAGCTGGCGAACGTTTCCTGCGCGAAGAGGAAATAATCGTTGACCTTTAGAGAGTTCGTGCCGGTGTACATGCCGCGCGGCGAGAACTCGTCTTCAAGCGGAACAGAAATCTCTCCGTTCACAGACTCGGGAGGAACATTCCACAAGGCGGCCAGTTTGGCGCGATCTGGATAGCGTGCGCTCAGCCAGCGATTCCAGCTTGCCAGTTCGACCGGGTCGCCGTTAGGCCGCATGGTCCACAGATGTTGGGAAAAACTCGGCTCGTTGATGAGATCCCAGGCGAGGAAGGGCACATCATGGAAGCGCGCTACAAGGGACGAGATCAAGGTCTGCTGCTTGCGGACTGCTTCCGGATCGAGAAATGCGTTGGTGCCTCCGAGCACATCGGGCAGAAATGCAAAGAAATTGAACTGCACCGGCAGTCCATACTTGCGCGCGGTCATGAGATAGGCTTCGAGCGTTCTCAGGGTGCGCTCGTAAGGCTGACCGTTTTCGTCGCAAAACTTGTCCCAGCCAGTCCACCAGCCGGTGCGAATCATGTTCAGGCCGGCGTCGTGGATCTGCGCGAGGTCCTGGTTCCAGACATAAACGTTGGGATGCTCGAAGTAGAGGCGCTGCACCTCGCTCGACATATAGGTCGTGCCGATCACCGCCAGGGGATGGTCGTCGACTTCGAAATAGTCGTGGTTGACGCTGAGATGCGGACCGTAATGAAGATACGATTCGTCACGAATCCAGAATCCGGAATGGTAGACGGCGCGTACCCGATCGCCTTCCATCAGTTGCGCCTCGACCAAGTAGAGGCCCTTGTCGTTGGGGGCTGCCAGGGTGATCGGTCCGCTGGACGGCAGAACCGCACTCACGCTGGTTCCCCTTGAGGGCTGCCCTTCCGGGAAGGACGTAATCTTCACGGATGCTGCTTTTGGCGGTTCCGCTCGATTCCAGACGATCTGCATCTGCAGGGGCTCACCTGGGAGGTAGAGCGGCAAGACAGGGCGTACGGTGAACTCCTCGGCGCCCTGCAATGCCCGCTCGGCCAGAGATTGCACCAGCGTTGTATCGTCGAAGAACTCGCTCGGAAGTTCTGCGTTCACGAAAATCCAACGACCGCCGTCGAAGCCGTTTCGGTAGTGATCGACTTGAACAGCTGGCGCGGACATCCTCCGACCATTTTTTGCCCCCCACGCGAGCGAGTCGAGACGCGCGTCGATGGAACCGGCGGCCCCGCCTCGATGGTAAAGGTCCACGGCACTCAGCCGGATGACCGGGCTGAAGGCACGCTTCCAGGCAAACGGACGAACCTGCAGGGTCAGTTCCGGGTTGGTTTGGAACTGTAGGCCGTCCGAGCCGGGAGTTTCCTGATACTGGTCGATCATGAGACGGCGAATGAAGCGCACACTGTAGTCACGGACCCGCCACTCCCCGCGATCCTGGTAGGCCGAGCGAGTAAACGGCATCCCACCAAGAACGAGAAGATTCCCTCCTCGATCGAGAAAGGTCTTGATGGCAGGCCACGCCTCCTCGGGAAAGGCGGAGCCGAAAGGCAAAACCAGCAGGCGACTGGACGCGGCAGTGAGCGCAGCAGGAAGCTGGTTCGCATTTGCCAACTGTGCCCCTGGCAGGTTTGCCGCCAACTGCTGAGACGAAACGCCGGCCGAGTCGATCGACGGAAAGTCAGGCTCGCTGAACAGGACCGTGCTGGAGGTGGCGGCCTGGGCCGACAGTGAGACCCATAACAGGGGCAAACTTGAGAGCAGGAAGACTACAGGATTGCACATAGGCACCGCTTCATGGGAATCCCTACAGTCTAGCGATTCGAAGTCTCCGGCAGAGCGGTGCCAATGTCAAGCTAGAGAAACGATTTTGTACGCATGAATCGAAATTCTCCGCCGGAAGAAAAAGCACGAATCAAGCGCCCGCGATGCTATGATTGCCCTCGCTCGTGGTTCCTATTCTTTCGTCGAATGGTGGATGCAGACCTCATGGCAATCACAGCCCCTAATACCTCAACAACGGCTTCGGCGCCCGGCACCGACCAGAGCTACGGCGCGCCGCTTGCTACGGTGACCACGCTTTTCTTTATGTGGGGATTTCTGACCTGTTTAAATGACATTCTGGTTCCGCATCTGAAGTCGATCTTCGACCTGAACTATGCGAAGGTCATGCTGATTCAGTTCGCATTCTTCGGGGCGTATTTCCTTTTCTCTATTCCGTCGGCCAAGATTATCGATTGGATCGGTTACCAGCGGTCGATGGTGGCTGGTTTGCTTACGATGGGCCTGGGTGCCTTCCTATTTGTCCCGGCCGCCAGCGTTCCGTCGTTTCCGCTATTTCTGGGGGCATTGATTGTTCTTGCCGCGGGAATCACCTGCCTGCAAGTGGCGGCGAATCCTTATGTGACGGTGCTGGGCAACCCCCAGACGGCTTCGAGCCGGCTCAACTTGACACAGGCATTCAACTCCTTGGGAACGTTTCTCGCGCCGTTCTTCGGCAGCCTGCTCATCTTGAGTGCGGCGCCGATGACGATCGAGGAGATCCGCGCCCTGGCGCCCGACGCCCTGCAGGCTTACCGTTTGCACGAAGCGGCGACGGTCAAGACACCGTACGTGGGCCTGGGAGTGGCGCTGGTCGTGCTGGCGATCGCAATCGGCAGTTTCAAACTGCCCAAGATTCCACACGCTCAACACCAGATCGGGGAGAAGGTGAACGACTCGATCTGGAAGCATCCCAACTTGATTTTCGGCGCCATTGCCATTTTCGTTTATGTTGGCGCGGAAGTTTCCATCGGCAGTTTCCTGGTGAATTACTTCAGCCAACCGGAGATTGGCGGGCTCACCGAAAAGGTGGCGGCGAGTTTCGTGGCCTTTTACTGGGGTGGTGCCATGTTGGGACGATTCATTGGGTCGAATTTCCTGGGGGGCGCGAAGGCGACATATATGGGCCTTGTAACAGCCGCCAGCATTGCGCTGATCCTGCTCTCCTATCCAATCGAAAGCCACATGCCGCCAGGATATCAGCCTGGAGTGCCGAATCTAACGTGGCTTGCCTGGCTGGTGGTTGCCGGACGTCCGCTGTTTATACTGGTGGCGATCGCGACGGCGACGATCGCAGCGGTGGCGGCGCTGCGCGGCGGCAAAGCGACTGCAAATACAGGAGTATTGCTCGGCGTTTGCGCAATATCCACAGGTGCACTCGTCGCGATTTCGATGCTCAGCAACGGGCAATTCGCCATGTGGAGCATCATCCTCGTCGGCTTTTTCAATTCCATTATGTTCCCCAGCATCTTCACGCTGGGCGTGGCTGAACTCGGCCCCCTCACCGGCGACGGTTCCGGCATCATGATCATGGCGATCGTGGGCGGGGCCATCATTCCGGTCGCGCAAGGCGCGATTGCGGATCGGATCGGCATTCATCACGCGTTTTTCCTGCCGGTGATCTGCTACCTGTACATCCTGTTCTTCGCATTGAGCGGATCGAAGCCGAACAGCGAGCGCTACGCACAGGGATGACGAAAGAGCCGACGGGGAGTCTAAACCGAAGAGCGGTCGAAGCAGATGAGTGCGGGGAATCACTGACAGATCGCCAGCGTGTGATTAACATTGGTCATGCAATTCGAGGATTGAGTGAGACACAATCCTGACGGCGCCATGGGGCAAAATAGGAAGTCGGGCCCAAAAAACGGAGTGGTGACACTTAAGGCCGTCGCTCAGCATGTTGGACTGACTCCCGGTACCGTGTCCGCAGTTCTGAACGACGCACCGTCGGCGCGTTCCATACCTCAGGAAACGAAGAACCGAATCCATGCGGCCGCCAAGGAACTGAACTACCGGCCCAACTTTTTCGCCCGTACCCTCCGCAACAAGCGTACCTACACCATCGGAGTGATCGCGGAAGAAATCGGGGACTCCTACGGTTCGGCAATCATCAGCGGCATCGAGCAGTACTTGCGAAAGCACGGCTATTTCTTTCTGACCGTGGCTCACCGACATGATCCGGAGCTGCTAAGTCAGTATTCGCGCATGCTGTCGGAGCGGGGAGTCGAGGGCATCATTACCGTCGACACAACTGTGCACGAGACGCCGTCGTTGCCGACCGTTGCGGTCGCCGGACACAAAAAGGTGAAGGGCGTAACCAACGTTATTCTCGATCACCACAGCGCTGCGGTCCTGGCGCTGACATATTTGAAGGAGCTTTCTCACGAACGGATCGCATTCATGAAGGGTAATCCCTTGAGTTCGGACTCGAAAGATCGCTGGGATGCAATCTGCGAGGTTGCCGCACAGATTGGGATGAAGATCGACTACGAGTTGGTCGTGCAGATTGAATCCCAAGAAGCTACGCCGATGCTGGGCTATCCGGTGGCCAAGCAACTCCTGGCACGGGGGAAACCTTTCACCGCGTTATTTGCGTACAATGACATCTCGGCGATCGGCGCGATCCGGGTCTTCGAGGAACAGGGACTGCGGGTTCCGGAAGATGTTTCGGTGATGGGTTTTGATGATATACCGGGAGCGGCTTTTTATACTCCGAGCTTGACCACCGTGCGGCAGCCACTGAATCGCATGGGCGAGGTGGCCGCGCAAAGCTTGCTGGAGCGAATTGAGGGGAAAAAGGAGTACCCGTCAGAGATCGCGATTGAACCCGAACTGGTCGTGCGCGAATCTACTACAAAAGCGTCGGGCACCAGTTGATGCGGAAGTGCTAATGGTCCGGAAAGCGACCGCCCGGCCTGCCTGATCCCTTCATGCCCGCTTCCGCCACACCCCGAGCCACAACGTCTGCCAAGGCTCTCACCATAGCGGCGCATGCCGCATTCGTCCCTATCGGCATCGTGACGGTCCTTCTTAGCCCTCTGCTGCCGACCTTGTCAGCCAGATGGTCGCTGAACTATTCGCAGGCTGGCGCCCTGTTTACCGCGCAATTCCTGGCCTCGACGGTCGCGGTTTTGTTGTCAGGCTTATGGATCGCTCGTTGGGGATTCCGGTTCGCCATCAAAGCCGGCCTTTTGGTCATTGCGGTAAGCGTCGCCGCCCTGCTGGCGGGCTCCCGCGTGTGGGGGATGATTTGCATTGCCGGCTATGGGGCGGGACTGGGGCTGGCGGTCCCGGCGGCGAATCTGCTGGTGTCCGAAGTCAATCCCGGGCGGCGCGGGGCGGCTCTGAATTTGCTCAACTTTTCTTGGAGTGCTGGCGCCGTCGCCTGCCCATTCCTGATAGCCGCTGCTACAAAAAGCCATCGAGTGCCGCTTTTTCTCGCTTTGGTGGCTGGATTCTGTGCGCTGGTAGGGGTCGGGATTGCAGCTATGCCCTCTTCCATCAGTGAGCCCTCCCAGACCAACGTGGCGGACGGAACGAGAGCGACGATTCCCTGGAAGCATCGTTCCTTTCCTATCCTGGCCGCACTCTTCTTTCTGTATGTCGGTGCGGAAAATAGCTTCGGAGGATGGGTTGCATCCTATGCCAACAGCTTGGGAAGCATGACTGCAGCAATGGCGGTCATGACTCCTTCGTTTTTTTATTCCACGCTGATGCTGGGAAGATGGGTCGCGCCGCTGCTGCTGCGCCGATTCGAAGAAATTCGGGTCGCTCAGGCCGGAGTGCTGCTCGCCTGTGCAGGCATGGCGGGGCTGGTAGGGTCGCACTCACTCACGAGCGTCATGGCGAGCGCGACCGTCGCCGGACTGGGACTCTCGGCGGTCTATCCCATCACGATCTCGCTATTGTCACGTGAATTTGGATACGCTGCGTCGCGAGTTGGGTCCGTGATGTTTACCTGCGCCAACCTCGGAGGAGCGGTTCTTCCGTGGCTGGTTGGTGTCTCATCTCATCAACTCGGCACCCTGAAGGCGGGGCTGGCAGTGCCCCTCATCGGTGCCGCGTTGTTGTTTTTTTTGTACTTGCGAGACTGGAAGCCTGCCATCATGGAACAAGTGGCGTAAAGCATTCGATTCTTGGCCTCACCCACATCAGGCGCGAACTGCTCTTGCAGCCAGGCGCGAGAGCCGGACCAGCCGGTAGAGCGGGAACAGCGGCCGGGGCAGTCGAACCGCTTGCCATTCACCCGGGCCGGGAGTGAATACCAGGCGGCCGAGGAACCGCAGACGATCGCCGGGTCGCTCCCGCAAGCGCATCATAAGACGGAAATAGGAAAGCGATTCGACGTCAAACGAAGCGTCGTTGGTGATGTAACTGTGGATCTCTTCGACGAGAAGCGGCGTTGCGGAGTCAGCCGGAAAACCGGCTTGCGCAGGGACGGCAGCCTCTAGCAGTTGGTTGGCGGCAAGCATCGTTACCGATACGATGCGTGTAATTCCCAGATTTCTGGCCTGTGCCCCGACCCAATCCCAGTCAAGATCGGGGAAAGCCATGAGCCGCGCGATGTCGCATAGCCAGACCAGCCGTCCCCACACGTGCTTGGCGGCGTGTGCCGATAGGACCAGCAGCAAGTCCGCCGCCGACAGCGTCTTCGTAGAATAACCAGCCACTGAGAGCGCTACCGCACGTTGGAACAAGCCGTCCATGCCAAAATCGACAGCGTAGAATCGCGGCTGAATGGCCCACTGGACTTCGAGGAGATTGCGCCCGGCGACGCTATCGAAGGCGCACTCATATCCCGACTTCAGATAGGCGCGCTCCTCATCTTCGGAAAAGGGCGCGTGCGGCGTATAGCCAAGCTCTGCCACGGCCCGGCGGACACGCGGCAAGTCCTTAGGGCTGATGATCAGGTCGATGTCGCCAGCTTGCCGTAGCGTGATGTTGCCGTAGAGAGCTTCCGCCAAGGCCAGCCCCTTGTAGGGAATGACAGCAATTTCGAGTGCCGAGAGGTGCTCGAGAATTCGCGTTAGTTCACGCGACAGCAACAGGTTCTTGTAAACGTTCGTCCGGTAACTCTGCTTCAGCCAATTCATTTCCTCCGCAGGAACGGCATCTTCCAGGCCGAGAAGAGACTGATAGAGAAGAGGCTGAGTGCCGTGCCGGTGGGCCAGACCGAACAAGGACTTCCAGCGGACCGGTTGCCGCAGCAGAGATTGGAGACGCGATCGCTTTTCCTCGGGGGCCGTGGCGGAACATGCGGCCAGTAGGATGGACCACTCAGAGTCGAGCGTGGCGCGAGTCCCGGGCATGATTTCGGATTGAATCAGCGGGAGCGAACGGCTCAAGCCGTAGCGCCAGCTAGAGCCGCAAGCCGCTGAGCTGGTACCGGCTGATCTCGGAGACGACCTCGCCATTGGCGCGCTCGATTAGGAGCACATCTCCCGGCGACACCGTGGGCAACATGTTCCCACCCCTGACTCGCAGACGCAAGGTTCCCGAGGAGGCCAATACCTCGCCCGCCAATTCGCATTTGACGGTGTGCCCACCGCCCAGCACCTCTTCCAAATGAGTTCATGACGCCTTGAGGGTGGTGCTGGTGCAATTCACCTGGGTGATACTGATCTTTCCGCACGAAAGAGCCGTTGTCACAAACACCTGCTCGCAGCGGAAGGCCGGTTTTTCGTAAGGCTTCTTAGTAGCGGGAGCACTCGGATTATCAGAGGACAAATCGTTCATCGCCATAGGGGAACCCTGTTTAGTATCTACCTTGAGTCTATTGTAATGCCGATTGCGATGCCTCTACGGCGCAACCGCCGGTTCCGGACGTTCCACAGGTCTGGTTGCCTTGGGTTGAAAAGTAAACCTGAGAGGCGCCAGCCATCGTGCCCGTCCCGACTGTGTTATCGATGATAATTCCGCTCGTGGCGCCGCTGGCGGCCAAGATGGAGGTGCCCACAGATCCAAGATTGAGCAGGCAGCCAAGTATTGTGAACCACAACCTGACGGCCCTGATTCAGCCAGCGCACGGCGTTGTCCGCCGTGGTGGCGCCGACAACAAGGCTCCAAGGCGGAGTGGTGGCTCTCGGCGTTCCCCCAACCCTAACCGTTTGAATCTGGAAGAGAGTATCTAATACCTGCTGGCCGGGGCTCGTTCGCCAGGAGCCTGGCTTGTTCCGCCCTCGCCGGCTGGCGGAAGATGACATGCCGTTGAGTCCAGTCCACGGGCAGCCCTTTGAGAAGGGGCTTGCCCTGCGGGCTCGCCAGAACCCATCCCACGGTGACCAGACAGAGGAGTCCTGCACCAAACCACCCGAATTGTGCGGCAATTCCTTTCATCTCGGCTACTCCATGGCTTGATCGAAACAGCAGGTTGCAGAATATGCAATCGCCATCAATCGTCGCGTCCATTTTGGGCGCGGCCTGAGCGGCGGCTCGCGCCTTTCTCAAGGACGAATGTGGCACGAAAGAGCATTCTCGAAACCACCGAATCGCAGGCTGGACGCTCGTATGGCGACTGGTGAGGCTGGAATGCACGAATTCTACTCCTACTAAAGGGAAGCGCGTAATGAGTGATGCCGGAGATCGATGCCGGAGAAGGGGCCGGTCTCTTATCCCGATTCATAAAGCCGGTGCTATCAACAGTTCCTGGATGCTCCCATAAAATAAATTGATCGTGAATTGCCGCAGCCGTGCGCACAAGAATGCAGGATTTATGACATCATCAAAGTAGCGATTTCGAAATTGTCACAAAGTGGAGGCTTTCAACCAACTTGGAGCGATACGACAAGGCGGCGACAAGGGAGCAGGATGTGAGTACGCTCGACGCAAGTAATGTCTTAACCCTGGAAGAGATCAAAAATCTCACCAAGGGCGGAGAGCCCGCGGAGACACTGATGAATGTCGTGGCCTTGATTGCCAAAAGGTTCCGGACGGACGTGTGCTCGGCGTACTTGCTCGAGCCCGATCGCGGCAATCTGGTTCTGGCCGCGACCGTTGGACTTCGCCGCGAATGCATCGGCAGTCTGCGGATGGCCGTCAATGAAGGGCTCACCGGGTTAGTGGCCGAACAGGTGCGACCCATTTCCGTCAGCCAGGCGAAAAGCCATCCCCGGTTCAAGTATTTCAAGGAGGCAGGCGAGGAAGCCTACCAGTCGTTTCTGGGAGTCCCCCTGATCGACCGGGGCGTTCTCCAGGGCGTTCTGGTCGTGCAAACCATCGAGGCGCGCGTTTTCAGCGAGGATGAAGTTCGCATGCTGACCGAGGCGGCCACTCAGGTCGCTCCGGTAGTGAGTGAAGCCCGGACCTTGGATCGTTTCATCGCTCCCCTGCAGGAACGGCTCTGGGCCCTGGCGCGCAATATGTGGTGGAGCTGGGATCACAATTCCTCCAGCGTATTTCTCGATCTCGATCCGACAAGTTGGAATGATCTCAACCACAACCCGGTGTCCTTGCTGGGAGAGTTTCCCCTGTCGAGGCTGGAGGCTCGGGCCGCCGAGATTATGCTGCATAGCCGGGTGAACTATGCGTACCGGCGTCTGCTCGAGTATTTGGAAGCCGATCGAACCTGGGGCGCTAGGCATGCCGGAGTGCTGCGGCCTCATCCGGTCGCCTATTTCTCGGCCGAGTTTGGTCTGCACGAATCGCTACCGGTCTACTCCGGCGGCCTCGGTGTGCTGGCGGGAGATCACATTAAGAGCGCGTCTGACCTTGATATCCCCCTGGTGGGCATCGGATTGTTTTACCCCCAAGGCTACTTTCGGCAGCGCCTCGATCGCAACGGATGGCAGAGGGAAGAATACCTCGAAACCGATGTCAATCACCTGCCGATGGAAGTGGCGATTGGCAAGGACGGCGCCCCGGTCGTGGTGGAAATCGAGACTCGCAGCGGACGCATTCGCGCGAAAGTCTGGCGCGTGAAAGTCGGCCGGCGGGACTTGCTTCTTCTGGACTCAGACGTAGAGGGAAATGCGCCGGAAGATCGCGAACTCACGTCGCGATTGTATGGTGGAGATCTGCGAATTCGAATTCGTCAGGAAGTACTGCTGGGAGTTGGCGGCCTGCGCGCGCTGAAGGCGCTGGGAATTTCTCCGGGCGTGCTCCACCTCAATGAAGGCCATAGCGCCTTTGCCGTACTGGAAGCGGTTCGCATGCGGATGGAGGAGGAAGGAATCGGTTTCGAAGCCGCCGTTCCGCGAGTTTCCCGGGAGGTTGTATTCACCACCCACACTCCGGTGCCGGCGGGACATGACCGCTTCGACGCCGGCCTGGTGGAAGAGCACATCGGACCGCTTCGCGAAGCGATTGGCCTTTCTCAGGAAAGTCTGCTCGGCCTCGGCCGCGAGAGTCCGAGCAATCACGAAGAACTGTTTTGCATGACCGTCTTAGCTCTCCGGCTTTCCCGCCGCGCCAACGCTGTCTCTGCGCTTCATGCCGAAGTGTCGCGAGCGATGTGGACCGGACTGTTCCGAGGCAAGCCGGAAGACGATGTACCGATCGGACACATCACCAACGGTGTGCACGTTCCCACCTGGCTGGCACCGCAGATGTTTCGCCTTTACGATCGCCACCTCGGCACAGGCTGGCAGCAGCACAGCAGCGAAGCCAAGATTTGGGAAGGCATCGAGAACGTTGACGATGGCGAACTGTGGGAAACGCATCTCAACCTGAAGTCGCAGTTGCTGGAATTCGTCCGCCGCAGAGCCGTCGCTCAAGCCGAACGCCGGGCTGAGTCCGGCGATGAATTGCAGCGCCTGGAGCGCGTTCTCAGCCCCGACGCGCTCACCATCGGATTCGCGCGCCGCTTCGCCACCTACAAGCGCGCCAACCTGATCCTGAAGGATATCGAGAAGCTGGCCTCCATGGTGAACGATCCGAAGCGCCCGGTGCAGTTTGTCTTCGCAGGCAAGGCGCATCCCCTCGATGAGCCCGGCAAGCGCGTGCTACAGCAGATCGCCGACTTGATGCGTGACCCCAGTTTCCGCGACAAGTTCGTCTTTGTCGAGGATTACGACATCAACGTCGGGCGTCACTTCGTACAAGGCGTCGATGTGTGGCTGAATAATCCCCGACGGCCCCAGGAAGCTTCCGGCACCAGCGGCCAGAAAACCGTGCTCAATGGCGGCCTCAATCTTTCCGTCCTCGATGGCTGGTGGGCCGAGGCCTATGACGGTATGAACGGCTTTGCCATCGGGATCGGCAGAACCCATTCGAATATCAGCGTCCACGACGCCCGCGACGGAGAGGACCTGTTGCGCACGCTGCGCGATGAGGTAGTTGAGCTTTACTACCAGCGGGACCGCGATGGCCTGCCCAGGGAATGGATCAAACGGATGAAGCGGGCAATCCGTACCCTTGGGTGGCGATTTAGCGCCGATCGCATGGTCATGGACTACTCCCTCAAATGCTACGTGCCCGCCGCGGGCGGAACCTCGAGTGAAATGCGATCGACCTGGTAAGGGCACCGCTGGGTAACGCATTCCGGGTCATCAAGGGAGTCATATCCTCCTTAATCAGGGCAGGTTAAGCTGTCCCAGTATGCCGTGCGGACGCTGGGGCGGTGCGTAGCTTTGTTGAAAAGCCGGAACTTTATTTGTGTTTTCATGATTGCGATCCTGCCGGCCTCAGTGGCCGCGGATGATACCGCCGTAGCTATTTTGCAGGGCAACGATGGCGTCCTTTTGAACGGGCGTCGGGCGCCACCGTCGGCGGCCTTATTCACTCGCGACACGGTTGAAACTCAGCCCAAGATTGTTGCCCGCATCGAACTCACTGGCTCGGCGGTCGATATCAACCCAGAAACGCTCATCGACTTCGAGGGCGATGAAATTATTCTTGAGCATGGCAGGGTATCGGTAAATACCTCTCGCGCTTTCAAAGTACGCGTGGGCTGCCTCATCGTCACACCCGTGAATCCGATATGGACCCGTTATGACGTCACCGACGTAGACGGCAAGGTCACAGTGGCGGCGCTCAAGAGCGACGTGAATATCAATTCCCGGTCAGGCAATGCCCAGGAGGCCAAGCGATCCGCCGACGCGGGACGGTTCTCGGTACACGAGGGTGAAACCAAATCGAGAGAAGAAAAGTGCGGCGCCGCAAACGTGAAGTCGGCCAGCACGGCCGCGCAAGATGGCATCATGAATTCGCCCTACGCTGTGGGCGCCGCTCTCGGAGTGGCTGGCGGGCTCACCTGCTGGGCCCTCTGCCGCGACGATGATCCCATCAGCCCGTCGACCCCTAAACGCTAAATTACAGTCTGGACGCTGCGCGAACCTTGCCATCCCGTCCTCCTGACCCGCCAACTATGGCCGAACTACGACGGACCTCAGTTGAAAGAATCGTTTCCGCAAAACCCTACGCCTAGCCGCAGAGAGCGCATCAGCGTACCGGAACCCGTCGTTCGCGTCGACCAGATGGTGCTTGCCGCTGGTCCCCAACTGCGCCAGACAGGAAGTTGCGGCAACCTCCTTTAACTTACCCGACTCTCGTGGCCTCCCCTCTTTGCGAAGCCGCTTCTGCAGGCCCCAACACTGGTAAATGATGGAGGCGGTGATGAGTCTCTGCCTCAGGGAGTCGGGGAGATGACGATAAACCCCCGTGCCCGATGGGCCAGGTGTAACGCGTGCTCGATAAACAGCACAGCAGTTTCTTCTTCAGGAAGACTGATGCCTCCTAGCGTTAGCTCCCTCCTTAACCAGTCAAGCCACTCTGAGACTTCTACAACGTGCAATGTAGGAGTAGAGGCAAGGTTCCCTGCTTCCATGGGAAGGACGTCCTACAAAGTGAAATACCCCGGCGGAACTCTCCGGCGAAAGTTCCAGACCGGGGCCTCGCATTTCTAGCCGACGCTCGCCCGGGGGAGTATGAGTTATGAGAGCGGAACCGGATCGGCCCTACTGTGCTTCGGCCAAGAGTACTGCCCACATTAAGTCCCGTGGGGCCTTCCCGTCTGTGACGATGAACATCTTTCACCTTTCGGGCTTTGCAAAATACGAGAATCGAGGCGCTGGCTCTTGGGAAACTGCTTGGCATAGCGGCCACCGCCGTCGTTGACGAAGATCGGCACGGCGTCACTCTCGGTCGCGTCCGCTGGAGTCTTTGACAAAGCCCGCGCCGTCCGGTTAAATGGGCACTTACAGAAACACTCTCAGAGTAAACGGTTACCACTGCTGCGTAAACGTTAACGGTTTTTTGTCTCCTGTCCTATGCTGCTGAAGTCACTGCGCGAACAGGTGCTGGAAGCGAACCTGGAGTTGGTTCGCCGTGGGCTTGTCGTCTATACCTTCGGCAATCTGAGCGGGATTGACCGCGGCCAGGGGTTGGTGGCCATCAAACCCAGTGGCGTGCCTTATGAAGAGCTGACGCCGGCGCAGATTGTAATCATGGATCTCGCCGGCAAGATCGTCGATGGGAACTTGCGTCCATCATCAGACTGGCCCACTCACCTCGAGTTGTATAAGCATTTCCCCAACATTGGCGGAGTTGCGCACACGCATTCCGAATTCGCCACGGCATGGGCACAGGCGGAGAAGCCCATCCCTTGCTTCGGGACCACGCACGCAGATTATTTTCACGGTCCGGTTCCAGTAACGGACCGGCTCAGTGCATCTCAGATAAAGGGCGAATATGAACTGGAAACCGGCGTGGCGATTTGCCAGACGTTCGCCAAACTCGATCCCGATGTGATCCCTGCGGTGCTGGTCGCCGGGCATGCTCCGTTTTGCTGGGGACGTGCTGTCGCCGATGCTGCTCACAACGCGGTGATTCTGGAATACGTGGCGCGCATAGCGTGCCATACTCTTTCGATCAATGCTGAATCCCGGCCGCTGGCACGCGAACTGCACGACAAACATTTTCTGCGCAAACACGGCCGCAACGCCTATTACGGACAGGTCAAGACCCAATGAATCCTGCTCTGCTCGTTTGGAGTTCCTCCACCCTGGTGCATCTGTCGCCAGTCGATCTGATCATCATCATCTTCTACTTCGCCCTGGTGCTAGCGATCGGCTTGTACTTGAAAGAGCAGGCCAACACCGGGGAAGACTTCTTCATGGCCGGACGCGAAATGACGGCCTGGGTGGCGGGCCTTGCGTTCTTGTCGGCCAACTTGGGATCGCTCGAATTGATGGGGTGGGCGGGCAATTCCTATAAATACGGAATCCTTGCTGCACACTGGTACTGGATCGGCGCCATCCCCGCCATGCTGTTTCTGGCGCTGGTGATGATGCCTTTCTACCACATCTGCAAAACGCACTCCGTTCCCGGATATCTCAATCTGCGCTTCGGTCAGGGTGCCCAGACGCTGTCTTCTATTTCGTTCGCCTTCATGACCGTGCTGATGAGCGGCATCAACATGTATGCCATGGCCGTCGTGATGCGCGTTGTCCTGGGCTGGAACATTACCTTCAGCATCCTGGTGTCATCGATCACGGTGATGATTTACGTGGCTCTGGGCGGTTTGCGCTCGGCGATCTTCAATGAGGTTCTCCAGTTCTTCTTGATCTGGGCGGGAGCACTCCTGATACCGATTTTGGGGCTGGTGGAGGCGGGCGGCTGGACCGGACTCAAGGCTAAGATCCTCCAGAATCTTACCGAACAACACGTCGCGAACCCCGGCGCGTACACACATCTGTGGTCAACCCTGGGCGACTTTGGCAACAATCCGATGGGGATCAACTGGGTCGGTATCGTCTTCGGACTGGGCGCGGTCATCTCGATGGGCTATTGGACCACAGATTTTCTGGTCGTCCAGCGGGTGCTCTCAGCGAAGGATCTGCGCTCGGCCGAGCTCGCTCCCATCATAGGCGCAGCTTTCAAAATGCTGGTTCCGATCATCGTCATCCTCCCCGGCCTGCTGGGTCTGGCGTTGTTGCGCGATCCACACACGGGTGGTCTGCTGCGCCTGGTGCCCGCGGACCTTGCCTGGTCAAAAGCTGGACAAGCTGAGGGGCTGCACGGTTATGACGAAGTCCTACCGCTGATGTTGGCACGCTACTGTGGACCGGGCCTGCTCGGTCTCGGCATTACTGCCCTTATCGCAGGCTTCATGTCTGGAATGGCGGGCAACGTGAGCGCATTCACCACCGTCTGGACTTATGACATTTATGCGACGCTGATCAACAAGAATGCTTCCGATGAGACGAAGGTCAAGATGGGCCGCTGGGTCACGGTGATCGGAGTAATCGTCAGCATCGGAACAGCGTTTCTGGTGATGCAAGCGCAAAGCATCATGGACTATGTCCAGGCGCTGTTCAGCTTCTTCATCGCTCCTTTGTTTGGCACTGTGATCCTCGGAATGCTGTGGAAACGGGCGACTCCTGCGGGTGGCTTCTGGGGTCTGTTAGCCGGGACTCTTTCCTCGGTTGGCATGTACACCTGGGTGAAAATCGATCCCGAAGCGGTGAGATATGTCGCTTTGTCGATGCAGGCGCAAGATCAGGCGCAGAACATGTTCCGCGCCCTGTGGTGCTGTTTGATCTGCGTTGTGGTCACGGTAGGGGTCAGTCTGGTAACCAAGCCCAAGCCAGACTCGGAGCTGGCCGACCTGGTTTACGGCCTGACGCCGCTTCCTCCCCAGGAAAAGGTGTCGATGTTCCACCGCCCAGTCTTCTGGGGAGTGGTCGTGGCCGTGGTGTTCATTATCTTACAAATTATGTTCTGGTAAGGAGAGAGACGAATGAAATCTGGAGGATCGTTGTCGATTTGGTTCTTTATCGGCGTGTCGCTGGCGGTGAACGGCGCGGTGATCTTGGTCCGAGGGATTTACGAAACCATGTCTCCACCTGCGCCGGAGCTTCGGGTTGTCCTCTACGACTTGCACGCCAACGTTTGGTGGGGCGGCATATTGCTGATTCTTGGCGTATTTTTCAGTTTTCGCTTTTCGCCTGCGCGGGAACGCGCGCGAATGGCCGGTAAGTCCTAGCGACCTTCTGAATCATAGAAGAGAGGCATTCTTATGGCTGAAAAGAAGATGACGATGGGTGTCATCATCGGCAATCGCGGCTTTTTTCCCGACCAGTTGGCCAAAGTCGGGCGCGAAGAAATGATCCAAGCGCTGGCGAGGGCTGGCATGGATTCGGTCGTACTCACCCCGGAGGAAAGCAAGCACGGTGCGGTCGAGACCCACGAGGAAGCCAAGCGTTGCGCGGCTCTGTTTCAGAAGAACCGGGAATGGATCGACGGCGTCATCGTGTCGTTGCCGAACTTCGGCGACGAACGCGCCATCGCCGACACGATGCGGTTGGCTCGGCTGGATGTTCCGGTCCTGGTGCAGGCCACTCCGGATGACGCCAAGATGATGACGATCGCCTTCCGGCGCGACAGTTTCTGCGGAAAGATGTCGGCCTGCAATAACCTCAGGCAGTACGGAGTTCCTTACTCTCTGACGCGGCTGCACACGGTTAGCCCCGACTCGGAGGAGTTCCAAAAAGATCTCGCCTGGTTCGCAGCGGTATGCCGGGTGGTTAATGGGATGCGCAACCTGCGCGTCGGCAGCATTGGAGCGCGCCCGGCGGCGTTCAACACCGTGCGTTACAGTGAGAAGCTCCTCGAGGCCAACGGGATCACAACCGAGACCGTCGATCTGTCAGAGATTCTTGGCCGCATCGCTCGCCTGAAAGACGACCACTCCGGCGTCCAAGGCAAACTGGCGGAGATTCGCAAGTATGTCACGACAAGCGGCGTCCCTGAACCCGCACTGATCAAGATGTCGAAACTCGGCTTCGTGATCGATGACTGGATGAAGCAGACAGATGTGAAGGTTAGTGCCGTGCAGTGCTGGACCGCAATGGAGGAGTATTTCGGGGTGGTCCCCTGCACGATCATGAGCATGATGAGCAACAACTTGTTGCCCGCGGCATGCGAGGTCGATGTGTGCGGCACGCTGAGCATGCACGCGTTAGCGCTGGCATCGGAAACGCCGAGCGCCCTGCTCGACTGGAACAACAATTACGGCGAGGACCCCGACAAGGCCGTCTGCTTCCACTGCAGCAATCTGCCCAAGCACTTCTTCCAGGACGTGCGCATGGATTTTCAGGAGATCATCGCTGGCACTGTGGGCAAGGACAATACGTTTGGCACAGTTGTCGGCCGGGTGAAGCCGGGGGCGATGAGCTTCGCCCGCTTTTCGACCGACGACACCTCTGGCGTAATGCGCGGATATGTCGGTGAAGGCGCTTTTACCAACGACTCGCTCAATACGTTTGGCGGCGTGGGCGTGGTGCAGATTGGGGAGTTACAGAAACTGTTGCACTACATCTGCGAGAACGGATTTGAACATCACGTGGCCGCGAATTTTTCGACCACCGCCCGCGCGGTTCACGAAGCCACGGTGCGATATTTGGGATGGCCGATGTACTGGCACGGAAACTAGAGCGTATGCACCGCCCGTGGTTTCCGCAATGAAATGTGACCAAAACGAGAGCCCGCCCAGGGGGACTGCGAAGCGTCCTTCAGCCAAGATGAAGGAGACTCCCCAGTTCGCCTATTGTCGCCGTCGTCCGCAAGGAGTGGTACGACAAATTTGAGGGCGGCAATTTCCTTCCGGATCCGCTCGATCGCGACCTCTTTCTGTCGAAGAATTTCGTCAACATCCTTCATAATGCACCTCAACACGATGTAATCCTACCGTGCCGCTCGGTTCAGGTCCTAGCACTTTTTGTAATAGCAAAGACTCGTAAGTTCAAGATGGCGAAAATGCCCTGAAGCGGGCTGTAACTGCTTAGAGGACTGCAACGAGGCCAACCACATCGACCGGCGCGATCCGGATTTCACCGGTTCATCGCTGACCTCTTTCACTGAAATTGCTATCAGTGTAGATATCACCGACTCGTAAGTTCTGGCGGAGGGAGAGGGATTCGAACCCCTGGTACGGTTTCCCGTACAGGTTTTCAAGATGTACCTTTCTCGCCACCGTCACTCGTTTTCTGGCTCTTACGCTCGGACCCGACGCTTCCCGGTTGGACTCAGGGGCTCTCATTCGGTAGTTATTGTGCTCCGTTCCAGATTTGTCCCCGAGAAATCGCTAAGCGCCAATCTGCCCTCGGCCGCGCGGCTGTGAGCGACTCCTGCCAGCTCGTCGTAGGGAGTCTCTTCCCTACGTTTGTTTCCTTCATGGCTTCCGCCACTTCCCGCAGACTGGGGGCAAACACCGTAACCGTCTATAAGGAGAACGCTGAAGAGAATCGTTATTTTAAGGCGAGCCTCCACGCGCTGCGTCCATGTGTAGCGGCGTAAATCACGCGTTTGGACTGATCGATGGCCAGACTGGACACCTCGACCATTGGCATACCTCCGGCAGCAGTGTGCCAATGGCCGGTTCTAGCGCCTCGGCGGAGGACCGTGAAGTCGGTGGCCACGTACAGATCGCCGCTCGTATCGTTCCTTACCATCGCATTGATCGCCAGGTCTCCCAGCGAACCTTCGCCGGTCATTGCGATATCGGTGCGGTCGGAGCCGACATTGGCTTGGTTCATGCTGAAGAAAACTTCCGTGAACGCGCCTCCGTTATCGCTTGCCCAGCTACGCTGGATCCCCACGTCTGCACCTGCCGCATAAATGATAGAAGGGGCATCGGGATCGAATTGAATCTTGTCTACGCCCCAGGACGTCAGGCAGGCGCCGCCAAACGGGGCGCACGACGCGCGGTTCATGCGATCTTATCCGGTGAGCACGCGGATCAATCAGGCCGTGAACGATGATGCTCATTGTGCGGAGCCGGTTGAGATCCAAGCCCCTCCACAGGTCCAGTTATTTGGGTGAGCGTGATGCCGAATCGCGCGAAAAAAGGTGGAGCGCCAAAGGCCGAGCCGCAGGGCTGACCGGCTGGCAGCAGATCGTAGCGTTCCCTGGCCATCCCGGCGCGGTCGTCCAGCGTTGGGCCTCGGAGGGAACCGTGCATGCTGCCACTGAGGACACCGATTTTGCCGCAGAGTTGAAGCGAGGTCTTGCACTCCCGCGTCGCGAGAAAGAACCGAATGCAGCCAAGAAACAGATAGCGCATCCGAAGAAGGCAAGACGTCGATGAAGAGGCCAACTCTGCGCCAACGAGGTAACGGCGGGACGGTCATGCGTGCCTTCACCGCGAACCTTTCGCCCGACTCCGCGGCATCCCTACTCCGGTGATGTCGCTATCAGCAGTTGGAGCTTCAGCGTGTAGCAGTCCTCATGAACGGCGCGCCCGGCTTCATCCGTCTTACTCGTTTCGAGCTGCACGTGCTTGTCGCAGATGCTGCAAAGAGGATTCTGGATTTGAGGGGCAGGGTCACGTTGCATATCGGACTCCGAGAAGACCGACGCCCCAGAAACAGGGTCCGAGGTTGTATGAGGAAACTGTGCAGAGTCTAACAGCGGGTGGAGAAACTACAAACGCTAGTAGGGCAGCCCTAGAATTTTGGTGCGGACAAGTGCAGAGGCTAGACTCACAGGGCTCAGATTGTTCTTGACTGCTGCCATGGCTGGAAACAATGATGGGCAGTACACCCCTGACGAGGTCGTGAACTTGACTGAGTCTCGTAGCTTGCGCGGCATTTCCAAACGACTCCTTGGCGTTCGCACTCCAGCGAATCCAAACGATTAGGCCACTTTTTGGCTCTCACTCTCGCCCACCTCGTCCGCTGCGCTGCGACGATCCGCCTGCGGCCTGCCGCCGAGATTGTGCGCTTCGGCGTGGCTGTTCTCTGCTTCGCCCATTTCGTTTTCTGCGCCAGGCTGATTCTGCGACGAGCCGATGCGGACATAGTGCGTGACGTGCCGTTGGAGCTGACACTTCGGAGTGCCGCCAGTGCTGCGTCTATACGCTGGACTTCCCCCCTGTGCTCGTTCGCGTTCTTTCGGTAACTGATGGACTACTGCGGACAGTCCGCGATCGACAGCGGATTTTGCGGGCTACGACTACCTGCAGCTCGATCCCATGCTGACCTCGTTTCGCCAATCGCCCGAATACTCCGCCGCGCTCGCTCAAGCCAAACAATGCCTTGACCTTTTCCTGGGCGAGCGCGACCAACCCGCGCACTAACCTTGCTCCAGTCGCGGCTCACCCAGTTTTGATGTTGACATTCGACACCAGCCGCGTTACTTATTGGTGTAGAGGGACGACACCAATGGCCAAACCGTCTCGCCTCGATCTTTTGCAGGGTACGCTGGACTTGCTCATTCTCCGCACACTGCAGCCCGGCGATGCTATGCATGGGTGGGCGATTTCCGAGAGGATTCGCCGGCTATCGGATAACGTCCTTCAGGCGAACCAAGGTTCACTGTACCCGGCGCTTCACCGCCTCGAACACCAGGGCTGGATCAAAGCGGAGTGGGGAGTTTCTGAGTTGGGGCGTCGAGCCCGCTTTTACCGGTTGACGGCTTCGGGGCGAAAGCAACTGCAGCAGGAAGCAGACAACTGGACGCGTGTGGCAGGCGCCATCGGTAAAGTGCTGGAACTGGCCTGAGGGGAAATGCCATGACCGTGAGCGATGTCCTTTTGCGTCTGCGCGCACTGTTGTTCCGTGCGCGCGTTGAAGAGGAACTCGAGGACGAGGTGGAGTTCCACCTGGCGATGGCGCGCCGCAAGCACCTCGACGCCGGGCGCAGCGAGGACGAAGCCGGCCGCTTGGCGCGTCTCGATTTCGGCCGAGTCGGAGCGGTGAAAGAAGATTGCAGAGGCGTGCGTGGGATCGAGTCCTTCGAAACCACGCTGCAGGACATTCGATATGCACTAAGGAGTTTCCGGCGCAGCCCGGGCTTCGTACTCACGGTCTCAGGAACGATCGCCCTGGGCCTCGGACTCAACCTGGCGCTATTCACTCTCTTCAACGCATATGTGCTGCGCCCGATCTCGATCCACGATCCTTACAGCCTCTACAGCTTCACCTGGGCGGACCGTCAAGGCCGCGGACATGCGTTCTTCTGGGATGAATATCAGCAATTTGAAAAAGACAGCCCCGCATTCTCCGAGGTCGCCGCCGTTCAGTATGTCTATACCCGCGTAGACGGCCATGTTTTCCAGGGCCAACTGGTCACCGGAAACTACTTTCAGATGCTTGGTGTCGGCTCGGAGCTGGGGCGTCCGCTGCTCCCTGAAGATGCCAGCGCGCCCGGGCGCGAAGCCGTCGTTGTTCTGAGTTACCAGGCGTGGCAAAACATGTTCAGAGGCCGGCCGGACATCGTCGGGACAAAGATTATGGTCCGCGGTTTCCCGATGGAAGTGGTGGGCGTGGCGCGGAAGGGATTTCAAGATATCAGCGAAGTGCCGCGCGATTTCTGGGCTCCCCTGACCATGGCTGGCCGGCTGCAAGATGGCTCCGATCTTTTCGGTGCCGACCATCCCGAGCGCCTCGACATCGTCGGCCGCCTCCGCCGTGGCCAGAGTGTGTCCGGTGCAGAAGCAATTCTGACCGCATGGTCCCAGCGGATGACGTTGCAGTTGCCCGACGAGGGCAAAGCCGTTGGCGTTCTGCTGCATTCGAAGGCGACCTCGATTCCGCTGACGCCCGAACTGCTGATCACGTTTAGCCCGCTGGCAGTCGTTTTCGGCCTCGTCCTAGTATTGGCGTGCACAAACGTCGCCAGCATGATGCTCGCTCGTGCCACCGCACGGCAACGCGAGATCGGCATCCGCCTCTCTCTCGGCGCCCTCCGCCGACGCCTGATCCGCCAACTTCTCACCGAGAGCATTCTCCTCTCGATACCGGCGGCCATCCTGGGATTCATCATCTCGCGCGTCACGATCGATGCATCCATCCGGGTGATGTTTGCCACCGTTCCGAAGGACATGCTCGAACTGATCCATGATGTGCCGCGCCCGGTCGACTGGCGGGTGATCGCTTTCATGGTCTTCGCTGCCCTCGCCTCAGCGTTGCTCTTCGGTCTCGCTCCCGCGCTCCAGGCCACTCGCGCCAATGTTATGTCGTCAGTGCGGGGCGAGGTGGCTTCAGACCTCAGACCTGTACGGGTTCGGAATGCACTGGTGATCGCGCAGATCACAGTCTGCACACTCTTGTTGGTCGCATGTGGCGCACTGGTTCGAACGACCATGGCGATGAGCGCTTTCGATATCGGTTTCCGAACCAACAACGTGATCGCGATGGAGATTGTCGAGAACAGCCGGGGTCGCGTGATGGACGCTCTGGCTTCTGATCCCGCGGTCGACACGATTGCGACCGCTTCCTCTGTTCCACTCAACGGTGCAGTGCCGAGCGTGACCACGCGCGCGGAGAATGGTCCAACCATTAGCACCGCATTCAACGATGTGTCGCCGGAGTATTTCGAAATCCTGGGAATCCCGATTGTACGGGGCCGCAATTTCACCAAGCAAGAATCGGCCTCGGAGACGCGGGTCGCGATTCTGAGTGCTATGGCTGCTCAGCGCCTCTTCGCGCACCGCAACGCTCTTGGACAGATTCTTCATGTCTCGGGAGAGCCCGCCCGCGAGGTCCGCGTGATTGGCCTCGCGGCCTACATTGTTACATGCTGCATTCCATGGGGCAAGGATCCCGTTCTGCTATACCTGCCTGCGACTCCCGCCACGAGTGCCAATGTGCTGGTGCACGTTCGCGGAGAAGTCGAATCCGAGCGCCACTGGCTCGACACTCGGCTGGCGGCGCTGGCCCCCGGAGCCGTCGGTGATATCCATTCCCTCGATCAATACCGGGCAGTGGGCCTGTATGGCTTCCGGGCCGCATCGATGATCGGGGCCACCCTCGGCGGACTCGCGCTGTTGCTGACTCTCACGGGTATTTACGGCGTCGTCTCCTATTTCGTGACGCAACGGACCAAGGAGATCGGGATCCGCGTCGCCCTCGGTGCGACGACGCACACCGTCGTCGGCATGGTCTTGAAGCACTCGCTGCGCTTGACAGCGATCGGAACTGTCATAGGCACCGGTCTGGCTATCGGCATGTCTCGGCTGCTGGCCTCTAGGCTGGTCTTCATGCGCGTGTTCGATTCCGCCGCCTTCGCTGCCGGCGTATTGCTGGTAGCCTCCACTGCGCTCGCCGCCGGATACATCCCGTCCCGCAGGGCAGCTCAAATCGATCCAATCCAGACGCTTCGTTACGACTGAGAAAGGCCGCTTTGATCGGTCACGATGATGCCGGCTGTCGAACCGAAGACAGGTTGGGACGACAAATCTTAGATTCAAGCCCACAAAACGAACGCTGGTGCCATCGAATTGCGTGCTGGTTCAGAGAAACTGATGGGAAGGCGCCACTGTATCTGGTGCAATCCGAGATGAGAACACTTGCGCACCATTGTCACCGTAGCACCGAAATGCGGATGGTGACGATAGTGGATCGCGCCGCGGGTGCAGTGGCGGACATGGTGTCCCGCGCGCTCGACAAAACCGCCGCGGAGCACGTAAGTGAAGAAGGGTGCTGCATGGCCGTGCTCCGGCAGCCGCGACCGTGGATCGTACGCGGCCTCGGAAGCGTGCAGACCGGGCTGGAAGAGAACCCGTCGAATGCGCCGGGCTGCTGGGCGGCGGGAGCTTCATTGGATGGGCTGCCCATAATGCTCTCCGGTTTTAGGTTTTCCATAGGTCTTGTCGGATGTCAACCCGTGCCGCTGACCTCTCCTATGCGCATCCCAATGGAACCTGAGTGTACTCCGTTGCGGAACGTGCGTGTTTTTGCACCTGTACCGAGGGTTCGAATCCTTCCCTCTCCGCCAGAGCAAAACCAAGGGCTTAGGTGTACATAGACGGCGTCGATATACGATTGAGGGCGCGACTTTCTTCCAATCGCGCGGCGGGTGAAGGGGCGTCTTACTCCTTGAGCTTGGCCCCGGACTTGTTGACCATCCCAGACAGCTGCTTCCGGTAGCCCAGCATCTTCTCGTAGACCATCTTGTCGAAGACGTCCCTCAGCTTCTGCAGGTCCTTGCGGAATCCCTTCCGCGTCATGTTGTTCTTCTTGCTCGTCGCCGTGTAGAACCTCATCTCGATTCCCTCCAGGCAGGTCCTTTTGTTTGTCAAAGATTGGATGAAATGTGTTCACTGTTTTCCCTCCGGGTGCTTACCTGGACCTAATCCTTGCCGTTGACCAACACCATGCGAAAACGCACCTTTCGATCCATCATGCGAGCGAAAGCCTCGGGTGCCTTCTCAAGCAGAAGCGTTTCGATCATCGGCCGCACATCCTGCACGCGGGGAATGCCAAACGCAGCGCAGGTCCTACAAGACATATCGCATTGTGGGTTGAGAACATACACGTCAATCGTCAGCGCTCAGGAATGGCATGTTGCTCCTCGAAGCAGGACTCTAGATTCTTGAGGTCTACCGGAGCCCGCCCTTGCGAGCCTTCCGGCGCAGTTCTCGAATATTGCACAGGCCACGAAATTGGCTGCCCTAGCTCACGCGCTGCCCGCAATGGCCAGTAGGGGTCTCGTAAGAATTCTCGCGCGACGACGACTGCGTCCGCCTGTCCGGTAACCATGATGTGCTCGGCCTGAACAGGTGATGTGATCATCCCTAATGCGCCGGTTAGGATGCCGGCTTCCCTGCGGATCTGCTCCGCAAACTGCGTTTGATAACCCGGCCCTACCGGAATCTTTGCGTGCGCTACATTGCCGCCAGAGGAGCAATCGATCAGGTCCGCTCCAAGCTCCTTCAGTTG
>DATKFH010000169.1:0-25921 GCA_035511455.1 Candidatus Sulfotelmatobacter sp. | reverse complement strand
TCAATAGCTTTATCCAGTTCTCATGCGAAATCGGCATCTGCGAGGGCGAGATCATCGACCTCGTCAAAGCCGACGTCCACATGACGGAGAAAGCTGACGAGTGGGGGCACTACGGTTATCTACAGATCCGGAAAGGCAAGTCCGAATTCCGCAAGCGCAGCCTGCCGATCACCGCTCGTGCCAAAGACATCCTCACCACGTGGATGGCAAAGTCGAAGTCTGATCTCGCCTTCACCCGGAAGGATCGAATCAGCCCGATTTCAGCTTTTACACTGATCCAGCAGCAAGAACGCATGAGAAACCTGCTGAATCTGCCATGGGACGCATGCGTGCATAGCGCGCGTCATACGGCATTGACCAACCTCGGCCTTACCCGAGTGGACGCGTTCACTCTGCAGCAGGCGGCAGGACACGCCAACATCACAACGACGAGGAAGTACGTCCATCCGACGCCGCCTACGATGAAGGACGCGTTCCAGAAGAAGGTCCAAAATGAGCGGCGAGACCGGCGCGCCGCTCGCAAACGGGCAGCCAGGATTGTGACGGGTGCGTCAATCGGCAAGCCTCAGGCGACAGATAGGGTTCAGTGACGTGTAAGACTTCGGGACTCCCCGGCCAAAACTTCGGGGATTTTTCCGTTTGCACTTCGACAACTGTCGTATCATTCAAGCTGACTTCTCTACGCCACTTCTTGGGAGAAACCCAAGTCTCTTCATACGTGCCTTTCGCGGAACCATCTTCCGAATGGAAGCTAGCCTTCATGTGGAAAGCGGGAGCACCGTCGAGTCGGAGGTCTCCAGTCGTGCGCATTCGGTCGAACATGGGCCGGACCTGCGGCTGGCTCGCATCCAGTTTTTGATAGTCCGCAGGGAAAAGAAGCGCGAGGCTGGTCGAAATCTGTGCGGGGACACCGTCGACGTTCTGCGGTTGGAACGTCCACTTTCTGACGGCTGTGAGCGCCGCGTCCTCTATCGCGTTCTCCACCGGACTATACGTCTGCGCTTCTTTTACACGTCCATCGCGCCCGATCACGATGTTGACAGTCATGCTTCTTCTCCGGCGGATTCTTGCTCACCTTGGGCCATTGAACTTCCGTCTTGCTAACGAGAAATGTTCTGACTTCCGTCTCGGTCAGATTTTCCGTAACGACTCTCTTACTTGGAGGAGTGGGCTGAGAGATCGCAAACAGCGACTCATCCGGAGAATCGAGATCCTTCAACGTATCGACTCGAATATTGATCGGATCGTCCTTGGTCGCATACGCGATCATCTTCTTGTAGAACCTCCGATAATCCGTCATCACTCCGTAACAGCAAGTCGGGGACCACAGGTAGATCAATAAGCCGGTGTTGCAGTCGTACGCCAGGAGCACTCTGGTTTCACGGCCCTCCGAATTATTGAAATATTTCTCAGCCATACACTGGCCTTGTCCCGATCCGGGCTCCGCTCCCATCAGTCCGAGGTGATTCATCAGATCGACAGCCGGTTTGGGCAGTGGATCAACTATTCCGTTGGCCTGCATTTCGTCATGCACAGGGAAATAGTCTCCGATGTTCTCTTCATAAACTTGGTCGCCATTGACGATTCGGGTCTGCGAAAAGTCGCGAAGTTTGACGACGCGCCGCCATTTCGTTGGCGACAGCCAATATTCCTCGACCGTTCCGTTGAACTCAGACTTCGGATCGCCCTTATCGGTGATCGTGGCCTTCAGGTAAAAAGGCATTCCTCCTGGTTCGGTCAGAGTCGACCGGTGGATCATCTGATCAAGCAGTTTGCTAACCGGAACTCTATTGGCACCGGCAACGGACAGTTGTGGCAGGAGCAGGACAATCAGCAGCGCACAAGAACGCATGGCCCACCTTTAAGAATCGAATCAAGCAGGTAAGAGCAGCTGTTTAGTCTATCCCAACACACTCTCATAAGTAGCTTTATGGCTGAATTGTCCGCGAGCGATCGGCTACTTCAACGTGTACCGTGCGCCGCGGCCCTTACCGACTTGAATTAGGTAACTATCGGTCGCAAGCTTTCGTAAGTGAACCTTGACCGTATTGCGGTTCGCACCCGTGGATTCCTCGACTTCCTTGACCGTGATTTCTCCTCGCGTCTTTGCGAGTTCCAGTATCTGACGTGAGAGCGCTGGCAGGGACGAACGCAGAGCTTGTTCTTCTCTAACCTTCGCGGCGAGGTTGTTTTTCTGCTTGACCATCGTCCGAAGGAAGAACACAAGCCAGTATTCCCAGTTCTGCTTTCCTTTGCGGATCGTCTGTTGCGTGCGACGCAGCGCGAGGTAATAGTTGTCCTTGTTTGCCTCGATAACACTTTCCATCGAGCTGTACGGAACGTACCCGTACCCGGCACGCAGCAACAGAAGAGTCGTGAGGACGCGCGAAAGCCTGCCGTTGCCGTCTTTGAACGGATGGATTGCCAGGAACACCACAATGAAAATCCCAATCAATATCAATGGATGCTGCGTTTCTTCGCTGACGGACGCATTGAACCAATTGACGAGTTCCTTCATCCAGCCTGGCGTCTCGAATGGCGTGGCGGTTTCAAACACAACACCCAAACTTTTGCCATCGGGACCAAAGGCCTCGACGTGGTTCGGCACTTTTTTGTAGTGCCCGCGATGCTCCTGATCTTTGCTGCTGTATTTGAGAAGAACGCCATGAAGCTGCTTGATGTGGTTTTCTGTGATCGTTATGGACTCGAAACTCTCAAAAACCATGTCCATCGCATCGGCATAGCCGGCGACTTCCTGCTCGTCGCGGCTTGCGAATGACTTTGCCTTTACCCCGGAGAGTAGTTTCTCCACTTCCCGATCGCTGAGTTTTGCGCCTTCGATACGGGTGGAGGAGCCGACGCTCTCAATCGTGGCGAGCCGCCTAAGGGTAGTCAGCTTTTCAGGTGCAAGGGACTCCATCACCCTCCAGCACCCCTTGAACTCATCAATCTCGGCAATGAGCTTCAGGATTTCAGGCGTGATGGCGATGTCCCTAATCTCGTGGGCGCGGATATCCATTTATATCCATTTATACCCGATTCTTAGCCAATCGCAAGTGATACCCATTCCTACCCATTAATACCCAATCACGCTTTTCGCGTCTGGCGAACGCCGTGTCAGTATTCCCAATCCGTCTGTTCGGCGTGCTCGTCATGCATTTGAGCATCCGCTTCGAAGCTTCGCGCAACTCAGCACAAGACGGCTTTGAAGCTGAGCAAGGTTCGGGCCTTCGAGGTCTACTCAAATCAAAATGTCGCAGCGGTACGTTCACCCTTCCGAGGATTCAATTCTCAAAGCGTTCTCACGGCTCGCGGGGAACAAAGCAGACCATAATGAGCAATCAACGCTGGAAGCGGTACAGTCAGAAGGTCGGGAAATCACCCGTCGATGAGAATCGAGCATTGGAGTTGCGGTCGGATCGCCGCTAACCTTTCAGGCTTCCTGCACGCCAATCGTTGGTTTCTCTTTGGTCCTGCCAGGCCACTTGCGCCCGCCTGGGAAGATTGTGTCCGAACCAAAGCGGATGTGAGGTGAGTCGTATACGACCGAACCGTACGAGCTATACGCAACGGGGGGAATCTTTTTCAACGATGAACCGCCTGAAAACACGAGCTGACTCAGATAGTCGCGCTTTTGCGAGAGGAGAATAGCGCCAGCGACCCTGTCTAACAAAGACGCCTGGCCGCTGTGGCTCGAACTTAGTCTTTTGAAAATATCATCTGTAATCATGCTTATATGCATCCAGATCACTCCTGGCTTTGAGTGGCTAAACTGGTCCTTGGCTGCGTCACGGATCGTCCTGAGCATCTTCTTTGCTAGCTGAACGGGCTTATTGGAATCG
This sequence comes from Candidatus Sulfotelmatobacter sp., assembly GCA_035511455.1. GTDB lineage: Bacteria > Acidobacteriota > Terriglobia > Terriglobales > Acidobacteriaceae > Sulfotelmatobacter. The sequence continues at coordinate 22,079 of DATKFH010000169.1, read as the reverse complement.
AGCTCTAGCACGATTCTTGGGTTTTCCGCGTTAACCACAACCGTCTTCCTAGCCATCAAAGAATGAGCGTTCGATGCCCTGAGAAGTTTATCGGCTGGCATATCCGGGATTGTGCCCATGGATCTAATCTTCACCCCTGGAATGAAGATTTCCTCCCGAGTTCGAGCTACATCCGTTAACGCTGACACTAGTTCGCGAAGCTGCGTCCGCTCGGGCGAGAGGCTTGAGGCGAACTTGAGACTGAGTATCGGGATCGTTTTCGGGTCATCCCAAGAGAAGCGCTCTTTGACTTCGACAAGGAGTTTGGTGACATCCTCTGGCTTTATCGGCCAAGCTGTGTAAATGGATGTGGCCTTCCCCTCAACTTCGAATGATACTCCGTCCTGAGTGGCTAAGAAGTCATAGCCGCCGTCTTCCTCAAGATCGTGGAAGTAAAGATCCCAGCCAATTTTGCATAGGACGGCTGCAATCCGAAACTCATGCTGAAGAGGCCAGAGCCCCTCGTTCAACCCCTTTCGGATACGCCCTAGCAATCTTGTTTTTGCGTTTGCTGAAAGATGCGGTATCGTTTGGCCCAATCCCATTAGAAAATCCACGCCCGCATGGCAGGCTTCGGGCAGAGATTGAAAGCTGCCACCAGTCTTGGCTCTCAGGATTTCTAGATTTAAAAGGTCTAGCTCCAGTGCGAAGGCTTGATCATCGAACGGCGTCACGAATCCTTTAGCGTTCAAAGAACGCCCGATTGCCGCCAGTGATTCGCGATACTCATCTTGGCCGATGAAGTCAGTGACAATCGCGACATCGCGAGAAATATCGCTGAGGTCGCTAGTGGTCCGATATCGCACCCGATCTGCCCCCCTCTTGATGATAGCTCCGAAATCATGCCGCGTGGTTTCTCGGGACGTGGGCACAAAATTGGGCACAGCGAGGAATTGGCGCGCGAGGACAGAAAAAACCGAGGTTCTGGAAACTCCTACAACCGACTAGGGTTAAGTGGTGAGCGCGGAAGGAATCGAACCTTCAACCTACTGATTAAGAGTCAGTTGCTCTGCCAATTGAGCTACGCGCCCACGGTGGGGATTCAGCTGGAGGGACAATCCAAAATTATAGCATCCGTCCGTGCGTTTGCAGTTGGAATCGGACGCTAGCGAGGGTGAACTTTCATCGCAGCTAGGGCGCCCTCCCGGTTGAGGTCAACCGGAGAAGCTGATCTGCATTGGCGGGGCATTCTCTGGACGCACCTCAGACGTTAGCGCCGTCTCGCCGATCATGGAGTACCAGTCGCCGAAATCAACAGGACTCATAGACGCTGCCGTACCTCTGCAGACAGCACCCGCGAATCTTCACTCACGGCAGTCCGGCGGCCAGGCGTGGGGCCGGCAACGATCGGAGGACGGTGCTCAATCGTACCGATCACCGGTGCTTCATACATGCCGACGAAGTAGGCGGTGGATGCGAACTTCTGCTCGCTGCACAATCGGTCGATCAGGCGTTGCTGGCGGCGCGAGAGCACGGCGTGCGGAAGAATAGGAAAGTTGCGGAACATCCAGAGCAGATAGACACGCTGCAGGAAAGAAGGCATCACGCATCGCGGTCCAATCGGCGTTTGCACTTGCACCACGCCGCCCGCGAGTTTTTCGATCAGCATAGAATGGCCCACCCGGAACCCGAAATGTATGATTGCAATTCTAGGGCCGCCATTATTGCATTGCGGACGATGCCATGGGAAGCTTTTTTTCACGAATTCCCACTCAGAAGGACCCAGATCCTGACTTGTCGCATTCCAAGGGTGAACTTTTGGGACATCGGGCTGGAAAAGATTCCTGAATTGGTTCTGAATCGATGCCCCTCTTCGGATGCAATCTGGTCAGGTTAAACCGTGATTTCGGGCAGGATGTCCATTCGCCGGATCTGGGCCGCCACCCCGAACTCCGGGCCCTCTTCTTCAACCCGGACGATGGTCGCCTGGCAGCACACCCAGCACTTTTCGCCGGAGGTGAGTTCGGGGGGGAGGATCAGCACCAATTCGACGTCGGTGCCCTTCTCCATGCGAGTCTTGGTGTAAAGGAAGACGCCGTTGGCGCTGACATCGCGGGTCTGACCGGTGTGATCGGTGCCCTCGGGCGTTCGCACGCGGGTGGTGACGCGGGTTGCGATTCTTGATCCAGCGCGGCGCTCGGTGTTGGCGTCCATCGGCTCAGAAGTGTCCACCTAATGTACACCAGGCGTCAAGATCCGCAGGGAGATGGGTGATATTTCGCAGGATGTGTTGCCTATTGTTCTAAATGTTTGGCCGCTTGGCGCGAATTCCGGGAACCACCAGAGCCTGCTCCATGGTCGGCACGTTGGTGCCGCGCAGCCTGGCTTCTACTTCGTGCAGCTTCTCAGTCTGCATCGTCTGGTAGTAGGCCTGCACCAAGAGTTCCATGGTGAAGGGATTGTCCTGATCCTCCTCGAGTTGCGCGATGGCGTCCTCGTACTTCTTCTGATCCATCAACATTGTGCCTGCCGCACCGTGATATGAACTTTGGATCACGCGATTGCGGCTGCCGTTGGCCAGGGACTCCAGCCGATGCAGGGCTTGATCCGCCAGGGGCTGATTGCCGGAGCGGGCAGCCCGCAGGGCACGGTTACGGAGGATGCGTGAAAGCTCTTCATCGCGGTCGGAGGGTGAAATCGTCGAGCGATGGCCGAGAGATTCCTCGGCGAGCTTGAGATGCTTTAAGGCAACATGGTCATCGGTCTGATACTCGGCCATGTGGCGCAGTGCCTGGGCCTCCTGCAAGTCGTGGTCTTTGGCATGCGCTGTCTCGGCGATTTCCAGGTATTGCTTGTCGGCCTCGGCGTAGTTACCGTCCCGGACGAAGGTCATCGCCTCCTGCATGCTGTAGGTAAGGCGCTCAGCTTCGCTGGGGGCGAAGCGGATTGCTTTGTCGTATTCGATGCGAGCCTGCTCCTGATCGCCCATGAGAGCGTAGGTGTCGCCAAGGCCAAGTTGCGAAGTCATGAAGTCGGGATCAATCTTGAGCGCGGCGCGATAGTGTTTGAGCGAGCCTTCGAAGTCGCCCGCCATGCGGAGAAGTTCTCCGTAGGAATCGTGCGGGTTGGGCTCGTTGGGCAGCAGGGCGACGTAGCGGTCCATGGCTGTGAATGCCTTGTCAAACTGGCGGTTGCGGGCTTCCACATAGGCCAGATCGTTAAGCGCGGCGGGAAAGTTCTTGTCGATGGCGAGCGCCCTTTGAAGGAGGTGCTGTGCCTGGTCGCTGCCGTTTTCTCCCATGAGCCAGTTGGCGGCGAGATAAAGCAGATGCTTATCCTTGGGATAGAGCTCGAGCATGTCATTCATGGCCGTGATGCCGCCGAGGAAATCGCCCTCCTGCACCTTGATGATCCAGGCGATCATCAGCTGTTCGCCGGGAGTGAGTTTGGGCGCGAGTTCCCTGGCCTTAGCGCGAGCCGCGCTGACTTCGTCCGGATTGCCGCTGTTGAAGGCGATCCACGCCCACGCGACGGCCAAAGTGGGATCTTCTTTGACGGCGGCGCGCCAATCTTCATTGCAGCGCTCCAGATAGAGATTCTCGTAGTCGGCCATTCCCTTTTCATACAGCTCGCGCGCCTTGGGCGAGGAGGTCGTCACTGGCAGCGTGCCTGACTCGCCCTTTTTGCCGTGGTGCGCATAAAGCGGGGCTGCGAGACACAGACCGAGAGTTAGGACGGCGAGGGTCTTCGTCAACGTGCAACGAGGCATTGAAAAAGTCTCCGGAACAGAGCGTTGTGGGGAGGGGATAGTACGAGAAGAGGGTAACATCGGCGTAATCGGGGAGCAGATGACGGAAGACCTAGGACTGGTGCGAAGAACGAGGTTGATTTTAGGGCATGGCCATTTGACGTGACCCGTCTTGCGTCGTCGAAGAAAAGGGGCGTGATGAACAGGTGGCAGTGCTGCTGATTGGTAACCCCTGCCCCCCACCCCTTCCCCTCGATCTATTGGAATCATAACGTTAGCAAAAAATCGTCCACAATGTCTTGTGGGTCAATAATTTACGGGCAAAATCCTGAGATCAAAGAACTTATCTACGGCGTGAGCGGTCGGGCTATTTCGGGGGAGCTAGCCGCGGACGCCCACAGTGATGATCTGCCAAGTTGCGAGCTGTGCGCAAGGTCGGATGTCACAAAGCCCTGTGGATTTCGAAAGACTGAGGTGGCGCAGAAGAAAAGCCCCTGCCGAAGCAGGGGCTGGACTGAGACCCGCCCGATCCTTAGAACTTGAAGACGACCGCCAGCTGGATACCGCGAGGTCCGCCGCCGCCGATGAATGGGTTACCGATTCCCACGTCGCCGGTTGCGGTGATAACGCCGGTTGAGCCGGTGGGAAGACCCACTTCACGTCCGTTAACATTCTGGAAGCCATGCACGGCCGGGTCCGCAATGAACGCCGGCAGAAACGGGTTAGCAAAATTAGGGTGATTGACGATGTTGAAGAAATCGGCGCGCAGTTGCATGCTCACGCGCTCAGTGAGCGCAGTGGTCTTGTAGAGAGCAAAGTTCCATTCCTTGAACGTCGGACCGCGTAGCGAGTTGCGCCCCATGTTGCCGAAGTGCCGCGTGCCTGGTATGCAGTCGTTGCGCGAACCGGTAGCAGCCAGTCCGACAGGGATCTGACAGGGGACCGCGAACGAACTGAGATCCACGTAGTTCAGCGGATCGTGAGGGTGGTAAGTGATCGGTCCCACAAGGTCTGGCCGATCAAATCCGCTGCCGCTGCCGCTGTAATCGTCCTCGAAGTTGTAATTGAACTGGAAGGGCTGGCCATCCTGCATAGTCAATATGCTGTTGAGACCCCAGCCGTTCTTCAAACGCTGCCAGTCGCCAGTCACCTTTGGGAATTCGTAGGCGAAGTTCCAAGTAAAGCGCTGCGGGATGTTGAAGTTGGAAGGAGCGTACTCGAGCTGCGGGTTGAAGCTGTCGTTCGGTTGGGCAGCATTGGGCTCGAAGTCTTCGCCGTCGCTTGAGTTGTCGAGGGACTTGGACCAAACATAGTTCGCGACAGATGTGATCCCATGCCATCCGGTAATACGCAGGCTCGCCTGCAGCGCATTGTAGTTCGACTTGCCGGTAGAGTTCTCCTTCAGGATGTAGAAAGCACCGTAAGGGAAATTACTGCCGATGTAGTTGCGCGGAACGCTATAGGCGCCGGTAATCGCACCGGTCGTGGCGCATGTCGCAATTCCGTTAGGACAGTCCGACGCGGTGATTTGCGCCTGGCTGGGCTGGCTGATGTCGAAGAACCGCCAGAGGCGATGCCCTTGCGATCCAACGTAGCCTACCTGGATCACAGCCTTGCTGGAGAGTTGCTGCTGGAAGTTGAGGTTGTAGTTCTCCATGTATGGCGTCTTGATGTTGCGGTCGAAGGCGAAGACGTCGCACTCGAAGCAATTCCCTGGAGAGCTAGGAGGAGCGTATAAAGGGCTCCCGGCAGTAATCGTGTTGCCGGAGAGGCCGGCATAAAGAATCGGATCAGGACCAATATTGTTATACGCCGGGCCGGGATCGAAAAAGGGCGAATAGGGGAGATGGCCGAGCGCCATGTCCTGGGAAAAGGCATCGAAGAACATGCCGAAGCCGGCGCGGATCACGGTCTTTCCCTTCCCGGTCACGTCCCAGGCAGCACTCACGCGCGGGGCGAAGTCTTTCTTGTCCGGGTTGTAGAGACTGCTCAAGCCCGGCTGACCCACTTGCGTGAGGGTGAAGTTACTGCCGGCGAGATCAAGACTGGTGATGTTGCTGAGCAGGTGGTTCTTCTCCTGCACCACGCCAAAGTAGTCCCAACGTAAGCCGTAATTTAAAGTTAATCTTGGCGTTACGCGGTAGCTGTCTTGGGCGTAGAAGCCAAAGTTGTTTTCGTAGGTGTGGCGAGTGGAGTTTCCGAAGTACTCGAAGCCGCCCGTGATGTCGCCAGCAAGGAAGTCCTGAATCCCGCTACTGCCGGTGAAGGCCCCCCCGCCAGAGAAACTCAGTCTTCCACGGAAGTACTTATCGAAATACTGCTGGATCGAAGTACGGTGATAGTCAAAGCCAAACTTGATGTCGTGTTTGTTGAGCTTCCAGGAAAAGCCGTCGAGGACCTGGTTGTTACTGTCAACGCGATGGCGAGGCAGGCTGCTTGTAGCTCCAAGTTGGGCAACCCCACCCACCAACATGATGGGTAGGCCGGAGTCAAACGGAGAGGTCCCGTTACATAAGGTGGTACTTATCGCGGCGCAAAGACCGATCGAACTGGGGTGGAAATTCTGGTCCGCGGGGAAAAACCCTTCCGCGAAGCGGTTCCATCCGTAGCGCAATTCGTTCACCTTATTCGATCCAATCGTGCGTACATAAGAAAGGGAGACGAGCTGCACCCGAGTTGGGGTAAACGTGTTGAACCCCGGCAACTGACCGCCCGAAGCTGTGAGGGCCAACGGAAACGACTGTATGCTATCTCCAAAAAAATAGCGGCCGGTAAGGTTGTTGTTCGCGTTGAAGCTATGGTCAATCTTGGCAATGAAGCTGGTCAGTCGGTTGAACGAAGGCGAAACCACTGAGGCGGTTCCCGCGCTCACGTCCGGGGTGCCCTTGGTCAAGTTCGGCGCCGGCCACGGGTGCCGCGCAATCAACGATTGAATTACGCCAGACGGATCAGTGGAGTCGCTCGGCTGCAAGGATCCATCGGCCGCAGTACCTGTCGGTACGTTGGCCAGAGTTACGACTCCCACGGGCTCCTGCTGGCCTTCATAGTCCAGAAAGAAGAAGGTCTTGTCCTTCACAATCGGTCCGCCGAGCGAGGCTCCGTACTGATTGTTGTGGAACGGGGCCTTTGGCTGGCTTGAAGGATTGAAGTAGTTGCGCGCGTCGAGCGCGCTGTTGCGGAAGTAGTCGGCGGCTCCGCCGTGGATCGCGTTGGTGCCGCTCTTGGTAACAATGTTGACGATCGCGCCTGCGCTGCGGCCATATTCTGGTTGAAAGTTCGAAAGCACATTCACTTCGGCAACCGCGTCGATGGGCAGAATTGTCGATGGAGTACCAAAAACGCCAGCCTCGTTGATGGCCGGATCGTTGCGGTAGCCGTCGTTCATGTCGGTGCCGTCAAGCAGGTAATTGTTGGAGCGCCCACGGGCGCCGTTCATCGAAAACTCACCGAAGGAGCCAGGAGAATCAGAAATTTCGTCCGGGGAGCCGGCGACGCCGGGATTCATGTAGATCAGCTTGGTATAGTCACGTCCGTTGACCGGCATGTTCTCCACGGTCTGGGCGGTCAACACGCCTCCCAGCGTGTTGGTGGTGGTTTCCACCAGGGGCAAAGTATCGGCTGAGACTTCGACCTTGGTCGAGATTTCGCCAGTCTTTAGGGCGGCGTCCACACGGCGCTCGCCGGCTACGTCAACCGTCACGCCGGTGGCAATGAAGGTCTGGAAGCCTTGCTGAACGACCGTGACGTTGTAGGCACCGATGGGCAGTTCTGGCAGGGAGTAGCTGCCGTCGCCACTGGTTTGGGTGGCGCGCTCCAGTCCGGTGCCGGTATTTTTCACGGTGACCTTGGCTCCGGAGATGACGGCGCCAGAGGCGTCGGTCACGGTGCCCAGAATGGTTCCGCGGAAGGTTTGGGCCGACAGGCTCACGGCGGCCAGAAGGACAAATACCAAACCGATCCACATCGGGATGCTGCGCGCTCTCATTGGGTCTCCTTGAGACTGATCATGTTCAGGGTGAGCAGTTCTACTTGCGGGAGGCAAGGATGCCTTCAGCCCGCTTCTGGGAAGGCGCACAATCCCTTGTGCTTTAACGAGATGATCATCCCGCACGTAAAATGTTAGACGGGAAACATTAACGAAACCCGTTCCCCACAGTCAACCATGGAGTTATGAATGGGGAGGATAGATTTTGCGAATGAGGGGAGTGCGGACACTGGTCTCACACAAAGCCGGCCGAGCTGCGCCCGGCGGACAGCCTGGGGCGGCTGTCCCCACATGTTTGGTTCGTGATTGAAGTTTAGAACGTGAAGGAAACGCCGCCACGGACGGAGCGCGCGGCTTGCACAAAGTAGACGGTTTGACCATCCTGGCCGAGAACGGGAACGTATCCCTGGGCCAGCAGGTTGCGCAAGTCAATGATCGCTTCCATGTGGCCGGGCAGGAATCCCAGGCTAGGGAGGGGCTGACGCACGAAGACATTCAGGAAGGGATCGCTTTGTCCCGGCGACGAGTTGAACATATCCACCGGGGTGAGGGCTGGGCCGTTTACCCATCGATACGAGGTGATCCAGCGGGTGTGAGTGCGCGGGACGGTGCCGCTGAGCTTGCCGGCGACCGCATGACGGCGCTGCGTGCCGATGAACTGCTGCGCGGCCGACAGAGGGACGTCGGGCCGAGCGAGATCAAGAACGCCGCCGAACGCATAGTCCAACGTGGCGGTCAGGTCGGTCGAAAATTTGTGCTGCAGCACGAGCCGCATGCCCGAAGTATCGAGGTTCTTGCCAGCGTAGTTGAAGGTGCCCGAGGTGACGTCGGGCAGCAGGAATCCGCCCGCCGAGGTGACTTCACCGGCACCGGTCAGAACGGTGTCGCCGACGCGATCGTAAAAGGCGGCGAGTTGGAGGTTGGTGTTCCCCATCCGCTGCGACAGGCTGACTTCCTGGTGATGCGCGCGCTCGACCTTGGGGGCATAGCCGAGGAGGCTGACCCGCGGGTTCGATTCGCTTAAGTCCGAGGGAGCGGAATCGAAACCTTTCTCGCTACGCAGATCAGGCCGGGAGGTAGCGTAGTCGTATTCCAAAACTGTGTTGGGAGAAAGATGAAGGTCCGCCGAGCCAAATGGCCGAAAGGCGCTGACGTGGCCGAGGAACTGAATGGTCTGCAATTCACTGCCGAACTTGAGTTCTAGAATGTCGCCGAGCGTGAGGTTGTCGCTGGCAGTGAGCGCCAACGCCTGCAGGGCCGCATTATGCAGGTTGGGATCGGAAGGGGCGAACCGATGTACGGTCAAACCTACAGTAGGCTCTGAGCCATTGGCCAGTTGGCGGGAATAGCCAGCGTGCAGAACCGCCGCGGGCAGACTCTGGCCGTAGCCTACGTCGCCGCTGAAGACTAGACGTCCGTTGGAGAAAATTGAGCGCTCGAGCGTGAAGCCGGTGCTCATGTCGGAGCCGCTGCCGTAACCACCAGCTTCCGAACCCGCCAGGAACGACAACGAGCCCCGCAGTTCGTGGCTCTGATTTTCGGCGGGCGAACTGGGATCGTCAAAAACCCGTAGGATGGGGCGATTCGCGACCGAGCGCAGAGTCCACTTCCAGTCATCTTCATCGGGAAGCACGCGGCCCGGCCCGAGTTGCATGACGTCTAGCAAAGTGCTCAATGTGACGTTGATATTCAGACTGATGCCGGGACGGACCCCAACCTTTTCGCGCAGGGCCGGCAGGAAGGATGGCGCCGTTACTTTGAGGGTGTAGAGGCCGGGCAACAAGCCGGACGCGTTGTAGAATCCGGCGGCGTCACTGAAGACCGTAAGAGTACGATTGGCCGCGCCGAGGATCTGCACGACGGCACCCATCTGCGGGTCGCCCGAGGCATTGCGCACGTAGCCGGAGATAGCACCGGACCGCTCGACTGCCGTCGCCGGCAGGCAAAGGCCCAACACGATCACCCAAATTCCGAACTGGCGCAGTCTCACACCACCCCACCCCCCGGGGGGAATCGCAGGGAGTTACTCTACTGCAAAAACTGCAGACGGATCAATCGTCTGCTTGGAGATATTGTCGTTCACCTTGATCTCAATTTTGTAAACGCCGGGTTGCAAGTTGGCGGTCACGATTGATTTCTGCAGCGTGACCTGCTCGCTTATGTTGCCCATTGTGTCGGTGGACTCGGTCTTCTGGACCACCGCTTTGTTTGTCGCCACGTTGACGATGTCGTATTCAAAAGTAGCGGACGGCTTGTGCGTCTTCTCGTCCAAGCCCAGATTGTAAACCTGCATCCAGAAATTCAGCTTCTGATCTTTGTCCCGCTTGAACAATGCCGGCTTGCCGTCGGCGGGAGGTACGCGGGGCCGCACTTTCATGGTACCGATGACGAAGTTGCCGGTGCCGATCGCTTTGGTGGGAACGGGTTCCATTTGATCCGCCACGATGAGAGTTGACGTCGACAGCTTGTCGTCGGAGTAATCAGGAACCACGATGCTCCGACTCCAGGCACCTTTGCGGTCGCCGTTAACGTCCTTCACTGCGATGTTTAGTTTGTAGCGCCCGGGCCGCAGCGGCAGTGCCTTGTAGTAGACCGAGGCGTTTTCCGCGGTGCGGGGTAAGAGTTCGGCGGGGACGTCGACCTGCACCGTATCTTCGAAGGTCTGGACAACTTTGCCGGTCAGGGTGGACAGGCGGGCAAAAATATTGGCCGTTCCGCGCTGCACGCCGTCCTTGTTCACGAACGTAATGTCGCGATTCTTCATCTGAATCGTGATCGGCACCAGTGCGGTGTCGCTGGTGACTTTTACGAAGTCGACATGCACATCGAAGGGCATCGGATTGAGGATGACCTTCGAATTGACGATCTCTTCCAGATCTTTGAATTTTACCTGCGGCGCCTGCTGCAGCTTGGCGAACTGTTCGAGGCGGTCGAACTCTTTGGTCTGCAAGGTCGCGCTATCCGGGCCGAGGCCCAGGCGCTCAAGGCCGCCTCCTTGAAAGCGCTGCGCCTTGGTCGACATTCCCATCTGCTCCCACTGGGTGAGGCCGGCGTTCGGGGTCATCAACAGTGCGTCTTTCTCGGAGCGATCCAGGGTCATGTGGAATTCGCCGCACATGCAGGTGTCCACGAATTCGATGATGATTTCCTGGCCAATTCCCTCGATGTAGCGGTACCGCCAGTCTTCGAAGGGGAACGTCGAAGTTTCTCCGCCGCCTTCTTCCATCGGGCGCTCGTAGGTTCCACCGGAAGGATGGGAGTCGATTTCGTCGGGCTTGCCGTAGACGATGTAGATGCGGCCGCGATCGGTTTTCCAACCGGGCACACCGGCGGCAAAATGCTCGTTGGCATAAGCAATGCGCTGGTAGTGCTCCTCTTTATACTCGTTCTCTTCGGTATCGGGCGTGGGGTCGCGGCGCTGCCAGAAAGCCTCGATGAAGTTGTCGCGCTCTTCGTCGTTTGAGAGTTGCCTGAAGGCGGCTCGCTCTTCGTCGGTGATGATGTAGACCACGTCCTCCTCGAGCCATTTCTTGTAGGGCTTGCTCAACTCCACTTTCAGGGCGCGCTCATTCTTCTTTTTTTGCTTGGCATTGGGAGGGCGCTTGAGCGGATCTTGAGCTTCGTCGGTGGGCTGGGCCTGAGAGGCGTTGGCCGTGTCTTTCGCTGGTTTGTCGGCGGTTGCTTTGTCGACCGCCGAAGCATCCGCAGGCTTCTGGGCAGACTTCTGATCTTGGCTGTCGTTCGTCTGGGCGAAGGCACCAGCGGTAACCAGCGCCGCGGATACCAGCAAAACTCGCAGAAAGGACTGTTTCCAAGCCACCGGGAACATGAGAGGGACTCCTGCCAGACAACCGTCGTCTACGTATTTTAGGCCCTTTCGCTGGGCGAAAGCAAGGTTGAGTCGTGCCCCGAGAACCGATTAAAACGAACTGCCGCCGTCTTTGTTAGACGCTGGGAATCCAGCCTCGAGTTGCCTAAGGGACGAACCAATCGAACACTCCACGGCAGGTGGAATCGGGGCTATAATGGCAAGTTCCGGGGGCAGTAGTAGTACCTCTCCACCGCAAAGGGTCTCGGCCACTTCTGTTATTGGTTATTCCTGTATTTCTGGCTGGAACTTTCTCGGCAACAGGATCGTAACAGAGAGTGTGTGTCCGTCACTCTGGGCCTTATCGGAACTTGGGCTTTCGGTTTAAGTTGAGCCTGTGGCAGGACTTGGCCCTCTTCGTGGAGATAAATTCCCCGGACAGTGACGGTAATCATGACGGCCTGGAAAAAAATTGCAATCGGCTTGGGCGTAGTCGTTGTGCTCGCCATTATTGTCGGCTTTACCGTTCACCAGAGCAGCAAGAACGTAGTGACGGTGCAGACCGGGAAAGTACAGCGGCAGGATCTGGCGACGATCGTGAGCGCTTCGGGCGAGATCAAACCGAAGACTTACGTCAACATCGGAGCTAACGCATTCGGCAAGATCACCCACCTTTACGTGAAGGAGGGAGATCAGGTAAAGAAGGGTCAATTGCTGGTGCAACTGGAAAACGTGCAGTCATCGGCCGACGTAAACGCCAACGAAGCTGCCCTGCAAGCGGCGCAAACCGACACGATTGCAGCGGACGCGGCCTTGAAGACGTCGCAGGCTGATTTGCAGCGCGCGCAGGCGGACTACGACCGCAACAAGCTCGACTGGGACCGGGCGCAGAGTCTGTTCAAGGATGGACTCATTTCCAAGTCTGACTTCGATAGCCGAAAGAACGCGTGGGCCACGGCCGACGCTGGGTTGGTTCAAGCCCAGGCGCGCGTCGCCCAGGCCCAAGCGCAGCACGACTCCGCCGATCGGCATGTGACCCAGGCCCGGGCCAATTTGACGCGCGTGACCGATGTGCTGCAGAAGACCAGCTACAACGCGCCCTACGATGGCGTGGTCACGAACCTGCCGGTACGCGAGGGTGAGTCGGTGGTGATCGGAATCCAGAATGCGATGGGCAGCACTCTGATGACGATCGCGGACATGTCGGTGATAACCGCGGAAGTCAAGGTCGACGAAACGGACATCGTGAACGTGCATCTGGGACAGCCCGCCGATGTGACGATTGACGCCATTCCGAAAAGATTTTTCCACGGGAAGGTCTCCGAAATCGGAGATAACGCGATCGTGCGCTCCAGCGGCGTTTCCACATCCCAGCAGACGACGGCCAGTGAAGAGGCCAAGGATTTCAAAGTGGTGGTGACGTTGACCGATCCGCCGGCGGACCTGCGTCCGGGGCTTTCTACCACGGCCAAGATCACGACCGCGACTCGAAGCAATGCGGTGGCGGTTCCCATCCAAGCCTTGACGCTGCGCAGCAAGCAGCAGGTCGAGCAGCAAAATAATCCGCCCGGCTCGGTTCATGCGGCGGCTCCAGCGCCCAAGGAAGTCACATCCAAGACCAAGAAAGACGACGACATGCAGGGCGTCTTCGTGGTCCGGAATAAGAAAGCCCTCTTTGTGCCCGTGACCACGGGAATTACCGGTACGACCGATATCGAAGTCCTGGACGGGCTGAAAGAAGGGGATGAGGTCATCACCGGGAGTTACAAGGTTTTGCGCACGCTGCGGCCGGGAAGCAGCGTCAAGATCGACAATACGGTTCCCAAGAAGGAAGAGGAAGAATCGTCATAACCTTGGCTGGCCTGACACGTCCAAAGGGAAAGCCGGCAAGGTCTCAGGAAATAGCGTCTCGGAAACGGAGCCTGTACCAACGTACTGAACCCTAAAGATCGGAGAGGTCAGTGGCACCGGACCAGGAGAAAAATATGGCAACCGCAGAAGTCATCAGTATGCCTACACCAGAAGTACAGCCAGCTCCGGAATCGTGCATGATTGCGGCGGAGGATCTCTGGAAAACCTACGACATGGGCTCGGAGCAGCAGGTACACGCCCTGCGCGGGGTCAATCTGCGCATCCAGCGCAACGAGTATGTCGCCATCATGGGACCGTCGGGGTCGGGCAAATCGACTCTGATGAACCTGATCGGCTGCCTGGATACACCATCGCAGGGAAAGTACTGGCTCAACGGCCAACTGGTCAGTGAACTGGACGACGACGAACTGGCGCGGATCCGCAACAAGGAAATCGGATTCGTCTTCCAAACGTTCAACCTGCTGGCCCGGGCCACGGCTTTGCACAACGTGGAATTGCCCCTGATTTACGCCGGCATTCCCACCGAGGAGCGGCTGGCGCGGGCTCGCGCGTCGCTGACAGCCGTGGGCATGGAAGCGCGCATGAGCCACAAGCCCAACGAGCTCTCCGGCGGTCAGAGGCAGCGCGTGGCGATTGCCCGCGCGCTCGTGAACAAGCCTTCGATCATCCTGGCCGACGAACCCACGGGCAATTTGGATTCGCAAACCGGCGTCGAAATCATGGCGCTGTTTGACCGCCTGCATGCGGAAGGAAACACGATCATCCTGGTCACTCACGAGGGCGACATCGCCGAGTATGCGCATCGTGTCATCCACATCAAGGATGGCGTCATCGCCAGCGACCTGAAAGGTCGCGGGCAGCGAAGCTGAGGTTCGGATCCGTTTTAGATCGAGACGCCCAGCCTGTTGGCTGGGCGTTTTGCTTGTGCTGCGCGATGTGAGAACAGCCGCCCCATAGGCTACCTCAGGGCAGAATTTCCTCCCGCTACGATCCGCTAGTTTGGCCAGGCGAACGATATCCGGCGATTAGCTGACTCAGGCGTTGGATTTGCGGGCAACAGCTATCAGCCGCTTTGCTTCCAGATCGTAAATGGAGCCCTGTAAGTCTCCGAACAACTGCACGGGCTCAAATCCGCAGCTCGAAAGGCGATCTTTGAGTTCACGGCCAGAATAGATGGTGTGTTCAAAGCCGAAGCTTCGAGAGCAACCGTCTTTCACCAGGATCCATTCCGAGTAAACCCGGCAACAGTCGTCGCGAATCTGAGGACGCTGCACCAACAACGAGCCGTCTGCCAGTTCGGTGCTTATCGTGTTTTGCCAGGTTCGCGCCAGCCTTTCTTTACTTACAACTTCAATGACCAGCACACCGGTGTCTTTGAGACTCTTATGAACGTTCCGCAGCACCCGAAGATCGTCGTGCTCATCCTTGAAGTATCCAAAGGACGTAAAGAGATTGCATGCCAGGTCAAACGTCGAGGGACGAACGAAATTCCGCATATCTTCCATGATCCATTCAATCGACAGGCCGGCTCGCGATGCGTGGTCGCGTGCCCGATCCAGGAGAAATGGGGACCGGTCAACCCCCGTGACCTGAAAGCCGCATTGCGCGAACTCTACCGCATGCCGCCCTGGTCCACAACAGAGATCGAGCAGGCTGCCTCCACGGCATTGGGTGAGCGTCACGATCCGGTTGACCTCCTCCTTGGCGGCAGAAAACCGCTCCGGAGGAAACATGTAAGGATAGAAATCGCGCCAAAAGTCTTCGTTTTCGAACCAGTCCATAGTATAGAAACCAAGTTTACAGCGTCTACCGGATGACTCGAAATTCGGGCGGAGTAAAGAGACGATCAAAGAACGTTGATACTGGCTTCCACACGGTTCGAGACTCCACGTTAGACTGCTTAAGTTGCGCCCATGTGGACGCCGCCCCACAGGCGCTTAAAGCCTTTTTATTCCGTTTTGCCCGTGACTGGCTCCCAATTTGTGCGCCTCGCAGTTGAGGCATTCGTTCCGATGCTCCGATCCGATAAGATCTGACGAATGGAATTCACGGTGCTGTTTACGGAAGATCCTGCATTCGTCTTAAGGAGGGCTGACGAGTTCTTGTCGTCGGAACCAGTGCTGCATAATCTGATTCTGTCGATTCTGCACTCCCGCGTCACGCAGGGCGATCCAGGTCGGTATTGGATTGCATTGCACGGAGAGGAAACTGTCGGCGTGGTCGTTCAGTCACCGCTGGAATATCCGGCGATCCTGACACCCATGGGACCGCGAGCGGTGATGGCAATGGTGGATGCAATTGCCGACGCCGGAGCGACTCTACCCGGTGTCAATGGGGACGCGGCAACAGCAGCCAGCTTCGCTGGGCAATGGAGTGAACGATGTAAGTCGGCAGCCGTACCGTTCCAGGGAACGCGTCTCTATGAACTGTTAGAAGTGGGAGAAGTTCCCCGTAGCGAAGGTCACTTACGGCAAGCAGGTCCGAGAGATCGCAGTTTGATAATCCTCTGGACCCGCGAGTTTCAGGATGAAATTGGGGAGCCTGCAAACGACATCGAGCTTCGCATAGACCGGGCGTTGGCGGCCGGGCAGATCTGGCTGTGGGATCAAGACGGGGAGATAACTTCTATGGCGGTTAGCCGTGAACCGGCGCAAGGCGTGGTTCGTTTGTCTGGGGTCTATACGCCACCCGAGAAGCGAACGCAAGGCTACGCGGCAGCCTGCGTTCATGCATTGTCGAAACATCTTCGCGGCCGTGGGTATCGGTGCATTCTCTACACTGACTTGGGCAACCCTACATCGAATTCCATTTACCGGCGAATTGGATATAAGGCCGTAGCAGAGGCTCTCCGTTATCGCTTTGACTGATCCAGCAAGAGCGGCAGCCAACCCCGCAGGCAAGCTTGCGCTCGCCGGACAGCCGGGGGCGGCTGTCCCCGCATACACACTTTTCCTCTCGCGATATAGCATGAGGGCATGCAGCTTGCCGTGAATCCGCCGATCTTACCGATGCTCTCCAAGAGAATTGACGAATTGCCGACCGGTGGAGCTTGGATCTTCGAGCCGAAGTGGGATGGGTTTCGTGCTTTGGTTTTCCGCGACGGAGACGAGATCCTGATCCAGAGCCGTGATGAAAAACCCCTGAACCGCTACTTTCCCGAGTTGCTCGACTCGTTACGGGGGCAGCTGCCCACTCGATGCGTGCTGGATGGCGAAATCGTTATCGCGACGAAGGGTGGGCTCGACTTCGAGGCATTGCAACTCCGCATTCATCCGGCTGCGTCGCGGGTAAAGCTTCTGTCGCAAGAAAGCCCGGCATCCATCGTGTTTTTCGATCTGCTGTGCGAGGGGGATCGGGATCTGAGGAGCGTCCCGTTTCAAAGCCGCCGCCAGGAGCTGGAAACAATACTGTCATCTGCCGCGCCGCCGATCCACCTAACACCGGCCACCTACGAGTCGAGCGTAGCGACGGATTGGTTCCGCCGCTTTGAAGGCGCGGGGCTGGACGGGGTCATGGCCAAACCGATTTCAGGCACGTATGAGCCGGACAAGCGCGTCATGCTGAAGGTCAAGCACGAGCGCGATTGCGACTGCGTCGTTGCCGGTTTTCGATGGCACAAAAAAGGCGAAGGCACACTTATTGGCTCACTGCTGCTTGGCCTTTTCGACGACTCAGGCGCGCTGCAGCACGTAGGCGTCTGCGCCAGCTTCACGCAAGAGAAACGCAAGCAGCTTGCAGAATTCCTCGCCCCCTATCGCGAGAACGCCCTCACCGACCATCCTTGGAGGCGATGGGCCGAGCATAGCGCCGCCGACGGCGAAGCCGGGCATCGGATGCCGGGAGGGCAGAGCCGTTGGAGCCAGGGGAAGGATCTATCGTGGGAGCCGGTGCGTCCCGAACTTGTGGTGGAGGTCGCTTACGAGCACATGCAGGGTACGCGGTTCCGTCACATGGCGCAATTTCGCAGGTGGCGCACCGACAAGAAACCGGGTGACTGCACTTACGCTCAGCTCGAAGTTGTTCCCCCACAGGAGTTGATGGAAATTTTTGCTCGGGGCCGCTGAGTCTTCGCTGCACCCGCCGGCGGCGCGGCTGAACAGTTTGCGGAAAACTCATTCTCGGCAGCGTGGCGCGCCCACAGCGGCGGAAGCCGAACTGATTCTGTGGCACTTACGGCATCCGCTGAGCGATGCCCTGATACGAATCTGAGTTTTTCAGCAAGCTGTGAAGCCTCGCCTTTCAAAGGATCACCAATTTTAAGGTGAACTAGCGGGACGGCCCGTGCTGCTCATGCGTCCTTTTTGGGACGCCACCTGGCGCGCCATTCGCGCGTCGGGTCGTCGTCGGGGTCGGGAGTTTCTTGCGGAGGCCGCTGGTCTTCGGGCACATGGCGGAGGTTCACCCGGATGCGGGTCCACGTGGAGGACCTGCCTCGCATGGAGTCGACCAAGACGTCATCGACGGCGAGAAGCCCGGCTACTTCGGGATGTTTGCTCTTCCACCGTTCCAGGCCGGCTAACGCAGCGTCTTTGTCAGGTGAGTTCGCCACCACCACGAGAGGCATCTTGCTGCGCGGCTTCTTCGCGGCGCTCTTGGGGGACTTGGAGCGCGACGGGGCAACGCGCGGGGCTTCGCCCTCCATCTTGCGAAAGTGCGGCGGCCAGGGTGCGTCGCCAAGGCCGGCGGCCTCATCTCGGGCCGCAAGCTCAAGCAGTTTTTCAAGCGAACCTGGTGAGCCGTCCATGGCAGCGTTCGAATCGCCGTTCTCCGTGAAACGGGTCGGAACCGTGAGCACGGTAAAGTCGGCGGGGTCGCAGTCGGGAACTTCGCTCCAGTGAAGTGGAGTGGACACTCGCGCATCGGGCAACGGACGGACAGAATACGCTGAGCACGTCGTGCGATCCTTCGCGTTCTGGTTGTAGTCGAGGAAGACGCCGTGACGCTCCTCCTTCCACCATTTTGAGCTGGCCAGGGTGGGGGCGCGGCGTTCGACTTCGCGCGACAGGGCGAGCGCCGATCGGCGGACTTCGCTGAAAGTCCAGCGCGGCTGGATCCGCACATTCACGTGCATCCCGCGCGAACCGCTGGTTTTGGGCCAGCCACGAAGGCCCAATTCCTCCAGAAGGGACTTTACCTCAAGGGCGACACGGCGCACGTCGGGCCAACTGACGCCGGGGCCGGGATCAAGATCGATCCTCAACTCGTCCGGGTGCCCGAGATCGCCAGAGCGTACGGGGTGGGGGTGCAGTTCGATGCAGCCGAGGTTGACGATCCAGGCGAGCCCGGCCGCGTCATCGACGACGAGCTCTTCCGCAGTGCGGCCGGAAGGGAATGACAACGTTGTGGTTCGGAGCCACGAGGGACGCTCGGTGGGAGCGCGCTTCTGATAAAAAGCCTCTCCTTCCGCACCGTTCACGAACCGCTTGAGGACTATCGGACGATCTTGAATTCCAGCGAGAGCGCCCGGCGCGACCGACAGGTAGTAGCGCACGATGTCGAGCTTCGAGAGCTTCGTCTGCCTGGAAAAGTAGGGCTTGCCTGGGTTGGTTACGCGGACCTCACGTCCCCCGATCAGAAGCAACTCTGCGGCTTGTTCTTTGCCCACGAGTAAAGGCTACACCTTTTTTGCGCAGGCCTCGGCACTGAAGCCGAGTTCCACCGAGCATCAGGATGCCCAGGGATGGCTCGGCCGCACCGCGCGCCGGATTTCGCGGTCGAGCATTTCGGTCAGGTAACGACGATTGTATAAGCCAGTCAGGGGATCCCTGATCGCCTGGGCGCGCAAGGCTTCGCAGAGTCGAATGTTGGCGACCGACAATCCGACTTGCCCGGCGAAGGTCGTTTTGAAAGATAGTTCGGCATCGGCCATGACGGGAGCTTCGTCGGTCGGAAGCTTCGTCGGTCGCCTGAAAGTGCAGGATGCCTAAACATCGGCAGGGTGGGCGTCTCTCGTATTAGAAATGGTTAATTGAGCCTGGAGCGAAACGGGTGAGCTGGTGGCGCGGGAAGAATCAAAGAACGAAAGAACAATGGTCTGAAAAGAATGAAGAGACATAGCCGAGCTACGTCTCTACGACGAAAAGGTCGTGGACTAACAACATCTGCTATGGGTTCGTGCTGACCGTATTCGCCGTCGCGGTGTCGGCCGGCAAGCCGGGTCCGGCGATAAAGAAGTTGTGATCGAACATGTTGCGGTACATGCGCCCGGCAATCTCCGCGGCCTTGGGACCGAAGGTGGGGCGTCCGCCCTGCAGGAAGACTACGACCACGACGCGTCCTACGCTGGTGTTGGCATAGGAGGCGAACCATCCGAAGCGGGTTCCGTCGTGCGAGCAGGTTCCGGTCTTGCCCAGGATCTCTTCCTCGTTGAAGTTGAGGCGCAGACTGCGAGCGGTGCCGTATTGCACGGCTCCGGCCATGCCGTCGGAAATTTCAGGAATCAGCGGAGCGATGTCGAGCTGGCGCTTGATACGCGGCTGGAAGCTGGCCACCTGTTCCGGCGTGGTGGGATGCTGCAGGTAGTAAAGCGTTCCGCCGTTGGCAATGGCCGAAACCATCGCACCCAATTGCAGCGGGGTCATGGAGACGCCTTCGCCGTAAGAGCACATCTTGCCCACGCCGCCGAGTTTTTCCGGAATCGCTTCGTCCGGATAGGCGCCGACTTGCTCGCCCGAAATGTCGTAACCGGCGAGTTCACCCAGTCCATATTCGTGGGCGTAATAGGCGACTTTTTCGAAGCCGAGCTTGCGTCCCAGCGCCTCGAAGTAGGCGTTGTTGGAATGCGCCAGTGCCGTGGTGAGATTCATGCGGCTACGGCCGCCAAGAGCAACTTGGGTATCCTTTGAGACGAGCCCCTCGTTCAATGCAGCCAGGGCTACGGAAAGCTTAATGGTCGAGCAGGGCTGCGCGCCGCTGGACAGGGCCAGCTTCTGGTTGACCATGGCCAACACGCGTCCGCTGGTCGGCTCGATCGCAACCACCGTGCCGTTCATGTTGCCGAGTGCATCGACAGCGGCCTGCCGGACGATGGGATCTTCACCGGTGGTAACGTCACCGGCGGAAATGTCCTCGGCGAACGAACTCATGTGGAAGCGTTCGTGATACCGGCGGCGGGTCGCAGAAACAGTAGTGGCGGAAACGTTGCGGCTGCGCGCCAGGTGGTGCAGGCGTCGCCGCGCGTGCTGGCTCTCACTGATTTTCGGCTGGGATTTCTTCGGAGCATGGGTACTAATGTGCGCCGCCCAGCTCACGCCCGCCAGAGGCAGACACGCAAGGAAGGCCAAAACCAGACGAAGTAGGCTCGTTCCCTTGAACATCTTCTTGCTAACTCCCCTAATTCTAATTCTTCTACTCGGAATCTGGTACGTACAGTGCACGCACCGTGCCAGGCGGCGGGTAACTTCGCCGATTTCGCTCAACTCTTCGATAGTATGAGACTTAGCACAATCCTGGCAACGGAAAAGTTTCGATCCTGAAAAACATTGATTTCGATTTAACCCATTTCGGAACAAGCACATACATCGGGATTACTTCGGTTCCAGTGCCTTTAGTAACTCGTTATCGATTACTCCGAAGGTACCCCCTCATGTGTAAACTCTTGCGCACTCGTACAGAAGGGAGCATCCCTCCCCCTGCAAGATAGTGCAGAACTACATAACGTCGTTGCGCTTGCGCAAAAATGCGGGAACATCGAGATCGTCCTGTTCAAAGTTGGTCACCATTGCGCTGCGCATGGTGTCGAGCGAAACCACGTCCGCGGCCACACGATCGGAAGGAGTCACGTTCGCCGGGGCAGGGGCGTCCACGTGAACCCGGTCGTCTATGGTTCTCTCTTCTGACATGATGCGCTTCGGCATGGGTTCGGGGATGGGGTCGCGCGGCCCGAGCGCGTCGGGAAAATCCATGGCATCGTCGTGAGCGGCGGCAAAGGAGGTGTGGGTTTCCGGTTGCCGGTGGGTCATCGAACGGACTTCGCGGAAGCCGGTGGCGATGACTGTAATCTTCACCGCGTCCTTCATCTTCTCGTCCATGACAGCGCCGAAAATGATGTTCGCGTCCTCGTGAGCGGCGCCCTGGATGATCGAACAGGCCTGTTGCACTTCGGCCAGCTTGAGCGAAGTCGATCCCGTGATGTTGATCAGGATGCCGCGCGCGCCGTCGATGGCGCCGGCTTCGAGCAGCGGCGAGGCAATGGCCCTTTGGGCGGCTTCGAGGGTGCGCTTCGCTCCTGTCGCAGAGGCCGTACCCATGACGGCATAGCCCATGCGAGCCATGATGGTTTTCACGTCGGCAAAGTCGCGGTTGATGATGCCGGGGATGGTGATGATGTCGGAGATCCCCTGCACACCCTGGCGCAGGATGTCATCGGCGATGCGGAACGATTCAAAGAAGCCCGCATCTTCAGCGACCGCGAGCAGCTTTTCGTTGGGGATGACGATGGTGGTGTCGACCGACTCCATCAGTTCGGCGATGCCGCGCTCCGCCTGCTGCATGCGGCGTTTGCCCTCGAAGGCAAAGGGCTTGGTGACGACGGCGACGGTCAGCGCGCCCATTTCGCTGGCGAGCGAGGCGATGATCGGAGCAGCGCCCGTGCCCGTGCCTCCGCCGAGTCCGGCGGTGACAAAAATCATGTCGGCGCCTTCGAGGACTTCAATGATCTTGTCGGAATCTTCGAGCGCGGCTTTGCG
>DATKFH010000168.1:0-31083 GCA_035511455.1 Candidatus Sulfotelmatobacter sp. | reverse complement strand
TTTCCACACCGCTTGGGAATCTCGCACAAACCGCGAGATTCCCACTTTCCCACAGCCACAACAACAAGCCTTCTACGGTTACATATCAAATGGCTCGACGGGGAGCGCTAGGGTTACATTCTTAGATGGCTTGACGGGCGCCCCGCAAGCCGGCCTGTCCAAGGCCGGCCAATAAGTGCTTGCAAAATTGTTTCGAACGGACTACGGTATGCGGCACGCGTTGGGAGACTCTCCAGCAAACTCTCGTCCCTGAGTTGCTCGAAGATTCGGAGTGATCCGATCGATGAGTAAATTTGTCGACAGAAATGCCGAACGATGGCGCTGGCTTTTCTACGTTGCGCTGGCCATCGCCGGAGCGCTGCTGACTTTTGTGGGCGCTCGGGCGCAGCAAAAGGCCACCGACGACGCCACATTCCGCAAACTGGTTGACAATTTTTGTGCGGCCTGGAGCACCGGAACAGCAGAAGCTCCGGCAAAGTTCTACGCCAAGGATAATGGCCTGGTCTTCTACGATGTCGCTCCCTTCTCCTACCACGGCTGGAAGGAGTATCACGACGGGGTGCAGAAACAATTTCTGGATGGCGCCGAGGAAATCAAGCTGACGGCAGGGAAGGATCTGAAGGTGACCCGCCGCGGCATGATTGCCTGGACGATTGTCCCGATGCATTTGTTGGAGAAATCAAAGAACGGTAAAACTGCTGAAATGGACCTCCGCTACACTGGGATTTGGGAAAAGCGCGGCGGCAACTGGGTGCTCGTGCACGACCATCTCTCGGCGCCGGCGGCTGAAAATTAACAGTCTTGGATAATGAGGGCTGGGCGATTTGCC
The DNA here is from genome assembly GCA_035511455.1 of Candidatus Sulfotelmatobacter sp. Taxonomy (GTDB): domain Bacteria; phylum Acidobacteriota; class Terriglobia; order Terriglobales; family Acidobacteriaceae; genus Sulfotelmatobacter. The sequence continues at coordinate 30,254 of DATKFH010000168.1, read as the reverse complement.
CATTGCGCAAGAATATGCTCAAGACACTGCAGTATTACTGGAATGCAGCTCGTGGTTATCGATTGCATCCGTGGAAGAGCCCGTACATTCGCTGGCGCTTTGAGACTTTCCTAGGAAAAGAAGCCGCTAATTTGACCGCCAGCAAGTTTTTCCGTCTCAGCTGGAAATACCGCGACCACATGGAACGTTTTGTCGATTGGGCCGCAGAAAGACAACGCTACCAGCGCCGCCGCCACGCCTAAAACGGGAACACTTCCTTTTAACAAGTTCGTTTAACGGAACGTTTGCCGGCCGTGCGCTGTCACTTTCCGCATTCCGGGGTGTGGGCACGTGCATTTGGGGCTCCGGGCCGGATGCCATTCTAGTCTCAATCGTTCACTGCCTCTTTCAGGCGCTGCTTAGAATCATTGCCGGAGACCGTTTGGCATTGGCGCGCCACCCGCGCAGCTTGATGGGGAGGCAAAGAACAGGTGTATCATGCCTGCGGCGCCGCACAGAGCGTCCAAAGAGCCAGTCTGAGTTTAGAGCGAAAATGAAAAGACTTACTTATGCCGCGTTGATCCTGCCGTTGGCGTCGTTTGCTGTCTTAATGTCCCTTATTCCGATGCGGGCGGCGGCAGAGCAGCATCTTCTGTATGTAGCCAGTCCGGGAGTCCGCAATGACGTGGAACATGGTGGCGTTGGCATCCTCGTTTTCGATGTGGACAATGGGTATAAGTTTGTCCGGCGCATACAAACCTGGAGTGTTCCGGATGGTGAAAAGCCAGAGAACGTCAAGGGGATCGCGGCAAGCGCGACGACCGGCAGGGTCTACGTTACATCCCTGAATCGGATGATGGCCATCGACGCCGTTAGTGGCAAGAAGATCTGGGACCAGACCTACGACGGCGGATGCGACCGCCTGGCGATTTCGCCTGACGGCAAGATTTTGTATGTCCCACAGCTCGAGGGAACTGCCTGGCACGTCGTGAATGCGATGACCGGGAGCGTGCTTCGGACGATCGAAGCAGAACCTGGTTCGCACAATACCATCTACTCGGCAGACGGTCGGTACGTCTACCTGGCGAGCTTGCGGTCTAGAGTTCTTGCGGTGGTGGATGCGAGAACCGAAAAGATTGAAAGTAAAATAGGCCCATTCGACAATGTGATCCGCCCGTTTACGATTAACGGGGACCATACGCTCGTTTTCGTCAACATTAACGGCTTGCTGGGCTTCGAAGTTGGCGATCTGCGGACAGGCAAGAAACTATACCGCGTCGAGGTTGCGGGATACTCGCAGGGGCCCGTCAAGCGCCACGGATGCCCGAGTCATGGAATCGCCTTGACCCCGGACGAGAAGGAACTTTGGCTGGGGGACTGTGCGAACAACGCCATACACGTTTTCAATGCAACGGTGACGCCTCCGAAGCAAGTTACCAGCATCAAGGTCCGGGATTGTATCGGTTGGGTTAGCTTCAGCATAGATGGGCGATTCGGATATTCTTCAACCGGCGAGATCATTGATGTGAAGACCAAGAAGATCGTGGCGACGCTCCAGGACGAAACCGGCCGTCCGGTCGAGAGCGAAAAACTGCTTGAACTGGTGATCGAAAACGGGAAGGTAATTCGTGCCGGGAATCAATTCGGCATTGGCATGAAGCAAAAGTGAATGAACCGACTGAAGTACGCTAACCCATCCTGCCTCGATTACTCGACTAATGAAAAGAGCCGGGTGGAAATCGCGCTGTGATGTTTGAACGGCCGCACTCGCAGGGCGATTCTTTTCTACCTCGGGAACTTGAGGTACTCCGGCAGCGTTATATGTCCAAGCCGGCCTTTTAGGAAGGAAGAAAAGGAAGCCGTAATCCGTTTCGAACATTTTTCGCAGATTTGGGTTCGGCGGACACCGGCAAGGTCACTGCGGGTGCCGTCTCTAGGAACTGCTCAGATGCGACTCGCTGGCCTCTCACTTGTTCTCACCACAAAATGCCGGCGCATTCGCGCCTAACCGTTGGCATCCTCGCTGAATCTCGTCCTCGATGAGCTTGCACGAGTTTTGCTTGTTGCACGCCGGATGCGTCGCCGAAGATACTTCCAAGCATCGCCTCACCAACTCATCTGCCACCTGCTGGCCCACCGTTTTGGCGCAATTCTTCCCCGAGGAATCCCCGGGGCCAAGCTCGCTTCCCGCCTGCACCAGGAACTCCCCATTGCAACCCCGATCCACCCAGATGCCCCTGCGATCGTACCCCCACGTCGAACCTTCCGTGCATGGCATCGTGCCTAGCTGTCTCGTCAGTTGCACCTTGCCGCTTGGCGCATCCAGGTCGCAATAATTCTTTCTTCCGTCGAACGAAGCGCAGCTTATGGTCGCGCTTTTGCTAGCTTTCCCGGAGCCGCTTGGATGCCCCGGCACGCCCACCACAAAATCCGCTCCGCATCCCTTATCTACCCATATCCCTCGAGTATCGTATCCCCACGAAGAGCCTTGCTTGCACTTCGCGTCGCTCCTTTGTTTCACGAACTGCACCCCGTTGCTGGTATCCGCTGGGCAAACTTTTCGCCGGCCATCGTCCGACGCACATGTTATCGTCCCTCCACGCTCGGGGCGGGCATCGCCGCCCTCTTCGCCGCGCCCCAGAGTAAACTCACCGCCGCATCCCTTGTCCACCCAAATTCCTTCTTCGTCGTAACCCCACGACTCACCCTCTTGGCACGGCGCCGCGCTGCGTTGCTTCACCAGTCGCGCGCCATGTCTCGTGTCCGCCGTGCAGTAGTGCTTCTCCCCATCATCGGAAGAACAGGGAATGATCTGGCTCGGGCGCTCTTCTGGCGCCTGCTTGGCCAATGGGCCATGGCGAAAAGGTGAGAGGGCCGCCAACAAAACAAAAAAATACCGGAAAGTTCGCATGCGATTCTCCTACGATTGTTTGCGTGAGAAGGAAAGTAGGTGAGGACAGCATCTTGGTTAAAGTTGCGAGCCCACGGGGATCCATGCCCGCTTCCCTGGGTTGCCTAGACCGGAATTTCCATTTTTCGTTCCCGGCCAACCGATAACGTACAAGCAAATCCGCCAAGGCGCAATCCTCCAATCAGGTTTTTCCCAGCTGTCCTGGTTGGCTTTTCGGACACTGTCCCCTCGTTCTATTCGCAATCTCAGCCTGCTTCCAATATAGTTCATTCTTCAGCCCCCATTGAATGCCCGTTGTTTGGACGGCCCTGGTTCCCGGTTCGACTAACTATCTTCGGATAGAGGGAGCTCTCTCATGTTTGCGAAATGTAATCCCGCATCTTGGAAGTCAATTCGTGCTGCTATTTCTGGCTTCCTTTTGTTGGGTCTCGCATCAGTTCCACGGGCCTTCGCGCAGTCGCGCATCACCGTTTCGGTCTCTCCGTCAACTGCCAGCGTTCAAGCCGGAGGCGGCTCGCAACCGTTCACAGCCAAGGTGCGCTACGATTGGCATAATCGCGGTGTGCGTTGGGCGCTGTCCGGCGCGGGTTGCACTGGCAGCGCTTGTGGAACTCTTTCCACTACTGCGAGTGCGTCGGGAACTCCCATTACCTATTTTGCGCCTCCGAATATGCCGAATCCCGCCACGGTCAAACTCACCGCCACTTCCGTCTCGAACACCACCAAGAGCGCTTCTGCAACCATCACGGTCACTGGGACTTCCGCGACTCTTAGTGTCAGCATATCCCCCAAGCGCGGTGGTCTCACCATCACCGAGACACTTCCGGTTACTGCAACCGTCGAGAACGATGCGCGGGGTGCCGGCGTGACGTGGTCGGCGTCCGGCACAGGTTGTTCCGGATCTAGCTGCGGCACGTTCACCAATGTAACGACCACCTCCGCCATTTACGCCGCACCTTCGACTGCAGGCGTATACATCATCACAGCCACGAGCGTCGCTGACATCACCAAGAGTGCTTCCAATTCCATCGGTGTCACCGATCTCTCCGGCGTTCTGACCTATCACAACAACCTCTCTCGTGACGGCACGAACACTCGCGAGTTGGCCCTGACTCTCTCGAATGTGAACACAGCAACCTTCGGCAAGCTCTTTTCCTGCCAAGCCGACGGCGCAATTTATGCCCAACCGCTGTGGGTCCCGAATCTGACGGTGGCGGGTACTCGTCACAACGTTGTGATCGTGGCCACGCAGCACGAAAGCCTGTACGCGTTTGACGCCGATGCCGCTCCCTGCACGACGCTTTGGCACGGCAACTTGATCGATGCCGCGCACGGCGGCACTGCCGGCGAGACTTCCGTGCCCTCCGCCGGAACGGGCGCGCTTGTTGGCAGTGGTTACGGAGACATCTCCCCAGAAGTCGGTATCACCGGCACGCCCGTCATCGACCCAAGCACCAACACGCTCTATGTCGTCAGCAAGTCCGTCAATGCCAGCCAGCAGTTTTTCCAACGCCTTCACGCGATTGACATCTCGACCGGCAACGAGCGGATCACTCCTCCGCAGAGCATCAATTCTTCCATTTCTGTTCCTGGTACCGGAGCTGGCTCCGTCTCTGGACGAGTGGCTTTTGATCCGCGCAATGAAAGCCAGCGCGCCGGTTTGGTTCTCTCGAGCGGTGTGGTGTATGTCGCGTGGGCTTCGCACGAAGACCATGATCCCTACCACGGCTGGGTGATTGGTTTCAACGCCACCACGCTCGCGCCGGTGGCCAATGCCGTCTTCAACTCCACGCCAAATCAGGTTGGAACACTCTCGTATTCCCGCGGAGGTGTCTGGATGGGTGGCGGCGCTCCCGCCGTCGATTCTTCCGGCAATCTCTTTTTCATCACTGGCAACGGAACTTTCGACGCCAACACCGGCGGCTCGAACTATGGCGATAGCGTTGTGAAGCTGACGACGGTCGGCGGGCTTTCCCCGGCGGACTACTTCACTCCTCTCGACCAGGCCTCGCTGGACGCCAACGACACCGACTTCGGTTCCGGTGCTGCAACCATTCTCGTGGACCAGCCTTCCGGCCCCGTGGTTCACCTCGTGATTGGTGGCGGCAAGGAAGGCAACCTGTTCCTTCTCAACCGCGACAACCTCGGGAAATTCAGCAGTTCCGTCAACAACGTCGTCCAAACCGTAAATCTGGGCAACTCCATCTTCGCTACACCGGTCTTTTGGCAGAATAATCTGTACGTCGCCGGTGTAGGCACCCTCAAGCAGTTCACCTTTAACGGCGCTACTGGAAAGTTCAACGGCGCGCCTTTTTCGCAATCCAGTACGAGCTACAGATTTCCTGGTTCCACTCCGTCGGAATCGTCCGCGGGCTCTGCTAATGGCATCATCTGGGCGCTGGACAATGGCCTTTATTGCACTCCCCAATCGCCCGGTTGCGGCGCTACTGTCCTCCACGCCTACGACGCCAGCAACCTCGCTAGCGAACTGTGGAATAGTTCACAAGTTGCGAACCGAGACGTGGCTGGGCACGCCGTAAAATTTACTGTACCCACCATTGCCAATGGCAAGGTCTATGTCGGCACGCGGGGCAATGACTCATCGGTCGTGGGAGAACTCGAAGTCTACGGCCTACTACCGAACTGAATCGAGCGTGACGGGGTTCTTGCCTGTCATAGTTTGCTGCGCCCTTTTCTGAATCCGACGCTGCGTTGCTCTAACTGACGCCGTATCCAACTCGCTGGCCCTGAGCGGTATGCTCCAGGAGGAGGTATAATACCGTCTCCAGAGGAGGATTCGTGGAAGAGCTGAAGATCCTCCAAAAGACAGAACGGCTTCACGAGGCTCGTTGGTGGGAAGCGGAGTCCAATGGCCGCGTTCACTGCTATCTCTGTCCACGGCATTGCCACATCCATCCCGGTCAAGCGGGATTCTGCTTCATTCGCATCAATCAGGACGGAAAACTTTATAGCCTGGGTTATGGCTCGCCTGCAGCTCTGCAAGTCGATCCTATCGAAAAGAAACCGCTGAATCATTTTATGCCCGGCACGCGAGTGTTCAGTATGGGCACGGCGGGCTGCAACATGGGGTGTTTTTTCTGCCAGAACTGGGACATCTCGAAATCGCGCTCCGATCAGGTGCGTTCAGAGCATGTTCCGCCAGAAGACGTGCCGCTGCTAGCTTTGAAATATGGTTGCGACGCCATCGCCTTTACCTACAACGAGCCGACCATCTGGGGCGAATACATCATCGACATTTGCAAAGCGGCCAGAAACTACGGCCTGAAAACGGTGATGGTCACCAATGGCTACATCACTTACGAAGCTTTCCACGACATTTACGATCACATTGACGCGGCCAACGTTGATCTCAAAGCCTTCACCGAGAATTTCTACGGGAAGATCACGCTGACGCATCTGCAACCGGTGCTCGAGACGCTGGCTTGGCTGAAGAAGGAAACGCCAGTCTGGTTTGAGATCACCAACTTGATGATTCCGACGTTGAATGATGATCCAGCGGAAACGCGCAAGCTTGCCGAATGGGTTTTGACGCATCTTGGGCCGGATGTGCCGCTGCATTTCACGGCGTTCCACCCGGACTTCAAACTGCAGGACAAGCCGCGTACTCCTCCCAAAACGCTTGGTCAGGCTCGGCGGATTGCGCTGGACGCCGGCCTGCGCTACGTCTACGAAGGAAACATCTACAGCGAGGGCGCTAACACGTACTGCCCGAAGTGCGGGGAACTGCTGGTGCGCCGCTCTTGGCATGATGTTCTCGCGAATCGCCTCAAAGCAGGCGCTTGCCCGCAGTGCGGCTGCCAGATTGCCGGTGTCTGGAGCAACGACGCGAAAGGGAATCACATCTTGCCGAGGGACGCCGCGTCCGGCGCAAAATACGGCCACTTGAATCTGCAGATCGCGCGAACTATCGTAGATGAAACGTGTAGAAGCCTGGCCCCACGCGCAAGCCGTGATGCCATGCCACCGGAAACGCCCACCAAACTAAAGTTCCCAGGATGCCTTGACCAATCGCGAGTGGAATGATGTTGCGTTCGCGGGCAAACAGCCAAGCCATGGCTGTTCCTCCGATAAACGTGAGCGGAACCAATACGGGATTTGGCCAGTGGAGCGCCGCAAAAAGCGCACCGGCGAGCAGGGAAGCGGTCGCCGGGCTGGTCAAGCCTCCCAGCAGCCGGTTGGTCAGATACGAATTCAGCGCAACTTGTTGAAGGAGGCAGAAAGCCATATATCCAAAAAAGTGCCTGGGCACGAGGAGGTGGTGAATCGGACCGCGCCATGACCCGAGCAAAATTCCCGCCAGGAGTAGTCCCGCGATGCAAACACTGAAAACCAGGGTGGACCGCTTGGTGGCGGGCCATAGGTTGTCGACTCGCCATCCCATGGTTTTTGGAGTGTCCCCATGAGCGACGATACTGGCGAGCATCCAAACAGGGAAGACCAGCCAAGAAAAGAAAAAGGCGTCCTGGAGTTCCCAGATGTACCAGGAGACAAAAGCGCTGAACGCCAGCGGCTCGACAAGATAGAACGATTGTGTTCTCGGGGGATTCATTCGATGGCTAGTGGGTTGGCCGATGTTCGTCGGGGTTGCTGAGGTCCAGCAGTTGCAGCGCGCTCTCGAATAAATGATCGATTTCTCTTTCCGTCACTTCGTAGGGGGCCAGCAGTTCCCGCAAATCGAAGTCCGGGAAGCCGCGGTTGGTTACCCGAGCCGGCAAAAGTTCGCGCAAGCGGCGGGAATCAACCGACCCCATTTCGCGAATCTCCTCGAAAACTACGCGATGCAGGGGATCATCAAAAACTCCCGGATCGAGCAGCTTGCAAATCTCCGAGCGCGTCCCGCTCTTGATCAACACGGAGCAAAGGAAGCGCAGTGTATTTTTCTGAAGCTGGAATCTGGCGTCGGAGTCATGAACACGCATACGACTGCTTTCTACCGCGTATCAAAACGCGAAAAAACTTACTCTAAATGAGATGATACTTGTTCCGGCAAAGTTGCGTCTCCGGAGGGAGCGCCGATGGGCAAGAAACACCGGGTGGTCATCCTCGGCGGAGGATTTGGCGGATTGGTCGCGGCACAGAAGCTGAAGCGCGCGGACGTCGAAATCCAATTGCTGGACCGCCGGAATTTTCACCTTTTCCAGCCGCTGCTCTATCAGGTGGCCACCGGGTCCTTATCGCCGGGAGAAATCGCCGCGCCCTTACGCGGCGTTTTGAGCAAACAAAAAAATGTCCAAGTTCTGATGGGTGAAGCCGTGGACGTTGATCCCCAAGCCAAGCGCGTGACGCTCCGGGATGGCGCTACGTTCCCGTACGATTCCTTGATCGTCGCCACCGGCTCCGAAACTTCTTACTACGGAAACGATTCCTGGCGCGAGTGGGCGCCCAGCCTGAAATCTGTGGAAGAAGCTACGGCCATCCGGCACAAAATTCTTTTTGCGTTCGAACGCGCCGAACGCGCCACCACCCCGGAAGAAACGCGCGCCTGGCTCACGTTTGTGATTGTTGGCGCCGGCGCTACCGGCATGGAACTCGCTGGCGCGCTGGCGGAGATCGCCAATGAAACGCTGCGCCACGATTTTCGCCAGATCAATCCGAAGGAAGCACAGATTATTCTTATGGAAGGCGGCCCACGGGTGTTGAGTGCTTTCCCGGAAGAACTTTCTGCCAAAGCCGAAAAATTGGTCACGCGCCTCGGCGTGAAAGTCACGAAAAGCGTGATGGTCAACGAGATCGATAGGGATGGGGTCAGCTATAAACACGGGGACACCATCCGGCGACTCGCCGCGAAAACCGTTTTGTGGGCGGGCGGCGTCACCTCCACGCCCTTCGGCGCGAAATTAGCGGAACGCACCGGCGCGGAGACCGACCGCGGCGGCCGCATCAAAGTGAATCGCAACCTCACCGTTAGGGACTACCCGAACATTTTCATCCTGGGCGACTTGGCGCATACGCCCGATGAAGAAGGGAAGCCGCTCCCCGGCGTCGCGCAAGTTGCTATCCAAGGCGGCGGGTACGCTGCAAAAACGATCCGCGCCCGAGTGGAAGGGAAGAAGGAGCCACCGCCGTTCCATTATCTGAATAAAGGCGAAATGGCCGTGATCGGCCGCGCGGCGGCAGTCGCCAATGTTTTTGGAGTCCATGTAGCCGGTCTGCTCGCCTGGCTCATGTGGCTGTTCATCCACCTGATTTACATCGTGGAGTTTCAGAGCCGCGTCCTTGTTTTCGTTCAATGGGGCTTCGAGTATCTGACCTTCAGCCGCGGCGCCCGCTTGATCACCGGCGAAGCCGCCACGGATTCGGCCGCCGAGGCCGGACAGGCCGGCGCGATCGAGAACAGAAGCGATCCGTCCTCCTGACGATCCCAGAACAATTCCAAGAACGAGAATTCCAAGAACGAGAATTGACATCAGAATGGGCTAATAAGAAGATGTCGCCCAGTCAAATGGTGTCGAATCCTTTCGCGGAGAGCGGTCTCGTTATTTTTTCCTTTTCAGCCGGAGGTTTTCCGTGGCTCTAGCTCGCAGCCGAAGATTTTGTTTTGCGCTAGTGGTCGTTCTGGCTTGCCTGGCCGTAGGGAAGGCGCAGCAACCCGACGACGAGGAGAAAGGCACGCTACGGTTCCGCTTTGTCGGCCCCAAGGTCGGAAATCGCATTGCGGCGGTCGCTGGTGTGCCCGGGGATCCGAGCACCTACTACGCCGGGGCGGCTTCCGGTGGTGTTTGGAAATCGATCGACGGAGGCAATCATTGGACGCCCGTTTTTGACAAGCAACCCGCAGCCGCCATTGGCTCGTTGGCCGTTGCGCCTTCCGACCCCAGCGTCGTCTGGGCGGGAACCGGTGAAGCCTGGGTGATTCGCGATAGCGACGTGATGGGCAACGGTATTTACAAGTCTACCGACGCCGGGAAGACCTGGAGCAACATGGGATTGCAGGAAACCGGTCGAATCGGCCGCATCGTTGTCCACCCCACGAACCCGGACATCGTATTGGCCTGCGCCCTTGGACGCGTCACTGGACCGCAACAGGAACGCGGCGTGTTTCGGACCATCGATGGCGGCCAACATTGGGAGCGCGTGCTCTTTGCCGGAGAAAATGTGGGGTGCTCCGGGTTGTCCATGGATCCGCACAATGCGCACATCCTATTCGCGGGAATGTGGCAAGTGGAAATGCACACTTGGGCCGAATGGAGCGGCGGCCCGGGAAGCGGTGTCTATGTTTCTCGGGACGGAGGAACGAAGTGGGCGCGTATCGAAGAGCACGGCTTGCCGCACGCTCCCGTCGGCAAGATCGACGTCGCTGTCGCTCCCACAAATTCGAAGCGCGTTTTTGCCTTAATTCAAACCAAGGACCAAGGTTCGGTCTGGAGGTCGGACGACGCCGGAGAACACTGGAAGGCGGTGAATTTCCAAAGGGCTTTGATCGGACGCGCCGGCTATTACATTCGAATCGCCGTCTCCAGCGGAAGCGACAACGAAGTGTACGTTGCCAACAGCTCTTTTCATCAATCACTCGATGGCGGACTGAATTTTCAAGAAGTGCGCTGGGGCGGAGACACTCACGATATCTGGATCGATCCCACCAAGCCCGATCGTTTTGTAATCACCGATGACGCGGGGATGAACATCACGACCGTACACGGCCGCGGCTTCCATCGTGTCACTCTTCCGATCGGCCAGATGTATCACGTAGATGTCGACAATCAGGTTCCGTACTACTTCTACAGCAATATGCAGGACGACGGAAACATGCGCGGTCCCAGTGTGCCGGTAGACTCGCAGGAAACCGGGTGGGATCGCCGCATGGGCGGTTGCGAATCTGGATTCACCGTCCCGGACACTGTCGATCCGAACGTCGTATGGGCCACTTGTTACGGGAATTCCGTCACTCGTTGGGACGCCCGCCACAAACACGCACGGTCCGTCAGCCCGTGGCTGCACACTCTCGATTCACCGCCAAACACGCTGAAGTACCGGTGCCATTGGACGCCGCCGCTGGCCATCGATCCCTTCGACCACAACATCGTCTATTACGGCTGCCAGGTTATTTTTAAGACCACGAACGCAGGACAAAGCTGGACAGTCACTAGCCCGGATTTGTCGACGCAGGATCCCAGCCACATTGTTCCCTCCGGCGGGCTCGTGGGCGACAACCTGGGGCAGTTTTATGGAGAAGTAGTCTTCGCGATTGCTCCCTCCAAGATCCAGAAAGGATTGATTTGGGCGGGAACAAATGATGGCCAGGTCTGGTACACCAAGGACGGTGCGACAAATTGGACGAACGTGACGAAGAACATTTCCGGGATGCCGGTCTGGGGTACGATCACCAGCATCTCTCCTTCGACATTTGATCCCGCCACGGCCTACATCAGCGTTGATTTTCACCTGGTGGACAACCGCGATCCTTTCATCTACAAGACTTCTGACTTTGGCAAGTCCTGGAAGCTCATCACCGGAAATCTTCCGAAGCACGCACTCTCCTACGTCCGCACCGTCACCGAAGATGCAAACTGCCAAGGCCTGCTGTTTGCCGGCACGGGAAACGGACTCTTCTATTCACTGGATGACGGAGCACACTGGACGGCATTGGACAATGGCCTGCCGCACGCCCCGGTGACCTGGGCCGTGGTGCAAAAGGAATTTCACGATTTGGTGATTTCAACCTACGGGCGGGGACTCTACATTCTTGACGACATTACGCCTCTTGAGCAGCTCGCCAAAATTCACACCGATGTGGCCACAGTTTTTCTTGAGCCGCGCGCCGCCTACCGATTTACTCATGGCGGCGATGCTTTTCTGAATTTCACGCTGAAAGGGGCACCCAAGGATCCGGTCGAGTTCGAAATCGTAAATGCTGACGGAAAACTAGTTCGCAAACTTCAGGCCAAGGGCCGCGCGGGAATGAACCGCGTGAAATGGGACTTGCGCTACGATCCGCCGCGGTTGGTGGCGCTTCGCACTGTGGCTCCCGAAAATTCGCATATATGGAATGAGCCGCGTTTTCGCGACGAGGACTCGCGGCCCATCACCCACTGGGGCGCCAAGCCCGCCGAGGTCGGCCCCATCGTGGCTCCAGGAATTTATTCCGTGCGTCTCAAGGTGGAAGGACAGACTTACACGCAACCCATCACCGTCCGCCGCGATCCGCGCTCCCCGGGTTCGGAAGCGGACATCAACGCTTCGGTGAAAACCCTGCTCCAAATTCGCGACGACATCACGAGCGTTTCTGGCACGGTCAACCAGATCGAGTGGATGCGGAAACAACTCGAGGTCATCGAAACCATGCTCCGCCCTCCCAAAAAGAAGGAAAAGGAAAAACCACAAGGAATGGGCGAGGAAGAAGAGGACAATCAAGAGCCGGAACCCGCCCAAGAGCAAGCTCTGGACAGTCCGGAAGCCAAACACAAGGCCGAACTTCTCGAGACCGTAGAAGCGATGGATCACAAAATCCAGGCGATCGAATACAAACTGGTTTCGCCAGCCCTAGTCAATAGCGACGACAAATACTTCGTCGAGCCCTACCAGGCGTACCTGAATCTGATTTGGCTCAATGCCGAGGTTGGCACCGGTGGAGGCGATGTCGCCGGCGCTGCAGACTTCGCGCCCACCGATGCGCAGCTAGGCACGCTCCGCTCCATCGAGACGGAGATGACGAGTCCGACTTCGAAATTCCAAAAGCTTCTTAAGGACGATTTGCCAGCCTTCAACCGGGTTCTGGGCGCAAACAATCTTGCTGTGGTGGTTGTCGCGGCCGCCCCGGAGTCGGACGAACAGGACGGGAATTGACAATCGAGAGGGGAACGGTTCCGATGCTGCGCATGGGTTGATTCGGCACTTGGCACACCTTTTTGGTAAGTGTGACCGCCTAAACGCTTTATCTATTTGCGGCTGGAGGATGGCTCTGCCCGGCGTGGGATGCTAGAATCTCCGCGTTTCATCGCTTTTGTCCTATGGCCGATTTCTCGACACCAAGTACAGCACCACAATTGACGGAGGAATGCGGAGTGAATACTCGTGGGAACCAGGTCACCTCGCAACGGCAACTTGCCAGGACCGCGGTATTTTGTTCAGCCGCCCTTTTCCTTCTCGCTCAGTGGGATTCTCGGGCATGGTCGCAATCGGGTACTCCAGATCCGGCCGTCGAGCGAGGTCAGAAAAGTTTCCAGCAGTCCTGCGGGTTTTGCCACGGTCCCGATGCCACAGGCGCCCGCGGGCCGGACCTAGTCCGCTCGCCGCTGGTGGCTCATGACGTAAAGGGTGACAAGGTCGGCGAAGTCATTCGTCTCGGGCGACCCGATAAAGGCATGCCAGCGATGGCGCTGGCCGATGAGCAGGTACAGGACATTGCCGCTTATCTTCACGCACGCGCCGCCGAAGCGCTGAATTCGAACGGAGTTTCCCGCACCTACCCCATCGAGAAGCTGCTCACCGGTAATGCCGATGCCGGGAAGACATTTTTCAATGCCGGCGGTGGCTGCAAGAATTGCCATTCCCCCGCGGGCGACCTCGCCGCCATAGGAACCAAGTACTCTCCCGTTGACCTGCAATCACGCATGCTCTATCCCAGGGGCCAGCACACCATCGCCGTCGTGACGCTGCCGACGGGAGAGCAGGTCAAAGGTCCCGTCGAACACGCTGATGATTTCGTGGTTGCGTTGCGCGATGGCTCCGGTTGGTATCGGTCGTTTTCGCGCGATCACGTAAAGGTGGAATTCGAGGATCCCCTGGCTGCCCATCGCGAACTGCTCGACAAACTGAGGCCGGCAGATATTCACAACCTCTTTGCCTATCTGGAAAGTCTTAAATAGAGATTATGAAACCCCTTGTTCAGACGACGAGCTTTGGTTTAGGCATTCGAATAGGACTTGCCCTTTTTATGCTCTCGACCGTGAGCCTGTATATGCCGCGAATCTTCGCGCAAGGGCTTGATCCAGCGGCTCTCTTGAAGCCCGCCGCCACAGACACCTGGCCGACCTATAACGGCGACTATTCTGGAAAGCGCTTCAGCCCGCTCGACCAGATCAACGCCGCTAACGTAGGCGCGCTCACCCTCGCCTGGGTCTTTCATCCCCACGCTTCCACGATCAAATCAACTCCACTCGAAGTGAACGGCATTCTTTACTTTACGGTTCCTGACAACGTTTGGGCCGTCGATGCACGCTACGGCCGTGAAATATGGCATTACCATCGCGAATCCCAAGGCGACCACATCGGCAATCGCGGCTTGGGCATGTACAAAAACTGGCTCTACTTCACAACGCCCGACTCGCACCTGGTCTGTCTCGATGCCAAGGACGGAAACGTCCGTTGGGTCGTTGAGCTTGCCGATCCTCAGCTTGGCTACTTTGCCACCATGGCGCCCCTAGTCGTTCGCGATCACGTGATCGTCGGAGTCTCCGGCGACGTCACTGACATTCGTGGCTTCCTCGAATCCCTCGATCCCGAGACGGGAGCGATCCAATGGCGCTGGTACACCGAACCCGAGTCCGGCCAGCCGGGCTCTGAAACGTGGCCCAAGGACCCGGACGCTCTCCTCCATGGTGGCGGCATGACCTGGATGACCGGCACTTATGACCCGGCGCTCAATCTGCTCTACTGGGGAACCGGCAATCCCAATCCTGTCCTCGCAGGAGACGCGCGCCCCGGCGACAATCTTTACACTTGCTCCATCGTAGCGTTGAACCCTGATACCGGGAAGCTCGCTTGGTATTTTCAGCCCTCGCCGCACGACGTTCATGACTGGGATGCCGTTGAGACCCCGGTCCTGTTCGACGCTGCATTCAACAGCCAGCCGCGCAAGCTCCTCGCGCAAGCCAGCCGCAACGGTTTTTTCTTTGTGCTGGATCGCACCAACGGACAGCATCTGCTCACCGCGCCGTTCATCGAGCAAACCTGGGCGAAGAGCATTGACTCTCGAGGGCGTCCCATCGCCAAGCCGGAAGCCGCTCCCAGCCCCGATGGTGCTCTCGTCGAGCCGGGCTCGGACGGCGCCAGCAATTGGATGGCGCCCAGCTTCGATCCCGAAACCGGACTCTTCTACGTCAATGCCCGCCGCATCTTCAGTGTTTTTTACCTAACCGCTACGGGTAAGCCCGAAGGGTGGGCCGGGCGCGACATCAACCTGTGGGCCAATTCCACGTTGCGAGCGCTCGACTATCGCACCGGCAAACTTGTCTGGAACCACGAACTCGGGAACGGGGAAACCATCGCCGGCATTCTTACCACTGCCGGCCATCTCCTGTTCAGCGCCGACAACTCCGGCAATCTCCTGGCTCTCGATCCCGCCACCGGCAAAACCCTGTGGCACCTGAACGTCGGAGGCCGCCTCGATGCCTCGCCGATGACCTACCAGCTCGACGGTCGCCAATATCTCCTCTTCGCCGTCGAGGACGTTCTCTACACCTTCGCCCTGCCTGTGCCTGCCGATGCTCCCTAAAAGGCCGTCGGCCGAGAATCGGCATGCGGTTTGCTGAGAGTGTTCCGGAGGAAAACAGAATTTGACTAGGAATTGACGTTGAGCAAGGACAAGGCCTACCAAGTCGTATATTCCAATTCGTCCCGGTCCTCAGCTCATCCCCGTGAACTATGAACACTAGCATTGCCATTCCCGATCGTCGTTTGACAGAGCGCCACACTTTGCGAATTCCCTTGCGACTCCGCATCGGGGCGGCCGACGGTCGAATGCATAGAGCGGAATCGATTGATCTCTCCGGGAGGGGAGCCCTACTAGAGACTGAGTTACTCCTTCCGGTCGGTTCTACGGTCGAATTGCAACTCAGGTTGCCGGAGGAGATTACGGGCCAACCGACGACCGAGTGGCGATGCAAGGGCCAGGTAGTCCGCGTTGGGCCTCGCCTCGCCGCAAACGGCCGGTCGAGGGTGGGTGTGCGTTTCGAAAGTCTTGACGTGTCGCGACTCTGAACTTCTTTGCCGAACGGCTGGTTCCGGTGGCTGTTTGCGATAGCGCAAAGACAATTATCGCTGCGGGTCGAAACTCAGAGGTTGGAGCTTCTCTGGCTTTCACCGTTACCGGCCAAAGTAAGTTTCCGTTTGAACATGAGACTTGGCACTAAATTAGGCGTCACCATCTTACTGCTCGCGTTCGCGAGCCTTTCCGCATCGTCGGCCGAGGTGGTGATCCTGCAGAACGGTTTCACCATGCGCCTCGCGCGTCACGAAGTGCGAGAAGGTGTGACGCGGCTTTACTTCGCGGACTTGTCAGGCAGCTTTGTGGACGTTCCGACCGACCAGGTTGTGCGTTTTGAAGAGGAGGAGTTGCCTCCGGAAATTTATTCTCCTCGGGAAGCGATTGAAGCGCGGGCCTTGATACCAACTGTGCCGAAAACGTTGCAAGAAATGGTGAGCCTGGCCAGTAGCAACAACCGTATTGATCCGGATTTGATTATGACTGTGATTGGCGCCGAGAGTGGATTCAATGCCAACGCCGTTTCGCGCAAGGGCGCGCAGGGGCTGATGCAGCTCATGCCGCAAACTGCTTCGCGTCTGGGCGTAGAAGACCCCTTGGATCCTTCCGCGAACGTGCAAGGAGGAACCCGCTATTTGCGGGAACTGCTTGACCTTTATCACAACGACGTTGTCAAGGCACTGGCCGCCTACAACGCCGGGCCAAAGCGCGTCGAGCAGTATGGCGGCGTGCCCCCTTATGTTGAGACTCAGACCTACATTGCCAAGGTGATTCGTGATTTTAATCGCAAGAAGCTTGCCCGAGTTTCTGCGCATCACGATTCCGGCAACAAATCCGCGGTTGTCAAAAATTCCAAAACTGAGGCACCCAGCCTAGCGCCGCAGCCTTCTAGCGAGTAAATACCCCATACTTTCCGGCGTCGCGGGGATGGTTGGCCGCTTACTTGGTAGAGGCTTGCGCCGGGGTAAGCGCCGACACAGAAATTTTTCTTCTTTGCCCTGGGTCAAACACGAGTCCCGAGCTAGCGAGTATTCTATCGGATGATTTGGATCATGGACCACAGCAGGGGTCCTTTATGTTTGGTCATCTCTGGCACACGTTCTTATCCACTCTCGGGTCTCGAGCGGTGAACCAAGTCGCAGCGAATGTCTCTCGGGCATTCATGCCAGCAGTCACGGAGGCAGGGAAACTATGATGCGCGTGCGATTTCTACTTGCTTCGCTTCTCGTCCTGGCGCTCAGTGCGCCGAATTATCCTGATGAAGCAAAGGCTGCCTATAAGCGCGGTGTTCACGCGGAGGCCCTAAAGAATTATGATGAGGCCTACGAATCGTTCAAGCAGGCGTACGCACTGAACCGCAAAGACGCTAAGTATGTGACTGCCTATCTGCGCGCGCGCGCCAATGCGGCAACGCTGCATGTAAGCAACGGCCGGAAGCTTCTGGACGATACGAAGCTGCCGGAGGCCCGAGCGGAATTTCAACGCGCAATGGAAATTGATAGGACAAATTATGTAGCCGCGCAGGAGCTGCAACGGACTGATTTCATGCTCAAGAAGCTGGCTGAGCCTGCGCTCTTGGCACCCAAGCCAGAGTCGCAGCTGGCTAAGATGGCGGCAGAAGCGGAGGGCCCCCAAGAACTACAACCCTCGCCCAACACTCCGATCACCCTGCGCATGACCACCACGGCTGATAATGTTTACAGAACCGTTGGGAAACTGGGAGGGATCAACGTACTGTTTGACTTGGACTACAAGCCGCAGCGCATTACGATTGAGTTGAACGAAGTCACAGTGCGCGAAGCCCTCCGGATGGTTGCTTTAGAATCGAAGACCTTCTGGCGGCTAATCTCTCCGACAGCCATCTTCGTGGCATCCGAAAGCAAGCGCAAAGAGTTTGAAAACAACGTTTTGAAGACTTTCTATCTGCAAAATGCATCCACGCCCAGTGAACTGCAGGAGGTGGTTGGCACTTTGAAGGGCATGCTCGATATAGCCCGTATTCAAGTAAACCCCACACACAGTTCCATCACTATGCGGGGAACCCCGGATCAGCTGGTCTTGGCGGAGAAGCTCATCTCGGACGCGGACAAGCCGAAGGCGGAAGTGGTCATCGATATCGCCGTGATGGAAATCAACCGGGATAAATTAAATACTATTGGTACGACAGTCCCAACTACAAATTCGATAGCCTTTCAAGCGGGTCCCGCGGCCGCAGGTTTGATAAAGGTTGGTGCCCTTAGCGGGGGCAGCTTCGTTACCAGTGTGCCGGGAGCTTCATTCACTTTCCTTATGTCGGACAGCAACACCAAGCTCATACAGAGACCGCAGCTCCGCGCTCTCGATAACGAAAAGGCCACACTTAAGATTGGTGATCGTATACCGATCGCGACCGGTTCGTTCGCCGCTGGCATCGGCGGGGGAGGGGTCAGCCCACTCGTGAACACCCAGTTTACCTATTTGGATGTGGGCGTGAATATCGATATTACACCGCACATCCATTCGGACCATGCCGTCACGCTGAAGATGGTTCTGGAGGTATCGTCCCTGGACGGCGTGGAAAATATCGGAGGAATCACGCAACCGAAGATCGGACAGCGACGCATCGAGCACGAGACGCGGCTGGAAGACGGCGAAATAAACCTGGTCGGAGGTATCCTGGAGGACACCGAAACACAGTCATTGAGCGGTTATCCATGGCTTGCGAAAATCCCGCTCTTGAAGTATTTGTTCGGCCAAGAAAACAAAGAGCGCATTCAAGACGAGATTGTCTTCGCTATCACTCCTCACATCGTGCGGGCGGAAGAGATTACTGACGAAAACCTGAGGCTGATTGATGTGGGTACTAGCAATACCATCGGTTTGCGCTATAAGGAGCCAAAGGCCACTAAGCCAACTGCTCCCCAAGGTGCGCCCTCGTCGCAAAATGGGCGGCGACCGCAGACAAGTGTGCCGACTGCGACATCTGAGCCACCGCGGGCGTCCGGGACTCCGAGTCCTTAAGCGGTTTGATAATCTCTCTGGATCTGTCTGTTCCACATCCCGACGGTTGATGTGTCGGCGATGAGTTACGAGCCCGACCGCCCCCGTGATGGACTCAAATAGGGTTCCTGTGATTACCGCTTAGTACCGCCAGGCGTTATTGATCTATGTCAAATTTCTCCCAATCACTTCCCAACTTGGGAAACTTGTTGCCGACATTTTCTTGAAACATGCCGCCATGCTGTCCGTAAGCATAACTTTACAAAGACCTTACGCCTAGCGTCGAACTGGAAGGGCGATTGCTCATTTGTTAGCTCGATAGTACCCGTGACGAGCATCACGTCACGCTTATGAGGTTCCTTCAAGTTGGCGTGATTTTCATAGGGTACTAGTCGTCTAAGGGCGTGTCCAATTCTCTGGTTATTAAGAGCTTCTGGTCTTGTTTTGGTTCCTCGGATTGATGAACAGAACTGTCCCCGTCATTTTTGGTGTGAGCATGTTTCAAAGAATGGTGCGCTCATCAGGTCGCGTATCCATTTATTAATGGAAACAAGAATCATGTTCTAGACGAGGGGTGAGGTCTATGGCGGAAGCGCAATCTTGGGTATCGAATACAATCGCACGCGCAAGTACAAACAATTCTTGCGACGAAAACGCGGCAACCCGCGCAGTGGTTCTTGTGCAACACCTCCCACTATTTTCAAACATTCCTCCTAGGGAATGCCGGGAAATTATTTCGTCGGCGCGCAAAGAAGTGTACAAGCGGCGCGAGACGATTCATTTGGCCGGCGATCCTGTCAGGCAAATGGTGCTGTTGATGTCCGGCTGCGTCAAGATCGTGCAGATCGGGCAGAATGGCAGCGAAGTCATCCTTCGGCTGAATGGACCGGGCGAAGCGTTTGGGATGGGTGGGCCGAACGGCCAGACCAGACACGCCTCTTCTGCCCAGACGGTGTCGGCTTCCACGGCGCTGGTTTGGGAAATTGGCGTATTTGAGTCTCTCGCCGAGCGATTTCCGGTCTTGAGACGCAATACCACGCACATTCTCTCGAAACGCCTAGAGGAGCTTGAAGAACGGTTTCGCGAAGTCTCTACTGAAAAAGTCGCCACCCGCTTAAGCAATCAAATCGTGCGGTTGCTGGGCCAAGTCGGTCGCCAAGTGAACGGCGAGGTCCAAATCAACTTGTCCCGGGAGGAGTTGGCGCAGCTGATCGGCACTACCTTATTTACCGTGAGCAGACTGCTCTCCGATTGGGATGAACAGGGTATCGTGAGTGCGCAGCGGGAGTCCGTCACCGTCAAAAATCTTGAGGCGCTTGTAGAACTCTCCGAACGCGATTGAGGACCCGTTAGAGACGACGAGCGAGTCTCGAAGGTTTCTTAGAACCATCTCCCGAGACGAGGGAGGAGCTAGAATCCTCCGAAGGCTGATCGCGAGCGTAGCGCTCTTTGACAGAAAGTATTGACCAGATCGCAAGAAACGTGCTAGACAGTTGCTTCTTGGATGCGATTCCTGGGAGGTGAGAATAAATGCTTGGAATCGCCCCGATGGTGGCTGACCAGAGTTTGGTAAACAGATGGCAGGTCCATCACCATCTATCTTCTCTGGTGGGAAGGGGGCTCTAAATGGGCTTCCGTTGCAGGTTTAAAGAGAGAATCATCGCCTCTGGAGCGCTAGTGGTAGTCTGTGTTGGTCCGCTTTTTGCCTCTGGAAAAATTCCCCTAGGGCTCACAGATTCCCGAATGGCTCAGGATCTTATCGAAGCCGCCCTATTGCCTGGGAACTCAGAACCGGGCCCGCAGGCAGGTGGGCAGCAAGATGCAAATTCCCAGCCGGGTGCAGTCACTAGCGAGCGTGTGGCACCGAAGCCCCCGCAGATCACCTACCAAGACGGGCAGCTAACCATCGTTGCGGAAAATTCGCCACTTTCCGAAGTTATGTCGGCACTCCGTGCCGCGCTGGGGGCAGACATCGATCTTCCAGTAAGTGTCGCTCATCAGCGGATCTGGGTTCGCCTTGGACCGGGACCGGCTCGCAATGTTCTCCGCGAGTTGCTGGATAACACGGAGCTTGACTTTGTTATTCAGGCATCGGATAGCGACGAGCAGGGAATCAGGAGCGTTTTGCTAACGGTGCGCACGAAAACCCCCGAAGCAGGCATCCCGGGAAGTCGAGTGGCCACAAACCGCAAAAACCTGCCTGCGAGTCCGAGTCCCGTGGAAGTTCCTGAGCAAGACAGTTCTGCGCCTGCCGAGTCTGCGGCCGTTTCCGATACTGCAGCCCCAGCCGCGTCGCCGTCAACGGATGCGCCGTCTACTGCGAGCAAGGAAGCGAGTTTGAGCAAACCGGGCGGCGGACAATCCGAACAGATGATTCAGCAATTGCAGAGCATGTATGAGCAGCGGAGACAAATACAGATGCAGCAGAATCAGAAACCTTCATCCAACAATAATTAGACAACTCGTCTGGCTTCTTCCCTAGATTTAGCAATTCCCTTCCTTCGATCAAGTTTGAGAAATTTCTTGGGGGACTCTCCGCTAGCATGTCAATGCGGGAAGGGAAAGGTCCTTCCTCCGGATGGAGCTCCGATTCTGGAGTTGTCGGCACCGAACGAACTCCGCCAAATTAACGCCCCAGGATTCCGAGCCGCTGTTGGACCAAGAACGGTGCCGCGTCCTAAAGCGCAATTCTCTTCGCGCAGTCGCAGAGTCACGGCCTGCTCGTCGATTCTCCCGCCGAATCCGTTGATCCGCCGAGTGTTTGCTCGTCAGCAACGACTACCCTGCGGGCAAGTGAAAATATGCACCTACGTTCAGTCGGGCCCGGTCAAGACTAAGTGAGTTTAGTTCCCATTAAGTTATTCCGGGCGTTTGCTGGGCGGCAAAGACATGGAGAAAGTTGAGCGGTACATTTGGCGCCCTTAAGGTCGGAATCTCGGGGTGGCAGCACAAAGTTTGAGGTTTTTCAGAAGGGCGCTTGGCTAGCAGCGACTAACCAAGTGGCGGAGGAGGAGGGAAGTATGGCAAACAGAAAAGTGGGCATCCTTTGGTTCCTGGTGGCGATGGTCAGTATTGCGACACTGCCTGCACACGCACAGTCATTCCGAGTGCAATGTCCACCCTTCACTATTACGCACCCGATGACCGGAACCAATTGTGGCACGAACCCTACCGGACCGGGATGCAACAACACAGAACCTGCGTACAACGGGCCGACGCAGTTTGCTACGCAAGCGATAACGCAAACGGGATCATCTGTCAGTGGTGACTACGTAGTGCCGACTCCGACGACCGTGAACGGCGCCATTAAGTGCCAGCAAATCTCCGGTGGCGACGGTTACATGACCGAGGCCGACGGCACGCAGACGTTCATGTTCGCGTTCGGACCACTCTCTGGCTTGGCCGACGTAGCGGCTGGCCTTCCATCGACTCAGTTCCCGTATATCTTCAACACCCCATATCCGGGCTGCACGAGCGCGGCTAACTGCTCGACGCCATTAGTGCGAGGAGACCCTGCCTCTACCGACGGGGCAGCCAGCGGTGCGTCGCCGTGGCCCGTGGCGAATAACCCAACGAGCAACCCGCTATTCACATGGAATGGCGCGGTCGGCTTGACCCCTGATATTTCGACGATCGTGACCGTGAGTAACCTCATCGAGGGCCCTTTTCCTGCCACCACCCCCATCACCACTGCCCCCGGCTGCACTACCATCACGGCTAATACAGTGACGGCCTGGACGGACGCTCCCTTGGGCCTTCCTGTCGGAGCACAAGTCGTGATCTCCAATGCTACTGCTGAGGGAGGCACTGCAACCCCGGCGGGCTATGCGGGCACTTGGACAATTACCTGCGTGGCCACGGGAGCCGCGATGACTCCAGACGGGTTCAACGAATTTGCCTTCCAGTATCAAGTCGCTCCCACCACAACAGGATTGGCGTCAGATACCGGCAATGATCTGGCTGCCGTCGCCGCTGCTCCCGCGGCATACGATGGCCATGTGGATCCCCGCCAAATCATGGACATCGGCGTGATGAACGGCAATATCCCGGCCCCGCTCGCCGCGTTTGACGAGGACGACGAGTTCTTTCTCACCCTCACCAACGTGGGCATGATTATGCGGCCAGACCTGTTCGAGCAGCACACCGTCCACTTCCACGGCTACCCCAACGCTTCCTCTTTCTATGATGGCGTGCCCGATGCCTCGATCGCCATCAACATCGGTGCCAGTTTCACTTACTACTATCTTGCTCCGGATGCCGGGACTTACTTCTGGCACTGCCATATCACCCCTCCCGAGCACCTGCAGATGGGCATGGTCGGGCAGCTTCATGTGCGGCCGCGCCAGGACCGCGTGCCGCCGGGCAGCAACCTCTATACGTATCTCGGGTACCAGAATGGAATTGGCTTGCCCTCGGGGACAGTCGCGGATCTGCGCACGGAGTGCAATCCCGGCAGGGACATCCTCTGCTCCGCCACGATGCCAGCTGTACCAAACCCGAATACGACGACGCCTAGGTCGGCAACGGTGCCCACGAGCGGAGTACAGGGGACGGACTTGGTCGGTAATTCCCAAAGGTATACCTATAACGACGGCGACGGTTCGACAGCTTATGACGTCGAGTACCCCATCCAGATGCACGGCTTTGATCCGAACTTCCACTTCGTCGGCATGACCTTCAACCCGGAATTGTTTGTGGACATGAAGGACAAGTACTTCCTGCTGAACGGGCGGAGCTACCCCGACACGGTTACGTCCGGTCCACAAGCCACAATCTCGACGGATGGCACGATGCACTACTCGCAGCCACTGCCGGCCATTATTAATATTCCGGTGGGCGGCAAGGCCCTGCTGCGTCTCGTGAACCTCTCCGTTTCGGAGTATCACACGCTCCAGAGCGTGGGGATTCCCATGAAGGAAGTCGGGTTTATGGCCAAGCTCTTGCGCGACCAGGCGGGAAACAACACCGAATTCTACACCAACTCGATCACGCTGGGCGGCGGCGAGTCGCTTGACGTAATTCTGGATGCCAGCGACGACGGGTGCAGTGCCTTTGCGGGTTCCGGCTGCTCCGCCACGCTCTATCCGGCGGGCAGAACGTTCTACCTCTACACTCCCCAACTCGACCACCTCTCCAACGATGCCGAGAATTTCGGTGGAATGATGACCGAGGTCCACATCTGCAACAGCGTAGTCCCAGCTGGCATGCCAACAACTGCCGGCAGCACGTTTGGAAACACCTGCAACTAGGAGAGCAGCAAATGAGGCCGAAGAACATGAAAAACGCGACAGTCACTACACAACTTCTCCCGGCGCTGGTGCTAGCAGCAATACTGGTTCTCGTGCCGACCACGTTCGCTGCGGTTCCCGGAATCAGCGGCGTAACGTTCAACTTGACGGCAGCAGATGCCTATCTGAACCAGCCCGACGGCGAGGCCGTTTACTCGTGGGGTTACGGATGTCTGAATACGACGGGCATTACCTTCTTACCGGCAACTCCAGAATTTGCCGCCGCTAACTGTCCCACGATGCAGGTTCCCGGGCCCACGTTGATTGTCACGGAAGGGCAAATGATCACGATCAACCTGACCAACAACCTGCCCCCCGCGGCCGGCAACACCTCAATCTTGTTTCCCGGCTTCACGCTCACATCCACTTGTGCCAATAATGCTGCGAATCCGCAAGGCTTATTGACATGCGAAGCCGCTCATGGTTCCACGGTGACCTACACGTTCACGGCCTCGGCACCGGGCACTCACCCTTATTACAGCGGCACGCAAGGCGACCTGCAAATCGAAATGGGTCTATACGGCGCTGTCGTTGTCCTTCCGGCAACGGTCCCGGGGAACTGCACAGTCGGCTACCACAGCTTGAACCAGTCAGCGCAATCGGCTTGGCATGAAACTGATTTCCGCCTGGCGAATGCCACCGGTGGCAAAGGGGCTGCGTACGACCACCCCGGTAGCTGCTACGACCGGGAATACCTCTTCCAGTGGGCCGAGATGGATCACCGGATTCACAGGCAGGCGGACGCGCAGGTGCAGGCAACGGCGGGCTGCACGGCAGGCGCGATGGGATGCAGTCTCAACGTACAGACCGAGCCATACCACCCCGCGTACTTCCTGATCAATGGGCGTTCCATGCCTGATCTGATGGATCCCAACTACGCGTCTGAGTATCCGCACCAACCCTACAACGGCAACCCGCACCTTCATCCGGGCGAACTGATGCTGCTCCGCACCATCGGACAGGGGCGCTGGGAACATCCGTTCCATGAGCACGCCAACCACGTCCGCATCCTGGCGCGCGATTCCAACCTGGTTCTAAGTCCCACCGCCGGAGCGTGCACCTCCACTGTTGCGGCGACGGCGGGATGCGTCACATTTAGCTCAGGTCTCACCGGAGACGCAGGTGTGAGTGGACCGGCCCTTGCCGGGCTTCTCATGTTCAATACGGACACGACCCCGGGAGAGGCTTTCGACGGCATCTTCTACTATAACGGCAGAGGATTGAACTGGGATGCGTTCGGTCACCATCCGCCGCTACCAGGCACAACGGCGGGCACGGCGGCCAGCGATGCTTACGGGGATCCAAATGCCACGCTTACCTGCACGCCGGACGTGAACGGCCTCAACTCGGCCGCGACGGCGGCGGTTAACTTCATGGAGTGGTGCCAGGACCACTACAAGCCGGTACAAGTGGCCCCATTCGGCGATGTGCCCGGTGGTGGCCCGGCAACTTTCCCCGACCCGAATGTCTTCACCAACGGCCAATGGTACAGCGGCACACCCTATTTCGGCCCGGACGCAAACCTACGCGCTGGATCGCCCGACTGTGCCGGCAATCCTTACGGTACACCCAACCCCCTCAACGCCGGTTGCACCACTTTGAACCCTGCGAACACGCAGGCCAATCCTGCGAACGAGCGTGGCTGGGCCTTCATGTGGCACTCCCATAACGAGCGCGAGATTACCACGAACAACGTTTTCCCCGGCGGCATGCTCATGATGCTGCTTGTGGATTCCCGGGAATTTGTCATTGACGAATCGCAGTAGGGGCAAGCTGGTTGTCGGCCTTCGAAGGCCGGCAATCTGAGCACCCCCGGGCCAGCAGATGGCGAACAAGCATTCAGAGTTGTGTCAAGGCAGGTTTATGTCCAGGACGGACCGACAACGAGAGGCGAGAACCATGATCCGGATCAATGATTTGACGTCGAAAGCTACACTGAAGGCCGCAGCGGTACTAGGCGCGCTCCTTCTCTTCGCAGCGGTTGCGACATTCGGCCAGCAGCAGATCAATCTGACTGCGGGGTTCAATACGACGACTATGCCCGACGGCACGGTCCTGCCGATGTGGGGCTATTCGTGCGGTACCGCCGTCACTACGGCGTCGACCGCAACGTGCGTCCCCCTAAGCGCTGCAGGGGCATTGTCTCCGGCAGCTATGGGCGAACTCGGCGGCATTTACGTACTCAATGGAGGATCGGGCTATACGTCGGCGACTACCGTCACCATTAGCGCCCCGACCGGTGTCATTCCCGGCGTGACAAATGCTACGGCGACGGCGAGCGCTGTGGTTAGCAGCACTGGCGTGGTACTTGGTATCAATTTGCTCTCGCCCGGAGCTGGTTATATCGCGCCTCCCACGATCACGCTTTCTGGCGGCACTGGAGCCGTTGCGGCGGCGGGACCGGCTTGGTCCCCGGTGTTGATTACGGTCCCAACGGGTACGGTGGCTGCTCCGGCGGGTCTTACCATCAACCTGACCAACAATCTTTCGTTTACGCCTGCAGCGGGTGGAACGGCTAATAGCATTCCTACATCCATTGTGATCGTGGGTCAGGTGGGCGGCGGCCTCGGCTTGGCGCCGACAACCACTACGAGTCCCACCCACACCAATATGCAGGGATGCGTAACTTGGTTTATTGCGTCGGGGGTCACTCCGCCAGGCACCCCATGCCCGGGACCGCAATCTGGAGCTTCAG
Organism: Candidatus Sulfotelmatobacter sp.; assembly: GCA_035511455.1. GTDB lineage: Bacteria > Acidobacteriota > Terriglobia > Terriglobales > Acidobacteriaceae > Sulfotelmatobacter. Next base: position 3,459 of record DATKFH010000168.1, on the reverse strand, counting down.
GCACACCCCCTTCGCAGGGGCCGCGCGTGCAATCCATGGGCACGGAAGTGGCAGCGGTAGCGCCGGGAACTGTCACGCCAACGGCACTGACTTGGGCAGCGCTTAAGCCGGGCACTTACCTCCTCGAGTCCGGCACGCATCCTTCGATTCAGGTTCCGATGGGCTTGATTGGCGTGCTGGTGGTCACCACCGCTCCGACCAGCGGTGCTACAGCTACCGCTGGCACCGCTTATCCCGCGGGTGCCGCGACGGCGACTACGGCCGCAACTCCGGCAGTGACTTATGGTGCAGAAGTTCCACTCGAGTTCAGTGAAATCGACCCCGTGCAAAACAAAGCGGTTGATGCGGCCGTCCGGACTGCAGGTTTCAGCGAGACGAAGGTGTGGTCTGGTATGGTGACCGATCCCAACACGGGTATGCCAGGCTGTGGCAACCCGGCGTCAAGCACTTATAACACGTGCTACCCTCCAGCGGTGAATTACACGCCGTTTTATTACCTGATCAACGGCGCCGCATTCAATAAGACCCTGCCCTTGCAGTCGGTGTTCGCGGCCACGGCCGGAACGAGCACAACCACAAACGCAACCACGGGAGCTACTACAACTACAGCTGTCACGACCGGAATCACCGGCACTGTCCTGGTGCGCCTCGTGAATGCCGGCTTGCGCATGCACACACCTTCGATCCTCAACTCATTAACACAAGGGTTCACCGGAGCCGGTGCGTCCGCTACGGTTGCTGGGTTCACCTTGATCGCGGAAGACGGCAACGTCCTTCCGAACGTAGCTCCTCCCGGCGCAGCCACGGCCCCTGCGGCTCCGCGCGTGCAGACCGATGTCTTGATGGTCCCGAGCAAGGTGTACGACGCGCTAGTCAATGTACCGACTGCCGCTGCTAGTGGCGCGACCCCAGCGATTCCAATCTTCGCTCGCGATTTGGCCTTGTCAGCGAATTCTTCCGTGCGCGATGCCGGTATGCTGGCCTACATCAGTGTCAATAATGCGAGCGCTGGCTCCGCGCTCCCGGTTACGGCCGGCACGGGTGTATTTGCCGGCGCGACAGCCAACCCGGATAACTACAAGTCGGTAGTGGCCTGCGCAGTGGCCACGCCGCAGCCGCCCTGCTCGCCACTCGTCGTATCCGATGTTTCGAAGGGCGTCATTGCGAACGACGTTAACGTCTATGGCGTCGCGCTCGCGACTCCGCCGACGAGCGGCACACTTACTTGCACATCCTTAGGGACCGGGCTATGTGCGAACGGCACCTTCACCTACACGCCCAACCCAGGTTTTGCCACTACGAGTTCAGATAGCTTCGGGTATTGTGCCAACGGCGCGGCGCCAGGCACGGCGGGCCTCTGCACCACGGTGACGTTGGGCGCGTCGTCGCTTGTTGGAAACCCGGTCGCGAACCCGATTACCTTCACCTCCAAGTTGGCCACGTTCCTGAAGATTCCATCGCCTGGCGTCCTTTCGGTGGACACGGACCCGAACAACCTTCCACTTCAAGTAGTGCTTTCCAGTGTTACGCCATCAGGCGTAACGATCAATATGGACCCGAATGGCGGGTTCACGGCGAGCGCAGCAACCGCGGGCAGCTACAGCTTTACCTACACGGCGCAAAACTCCCAGGGGAGGCAGAGTAATTCCGCAACGGTGACCCTCGTCTTCCCGCAGCCGAGCAATCTGACGGTCAAGGTGCTGGACGCCCAGTTGTTTAACAACTGCAACGGGAACAGCGCCTGCATTAATGGATTAACGGCGATCGGCGACTATCGCTGGATCATTGAAGAAGACAAGACCTTCTATATTGACCCGAACTGCACAACCAACGCCAGCATTACCACGGCGGGCTGCCCGAACGCTGTGGGCTCGGGGGGCACCATCCCCGTCTTTGGTGTGCAATTCCATACCAGCAACATGGATTTCGTTGCCCAGGGCTGCACCGGGCCGCTCTCGTGCGAAGGCGGCCAGACCTTCCTGAATCCAGCCACAGGCACGCATGACCCTGCGGTGTGCGACGTTGGCAACGGCGCCTGCCGGGTCGATCCGACCGGAGGAAATGGCTTTACGCCTGTGCTGCCTAGCCAGGTCGCCCTTGATCCTAGCAAGCGCTATTACATCTCGGTGCTGCCAGGTGATGCGGCCAACCCGTTCCCTGCTTACTTGGGGCAGCCGGTTTGCTCATCCACTGGCGGAACTTCGACGACTCAGCAGTGCGGTCACACCATGAGCGGCGCTCCAGTCCCAGCGGCCTGCAACATATTGGGTGGACCAAATGCATGCCCCACAATCGCCGGCGCCACACCACCCCCCTTCGCGCCCGTCAACGTGCTCGTGCTGCCAACACCACTTCCCACGGGTAACCTCTCGCTGATCGTGTTCGAAGACGACTTCCCGCTCAATGGCGAGCAGGATGGTGGGGGCGGAAACGGCACGGTTGCGCCCATTGAGCCCGGTCTGGGCGGCTTCAACATCGTTTTGTGGGACACCTATGGCGGACTCGGCGACGTGACTGGGCAGGATACCTACGATACGTTCAACCAGCCCTTGTCGAATAGCCTGGTGGGGACCATTGATCCTTCCACGGGAAATGACGCTTGCCCGGCTTCCTCACAAGTCTCAGCGAATTCAGCTCTCGCCACGGGGAGCACTACCCTAGGTGGCGATGGGACCCCAGTGGGGACGCAGAAGGGCATCCAGGGTATGATCGTGACTTGCCCGAAGTATGAATCCGACGGGCAGACGCTATCCCCGCTGGCCGGCCAGGCGGTCATTGCCAACCTCATGCCGGATAAATTCAGCGTCCAGGCCTACCCAGGGGCGGACCGGATCGCGCGCGGCGAAGAGTGGCTCCAGACCAACACACTGGATGGGCAGCATCCCCACGATTCCTTCATCCGCATCGGCGAGCCGACCTACTTCCAGGAGTACGGGCCGGCCGGATATCACGTGGCCATCGGTTTTGCCAACCCCGCGCTGATCAACGCCCGCGCCAAAGATGTTTGCGCCGGAGCCGGCAGCCCCGGGGCGGTCGGACCGTGCAGCAACACCATCGACGGACAAGTGAACATCCAGCGCCTGAGCCGGATACCGGATGAGAGACTCTATCCCAGCGGTTCCCACGATGCCCTTGCTTGGACCCAGTGCTGGGTCAGCTTGGGTGACCCCGATGGCGAGGACTTCATGTTCACCAAGTGCGACGCCAATGGGAACTTCAAGTTCACGGGTGTTCCCGGAGGGAACTGGAGACTGACCATCGGCGACCAATGGAATGACCAGATCATTGATGGTCTTTCGACGCCAGCTAACGTGGGATGCGTCCCCGTAGCGCCGGCTAGCACCTGCTCGGGCGGACTTTCCACCCTGCACATGGGGAATGTCGGTATCCAGCAGTGGCAGTCGAATGTCTACACCACCACCTTCATTGACGACAACAAGAATGGAATCAAGGATCCCG
>DATKFH010000167.1:0-68391 GCA_035511455.1 Candidatus Sulfotelmatobacter sp. | reverse complement strand
CCCCAATCGCATCCCCAGCCATGCCATCCCCAACCGAAGCCAGCGAAGAATCCGATCCCGAAGCCCACACCGAAAGAAATGGCGGGGCCGTCAACATACAGCCCGGGATATGGATACCAGCCGGGCCACACGACGACTGGCGCGCCGTAGACAATCCATGGATCGTATGCGGGGACGTAAACGACTTCAGGATCTGCAGGTTCAATGACGATCGTCTTCTCTTCGGTTACCACCTTCTCCTGTTCGTTGCTCTTCAGATTTCCGGATGCTTGCGCGCGAGCCCGCATGACCTGCACCGCGTCCATTACACCCTCTGATTGATTTACATAGGCTTCGCCGAGCGCAGACGTCCAGGCAAGGTTCTTGTCCAGGTTGGCGAGCACGGAGGGGAACTGGGTGATCGCCTTGATGCTCGGATCCCAAGGTTGTTGGTCCACAGCGTTGGCTAGGTCATTTCCCTTGAGGTTCGGATGGTCCTGTACCCAGCGATCCGCCTCGACAATTTCCGTGGGATATGTTGCCGCAGCGAGTATCTGTGAAACCAAGGCGTCTGGATAGAGCGCAATCGGCGCCACCATCTGCTGCAACTCCTCGGGAGTTTGCTTCACGACCTGAGGCGCGGATTGTCCAGCCGATTGGTCCGACTGAGCAGCGTAGATGACACCAGGCGCAAATAACAGCCAAGATGAAAGATACAACGCCAGAATTTTATGTAACACTCTCATAATCACCTCCTCGGTGTTGCTGCACTAGCAGCACCACTAGTTACCGATGTGCTCTTTCTCTGCCGCAAGTTGTACCGGAGCTGGACCTTTCTTTGGATCGCGTTCAGCAAGCGCAGCGAAGTCCTCGGCATTGAACGGATACGCACGGGCAGATTCTTGGCCCGTCGAACTCAGCGTCAGATCGACGCGACGGTTGTACGCCAGGACGATGTTGCCCAGCTTGTTTGTGATTGTTTCGAGGATCTGGGGGCTAAGGTCAGGACTTTGCTCGAGTAGCTGTTGTACCTGCTCTGCGGTGAGATTGTCTTTGTTGCCAAACGCCTGCACGTCGATGCTCGATTCTGGAACACCCTGCTCCACAAGGAAGCGTTTCACTAGTTCCGCGCGGCGTTGTGAAAGAACCTGGTTATAGCTGTTAGGTCCGCGGCGATCAGCATGACCTGCGAGAATCAAGCGAGCATCTGACTTATAAGCCAGATATTTCTTGAACTCTTGAGCTATGCTTTTGAGTTCTTCCTGCTCGCTCGGCAGAAGACCAGCTTCGGACTTGAGATTTCTTGGCAGATCGGTCGGAAAATAGACACTGCGCATGGCAAGTGCGCCGGGTTCGATTGTGCCTACAATGTGGAGTGCAACCGTTCGTGTCTCGGCGCCGCCGCAATCATTGGTCGCAGTCAGAGTGTAGGTAACGGTCTCGTCTACAGGTCCGGGATCGCTCTGCTGAGGAGAGACTTTCAATCTGTTGCTGCCGCTGGGATCGACGGCTCCCAGACCATCGATTGAAACAGTTGAGGCATTGATGGCCGACCAATTCAGCGCGGTACTATCGTCCTCGACGACCTCGTCGCCCACGCGCTTGTAATGGACCTCCGCCGGTGAGAGCGAGAGATCTACGTCGATCGCGTTGTCCACATTGATAGTGACATCGGACATGGCCGTGCCGCCGGGCCCCGTCGCCGCAAGCTTGTAGGTCGTTGTCTGCTTCGGCTGGACCGTTTGTTCCCCAGAACTCGCGACTGTGCCAGCCGGGCTGATTTCAACCTGGGGTGCGTTAGTGGAAGTCCACTTCAGTTGTGATGTTTCGCCGCAATAGATTTGGGAGTTGGTCGCCGACATTTCCGCGGAGGGCTTGGCGACGGCTACGGTCGCGCTGGCAACGCCCGCGGCAAAGCGTGGAACGCTGGCGAGCTTCTCACCACGATGCCATGGTTCGGTCTTACCGACACCTTTCGGAATGTCGACAATTACGCGCTGATTGGCCGCAACATTAACTTGGCCTGACCAGATATCCTTGTCTCCGCCTTGTACGGTCACCTCATAAGTGCCAGGCGGAACAACGAGCTCCTGCTTCCACCACAAGAAATCGGTATTGAACTCGTCGCCATGGCCAACGAAGAAGTCTGGAGTCTTCCCATTAAGCAGGACGGCATTCCGGTCGGCACCCTTGACGGCGATGGCACCGAAAGGACCTGACACCTTGTCGCCGACCTTTTCTAAGGTGACGTCGAGGTCGGTGGTTTTCCCAGCGATGATCGTGACAGTCTGAGTGAACGGCTTATATCCGTAATTCGCTAATTCAACCTTGTGCTCGCCTGCACCCAGTTCCAGGCTGGAATGTTTACTTGCCTCACTGACAGGGCGGTCGTCGACCCATAGATACGCCTGTTTGGGATTGACATGGAGGCGAAGTGTGCCATCCTGTGCGACGGCAGAAGTCCCAGCCGCAAAGATCACTACAAATGTCAGCAACGCGACGTGTGGCGAAAACGATCGAGATTTCACTCTTGATTTCCTTTCTGTGAATCCTTTTTCAAGACATCAATCGACTGCCGCTGCAGGGGCTACGCGCGGAGCGTAAACTCGTACCGACCGTGCCCTCGCTGCCTCAATCGCTACAACCATCTGCTTAGTGCAAGGCGCATGCCAACTGACGCGGCGCCAAGTCCGTGAATTTCAGCGCAGAACGCAGCAGATAACTGTCGAAAGTGTGGAAGTAATGACAGTTTTGACTTTTCGCTCGCGCCAGCTTGTTGCAGGTCTTCGTGGATGAGCGCAATACAGGTGCACAGACGACGCGAGTTCGGCGGGCTCGCGGATCTCGATGTTCGGCCGCGAGAAGCTGACATTCAGACAGAGAGTGCGAACAGGCTCAACCTATTCTCTTACTTGTTTTGCTACCGTCACCGGTCCGACCAAGTAGTGCACAACTCAAATGAGATTGGGTAGTGATCAGAACCTCTGACCGACCTGTGAACCTTGCCAGTGTTCGCCTCCACCGGACCACGAACGAAAGCCCAGTCGATGTGGCGGCCAGCTTCGAGCAGATGTCGCGCAGGCGTGGTGGCCACGCGAGAGGTTGGCACAACATCCCGAAATCCGGCGCGGACCAGCGCCGCTGCTATCGGGGGCTTGGAAGCATTCAGGTTTAGGTCGCCTGCGACCACAACCAACTGAGTGGAATCATAAACGCCTGTGTCCTGCAAGACCTCATTCAACTGAGCAAGGCGCAGCTCATCATTCGAGCGGCTCTCCAGGTGAAGGTTGTAGCAGATAATTGAGACGCCCTGAATACTGATCTCGGCAGCAAGAGCGATTCTGCCCCCAAGCCGTTCCTGAAACGTTGGCAGTGTGGGCTTGAACCAGCGAGGCCTCCAAAAGTCGGATTGCTGCTGAAAATGAATGATGCATGGCTTCGAGATTTTCCACCGGGAGAGCGTAGCCTGGCCGTGGTAGGCAGGGCTCGCTTTGGACCCCTGGGTCAGCTCCACAAATTCGCGTCCGAAAACATAATTCAACCGCAGCTTTCGGGCAATCTCCTGGGCAGTATTCAGACGATGAGTCCGCCGCGCATTAACGTCGACTTCCTGAAGAATGAAAATATCCGCATTCGTATCGCCCAGAAAATCTACGATTGAGCGAAGCTGCAAGCCACGGTCGATGTTCCAATCCACAATTCGAATGGAACTGCGCGGCCAGGAGAGCCACCGAGCAGGCGCGAAGTTCTCGGCAATGATTTCGCTTGTCGCCACGTTCAAATTACCGCCGTTGCAAGTTGCGGGAATACACTCTGCTGGGCAAACATCAGATCGACTGGATCATCGATTTCCGCCCAGGGCAAACCATCAGTATTCGTATAGCCGACAGGAACTCCTTCGTTCGCGAGTTCCTGAACCGCGATATTGAAGAATTCGTCGACCCGACCGGCCGCGAGCACATCTTCCATCTTTCGGAAAAATCTGGTTTGTATGGACTTGGAAAAAACCGTAATACCGATGTAAGTGCCGCTGGACTCTTCCCGTGAGATTTTCTTGCTCATCTTCGTTATGTGGTCGTCGACGATGATGACTTTCATCGTCTCATCCCGCCACAACGGGTCCACGATCATCGAGATCGGCGCCTGTGGGCGCATCGCGAGGTCAAGAATTTCCGGATCGAAGATGACGTCGGCGTTAAGAACAATGAAGCTGTCATCGCGCAGCCAATCGAGGGCTAGCCAGAGCGAATAAACGTTATTCGTGATAGCGAATCCTGGATTTTCGATGAAGTGAATCCTTTGGGTGAGAAGTCTTCGGGCATTTACATGCGAAATGATTTGCTCCTTCTCGTATCCGACAACAATCGCGACATCGTTGATTCCAACCATCGATAGAGCGTCGAGCTGATGATCCAGAATCGTGCTGTTGTCGACTTCAATCAGGCACTTCGGATGTTCCCCATGGACGGAGCGAATCCGCGTGCCCCTGCCTGCGGCCAATATCACCGCTTTCATAAAGCCTCCTTGAACGTGCTTACAGTCGGTTTCACGTCGGTCTGAGACCGCATGAAGAATCTACGGTTGAAATAGAGCGTCAAAATCCAGGTGAGGTGGGCTCCAACGGTTGCGAGTAAGAATATGAGGGGCAGGAGCCCAAGAATAGTGAAGAGGACGATGTAGTGGATTAATATCCCTCTTCTTTGGAAACCCTGAATCTGGCGGACGACGCGGGAAATCCAGTTTCCCGAGTCTTTCTCGAGCAACCGGTAGAAATTTCCAAGATATTCATTTGGCCGGTCCGGGGTGGTGGCCCGCTTGCGCTGCAACGTAGTGGTAATCAAGGCAAGAATGGCACCTAGAAGGAGTGCAACGCCCAGGAAAATCGCCATCCGGCCATAATGGCGATACATGCCAATGGTGATCCCCGTGAAGAGCTGCAAATAGCTAAGTCCGTCAGCAAAGCCTTCAAGGTAAGTTCCGCGCGGCGACTCCGCGAACTTGAGCCGGGCCAGCATACCGTCCATTTCATCGAAGAGTCCCGCGATGTAAAAAAGCAGAGCGCCCAGCACTGACCAGCAGTACGTCCCATGCGCAAAAGCGATGGCAGAAAGAGTGGAAACAAGAACTCCGCAGTACGTGACGGAGTTCGGAGTGACTGAGGAGTGAGAAAGCATTCTTACGAATGGGCGACAGAGCCGGCGATTGAAAGATGTATGAATGCCGTCGAGTGCCTTGCCCGAGTGAGCAACCAGAAACCGTTCGGCACTGGCGGCGCTGTCTGGCGAGGTGACCGCGACGCCCTCAGGATGGAGGAGGGCAGTAGAGGCATTGTCGCGGATCACCTCATAGAACGTCGTGCAGGCGGGTTCGGCCCAGTTGACGGAGTGGAACTGCGCAACGGGCAGGTGGGCGAGGAGTTGCTTGGTTGTAACCCAGTTCCACGGCACCCAGAGGAATTGCTGGTGGAAATGAGGTTTTAGTGCCCGCCATCCTGACGAAGCGAATGGATCGAAATCTGCCAATTGAACGACGCTGATATGAATCCCAAACTGAGCGGTCCTCCCCACCAGTTGCTGCAGGATCTGCTCGCTTAACGCGGCCGGACAGATCAAGAGAATGTCGTTTGCTCCCGCGCGGGCCGCCGTGAGCACGGTTCTGATGACAAGCGGAACGCCCGCAATCGGCCGCAGCAGCAGTTCCGCTGCTTTTTCATTACTCACGAGGGCAACGGTTTCTGGAATGGCTATCACTGCCTGCATTCGACGATCTCCTTCAGAATGGTCGCAGTCATGCCCGTTGAGGCTGTTTCTCGACCACCTGCTACCCGAGAATTCCAAACAAACCAGAGGATGCCGATCAGCGCCCACAGCAGATCACGCACACGTCGAGTCAGGGCGAGTGACAGGCCGAACAGTGGTGAAAAACCAGTCAGAGCGAATGCTGAAATGGCTCCACCTTCGTCCGAGCCGATTCGCGCCGGAATCCAGCCACTCACCAGCTTCAACGCACGCGTGACTCCGTCAATGGCAACGATGGTGAAAAAGTGGATGGGCAGGCCGAGGGACCACAAAACCACACTGACTTCGGAAGCGGTCAGTACCTGGCAGGCCAGGTCGATCCAGAACATGCGAGCGACGAGTGCAGGGTGATGAAGCCGATAGCTTCGAATGGACGCTTCTAACTTCTCGCCGCGCGCAAGCCATGATGGGGCATGCTTGCCAAGCACACGAACTAAACCAGAGAGGATTGGATTACGGCGAACTATTACAAAGACCATACCCGCAAGGGATAGAAGGGCTGGGATTGCGTGGTAGCGAGCGCCATGCACTGCTGCGAAGGGAAGACTGACTACCCCCAAGATTACAAGTAGCGCCGAAGTAAACCAGTACACCCCGTCATCGAGAAAAGTGGCAGTGATCGTTGGCTCACTTGGTGTGCCAAGGAGCCTGATTTTCATCGGCTCAGAAATAACGGGACCCAGGACGGTGAGGTATCCCATGGACTGGGATGCAAGTCGCACTCCCATCAACTTCGTCGTGTCGACCGATACATGTTCGCCCTCGAGGGACGCTGACCAGGAGATGCTTTGCAGGAACAGCCGGAGAACACTCAGGGCCAGGATAATCGGCAAAGCGATTCGCATCGGCTTCCGTTGCACCAGCATGGCTGAGAATCCAACGTGACCCATCACCCAGGCGAACATCACCAGTGAAACGGCGGCCGCAATGAGGTGGCCTTTCTTCATCGGACTAACCTCGCTTGGTCATTGACTTGCGCCATGCGGTCGGCAGGTGGGTTCAGGGTGTAATCAGAGCTGTCGATCGCTAACTCCGATTCGCCAAAAATCCGGATCTCGCTAGTGGTGTGAGTTGAAGATGCGAACCAGAATTGGCCTACTTTCTGATACGTGTGAACAGAATGAACGCTGCGCACCCAGAAGGAGAGATTCTTTGCAGGCTGGCCCTCGATTCGAACGATCGAATAATCGTTGGCGTCTACCCAGATTCTGCCGTCGATCAGATATTTGTTGACTGTTTTCGGAGTGACCGACAGCACGTATGCCGGTCCCGTCTCAAGTGTCTCCCGTCCCACGATCTGAAACTGGTAGTTGTCGGGAATGAGGCGCGTGCTGGCTCGAGTTCCTCGGCGGGAAGCCGCAGTCTCTTCGCTCAGGAGCTTGTGGAAGACGTGTTTGCGAATCGAGCCCGAACCCTCTTCGGAAGCAATTGTGAACTCTTTGGCGCCCGAGCTATCGCATGAAACACGCACGACCATTTCCGCGTGCCGCTTTTTGTTCACGGCGGCGTAATGGCGAACGGCGGTGTATCCCGTCTGTTCAGATTGCCGTTGCGCATCGAACTGCATCATCTTCGCAACCACTTCCTCCGCGGATGGAAGTGAGTCGCTGGTTTGTGCGGATGAAATCGTAACGAGGCAAAGCGCGATTGCCAGAGTGGAAAGAACATTCTTGATGGTCAGTTTCATTTCAGAACTCCAGTACGAATTTTCCGTGGAACCCGCGGGCTACACCGTTGAAGAACTGGCCAAAGCGATAGCTGGCCAGATCGTTCTGTACATCCCGGTAGTTGGGGTGATTGAAAAGATTGAAAACTCCGAACCCGATCTTCGCGTGCTTCTCTTTGATGGGCAGCCGGATTTCGCGCCAGACTTGCAGATCCGTTGAAACGAATCGCGGGAACCGCAATTCATTTCTTGGTCCAACAAATTCGCGGTACTGATCGATGGTTGAATACGGAAAGCCGGTGTGGGTATCGAGCACGGGCGCGAAGGTTAATTTCCACGGTGCGGCGATCTCTCCCCAAGCCAAGATTCGATTTGGAACATCAAAGTTCAGGCGACCACGCTGATTTGGCTGAATCACTGCCTGCGGATCATTCCCAAAGAATTGGTTGAAATCGTTCAGGTCACCGTAGGTGCGCGAGCGTACGTACGACGCATTCAGTGTGCTGCGGCGGATGCGATATCGCCCCGTGACTTGAAACTCCTTGTAGAAATCACTGCCCAAGTCAGATAACCCAAGGATGCCCGTTGCTCCTGACGCCACAGGATTCAGGTAGAAGTCGCGTACCGTGTTGCGCTGCTGATACGCCACCCTGATCAGGAAGTCGCTCGTTACCTGACGATCCACTTCGATGTTCCATACTTCACTGCGTGGATTGCGCAACCCATCGGAGATGACATTGGCGTACGCGGTCGAACTGATAACTCCGCCTGCTGGGTTCAGCTTAGTGACTGTGCGATTCGGCAAATCAGGAAACGCCGGGATGTTGAGAGGAACGCGATCATAGAAAAATCCGGCTCCGCCCTTTAACGAGGTCTTGCCATCACCGGTCAGCGCGAGGATGAAGCCGGCGCGAGGAGCTGTATTTACCGAATCAGTGACAGAGTCGCGATCAAAACGAAGACCCAGGTCGAGCGTCAAGCGATTTGAAACGGTCCACTTGTCGCCTACAAACCAGCCAATTTCGTTCTGATCGACAGAAAATTCCGAAGTCGGGCCGAATTGAATTTGTTCTAACGGGTACCCAGCGACGCCAATGATCTGCGCGGGAAGAAGCTGCTGGCGGCCGTCATACGAGCTGTGAGAATAGTCTGTTCCCGCATCCAATTCGTGCGAGCCCAAAAAGTGATACGGGTGCGAACGGTAAGTTTCTTCCCATTCTGTGCGTGTGGTGTCGCGGTCCTGATGATTGAAAAACCCACCCTTGGTGGTTTCGACGAGAAGTTGGTAAGGCGCATCGCTATTCGGCATCAGGTCGGCGTCGAACCTTCTGAAGGTCACTTGCGACGTCAGGAGATCGCCAGAGTCAGTTGCGTATCGGTGCTGCAGAGCGGCCTGATATCCACGCTCGTTTAAGTCCGGCGCGCTGGGTTGTGGCGTAAACGTGTTCAAGCCGTAGTAGTCAAGGTGTTGTGGAAAGATCGCAAATGATGCCGTCGCTGTTTGCTTTGGGCTGATGTTGAAATCAAATTGCGTATAGGAGTTGAAATTTTCGGAGCGGTTATAGCTTTGGAGCGGCGGCAAGCTGTCCACCGGATCTCGCTCATAGCGGTACTCGGCGGATTCGGTGAAAGCTAAGCGGTCTTTCACAAGCGGGCCGGAAACGGTCATCCGCGGCGTAAACGCAGCCAGGCCCATGATCGACCCGTCCACTCTTCGCAGCCGCGGCAACAGGTTCTGCGCTGACATTCGAAACTTGTTGAAGTCTCCAGATCGCGTTTCAACGTCTGAAACTGCGCCGGTGAACTTGCCGTATTCGGGATCGTAAGGAGTAGAGAGCACCTTTACTGACGAGACCACGTCAATTGGAATGTTGATCGCGGTTGTACCTGTGGCTGGGTCGGTCACGTCTGCGCTGTTTACGAGCGAGCCACTCTGCGACGCTCGCGCCCCCTTCATATTGATCTGGCCGTTCGGGCCGCGCACCACGCCCGGAACCAGCGGCAGCAAGCTTTGGAAGTGCTCATCGGCGTTGGGCATGTTGTGGACCGCCGATTCAGCGATAGTGGTGGTGCCAGAGGGCTCTGTTTTTGTGTCCACCGAATCTGTGGTGGCGGTTACAGTGGTCGATTCGGTGACAGCTTCCAGCTTCATTTCCAACTGGACTCGCGACACCGATCTTGCGGTGACAACTACGCCTTGTGTTGCGGTCATCCCAGCAGTGTTTGCGGCGATCGTGTATGAACCGGCCTGAACTGCACTGAGGGCGAACTTGCCTTCGTTGTCGCTTAAAGCTTCAAGATGTGTTGGACCGTCCAACGTAATCTTCGTGGCGGCGACGACCGAACGCCCGCCATCCGCATCCGTGATAAACACTTGGCCTTGAACTGCTCCGCTCGGCTGCGCCGTACCCTGCGCGAAAGCACCAGCACTTATCAGCCCGAGGATGAGCATCACAATTGTTAGTCTTCGCATGATTGCGATTTCCTTTTTGTGAGAGGCACGGAAAATCGCAACGCAACGAAGGGAACAGAATGCGCATTTCGTAGGAAAGGGCGCACCGGTTTCGCCTGAAGCCTAGCCGCAATCTCCACTTGTGATTTCCGAGCCATTACTCATGGGTAAGGCAATCCCCTTGCCAAATGCAAAACTGGACTAAGTGATTGACTTCTAGAGCTGTGTCGACCCTTGTGCCTGATGTAAGTGTCGAATCTGTTAAAAGTGTCGAGAGGGGTCAACAGACTAGGATCACCGTCGCCATGTGCGGGGCAGGGAAGCTGACACCAATCCACGCCTCCGTTCCAGGAGTACTACAGCCGGTTGCGTCCCTGTAATCCGGAAGGGGTTGGTGGAAGCGAAGGGGCAAACGTCCGAGGCTGCGAGTGACCGCCGCAGGAAGAGGTAGCCCGCAGATCAAGCATACTGCTCGGCGAGATGCCGTATCTCTTGATTCGAGCAAGGAATGTCGTGCGGTTCACACCGCGGCGGGCGGCAGCACCGTCAGCACCACCAACGCGCCCTCTGCATGCGCTGAGCGCCGGTATGATCTCGTCGCGCTGCCGTCTTTCGTACTCGTCAGCAACGCTGGCCTTGTAAGTTAGCGCGTCTGTTCTTTCTCCAGACGCGTGCTCGACGTTATGCTGCTCAACATGCGCGAATGCTCTTGTATTCGTTTTCCGGAGCTCTCCGAGAGGTGCCTCCAGCGATCTGCCACGCGTGACGATCACCGCCCGTTCAATCAAGTTCTCCAACTCACGAATGTTCCCGGCCAATCCCAGGCCGTAAGCTCTTTCATCACAATTGGCGAAATCGAGCCCAAATCCGTTAAAAGTATCGAGAGCGACGAGAAATGACTTTGAGTAGAACTATGGGAGGCTGCCGCCGGCTTCTGATTCCACCCGCGGAATGTCATCGCAGTTGAGTTTGCGTGGATTCAAGTTCCGCGCGGCAGATATTGCTGAATTCGCACAAAGGGTCGTCGTGCTTGGCGGCCCTGGATTGAATTTCTTGGAGGGTAAGGTTGGGTTCAGAATACCTACTAATAATGTGGTGAATTACCCGTTCAGCGCTCGCAAGCACGGTGGGAGAGGAACTCAGGCGTATGCGGCTTAGAAGTGCATAGGCCGGAGTCAGCTTGTTCGGATCTTGAAGATTGTGTTGGACGGCATCAGCAATGGCGCGCGCTTTCGCTGATAAAACCGGAATACAATTGCTCGCGATAAAAGCTTCGCTTGGCGGGGATATCCCGTCGATTTTGATGTTTTTGCGTAATCCAGGTGCTCACACTGGCTGCCAATGCGCCGGTAAGCGACCCGAAGATGGCCGCCAGTGCCGAAATGCTCGCCGGGTCCCAAGATGTGCCGATGAAGCTCATTTTTGAGGCGCGCAGAAAGGCGCATCATCTCCAATAGTAGAACCAGAAGAAGGCGAAGCAAACAAACAGCGCAATATATAAACAGACGCAGATCGCGACATCGCCATCTTTATTGTCGTCGTTCGTATTCTGCTTCTTCGGGTTTCTTGGATCCGGCTCAAGGTACCGAATTGCAGTATAGATTTCAGTATCAGTTAAGCCGTCGGTGTTCGAGTCAGAATCGAAATTTGTTAGCATAAGACGGTCCCATCAGCCACAATCGCTGCTGTTTTCGTTCTTGGTCTACGGGCAGACGTGGCATGTCGAAGGAGAGCATGCCAACAGGCACAACTACGGGGGGATAAGCGCGACCTAGTCGGGACTGAATGCGCGAAATGATCCATTTCACTTGGTCTCCTGCAGGAAAGGCTGGTCTTGCAACAGATCCCGTCGGCTTAAGTCTGTCAGTTCCTGAAGAGCGCGAGCACGGCCTTCCCGAGTCTCTCTGGAAGAGCAGCCGAGAAGGAGAGCACAGTCATGCTCCGAGTAGTGTTCCAGCACGGACATGATGAGCAGGAACCGCTCGAAATCTTCAAGCCGCAACACGGCGTCCATTTCGAAATCTAGCCCTGGATCCGTCGACAGTTGCTTAGCATCGGGGAAGGTAGCTCCAGAGATGGGTGAGTTGGAGTGGTTGGATCGGGGTTTCAATTCACGAATTGCATTCTGGATTATCGCTCGCTTCGCCCACGAACACGCCCACTCACGAAAAACACGGTTTCCGGTGAGACAATCTTCAAGGCCAGTGACCAAGCATCGCTCGGCTTTTTCGGGGTCACGCGTCAGCAGAAACGAAAGCTTATAGAGGTCCGTAAGACCCTCATTAAAGATTGAGTGAAAATCCTCGTGAGTGGCGTATAGATCTGTTTCGCGTTTTTGAAGGGAGAGCGCTTTTGTCATCTCTATTAGCCACCTCGCAACCCGGGTTAAATGCAACCATGTTCCACTCAAAACGTGAGTGCCCTGGTGAAATCGGCATTTCTGCTCGTAAGCCCTCAATGCCACCTACGCCGACGGAGCCGTGGGTTGCCCTGCACTCGATTGCGTGCTGGTCTTCCTCGTCCCGCAACTCCTTTGCCGAACCGCCAAGAATGAGATATCCGCAATAACCACAAACAGACGCAACAAAGAACTGGCAATTTTGTAGGACAGGAGTACGCACAACTCGTTTCTCACTGAATACGTGTTGTTGCAGCCTTTTCCAACCAAGTGCGTGTCCCGGCTAAACCCGGCACTCGACTGCTGGGGCTGTGAGAACGCGGCCTAAGGCAATGCCGTGCTAACTCCTTCAGTCTTTTGCGAGCTCGTGCTGACTGAGCCTTTACAGTCCCGGTTGGCACTCCCAAAATCCGCGCGGTTTCGCGGATCGATCGCCCCTCAACGTCGCGCAGCTCAAATGTCCTGCGTAAAGTGGGCGAGAGGTACCTGTGCAAATGAGTCAAGCGAGTCTTTAGCTCAGATTCTATGAATTCACGCTCGGGATTCGGCCGGTGATCCGCCAGGCGCTCGGATACTGAAAGCGGTTGCAGTTCCCCGCTGACTTCGTCGAGAGACACGTGGACGCGCCTTATCCGCCTGCGCAGTCTCATTCGCGCGGAATTAAGCACGATGGCAGTTAGCCAAGTAGAGATCTGAGATTGTCCTCTGAACTGATCAAGGTGGGTATAGGCTGCGAGAAGAGCATCCTGAACCGCATCCTCAGCGTCAGCTGTATTGCCCAGGATGCGGTATGCCCTCATGTACAAAGGGGGCAGGCCACCAGCGAGGATCTGCTCCAACTGCTGGGCCGCCCCCTTTTCACCTCCAATTCCCTGGCGCTCGTCCCTCCCGTCGCATGTGTTTCTATTTTGCATGTTCTTTTTCTCCGATCCTGCGAAAGTGCGGGCGACCCGCAGCGCTTGCTTCCTCTTCGGAACTTGAATTGGGCGCGTTCAATCGCCTCTTGGTATCCTCGGATTCTTGCTTGCGCGGCGAGTTAGTGCTTTCACTACATGCTTCGTAAACACGCCGTCGCAGCGGAACCTAATTCCGCCATTTATCAACTCCAGAATTACGTTCTCGCCCTCCTGGCTGATGGCGGTGATATGTTTCATCTGGACGATGAGTTCGCGGCCACGAAGATCGGCTCCGGCCTTTTTGCACGCGCTTCTTAGCTCGGCTGCCCAGGGTGCGATGACCTTTCCTTCGACCACCAGCCGACGTTGCCTGGCGCTATCAATCAGCGAGATCTTCAGCATTGCTTCTTCTCACTTGCCCTTAAAGCAAGGCGCACGCCAAACCTGGCGAACTGTAAGTCGCTGAATTTACAGGAGAGAAACGCCGGGACCTCGAAATATCGAGGTCGAAGGAGTTGAAAGAGTCAAAACTGTCGAAGCTTCAAGCAAGGGCTAGGTTGAAGAAGTGTACGAGCAAGGGCTGCCGATCAAGCGTATTGCTTCGCATAGATGGCGAATTTCTTCATTCGAGCAAGGAGAGTCGTGCGGTGCATTCCTAGACGGGCCGCAGCACCATCAGCACCACCAACTCGCCCTCCGCACGCGGTGAGCACCCGTATGATCTCGTCGCGCTGCTTTTTTTCATACTCGTCAGCAACGCTGGCTTTGTCGTTTTGCGAATTTGTTCTTTCACCAGCGATTGGTTCGAGTTTGCGCTGTTCGGAGCGCGGGATCTCTACCGTGTTCGTTCTCCGGAGTTCTCCGAGAGGTGCCTCAAACGACCTGCCGCGCGTCAGGATCACCGCGCGCTCAATGAAGTTCTCCAGTTCACGGATATTGCCGGGCCAGTCCCAAGCCGTGAGTCCGCTCATAACGGCTGGTGAAATGGCGTCGATCTTCTTCTGCATTTGCTTGGCAACCTTCTGCACGAAGTAACTGACAAGTTGTGGAATGTCTTCTTTACGTTCCCGCAGAGGCGGTATCCGGATCGGAAATACATGCAAGCGGTAGTACAAATCACTTCGGAATTCGCGGTCTGCGATCATCTTTTCGAGATCGCGATTGGTTGCCGCGACGAGGCGGAGGTTCACTTTTCTCGTGTGCGCGCTTCCCAGCCGCTCAAATTCGCGCTCTTGCAATGCGCGCAACAATTTCGGCTGAATCTCAATTGGAATATCTCCCACTTCGTCCAGGAATAAGGTCCCTTGATCCGCCAGTTCCATTCGCCCAACTTTCTGAGCAATTGCCCCCGTGAAAGCTCCCTTTTCATGTCCAAACAGTTCGCTCTCCAGCAGACCGGTAGGAATGGCGGCACAATTCAGTTTCACAAAGGTGCGATCTTTGCGCCGGCTGCGGTCGTGAATGGCGCGGGCAATCAATTCCTTTCCCGTCCCTGTCTCGCCAAGGAGAAGGACCGTGGAATCGTTGGGAGCAACGATTTCCACGAGTTCCAGAACATGTTTCAACGCGGGGCTGTTTCCGATGATGTTTTCAAAGTTCATCTCGCTGCGGATTTCTTCCTCGAGATAGAGCTTCTCCTGGGCAAGCTTGTCTTTGAGTTCCGAAATCTCGTGGTATGCCAACGCGTTTTCAATGGCGATAGCAATCTGGCCTGACGCTTCGCGGAGAAAATCAACGTCTTCGTGCGTAAATCCCTCACCCCTGCGTGCAAGAATGAGAACCCCCACGGGGCGATCGCGGCTTACGAGTGGTATCAGACAGTGAGCGTTCAGCCCCTCCGCAACGACTAATTCGTATATCTCCGTCCCGAGTTCTTTCCTGTCATTTGCGGCAAGCGTGACCGGCTTAGAGCTTTCCCAAGCGCGCATGAAAGCGTCTCCCGGCGTGACCAGGATCTCTTCCTTCACGAATCCTCTGGCATTGGGAAAATCGACAACGTAAATGCGACTTTTAGCAGATGCCGCATCGTAAAAGGCGATACCCGAGGCATCGGCTTGTATGACCTCGCGGATATTCGCGGCGATCTCGCGCAATAGATCCCTAATTTTCAGATTCGATGTGATGCGGTTCGTAAGATTCAGAAGCAACTTGAGCCGCTCATTTTGCTGTTGCGAACGCCTGAGATTCAAACCATCGTCGAGCGCGAATGCGGCAACACGCCCGATCAGCCGCAGAAAATCTATCTCTTCGTCGCTAAATGGGTTCACCAAATCGCGGATGATTCCGAACACACCCAATCGACGATGCGGAGTTACTAATGGAACGCGGATGCTCGAGCCAAGCTTTATTTTCTTTGCGTATTCCTTGAATCGGGGAAATCGCTCTTCTGTATTCCAATCAGGAGTATGCTGCGGGTCTCGGCTATTGATCGCGGACCACGTCGGCAGATCTTCCATCGGCAGGTCCGGCAAAGGGATTGGGCTCTTGCCCCACAGAAGGTATTCGATTTCCTTGGAGTTCTCCTTCAACACAACGAGATACAGGTGGTCGACATTCAGGAACTTGCCGATTTCGTCCGCGAGAGTTGTAGCCAACTGCTCAGGTTCGCGGCACGCGGCCATTGCCTCGCTGATGCGCACGACGGCCTCAAATCGGGAGCGATCGTTCTGGGACGCAATGATCGAGTCCGTGTTCATAGCCTTATGTTCGGTGCTGAAGCTCGGCTCTTAATTCACCCCAGATCTCCAGATAAAATGATGACTCACTTCCCCTCCAGTTGGCAACAGAGTGTGCCAAGCGAACCGATTCTAGAGGGTTCCGGCGTATTCCAGAGGCAGTTAGCATTCCAAAGCTCCATTCAGGACCCGTTTCCGCCAGGTGTCAAACGCTTGGAGCGCCGCTATCGACGTAGGAAGCAGCAGGAGTCGGCTATCTCTTCGTGGGCACAGCTTGCCACGCGAGTCGTGATGACTCATGCCGAGTGATTGTTTCACGGATTGTGCAGCTATCTCTTCTGCTTGCCCACCAGGCGGCAATCGACAGTTTTGACACTTTCAACACCCTTGCCTGATGAAGTTTCTGCTAACGGTCGTTGTTTTCCAACACATACACGTGCCACGACGTTTGGCACCGTTCCTGCCTTTAAGACAGTTGTGATGCTTCGAATCGATCGAGAGGCGGCCATGTGGAAGATCACAACTCGCGGTTTCACGCTGCAGGAGGTATTAATCATGGCTGCGATGAACCTCCTAGGGAGCGCTGCTTCCACTCCCAAACCCGAGAAACGACATTGCAGAAATTACAAGGAGACCAAGCATGGAACTGAAGTACTCGATAAAACGAGCGGTAGTCGTTCTGAGCGTTTTTGCACTCGTATCCATCACCGCAGTCGCGCAGGAAAACCGATCATAAATTCGTAACACGGGCGGATTTCTGCTTGGCTATCGTTACAACTTCAATCGTTGGCTCGCGGCCGAGGCGAACTAAGGCTATGACCGCAACACACAATTCTATTTCGGCGGCACACCAGCACGCGTCCAGACTTAAAGCGCTCATCCGAGCGATATCGGTCAAAAATCGGGTCGACGGCGAGGTATCCCATCCAAACAGCGTGATCTTCATAGGCAGCTTGCAGCCATTTGAATGTGTCCTCATTCTTATTGGACGCGGCGTAGATCTGAGCCAAGCCGTAAGGGGAAACGTAACGCTTCCTCGAAATCGTTTCCAGTTCGTGCGCGATTTGGAGTGCGTCGCCATTCCGTCCCGCACCTGCGAGGGCAACGGCGACTTGCGCGGTATAGAGTGGGCTGTCGCCTGACAGATTTGCCGCTTTCTTCAGCTCGTTAACGGCTTCGCGGTCGAACCCTGCCCCAAGATAGTCTTCCCCGAGCAGAAGGTGAGCGGCAGCGAAGTTCGGATCCAGTTCGACGGAAGTTCGATTTTGATCGATTGCGCGGGAGTAGTCACGTGCCATGTAGTAGCGGAGTCCCACCCACGTGCTGATCATGAGGTTAAGGGGGTCGAGCTCTAGTGCATGCTTTGCTTCTCGAAGTGCCTCGCCATGGCGACTCCTGATTTCACATCGGCGGCATCCGTCACTGTCGTGGCGGCATGAATCGTTCCGAGCCGTTCTGGATGAACGTAGAAAAGCCCCTTCAGCAGGAGCGCGTTTACGACCGAAAAGATTGCTGTATTTGCTCCGATGGACAGAGCGAGAGTGACAAGCGCAGTTTACCCTTGCGATTCCTAAGATCAAGATCAAGGGAAGTTCATTCGTAACGCAACGCCACCATGGGGTCGACTCTGGCCGCGCGCCGTGCTGGGACAGCGATGGACACAACTCCAACTAGGATCATCGTGATCGCCACCGAAATCAGCACAACCGGATCGTTGGTTGAAGCCTGATAGACGACGTGGGCCAGTACCTTGCCTGCGGCGACAGCAAGCAGAAGCCCCATACCTGAGCCTGCCGCAAGCAACACAAATGCTCGGCCCAAGACGACTCGTAGCAGCTTCCCTTGTTGACACCCCAGTGCGACACGAATACCAATTTCGCGCACACGGCGTGCTACTGAATAAGCAGCCAAGCCGTAAACCCCAGTCATCCCAAGCAGGAGTCCCAAAATTCCGAAGGCGGTCAACGCGGTTGTTGCTGCGCGCGCGGGAAACAGAGCCAAACCGAGCATCTCCCGCCATGGTCCAAGCGAATACACAGGCACAGCCGGGTCTTGGTGTCGAATGGCATTGCGGATTTCAATTGACAGGTTTGAATCAGGCCCATCAGTGCGCACCACCAGCACAGTGGTAGTGTTCGGCATCTGTGAGATGGGAAAGAAAACAGCTGGCTGGGGATTTTCAGTAAAAGCTTCGTACTTTCCGTCTTCCACGAGCCCAACGACCCGGGTCAGATTCGGGCTTGAACCGACGCGAAAGCGTTTTCCGACAGCGTCCACCGTGCCTATGACTTCTTTCGCAAATGTTAGGTTGACTATTGCAACCAACGGAGCTTTGGTATCGTCCTCCCAGCGAATATCGTGACCAGCCAACAGGCGGGTACCGGCACTCTCAAGATATCGCGGCGAAATTTCATACAAAGCTGCGTGCACGCCGTTAGCAAAATTGAAGTCGGAGATCTTGTCGTTAAAAACGGTGGTTGAGTTGTTGTCCAGGCTGAGAGGAACAGAATTTGCGTAGCCAGCAGAAACAACTCCGGGAAGATGTGCTGCTTCTTCCGCAATGCTTCGTTGCAATCGCGCTGACTGTTCTTCATTGCGTCCTGCGAGGCTGGGATCGAACCCGGCTAGAACCACGTGTTCCGGACTGAATCCGTATGAGGCATGGAGAGCAAGCTGGAGACCGCGCAACGACGTGAAACATGCAGTCACCAGAACGCAGCAGATCGCGACTTGCAATCCCAACAAAATGTCGCGAAAAGCCCAGCGCCGGCTAACTGGAGCGAAGGGCTGTATGCTACTAACTGCGGCATGCGGATCAGTTTGCCAAATCTGCCGTGCTGGAGCGATAACAAAAACCAGCACTGTTGCCAGTGACACTGCGAGTGAACAAAGGAGTACCCAATAATCCGACGAGATTACAAGTTGGATTGGAATGTCCATGGGCAATTCAATCTGCCCAATGAATTCAAGCAGAAGAAGGTTAAGTCCGACACCTAACAATCCTCCTGCCAACGCCAGCACCATCGCCTCAATCAATAATTGCCGTAGAATTGTGAATCGTCGCGCCCCAATGGCGATACGAATTCCAAACTCCCGGTAACGATCCGTAACCCTCGCAGCGAGCAGGCTGCCGAGATTGGTGCAGGCGGCAAGCAATACCAGACCCGCCAACAAACTCAACCCAAAGAGGAAAGCCCGCGTCGGGCCACCCATGATGTTCCCAAGCAACCCGGGACGTGCAAGCTCAAACGCAAGATCGGTGTCACTTTTGGGATATTCGTTGGCTAATTGGTGCGCAACCGCGTTCAAATTTGCTGTAGCCTGCTGCGGCGTTACGCCGTCTTTGAGCCTTCCCAAAATCCAAGTATCTCTGCTAAAACGATCGTCCAGCCACGACCAGCCCTCAACGGTTTTCACCATCGAGATGGGAACCCACATCTCCGGCGCAAACCAGAGTTCCGTTCCCTGAAAGCCAGGCGGAGCTACTCCGATCACGCTAAAAGGGTGGCCATTGATTGTCACTTTCTGGTCCACGACATGAGGATCACCGTGAAAACGGGAGTTCCATGAGCCATAACTTAGGACTGTTACGGGATTCGCATCGGGAACACGATCCTCCTCTGGAGTGAAAAATCGTCCGAGATAAGGTTTGATTCCTAGTATTGAAAAGTAATTTCCGCTTGCTTCATACATCCATACGCGCGATGCTTGGCCGCTAGCGCCGCGTACCTGCAGACCCACGACATTCAAGCGGCAGGCTATTAGACCTGAAAATGTGGTATTGCGATCGCGCAAGTCGCGGTACACGGGGTACGAAGCATTCGCACCACCTTGGCCGCCTGGTTTTTCCAAGAAGAAAACGCGATCAGGATTCGCAATCCGGAGGCGGTGCAACAGTAGCGAACTGATGCCTGAGAATACGACGGCATTCGCGCCGACTCCCAGAGCCAGCGTAACAATTGCAACCGCTGCGAAGCTTGGAGTCCTGCGCAACTGTCTCAGAGCGTAGCGAATATCCCGCACGAGATTGTTCATACTTTCTTGCCTCACTCGTACCTCAGCGCCACCATGGGATCCACCTTCGCCGCGCGGCGGGCGGGCCACCAAGCGGCGACCAGGCCCGTAATTAGGAGCGCTCCGACCGCTGATATGAGCCTGATCGGGTCGCGCGGCGCCACTCCGAATAGTAAGCTGCTAAGCAGTTGCGCGCCGACTACAGATAATGTTACTCCAACCGCAAGCCCGCATCCGACTAGGAAAGTGGCTTCTAGCAGTACCATGCGCACAATGCTTCGTCGCTCCGCTCCGGCGTGAAGTCGCTGGTTATGGCCAAGACGATGGATAATCGGCATTTTCAGTTCGTGTAATTCGGGGCGTGGCTTCAGGTGGATAAGTTCCGGTGCGACCTTGCCCGGAACCTAATCTTCTGCTTCCGCGAACGTGGCGAACTCACCGGTCCGCTGGTAATACGGGTCCCGGATTTCTGCTCAAAACCAGAGGCGCGATATTCAGATCTGCTTGCGGACTGGCTGCATAATCAGGTTCGCCGATTCATTTCGGCGGTTTCTCGACCCTTTCTCGGGCTGCGGTGCCCGAGACCGCCCCGAGGACTAGGTTGGCATGATCACATAGGCCACACCTCGATAGACTTCCGTCCGCGTGGGCTGATCATAGGTCACTTTGCCATCGGTCACGCCTGTGGCCTGTGCATGCTTATCGTAGACGCCCACCCACTGATGGGCGGCGTCAGGCCCGCTCCAGATGTGGGGCGCGAACTCATCGACGATGGTGACAGCGCCAGTCGCATATGCCGCGAATGCGGCCTGGATGTTGCCTGTGTTGAAGCCGTCGATAAATTGGCGGACGGGAGCACTTTGTGACCATCGTCACTTGCAGGCCGCACTTATTGATGTTTCTCTTGTGCTTCGCGGGTCTTCCTAGGAAGAGGTTCCCATCATTCCTACCTTCGGGGGCCGATCTCAGCGACCGGTCACTGGAGGGTTTCCAATGTCTTCGAAGAAACTCCTTGTTGCAGCTCTGCTTTCAGGATTCGTTACTCTTCTTACATTAGCTCTGTCTGGATGCGGTGCTGCGACTCTTCAGCCCATCAGTGTCACCTTATCACTCACCAGCACGCAGAATATCGATCAGGCCCAAATGGTTCCGGGGATCACCGCTGCGGTTGCGCACGACGCGAAAAGCGCCGGCGTGACGTGGACCGTTTCAGGCGGCGGCACACTGAGCGCCCAGACCACGACCTCGGCCACTTACAGCGCCCCTGCCTCGGTTAGCAGTGCGTTTGCGGCAACGGTCACGGCGACCTCGGTCACCGACCCGACGAAGGTAGCGACCTTGCAGATTAAGGTCAGTCCTCCGCCCGCAGTGACGACAACTTCGATTCCGGCGGCAACCGCTGGGAGCGCATACAGCGCCACACTCGCCGAGTCCGGGGGAACCAGTCCGTATAGGTGGAGCATTACCGCGGGATCGTTGCCCCCAGGACTTAGTTTCAACGCCAGCACCGGCGTAATCTCGGGCACGCCGACAGGCGGAGGCAGTGGGTCGGTGACATTCCAAGTTACCGATTCTTCCAATGCAGTGAAAATGTCCTCCAGCAGGGCGATTACCTTTACCGTGAACCCGCCTCCAGCGTTGAGCATAACCACGGCGTCGTTGCCAGCGGGAACGATGGGCAAAGCCTACAGCCAAACGCTGCAAGGCAGCGGCGGAGTTCCGTCCTATAACTGGAGCAAGACGGCCGGAAGTTTGCCCGCTGGTTTGAGCTTGAGCAGCACGGGCGTCATCTCGGGAACGCCGACCGGAACTTTTGCCGGCACTTCGAACTTCACAGTCACCCTGACGGACTCGCAGACACCGGCGAACGCTACCATCACCGCCAACTTGAGCATCACCATCAGCGCACCGGCGTTTAGTGTGACCACCACATCGTTGGCGGGTGGAACCATTGGCAACGCCTACAGCAATCAGACGCTGCAGGCCACGGGCGGCATCGCGCCCTACACCTGGGCGGTGACGACCGGCAGCTTGCCGGCGGGTTTGAGTCTCAACGCCTCCACCGGTGTGATCTCGGGAACGCCGAGCGGGACCTTGGTCGGCACCGTCAATTTTACGGTCACCGCAACTGATTCGGAGACCCCGACCCACGCCACCGCAACTGCCAGCTTGAGTATCGTGATCTCGGTGGCGCCGTTGAGTGTGACCACGACGTCGGCTTCGTTGCCGCTCGGAGTGGTCAGTAGCACCTATCCGGGGGCGACGTTGCAGGCCACCGGCGGCATCCAAGCCTACACCTGGGCGGTCACCACCGGGAGCTTGCCGGCGGGTTTGACGTTGAATGCCGCCACTGGAGCAATCTCGGGCACACCCACCGCATCCGGTACGGTGAACTTCACGGTGACGGTGACCGATTCCGAAACTCCGACGGCGAAGACGGCCACGGCAAATCTGACCATCGTGGTCAATCCCGCCATATCAGTGACCACCACTTCGTTGCCAGCGGGCGTGATCGGCACAGCCTATGCGGGCGCAACCCTGCAGGCGGCGGGCGGCGTCACGCCTTACACCTGGGCGGTGACCACGGGCAGCTTGCCGGCCGGTTTGAGTCTGAACACCTCGACGGGTGCGATCTCGGGGACACCGGGCGGGACCTTGGTCGGCACCGTCAACTTCACGGTCACCGTGACCGACAACGAATCACCCACGAAGAAGACGGCCTCGGCGAATCTGAGCATCACCATCACCGCAACGGCGCTAAAGGTCACCACGACGAGCTTGCCCACGGGCGTGACCAATAATTCCTATAGCACAACGCTGCAGGCATCCGGAGGCGTCCAGTCTTACTCTTGGAGCCTTATCAACGGCACCAGTTTGCCGAACGGGCTCTCCCTTAATGCTAACGGGACGATCTCGGGAACGCCGACCGCGACCGGCACCACGAACTTTACGGTTCAGGTGATGGACTCGGAGACCCCAACGGCGCAAACCGCCTCCGCGAACCTGAGCATCTCCATCAACAACAGCGCGCCGTTAACCCTAACTACAACTTCGTCGCAGCTGCCCGCAGGCAATACGGGCTACGCGTATCCCTCGACGTCGCTGCAGGCCAGTGGCGGGGTGCAGCCCTACAGCTGGAGTTACACCGGCAGTTTGCCAACAGGCTTGAGCATGTCCGCCGGCGGCACTATTACTGGTACTCCAAGCGCAGCGGGGACATTCAACTTCACGGCCAAAGTTACCGA
The DNA here is from genome assembly GCA_035511455.1 of Candidatus Sulfotelmatobacter sp. Classification (GTDB taxonomy): domain Bacteria; phylum Acidobacteriota; class Terriglobia; order Terriglobales; family Acidobacteriaceae; genus Sulfotelmatobacter. The sequence goes on along the minus strand of DATKFH010000167.1, from coordinate 45,268 downwards.
TTCGAGCAGCCCGAACCCGGGCACCGCCACGGCCAATCTGCAAATTGTTGTCACCACCCCGGCGACGTTGACTCTGCCTCCGGCTGGCGCTCTGCCGAACGCAACCATCAACCAAAACTACTCCGGAGGGATCAACGCTTCGGGCGGCATTGGACCTTATAGCTTTTCGGTGAACGGCTCCGCCGTCCCCACCGACGGGACCAATGTCAGTCTGGGCAACGGCAGCATGTATGTCTCCAACACCGGCGGCAACACACTGTCGATTGGCGGAACCCCCAACACGACCGGCACCGTGACATTAACCAACGTCACGGTAACGGACAGCGCGAGCCACACCGCTGGCCCGAACACTTATACCATCGCGGTCATCAACCCGGCGGCGGTCTACACAGTGTCAGGCACGGTGACTTACAGCGGTTTGAAGACCGGGTGGACCTATCTGCAGCTGAACAGCAGCAACTGCGGCGGCTGCGGTAACAACCTGGGCACCAGCATCGCCACAGCCACATCCTCGGGAGTAGCCTTCACCATCCAGGGCGTCTCCCCCGGCACCTATACCTTGCAAGCCTTCATGGACAACCTGGGCTATGGCGGCCAGAACGCCTCGAATCCCACCAGCAGCGTCGCGAACGTGACCGTTACCACCTCGTCCCTAACCGGCGTTTCGGTGACGCTGGTCGATCCGGCAGCGGTGACGATCAGTTCGGCTCCCAGCTGGAACAGTAGCAAGGGGTTCGGCGCGTTCAGCGGAGGCGCCTTTATCTCGTACAACACCATCCAGAACAACAACGGCATTGAGATGCCTGCGTCATACACCGTCCAATGGAGCACCAGTTCGACGTTCGCCACGGTCACCGGAAGCACGAGCTTCGCGGCAACCGGCAGGAAGAACCCCTGGATTGTGAACGGGCTCACGAATGGAACTACCTACTACTTCCGTGCTCAGGGCGTGGCGGGCACCTCGACCGGACCATTTTCAACAATCTCCCCTGGCGTGCTAATCGGCGCACCCACGGGCGCCAACACCGTCTCCGGCCAGGTCACCTTTAGCGAGACGGCCACCGGACCATTGTATGCGGGCTTCTACGATCAGAGCACCGGCAACGTTTTTGCCGCGGTGATGGGAAGCAAGGCGAGCCCGCCAACGAGCCCTGCATCGTACACGGTCCATGTTCCCACTGGCTCCAATTACTTTTTCGTCGGAATCATCGACCAGAAGAACTCCGGCCTGATCGACGCTCCGGGACAAGTCTCCAACACCAATGGGAACAACGCGGCCCCGGTAGTCATCAACGGCAACCTCAGCAACCAGAACCTGACCTTGCCAAGCGGCAACGCTGTTGCCACGCTGAACACGCAGGCCCAGGAACAGATTAACCCGGGCACCACCACCTACAATTACAGCATCGGTCTCAATGTCAACGGTCTCATCAAACTGCCGGTGGCCGTCGAACTGACAGCGGAATCGAATCCAGGGGCGGTGTACCCAGTGGATATTGCGACTGGGGCTTTTAACGGCAACCGTGGGTTCAGCTTCTCGACCAGCCTCAACGGTGCCACGCCGCTGGTTGGCGACACCTATACTCTGCACGTCACCTACAGCGACGGCTCCTCGGAAAACCTGATCGCCACCGTCGGCGCGGTGCTGAACGCCTTTGCCACCAACCTTGCACCGCAAGGGACGGGTGTCAGTCTGACGCCTAATTTCAGTTGGACCGACCCCGCCAACGCCAGCAGTTACACCTATCAGTTCTGGTTGTGCTGCGATTCGAACGGGACGATCTGGCAGATACCCAGCAACAACTCCAAGTCGAACGGTTTCTCCAGCTCGGTCACGTCCATTATCTGGAACGTCGACCCATTGAATTCGGGCAACCTGCCGAACGTCTCCAGCTTGAGCGGCAGCACGAACTACTCCTGGCAGATTCAGGCCTCGGACGTCAACGGCAACTCCGCGCAGGTACAGGTGAACTTCCAGACCATGACAGTGCCCCTGTCGTTGCCTCCGGCCGGCTCTTTGGGGACCGCGACGGTCGGCCAAAACTTCAATGCGGCGCTCAATGTCTCAGGCGGCGTAGCTGGCTATAGCTTTACGGTGAATGGCAGCACGATCCCCACCGATGGATCGCAGGTGCCGCTCGCGGACGGACTGTGGGTTTCCAGCAATGGCAGCAACACGCTGTCGATTGGCGGGACACCTACAGCGACTCAAACGGTTACGCTCAACGTCTCGGTGACGGACAGCACGTCCACCACCGTGGGCCCCATCGCTTATACCATCGGCGTCATTGCAGGCGCGCCACTCTCGTTCCCGTCAATATCCCTGCCTGGCGGCAACGTTGGTTGGGTCTACTCCACTTACGTGAAAGCCAAGGGCGGTGTGCAGCCCTATACTTGGAGCGTCATCAGCGGCAGTCTGCCGGCAGGGCTTACCCTTAATCCCAACGACGGGAGCATCTCGGGAACGCCGACCGCTAGCGGAACCGCGAACTTCACGATTCAAGTCGCCGATTCGGAGACTCCAGCAGCTACCCTCAGCCAGGCTCTCAGCATCGCGATTACGAACTGCGTCGACACCGCCCTCAACGGGCAGTATGCATTCCTGACCAACGGCTGGAAAGGTGCAACCGAAGCCAATTCTGCCGTGGGCAGTTTCGCAGCCGATGGAGCTGGGCACATCTTGGGTGGGATCCTGGATTTGGCCGATCAGGCCAAGGCACCCCAACTCGACATCGCGTTCACCGGCACGTACTGCGGGAGTTCTAACAATCTGGTGGTGATTAACCTGACCCCGAGCGGCGGTGGCAGCGCGACCTTTGCCGCCACGCTGGACTCCACGGGCAACGGCCACATCATGCGCTACGACGGCACCAGCACTGACATTAGCTCCGGGCTGCTGCGCAAGCAACAAACCACTGCATTCTCAACTGGCGAGATCACGGGTAACTATGCCTTCGGAGTCGTCGGAGCGGATCAGAATTCCAACCGCTTTGCCGTGGCAGGGGAAATGACCGCCAACGGCAGCGCCTCTTTTTCGGGCGAGGCGGATTATGACAGCGGGTGTTCGAGCGGCTCATGCTCTGGCAACGTTGGAAACACAACTCTCATCTCCTCCAATTTCAACGTGGCCTCCACTGGCCGCGGCACCGCAAGCATAAGCTTCGCGGGCCCGGCAACTACCATCGACTTCGTCTTCTACGTGGTCAACTCATCCGAGATGTTGATGATGGCAGTGGACACGCAAACGCCGCCCATGATCATGGCCGGTCAAGTGCTGAAGCAAAGCGGCTCGTTCACCGATGCGTCGCTGAACGGCAACAGCGTGATCGAACTGCAGGGTCTGGATTTGTCAAGCACTCCTGCCGTGTCTGACGCGCAGATCGGGATCATCAATGCCAGCGGCACCGGGACGTTCTCCGGGACTCTAGACGACAACGATGGCGGAACCGTGACCTCACAGAACGTATCGGGGACCTACGCGGTAACACCATCAACCGGCCGGGTGGCGCTATCCGGCGCGGGCACCCACCCACCGGTCTTCTACCTGATCAACCCGAATCAGGCTTTTGTGGTTGGGACCGACAACCAGGTGACCTTCGGTATGATGCAGCCGCTGACGGGGAGCAGCTTCACCAACGCCTCGTTGAACGGAAATTACTACGGTGGAAGTCAACCGCCGGCCAGCACCAACGTCAGCACAGAGGCCGATCAGGTGCACGCGGACGGAGTCGGCAATTTCACCGGAACGTCTGACAACAACAGCAGCGGATGTGGGACTGGAAACGCGTGTCCGAACAGCAGCACACTCGCGGCGGCGACTTATGCGGTTGGGTCCAACGGACGAGTGGTCGTGAGCCAGGGCGCGACTCAGATCGGCATCATGTACATGATCTCCACCTCGCAGGGCGTCTTCCTGGGGACAACAAACAACAACCCGAAGCTAGATGACTTCCATCAGTAAGATTCGCTTCGGCTGAAATCTCGGACCGGTGGCCTGGCGCCGCCGGTCCGATTTTTGTCTGCGGATTCGGGACGGGATTCTAGCATGGAGCAGCGTTTCGGACTGACCATCCCGATAACAACAGACTCGAAAATCCCTCCTCCTCATGCCGGAATCACTTCAGGTTCGACTCGGTAACCGAGGGCCCGGAGTTGCCGGATCATTCGCGAAGTGCGGCCTCACTTGGCCTTTTCGCATACAGAGGGGTGATCCTTATATTGTGCTTGTGCCCGCCATGACTACGGCACTCGAGTCCTTATGCGAATCGGGAACTTGGCCGTGGTCATGAGGACAATGGGCCATCGAGACGTAAAGACTGCAACACATTATCAGCACCCCGAATTAGAAGTCGTTCGCGCCGCACTGGATTACGGTGCGCCGAACGATGCTGCTGAAGCACGAGCGTAGCGAAAAGGGGTCACGACACCCTTTGAGTCACACCCGAAGAACTCTAACAACGGCAAGTCATTGACATCTCTGCCGAATGTGGACGAAAACAAATACCTGACCGTCTATGGGACCGTCAGTGGCCCACTTCTGCTTTGATCTCAGTGGCCGGTCCGGAGCGAAATCTATCGAGAACGTGAGGCCCGTTTCGCGAATCGCTTTGGGCTGTGCGTGACGGACACCTTGGGGATGAAAAGGTCCGCGGGAAGTTTGAACCGAGTGCTCAATTTCCGTACCTGTTCCAAGGTGAGATTGCGCCGCCCGGTCATGAACATCGAAACCGCGCTCTCCGAGCCAAATTGAGGTATGAGGTCGCGCTGGGTCAGATTTTGCCGTTCAATGAGAAATCGCACAATGGAAACGGGATCAGCCTTGGGCCCTGAGTAATGCTCTTGCTCGTAACGCTCCACCAGCAAGGTCAGGAGTTCGATTGCTTTAACTTCCGAGTTCGATGGACTTTCTAGCGCCGTTAGTCGGAAAAGAGCATCGGTATACACTTCAAGTTCTGCATCATTGTGTATGACGTGGGGAGCGCCATGCGCAATCATTTCCGCCGGGTCTCGGAGAACTGTGCTCATTGTTTTCCGTACCTCCTGTCCCAATTGCTGCGATTGTCGTATTCCTTATGCGTCAAGATAGACCGCCCGGAGACATGTCGTTGTGTTTGCCGTTCTCTTGTCGTCTTAGCATAGTGAATGACGGTTATAAGCCTGTACCGGTTGTGCCTAATATTAAAGATGACGTAGCCTTCTACAGAATCGGTATCCCGGAACGTTCTGCGGACCTCATCAAAATTGTGCCAGCGAACCGCCTCGACTATGGCGGTCCAGGCTCTGATTTCGTTCGCTGCATCTGGGTAGGCTTCGATGGCCTGCCTCAGGTGCGTACGCGTAACGATGTGCACTTACAAAGGATACTTCACAATCCGTGAAGTCGTGAAGTCGCCAGGCCGAAGCCCCATTGCGGTCAGTTATACGCCTTAGAATCAATAGCTTGCTCAACTACTTCCGAGACCAAATCGTCGCAACCGCGGCTTCGCAGACGAGACGAGCCTGCCACACGCTACCGCTCCAGGCCCAGGTTTGCTGTTCCGTCAGAGATGCTGGTTAGGGCAAGGCTCAGGCACACCGCAAGCACACTCATTTGAAGGAATCCGGGAATCTTCCTGCCGAGCGACTGATGGAATGTTTGTCGAAATCACTTCCCACAAGCCGACTTCGAGGGCGCGAAGCCCGGTTGGTCCAAATAGAGGCCTGATTACAGCGAGTGGAAAATCCCAAAGCCGGACGGAGGGCAGCACGATCCATCGCTCGATCACCGGCTTACTTACTCAAATATTCCGTAGTCTGCCGGTGCATCCTTCGGCTGGCGCTGAAGAATATCGACCAAGGCCTTAGTAAGTGCGCCATTGCCGAGTGGGGCACCGCTTCCGTAGGTAACAATTGGGAGTGATGCTAGCAGCCGCGGGTCAGAACACAACTGGTTCAAACAGTCGGCTTGATTGCGCTTTTGCAGCAACAAGATGGTCCGCGAAAGTGCGCCGCTCGAACGAAGCAGGTTGAACTCCCACATCATATTGGGTGTGAGGCTACTAATCTCCAAGAGAACGATGTCGACCCTATCTACTACTGTCTTCACGCAAGCCTGCCATGCGTCGTCACGACAAGTGATAGCGAATAGGCGATGCCTTGAGAGGACCCAATTCAGATTGCGCATAACGCGCCTGTTCATGTCTTTAGCGAGCTTCTGGAGATCACGAGGTTGACGGATTTTTTCCGTGTGGAAGTTGAAGAGTGCCAAATTGCCAAGAAGGAAAGGAATCCGAACATACAGGGGTACTTTAAGCGAGGAGTCAGCCAAGGTATAGCAGTGGCCGAACAAAGATGCTTCTTGTGTCAGATACCTCCGAAGACTTGGGGTGATCAAAGGAGCATCGAATGGACGGAGGACTAGTAGGCGGGCAGGATCCCGCCATCTCCAGGCAAGAGGAAGAGTCAGAGGCAGAGTCATCAGAAATGGTAATCCGAAGAAAAGAAAATAGAGCACCACCATCCACAGGCCAACGGCCATCAACCCGCCAAGAAAAAGAACGATCAATATCATGAAGACAAATGGATTTGTGGTCTTCGCCAGCCATAGTTGCCACTCGCGCATCGCACCGCGAAACAATTCTGATACAGCAGTAACCCCTAGGACAGTAACTGCGGCAATGGCAGCAAATGCGGTTATGACTCCGATTCTGGCCAACGTGGCGCCTTTCGCGCGCCGACTTCTGGACGCTGTGGAGTCAGGCGCCCTATGGGCGGCGTGGCGCCATGAGACAGGTTCTTGAAGCTGTAAGTTATTCCATTGCTCAGTCGGCTCGACTCGCCGTTGTCCAAAATAGTCTCCGACTGACTCTGAGAAGGATAGAGCCGTCGCGGATATTGAAGCCAGCATGAACACTGGAAGCACGAAGAGAAAACCATAATCCGATGTCCCGTTATCGGGATTAGGAACGAGGGACAAGATAGACATTGCGAACAGTGGGAACACACTCGCTCCGAGCAGAGCTACCAGAGCCCAACGCGCCCAGTTTTGGCCTCTGAGTGCACTGCTAGAGAGAATGACCCACAGTACAAGCGACAAAGCCTGACCAAGTCGTGGGATGTCGGATGCAAGGAAAACTGTCATCGGGAGAGCGGAAGCGACACCTAACCATATCAGAAGGAGTGCGTGTCTCTTACGGGACCGCAATCGAATGTCGTCTTTCATGTAAACGGGGACCGCGCGCGACCGAGAATAGCACAAGCGCCCGGTTCAGGGTGTGGTCCATAAACGGGCTTCGAGGAGATCAGGGCGGTCTCCCAGAAGCCGACTTATGGCTAGTACAACTTTCAAGATCGGTCACCGTCGCTCTTGCCTGACTCTTCGGGGTTCAATTTCCGGTTTGCTCGTCATTCGTCACATTGCGCCGTTTGGTGAACGAAAGCGCAATCTTACGAGAAGGCGATTAGACGCGGTATTAACATTCTGCTGCCCTTCGAAGGCTCTCTCACTACCCACAGGTGCAATTGTTCGACTATTTCGGGAGATAGGAGGGACTGTGAAGAACCTGCTGCTCGTACTCTTTTGTCTGTGTACATCGGCGTTTGCCCAAACGATTCCGGAAGGGGTGGGACAAGGCTACGGTGGCGAGCTGAAGCATGTAACGAGCCAGCTGCTTGCATTGGCCGACGCTACGCCCGCAGAGAAGTTCGCGTGGCGGCCAACGCCGGGTGTGCGCTCTACCAGCGAGGTGTACATGCACGTCGCCATCGCCAATTATTATTTCTTGAGCGTGGTCGGAAAGCAGAAAATGCCGCCCGAGATCAACCAGGGCTTCGAGAAGTCGGTGGCTGCCAAGGCCGAAGTCATCTCCTGGTTGAAGCGCTCGCTTGAGGCCGCGCAAGCAGCCCGGGCCACAGAAACGCCCAAGGATCTGGAAAGGAAAGTCGAATTCTTGAAGCGAGATACCACCGCCCATGCCGTTTACCTCCGCCTAATCATTCACTGCAACGAGCACATGGGACAGCTTGTTGCTTACGCGCGCATGACAGGCTTAGCCCCGCCGTGGTCCAAAGACTAACGAGAGAAATCGTGCGTTAAAGGCACCCTGAATAAAGCCCGGATCGAGCCTCACCACATCTGTGACCTACGCTATGCTATGCCAATTTATGCATGGCTTCGGTCCGATCTCCTAACCAGCAGCGCGTTTAGCGGTACTGTTTTGGCATTGCTTCCGGTTAAGCCCTTTATCCAGGAGTTTCTGCGATCGATTCGCACAAGCCGACCAGGAGGCAGGTACTGTTGGCGCCAATAATTCCCAACAAGAAATCGAGCGTAGTGTTGATGTCATTTGTATGAGCGTATGAGCGATTATTGCACCCGCCTCAATGACAAGAACCAGTGCAGCCGGCCTGTGAAGGTGAGGCGACCGTCCGCTGACCTTTTGTTCCGGACCACCGATGAGGTATCGTTTCCGAGGAAGAGCATTCGATGCGAGCCGCGGAACTCATCGCTCCCCTGACATTCCGGCTTACGGACATGCCGATTGAAGATCCCGGACCGGGCGAAGTGCAGGTGCGCATCGGGGCCGTAGGCGTCTGCGGGTCCGATCTGCATGCCTACGCCGAGGGCGCAGTCGGCAGCACTCCCAATGTTTACCCGATGGTGCTCGGACACGAGCCGGCGGGAACAATCGTGAAAACCGGCGCCGGTATCACTGGGCTCGCTGCAGGCGACCGCGGGGCACTTGAACCCGCGCTCTATTGCTATCATTGCGAGTTCTGTTTGAGCGGGCGCCACAACGTGTGCGCGAATCTTCGGTTTCTGAGCAGCCCGCCTCTTCCCGGATTCTTCCGTGAACTGATCAACTTACCGGTTGTCAACTTTCGCCCCACCCCCACCGGGATGTCGCTCGACGAAGCGACTCTGGCCGAGCCTCTCGCAGTTGCAATGCATTCCCTCCACTTGGCGTCAATCCGCCCGGGCGAAACGGTAGCGGTCATCGGCGCGGGGCCAATCGGGCTTTTGACTATAGCCGCACTGCGAGCCACGAAGGCAGGGCGAATCTGGGCCGTGGAACCGCTGGCGCACCGCCGCGAATTAGCTCGGGAGATTGGCGCCGCCTTTGCACTCCAGCCCGAGGAAGCGGCCGAGGAAATCCTCGGCGCGACGGGCCGCCGTGGTGTTGACTGTGCAATGGACTGTGCGGCGGGAGACGATACCATGGGTCAAGCTGTGCAACTAACCCGCAATGCCGGTCGCGTCGCGCTGACAGGTATTCATACGATACCTTTGGTATCGCTGGATGCATCAGAAATGAGACGCAAGGAGGTTACGATTTTCAACGTGCGCCGATCGAACCACGAGACGCAAGAAGCTCTGGAACTACTTCAAGCACACCCCGAGTGGTTCGCACCGCTGCTTACCCACACCAGGGAGATCGCACGCATCGACGAAGCATTCGCAATAGCGAGCCAATATCGCGACGGGGTTGGCAAGATGATCGTCAGGCCTTAGAACTGCATTGGGCGAGATACTGAGGACCTTGACGATGCAACCTCTACTCTCAATTCGCGCGATGAAGAAGAACTTCTTCGGTCTGCATGCTTTCGGCGACTGCTACCCGGAACTCGGGCGTGGTGGAGTCCGCTACTGAAGAGGCAGGAAGGGTGTTCAACGCGATGCGTAACTTAGTTACAGCCTGGAAAGGCGTCACCATATTGCGGGAGATCATCGCGATTTTCCGTCCAGGATGTAGTATTCCTCGGAAATCGGGCTCAAGGTCGGTCCCGGTTCGAGGGTTGAAGGCGCGAATTGTTTCCGCGTCCCAAACACTTCAGAGTTCCCGATTAGCATGGCTTCGGTAATTTTCACGATTCGTGTCCTTCAGCGAGTTGTTAGTCCAGCACCACGCAAAGCGGACTCAACTTCGCTTGGATTTTTGTGATTTCCAAGCCAAATACGCTGCTCTCGTGCCGTCGTTGGGCGGATAGGTTCCCGGCAATCGCGCACCGCTTTGAACCTTATGCAAAATGAACTCTTCCATTCCTTCCTGCTCAGCCGCGTCAGCGGCTAGCTCTTCCGCGATCTGCCGCGGAATCACGACCACGCCATCGATATCTCCCACGATGATGTCACCGGGATATACAGCAACTCCCCCGCAACCGATAGGAACATTCAGATCGATCGAGTGATGTCGGAGGATGTTGGTAGGGGCGCTGGCACCTGCGCAGAAAACGGGAAAACCTAGTTCTGCGATTACTCCGCTGTCGCGCACAGGCCCGTCGGATACCATGCCTGCTGCGCCGCGAACTTTCAAACGAGTGGTCAAAATGGACCCGCATGAGGCGGCCGTTTTGTCACCGCGACAATCCTGCACCAGAACGTACCCGGGAGGAACTGATTCAATTGCCTTGCGCTGCGGATTCTCGGGATCGAGGAAGATATCCAGAACGTCGAGATCCTCGCGTGCTGGAATGTTTCGTAGCGTGTAAGCTGGCCCCACCATATTTTCACCATTGGGCTTTGCCAGTGGGGCAACCCCTTGCATGAACAAGTTCCGAAAGCCGCGCCGAAATAGTTGGGTCGTGAGGGTTGCCGTACTAACGCTTTTCAGCAATTTCAGCTTCTCAGGTTTCAATGCACTCTTGCTGGATACTTTTGATTGCATGCCTTCTCCAACCCAACCACCTGGCCCAAGCTAGTCTTCATCAGGCTCGACACTATCACCCAGCGCACGATGCCTGGCATTATCGATATGCTCCCGCATGGTGGACCGCGCGAGTTCGACATCGGAGGCAAAAATGGCCTCGATAATCCGTCGATGTTCCTCCTGAACAAGGCGCAGGCGCTTCTGGCTCCGGGTTAGCGAAAGGCTGCGCGTCACGTTCATCCCGTTGAAAACGTGCACCGCCAACGCGTCGAGAGTTTGCACGAACATCTGGTTGCGGCTGGCCCGGGCAATCGCAACGTGCAGCTCAATGTCTTCTTTCACTCCAAGCTCAGAGGCGGCATTCGCTTCATTCAACCGGTCAAATGCGGCTCGGATAGCAGCCATGTGCTCATCAGTCCGCCGCTGAGCGGCGAGATATGCAGCTTCACCTTCCAGGGCGATGCGAAACTCGAAACAACGCATCAGGTCGGCAATGCCTCCGATCGGTGCCAAGCGGAGGAATTCGCGTCCAGGTTGTCGTTGGACAAACGTGCCTGCGCCCTTCCGCGTTATGACCACCCCATCCGCCTGCAGACGGGACAGAGCCTCGCGAACCACAGGACGCGAAACCGAGTGCTCTTTGGCCAACTGGTCTTCAGACGGGAGACGATCGCCAATTGCGGACTGGCCGGAAACGATCTGTTCCAGTATCTGCTCGTAAACTCGGTCGGCAAAACGCGAAGATTGCTCTGACGCCGAAGACTCCGCCTTCAGCGGCGGTCGTGGAGCAGAGTTTGGCTGTTTTCGAAGAGGACGCTGAACACTTGGCATGGTTACCACTAAACTTTGGAAATCAGAGACAGCATAAATGTCTAAACTGGAATTGGATGGTTTGTCAATAGATGTTTGACAACTATTGCGCCATTTCAGTATCTTCGCACTCGAGATTCCGCATAGCAGCAGTAATTTACACGACATCGCGCACGCAGGGTATGTCAGACAACTTGCATCGGGCGGCTCACTCCTAAGCCACCAACTGGTCAAGCAAGTTTTGCCCGGCCGCGGATGATTCGCGACGCCGGATAGAATTGCACGAAAAAGGGGTTTCGAAATGTCCAAGTCTGGCGATTCTCGAAGGGGGCAGGGCGTTCAGAGGACGCGAACGCCGAAGACAGCAGATACCCTTCGCAGCCACCGGTGGTGGGGCCCCCAAGATCTCCGCTCCTTCGGCCACCGTTCCAGGCTCAAGCAAATGGGCTATTCGGCGGACGACTATCTTGGGCGTCCAGCCATCGGCATTTTCAATACATGGGATGACCTTACCCACTGCCATGCGCATTTTAAGCAGCGAGTTGAAGACATCAAGCGTGGGATTCTGCAAGCAGGTGGTTTCCCACTCGAAATTCCGGCAATGGCGCTGAGCGAGTCGTTTTTGAAGCCAACCTCGATGCTGTATCGAAATTTCCTCTCGATGCAGGTGGAGGAGTGGGAGCGTGCCAACCCCATCGATGGCGTTGTTTTGATGGGTGGGTGTGACAAGACAACGCCGGCCTTATTAATGGGCGCTATCAGCGCCGGCCTGCCTGCCATCTATTTTCCCGCCGGACCCATGCTGCGTGGCAACTGGCATGGTAAGGTCCTCGGAAGTGGTAGCGATGCGTGGAAATATTGGGATGAGAAGCGCGCAGGACTGATCACGATTGAAGACTGGGAGGAGATTGAGAACGGAATTGCTCGTTCCTCTGGCGTCTGCATGACGATGGGGACGGCCGCAACCATGACGAGCCTGGCCGAAGTGATAGGGATGTCGCTTCCCGGTGCTTCTTCGATCCCTGCGGCCGATGCCAACCATCAACGCATGGCTGCAGAGTGCGGGCGGCGGGTTGTGCAAATGGTGTGGGAGGATCTTCGCCCCGCCGACGTTTTGACACCCGAAGCATTCCATAATGCGATTGTGGCCTTGGCAGCCATGGGCGGTTCGACAAATGCCTATATCCACCTGATCGCCATCGCTCGCCGGGCAGGGATTGACTTGAAGTTGGCTCGTTTTGATGAGCTCTCTCGCGGAATTCCCGTTGTCGCCAATATCCGGCCTTCCGGGGCGTATCTGATGGAAGATTTCTACTACGCCGGGGGAATCCGGGCTCTCCTTCGAGAGATAAGTTCCAAACTCGACTTGACCCAACTAACCGTAAACGGCAAAACCTTGGGAGAAAATATCGCGGGCACGCCGGTGTGGAACCGCGATGTGATCCGTCCCTTGGATAATCCCATCTCAAGAGGGGAGGGCTTAGCCGTACTCACCGGCAATCTCGCGCCCGATGGATGTGTGATGAAGCCCTCCGCGTGCGACCCTCGTTTTCTGAAACATTCTGGACCGGCCCTTGTATTTTCCAGTTACAACCAGATGGCTGCCAATATCGATCGGGAAGATCTCGATGTAACCCCAGACCATGTTCTCGTCTTACAGAATGCAGGGCCGCAAGGAGGACCTGGAATGCCGGAATGGGGAATGCTGCCCATCCCCAAGAAACTCGTCCGTCAAGGCGTGCGCGACATGCTGCGGCTGTCTGACGCACGAATGAGCGGCACCAGCTACGGCGCGTGCGTTTTGCATATCGCTCCGGAAGCCTTTATTGGCGGCCCATTCGCTGCAGTACGCACCGGAGATCGGATAGCGATCGACGTTCGAAAACGCTCCCTCCATCTGGACATCTCTGATGTTGAATTGAGGAATCGCCTCGCCAGCCGCCCACAACCGCCCCCGCGCATACCTCGAGGTTATGGGCTCATGTTCTTACAACATGTAAAACAAGCTAACGAAGGATGTGATTTCGATTTCCTCGAAGGGCAAACTCCGATTCCTGAGCCGGAGATCCACTGACGAAAGGCGAAATCCGATTTCGCCGATGAATCAGGATTCGCACCCACCGATGCTCGCGAAAACGAAATTGTCGATTCCGGCGGCGCGTTGGATACGTATTGTTTCCCCTACAATCGTGGTCTACATCATCGCATACATGGATCGGATGAACATCAGTTTTGCGATCGCCGGCGCGATGAACAAATCGCTCGCTCTATCCCCGACATCGGCGGGTATGGCGGCAGGGGTTTTCTTCTTCGGCTACATGTTTTTGCAAGCCCCGCCGGTCACATCTACCAGCATGGCAGCGCGAGAAGATACGTCCTTTGGACAATTCTTGCCCGGGGAAGGTTGGTTAACCGCATTGCCTTATCTGACAGCTGTAGGAAGCTTGTATTTGTTTGGAGCTTGGAACGATACGACCAGGAACCCCAAGCTTTGCAATGTTTCACGGTCTATTCCTGCTCCAATTTTACGTGAACGGTATGCCCGTGTTCCCCGGACGCAATTCTGGAACCTGGGCGACATGTCGGAATGTGCCGACTTGGTAGATAAGGAAAAATGGGCTGACCTGACGGAACGAGCGTATCGAAAGTTTCTGAGGCGGCATGGAGCAGCTCGTCACGAGATGCTTGTTGTCAGGGTACAGTTCGCGGAAGTTAGCCGCTTATTCGCCAACCAAATGACAAAGCCAACTGTGTAGCGCGCATTAATTGCGCCGCGCGACGGTATTACCCTCAAGCAGGAAGTTTGTCGTATTCTTACGTGAACGAAAGCGGGGGCAGGTCAAACCTCCGACGTGTTTCGAGCCGATAGGGCTTGCCTAGAACCAGTTGTGTTTCACCTGAGATGAAGTGAGGTGCCGGTATAACGGGCGGTTGGCTTTCCATGCGATCTTGCTGCCGAAATATCCAGGGACGTTTCCGCATCACCCGTGAATGAACCGGGTGCACACGGCTCGCCGCTTGGAGCAAACACGACCACATCGCCGAACGGTTTCACCTCCACCCGAAGCACTCAGCGGTACGTTCGCCGAAGTTTACCCCCGATTACCACAAGAACTTCAGCGCGAACTGGATCTCTCGCGAATCATTTGCAGTTCGGTCAATCACACCGGCACCGCTCTGCGGGCTACCAGTCGGGTCGAATAATGCATTGTTATCCAGCGGGCTCTGGAAATTAGCACGGTTCACCACATTGAAGAACTCCGCGCGAAATTGGGTGGTTAACTTCTCAGAAATTCGTGTGTTTTTGTATACAGAAAAGTCCAGATTGACAAGCCCAGGACCAGCCAATATGTTGCGTCTCGCGTTTCCGCGCAGGTTAAAGCAGGGCAATGGGGGCAGCCATCCCGCTCCATCGAGGGCCGGGTTCTGCGGATGGTTGAGCGGGATTTGATTGCCATTCGAATCGACCAACGTCGGCGGTGCGGGATTGCAGTTCGCGTTCCAAAAGTTCAAGTTCGGAGCTGTCGGCATAGAAAAGCACTGCACCTTAATATACTGGTTGATATTTCCTGGGTTGACCAAAGAATTGCAGCCGGCGCCGTTCAGGCGATTCGGGAATGCGAAGGGATCGCTGCTGTTCTGCCCCAGTGGGTCACCCCCGACGATTACAGTGAATGGCTGTCCATCTTGAGCAGTGAGGATGCCTCCGAGTTGCCATCCGCCCAAAATCTTCTGACTGATCTTTGCCGACCCTTGCCAGGTGGGAACTTCCCAGACCGTACTCAAGGTCAGCACGCGCGGGGTGTTGAAGTCCGAAACTGACTTGTTGAGTCTTTGATCGTACCAATGCAGGCTGCTTAGAGAATTGGCATATGAATCCGATCCAGCGCCGGATGAGCTGTCATCAATACTCTTGGACCATGTATAGGAACCCTGGAACTGAACGCCCTTACTCATACGTTTGGTTACGCCCAACTGCAGCGAGTGATAAGAGGAGCCACCATTCCACCATAAGGATCGAATGTCCCCGAAGTTTGGATTCAAAGTGGGAAGGGGATTCGTTGAGAAGGGAAACACATAGCCGGCTGACTTCAGAGTTGGCAAGGTCATATCTGAGTCGTCCACTTTGAACTGCTGATGCAACCCTCGGCTCCCGACGTACCCAATTATGAAGCCCAGGTTTTCGGTAACTTGGTGTTGCACGTTCAGATTCCAGGTCATTACATAGTTGCGATGGGGATGCTGCTCGACGAACGCTGAATTGGAATTAGTAATTGGGTTCAAGAGCGAATATCCCCCCGCGTAGAAGGCGCCGTTCAGCCCCGTTTGCGCCGTTGCTACCTGGTTGAACGGCCCCGCCTGTGATTCCACCAAAGCCATAACGTAGGGAAGAGGTAGGACATCGAACATGCCGAAAGCTCCGTGTACAACTGTCTTCGAATCGGCCCTCGGATCCCACGCGAAGCCAAGCCGCGGCTCGAAGTTACGCAATGTCGGATTATGGAAGAGTTGCCCACCAACTTGCGCCTGCGCATCCGTCAGATTTAACAGGGTTACGTATCTGCCGTTAACCTCCTGTGGGACGGTTGACATCTCATACCGCAGGCCCAGATCGACTGTGAGATTGTGACGAATTCTCCAATTGTCCTGAAGATAGGCGCCAAAGATCGTTGCGCGCACATCACGCGGAAAGACCGTAAAGAGTTTGCTTGCCTGGAAGCTGAGCGGCTGGTTGGTGAGAAAATTGGCAAGAGATCCAAAGGCCCAGTCTCCCGTACCTCGGCCTCCCAATACATTGCTCCGAATATTCTCGACAGCAACACCAAACTTTAGATCATGAGAGCCACGGGTGAGAACGGCATCATCATAGCCTTGGGCGGAGGTGTAGGATTGGAGGTCGCCGGTCTCGGCAACCCCTCCCGGAAATGTGGTTACATTCGGTATGAATACTCGGCCTGCATTGTCTCCAGGTATCGCGGCGAATGACTTGTCCGTGGATAGAGGGTTTATGGGTCCCCTGTTGCTATTGATGGACGCCACGTCTCGACTCACTCCGACATGAACAGAGTTCAGCAAGGTGGGGCTGAACAAATGCGTCTCTTCCAACACTCCGCTTTGCCGCCGTATGTGGTGGCCTTTCAATGTGATGTTCATGGGGTCGGGCGCTGAGTATGGCGTGTCGTCATAGATGTAGCTTCCGGATAGGCTGTTCTTCTGGGATACCACTTCGTCGATTCGCGTCGTGAAGAAATTCTCTGTAAGAACTTGCCGATCGGTGAACGAGTAAATTCCTGTATCGCCGGCTCCCGTCGACAGGTTCGGAAGAGGATAAAGAGTAAGATACTTGGCAGCAGCAGGATCCACGCTCACGTGTCCGGTCGTAAGATTCCCCGCTCGCGCCGCTGCTGAGGGCACGATCGCCTGGGTGGCAATGCCTTTGCTCTGCCTGATCCCTTCATAATCTCCAAAGAAAAAGGTATGACCCTTGGATATTGGTCCGCCCAACGATCCACCGAACTGGTTTCGCCTGAATGGCGGCCTGGTTGGGTTGCCGGCAGCGTTGAAATCGAAATAGTTTCTGGCGTCCAGAGCACTATTCCGAATGAATTCGTAGGCGCTGCCGTGCAAGCCGTTTGTCCCGGATTTCGTGATCGCGTTGACGACTCCTCCCGACGTCCTTCCATACTGGGCGGTGTAATTGCTCGTAATAACAGAGAATTCCTGGATGGCATCTACTCCCAGTGCTCCTCCTATAACGTTACTCGGACCACCATTTGCGTAGTCGTTGACGCTGAGACCGTCTATCCGGTAGTTGTTTTGCACTGGCCTGCCCCCACTGATCGAGAGCTGGGTGCCAAAGCCCTTTAAACCGCGGTCGAATCCGGAGGCGGCATTAAATGAGCTCTCAAGTCGCACCACACCAGGCTGAAGGGCGGCCAAGTCAGTCCAGCTTCGGCCGTTAAGAGGCAGTTCTCGAACCGTCTGGGAGTCCACAACGGTGGTTATCTCAGAAGATGCGAGTTGAAGTGTCGGCGCTCTTTCGTCCACTTCGACCTGCTCGCTGACTTTACCCACTCTCATCTGGACGTCGATGATTTGATTGCCGCCCACGTTCAAGGTAATACCTTTGCGGGATGCGGTAGCGAACCCCGGTGCCGCGACGGTTAGTTCATAGCTGCCGGGGGGAAGATTTGGCGCGCTGTAGACGCCATCATCGTTTGTCACCGACTTGCGCCTTATTTCTGTTGACAGATTTTCAATGACGACTTGTGCGCCGGCCAAAACGGCACCCGAGTTATCTGTAACGGTTCCGGACAGCGTAGCTCCTGTCACCTGGGCAGAAAGCTGAACTGCGGGTGAAACCGCCAACATGAGACCGACCAACGCCGAACCAACCTGCACCCTGATTCTGATTTCATGGATTGTCACCAGACAACCTCCTGATCATAGCGAATGCAGTAGGACAACTTTTGGCCAATGGGAGGGATTGTATAGTCCAATTGTCACTACTTGTCAAGCAATTTATTTAATGTTGACAGACACATTTTTTCCAAATTTCTTAGGTTTACCGGGGGACGATGCCGAACCATAAAATTGCACTGTAGCGGTCATCGATTCTGCACTAAGCAAATGAAACTAAGCAACTTATATGACAGTGCAAAGAATTTGGATTGACAAGGTCTAAGAAATGAGTATTATTTTTGCGTTCGGCCTTCGCTACATTTTCCCGGGGAGTACCGACATTCAGTAAGACAGCAATGCGAGAAATCAAGATTGTTGTCTCACAAGTCGCTAGCAAATTGTCGCTACGCAAGACAACTCTCTTATCGGGATCCTAAAAACTTTCATGACTGGTAACGGGACAGCAATAATGAAGACACTTGCCAAACAGGACGCGTCACCAACCCGCTTCGCAGATCAAATTTATGAGCGAGTGTTGCAACAAATCGTTGCGGGTGAGTTTAAGGTCGGTGATCGGTTGCCCTCAGAGAATGTCCTGGCCACCGAATTCGATGTTTCACGTGCTGTTGTTCGTGAGGCCTTGGCCCGTCTGCACGCTGACGGTGTAACGATAGCGCGCCGTGGTGCTGGCACTTATGTACGTCGGCAACCCGGTCGCGAGTTCCTGCGCCTAGCTCCCATCGGCGGAATTGCAGACCTAATGCGTTGTTTCGAATTTCGAATCGGTCTGGAGGGCGAAGCTGCTTCGCTTGCCGCCGAACGCCGAACAGATGAGCATTTGGCGGCGATTGAGGAGGCGTTCGAAGCTTTGGATCGGGCCAACTCGGCTGGTCAACTCGGCGTGGAAGAGGACATTCGCTTTCATGCCGCCATTGCCGCGGCAAGCCGCAATGCACTCTTCATTCAAACCCTGGACACTCTCGCCGCTCACATCTTCAATGGCATGAACGTCACCCGCAGTTTGTCCCTGACGCGGAGCCGAAAGCGGCTGGCGCTTGTACAAGACGAGCATCGCAAGATTTTGCAGGCGATCCGCGAAGAGGACCAAGACAAGGCACGTTTTGCCATGCGCGAGCATATCTCGAACGCACGAAATCGTGCATTGGGCGACAGCGCAGAACCAACCACGGAAGTAGTTACTCAGTTTGAGTACGGCCCTGAAACTCGACCCAGGGAACTCGTGGAGTGAGGAATCGGCTGGCCTCCGCGCATATCGCCAAGGAGTCTTGATGGAGCTGCAACTGAGTGACCGCGCATGTGAGACTCTGAAATATGTAAGCACAGCCACTTTGACCACTCAGCTATTCCGCCGTGGTTTTCGGAACACGTTCATGCAGGGTATCGCCCCATTGGGACCCGTTGGGAATCCGAACCTGGTCGGTCCCGCGTTTACTCTGCGGAACATTCCAGCCCGCGAGGACATCGATGTGTTGGAGATTTTTGAAGACCCGAATCATCCACAACGGCGCAGCATTGAGACCATCCCGGCAGGATATGTTCTCGTGCAGGATTGTCGTGGCGATAGGACGGTTGCTTGCTGCGGTTCCATTTTGGTCGCTCGGCTGAGAGTACGCGCAGTGGCGGGGATGGTTGCCGATGGGCCGGTCCGTGACAGCGCCGTGATTGCCGTCTCCAAATTTCCCGTTTTTTGCGCAGGCGCAAGTGCGCCGACCAACATTATCAAACACCATTCCGTGGATATAAATCTGCCCATCGGTTGTGGCGGAGTGGCTGTGTATCCGGGCGATGTGATCGTCGGAGATGCTGATGGTGTTGTGGTGGTTCCTCAACATTTGGCCGAAGAAATAGCCGCAGACGCCAGCGAGCAAGAACGGATGGAAGATTTCATTATGCAACGTATCGAGGCGGGTGCCGCCTTGCCCGGGACCTACCCTCCAAACTCTGAAACACGCAATGCCTACTCCGCCTGGAAACCACAAAAGCACCCAGATGGCAAGCACCAGGTACACCTCAAATAATCGCAGCAAAGCGTTGACGATCAAGGGCACAATGCTGATCGGGCAGTCCGAGGTATTCGGAAACGAATGGGAAAACTCGGGCTTTCAATCCTTCCTCGGAGGAGGAAATTGGATCCCGAATTTGGAACCGGAAGCGATGAAGACGTCGATCGCGCGCGCGCTGGCTTGCTGCAGAGGCCTTCGATCATTGTTGCTCGACACATTGCGGGATGGAAATCCTTTGCGGATACCTAGACTGCACAACGGCCAACTGGAACCTTGAATCTTGATAGTGTTTGGAGGAACTAAATGCGGACAACAGCAGTTCCTGTAATTGTGTCAATGGTCGTCGTCATTGCAGCTTTAATCACCTGTGTTCCCTTGATGTTTGGCGAAACGCGTTGGTCAGTTGTGAACACTTTTCAGATCGGAGGTGGCGGCGCCTGGGACTACGTGACAGTCGACGCCGAGAATCATCGGCTTTACGTTCCCCGAACAACGGACACGATGGTGATCGATACTGAGTCGGGCAAAGTGTTAGCTGATATTCCTGGTCAGAAGCGAGCACATGGCGTCGCGCTAGTCCCTCGAGTGGGGCGCGGTTTTATCAGCGACGGCGGCGGGAATGGAGCGGTCGTCATCTTCGACCTCAAGACGAACGTAGCTCTTGGGACCATCCCAGCACAGCCCGACGCCGACGGAATTATTTATGACAAGTTCAGCGACCGGGTTCTGGTTGTGTCAGGAGACGGGGGCGTGCTCATGACGTTGCAGCCAGATGTCGATCCCACGAAAGGAAAGATCGAAAAAACGATCCCACTTGACGGGGCGCCTGAGTTCCTTGCCGCGGACGGCGTGGGCAAGGTTTACATCAATTTGATGGATAAGAACTTGGTCGCCGCAGTCGATTTAAAACGGCAGAAGGTCGTGACTCGTTGGCCAGTCGCTCCTGGGGGCGCTCCAGTAGGAATGTCAATGGACACAGAGAAGCGGCGTCTCTTTATTGGGTGCCGAAATCCCCAAATGCTGATCGTCATGAATGCCGATGACGGCAAGATTCTGGCGTTTCTGCCAATTGGCAGTGGCGTGGACGCAACCAAATTTGACGGGTCTCAGGTGTTTGCAAGCTGCCGGGATGGCAAGCTTCATGTCGTGCAAGAGACATCCCCGGGCAGCTTCGATATGGTGCAGACGGTTCAGACCCCTGCGGGCGCCAGAACAATGGATATTGATCGTTCGACGGGTACCATTTATTTACCGACTGCTGAATTTGAGTCGGCCCAGCCAGGGGCCCGACCTTCACCAAAACCCGATACGTTCATGATTGTCGTCGCGCGAAAAGGCTCGACATAGCGCGAATGCCGAGCTGTTTGCCGGTGATATTAGGCAGCGGCTTTCAAAGAAAGGGTGCTCGCCGTCGAGTTAGCCCGGCAGATGTTTCTGAAGGAGGCTCAACAAAGAACATGAAATCCACATTTTCGCGCCGCGGGTTCCTCTTTGGAGCGGCGGCTTTCCCGGTCCTTGCGCCTTTGCAGTTGCATTCCAAGGAGATTTTCCGCCGCGAGACAATTCGCGATGTCCAGTGCATGGTGCTTTCCGCTGAGCGCACCTACACCCTTATAAAGATCACGGCATCGGACGGCACGTATGGTATCGGCGAGGCTTATGGGAGCCCATCGATTGGAACCAAACAACAGATCCTCGAACTGAAGCCTTTTCTCGTCGGGAAGAATCCTGTGGGCATCGATGCCATCTACTCGGAGTTGGGCAGAGGCGCCAACAGCTTGGCAGGCACTCGCACCGATGGTTCGGCTCACAATCTGGCGCGGGCCGCCAGCGGCATTGAGATGGCGTTGTGGGACCTTGCCGGCAAGATTCTTGGCGTTCCCGTAACCATGCTCCTTGGAGGAAAGTTCCGCGACAAGGTCCGGCTATACGACCATGCGGCGCCCAGGAACTTCCTCGACAAGGAATCCTGCCGGGAGTGGGCGCAAACGGTGAAGTCGGACCCAAGTGGGTTTACCGCCCACAAAATTG
Organism: Candidatus Sulfotelmatobacter sp.; assembly: GCA_035511455.1. Lineage (GTDB taxonomy): Bacteria > Acidobacteriota > Terriglobia > Terriglobales > Acidobacteriaceae > Sulfotelmatobacter. The sequence goes on along the minus strand of DATKFH010000167.1, from coordinate 23,376 downwards.
AGGTGCACCACGGCCCACCGCCAACCGACAACTCACCCGACGTCAGCCAGCGTGTGCTTACCACAAAAGAACTCATGGATATCGGCAAGGGTTTTGAGAATTGCCGCGAGGCTATCGGCTGGGATCATGACATCATGGTTCACTGCCATTGGGAATACGACCTTAGAACTTCCATTCAGTTGGCCGAGGCGGTAGAGCCCATAAAACCTTTGTGGCTTGAGGATCCGCTCGGGGTTGACTATTCCGACTCCTGGAAACGTCTCGTTGCCGTATCACGCGTGCCCATTTGCACTGGAGAAAATCTGACACGCCGCCAGGCCTTTAATGACTTCATCGTGAACCAAGGCCTCGACATTCTGAATCCGGATCTTCGTAACTGCGGCGGATTTCTCGAAACAAAACGAATTGCAGACATGGCGGATATTTACGGATTTCCCATGGCTACTCACAACACCGGCAGCCAGCTCATCACCTGGGCAGCATGTCAATGGGCCGCATCGATTCGTGACTATTTGATGTGCGAGACGATTACTGGCAGAGGAGGATGGATGGATGAGCTACTTCTCCTCGACGGACTCTACATCAAGAATGGGGACATCTCGGTAAATGATAAGCCCGGTTTGGGTGTCGATCTAAACCCAGATGTCGCGAAAGCGCACTTGGCCGAAGGCGAGAGATGGTGGGACTAGCATTGCAAGACATTTCTTGCAATAAGAGGCGCCTTGTCCAAAGGGGCTTCCGGAGCACTGGATCCTTCAGGAAGAGGTTCCCGCTTTTTGGTGTAAACCGTCACGCCACCAGCAGGATCGCCGAATGAACTCCCAAGCCACCGTCGCTTCTTCGGAAAAAGAGATCACGCCTCGAGAGAACGGGTCCGGAAGGCGATGGACCATCATCGGGCTTTTGAGCTTAGCAGCGATCATTGCCTATCTTTCCCGGTCGAACATCGCAGTCGCGCTCGCTACGCCCGAGTTTATCAAGTCGTTCCAGCTATCCGAGATCGGCCGCGGCACGGTTAATTCCGCCTTCTTCTGGGCCTATGCCGCCCTGCAGATCCCCGCTGGATGGGTGGTCGACCGCTACGGTGTGAAGTGGCCTTATGCATTAGCAGTGCTTTTTTGGTGCGCGGCTTCCGCCAGCACAGCGTCGGTAAACACGCTCGCGCAATTAATTCTCGTGCGCGTACTCGTAGGCATCGGCGAATCCATCTCGGTGCCGGCCAGCTACCGATGGATTCGCCTGAATTTTGCCGAGAATCAGCGTGGCCTCGCCATCGGCTTGTACATGACCGGCACGAAAATCGGCCCCGCAATCGGAACCCCGATTGCTGCATGGCTGCTCCTCGACCACAGCTGGCGAACCATGTTCCTGCTGATCGGCATCAGTGGCTTCCTTTGGTTAATCCCGTGGATACTGCTAACCGATGGCTACCGCGAACTCCCCTCGACTGCCGCTGTGGCCCAGCCTGCGACGAAACGGTTGTCCGTGACCGCACTCCTGTGGAATCGCGTAATCTGCGGAACGATCATTGGAACGTTCGCCTATATGTACTTCGTGTATTTCTGCGTGACTTGGATGCCGGCATACTTTACAGAAAGGCGTCACTTGTCACTGTCGCAGATGGGCTCGTTTACCTTCTTCAGTTTCGGGGGCATGGCACTGGTGGCCGCGCTGGGAGGCTGGTTTGCGGATGTGCTGATTAAGCGTGGAGGAAATCCGGTCCTAGTCAGGAAGTGCTGCACGATCGCCGGCTTTGCCATTGCCTGTACAGAATTGATCGGAGCGCGGTCGCAATCTGTCTCGACAGCTCTGGCATTCTCCATCATTTCGCTCTCCGGTCTTGGCATGGCAACCGCCAACTATTGGGCGCTCACCCAGACCTTGATTCCTGCTTCTGCGATCGGACGGATGTCTGGCGTCCAGAATTGCGCTGCGAGTGTTGCGGGTATTGTCGCCCCTTTGTTCACTGGCTGGCTGAAGCAGCGAACCGGCAGTTATCTCGCACCCATGTCGGCGTGTTTCGTATTCCTGATTGCTGGCGTCCTCGCCTATACCTTAATGGTCAAGGAGCGGTATGCCCCTCGAACCTTACTTTGAGAACGCTAACCTATCCAATTCCCATTCGCCCGGAGCCAGCCCGATGATTCCGCTGTAAATTCCACGAAGTGTATATTTGTCAACAATATAGATCGCTGTCACTGAAGCCCGAGATGGGGGCACAGAAGTGCTATATCCAGAATCACGCACCCGTTTTAACTTCTTCTTGAGCAGTTCTGGGGGAGGGCTGCCCGGGTGTCCTGGACTCGAAACAGTCTCGGGATGCCCGTTATTTTTTTCTGGGGGCACGTTTTTATTTGCGGTTGCTTGCTCTGAGTCCCGCGGCTTGGGCGGGTGTCAGATGAAGCATGCCCGGGCGCGTTCCATGAGCAAATCACGCTCTCGTGCGTTGCGGGTTAGCGCTGCAGCACGCTCGAATTCAGTGCGTGCTTCATCCAAACGGCCTAGCTTCTTGAGCAGATCACCACGCACGCTCGGCAGCAGGTGATATTTCTCCAGCGAGCGCTCGGCTGTCAGGGCGTCTACCAACTCAAGGCCAGCCGCCGGACCGAATGCCATGGCGACCGCGACTGCGCGATTCAATTCAACGACCGGAGACGGCGCCGCCTGGGCAAGCTCCGCGTAGAGTGTGGCAATGCGAGGCCAGTCGGTTTCCTCTGGAGTGCGCGCTCGCGCATGACAGGCGGCGATCTCAGCTTGCAATACGTACCAGCCTCGTGCGGCCTCCAGCTTCTCTAGATGGAGCTTTCCTGCGCGATCGAGCGCCGCGAGACCGCGACGGACGAGGAGGTGATCCCAGTGCGCGCGGTTTTGGTCCAAGAGCAAGATGGGCTCTCCCGAGGGGCCTACGCGCGCCCTGGAGCGCGAAGCCTGGATCTCCATGAGCGCGACCAGACCGTGAACCTCGGGCTCTTGTGGCGCCTGTTCGGCCAGGATGCGCCCGAGCCGCAGCGCCTCTTCACAGAGCGCAGGCCGCATCCAGTCGTCACCCGATGTCGCAGAATAGCCTTCGTTGAAGATGAGATAGATCACTGCCAGCACCGATGACAAACGGGCAACAAGCTCGTCGCCTCGCGGCACCTCGAAGGGTACCTGCTTTTCCGCGAGCGTACGCTTGGACCGCACGATGCGTTGGGCGACCGTCGGCTCGGGGACAAGAAAGGCACGCGCGATTTCCTCGGTGGTCAGGCCTCCGAGCAAGCGCAGGGTAAGCGCAACCTGAGCCTCGGTCGAGAGCACGGGATGACAGGAGATGAAGAGCAGGCGCAGCAGGTCGTCGCCAACGTTATCATCAAGAGCTGAATCCAGATCGGGCACCGCCATCTCTTTCGCACCAAGTTCGCGACCGAGTTCCTCATGCTTACGCTCAAGTCGTGTGTTTCTGCGGAAGTGATCCATGGCACGATGCTTGGCGGTGGCCATGAGCCAGGCGCCCGGGTTATCCGGGACGCCTGATTCCGGCCATTGCTCGAGCGCGGCGACCAAAGCATCTTGGGCGAGGTCCTCTGCGAGGCCCACATCACGCACGATCCGCGTGAGGCCGGCAATGAGTCTGGGTGACTCGATCCTCCAGACCGCGTCGATGGTGCGATGTATATCGGTAGCCGTCACAGCCACCGATCACATCATGTTCATGCCTCCAGCGCAACCTCACGGTCCGCCTGTCCCGCGCAGTTCGCATCCACGCCCGGGCCGTAGAGCTGGCGTAACTCGCACTCGCCTTCTCCAGCGACCTCGAGGAACTGTCTGGCCAGCTCGATAGCCTCCTCCTTGGAGTTCGCCTTCAATATCGCGAATCCCCCGACGACCTCTTTGGCCTCAGTGAAGGGGCCGTCGACCACGGTCAGCTTGCCGCTTGCTCGCCGAACCCGCGCACCCAGCTTTGTCGGCAAGCAGCCTTCTGTCGCCAGCAGCCAGCCTGCCTTCATCCCTTCTTCGACTAACTTGCCCATGGTGGCCATTTCTTGCGGAGTCGGAGGTGTGCTCCGTTCCGCTGTCTTGTAGATACTCAGGAATCGCACGTTTTTTCTCCTTTTTGTGGTTGATCTAAATTCGCGAGATTGGCTCCGTCAGCCGGCCGTGACCAATGCTATGGCTTGCAGGGGAAGTCGTTCGGTCCGTACATCTGACGGACCTCGGTCTCGCCCTCCCAGCCTGGCCAGTGTTGCTTGTGAAGTTCCATGAACCGCACTGCCCCCTCGACGGCTTCTTCCTTCGATTTCAGTTCAAACTGCGCGTATCCTCCGATCACTTCCTTGGCCTCGGTGAAAGGCCCATCGGTCACAGTCACTTTGCCCCCGGAAAGCCGGACGCGTGCACCCTGCGCGGTTCCGGTGAGTCCCCCGCTGCCGAGCATTGTGCCGGAATTGGTGTCCTCTGCGGACAGCTTCGCAATCGCATCCATCAGCGACTTTGGGGGAGGGCCCTGGTTCTCAGCGTGCTTAACTATCATCATGAATTTCATCGTCAAATCTCCTCGAACTAGGTTTGATTATGGCCAAGTTTCCGGAAGGTCTCGACCCACCGGTTCCTGGGCTCTATTGATGCGTCGAACGAAGGGTTCGAAAATCGACATGCGACTCAACTTTTTTGAGAGCTGCGACTACCGCCTCTTACCGGCCATGTCGGCGCGCATTTGTTCTTCCCGCTTCCTGAACTCGGGACTAAGTTCTGGGCCGAAGTCCTCCGCCTCAAACACCTGGCGAATCTCAACCTCGCAGTCGGCCTCGTGGGGATTGGGGCAGCGCTTTACCCACTCGATGGCTTCTTCCATGGATCGCACCTGCCAAAGCCAATACCCGGCGATCAACTCTTTGGTCTCGGTGAACGGCCCGTCGTTTACGATTCGCTTTTCGCCAGTGAAGCGGACTCGCTTCCCCTTCGAACTCGGCTGCAGGCCATCGCCAGCGAGCATCACGCCGGCTTTGACCAGTTCCTCGTTGAACTTCCCCATGTCCTCCAGCAGTTTTCTCTTCGGCATTACGCCTGCCTCGGAATCCTTGCTCGCCTTGACTATCACCATGACTCTCATTGCTAAGCCTCCTTTTTGAATTCGGGATTAACCCTACTTTGACGTCGAATGACGGGATGTCAGTTCGACACCCCAGCATTATTTTTTTGAGGAAGTGGGATGGCGCTGTCCGCGAAGGAATCCCGGGCCAATACCGTCCCCACCACGACGAGCAAAAGCGGCCAGCATGATACCAGCATGTGCTCGAGAAACCGGTGGTGATCGGCGTCATAGGCCTCGAAAACGTGCGACACCGACGGGATCACAGCGACCAACAAAGCTAGCGCTCGAGAGCCCCCCACGCCGAGCATGTGGCCCAGGCTGGTAACCGCGGCAGTCAGGTGCAGGTACAGAATGAACATGCCGATCCCGGCGAGGGCCGCTCCTGCTGTTGATTTCGAACTCTGAAAGGTTGTCCGCCGCCCCGCCATACCCGCCTCCTCTGAGCCTTTTTTCCAGCTCTACTGACTCGTCGAACGAGGGATTCGGATATCGACAGGGGATCGTCAATTTTTCGAAGACCGGATTGCTCGAGCGACGGCTCACGGGCGGGTCGAACCCGGCCGCTTAGCGGCCGAACCGTCCCATCAATTCTGCTTGGGCCAGGATGTGACCCTTGATTGCAGCTTCGAGTTCGGGCTTGCTGGCTCCGGCTTTAAGGTCGAGCTTCGCATCAAGAGCAAAGAGCTTGAAGTAGTATCGGTGCGGTTTGCCCGGTGGAGGGCATGGGCCGTTGTAGCCCGTCTTGCGGAAGTCGTTGAGGCCCTGCTGCGAGCCATCGGGCAGGCGAGCTTCCTTGCTCACGCCCTCGGGCAGGCCGCGGGCGCTGGACGGAAGATTCCACAACGTCCAATGATTCCAGTTGCCGACGGGAGCATCGGGATCATCCACCAGAAGTGCAAACGATTTGGTGGTAGCCGGCGGATCGCTCCAAGACAGTTGGGGAGAGGTGTCGGCGCCATCGCAGGTGAACTTCTTCGCGATGTCGCCGCCGTTAGAGAAGCTCGTGCTTGAGAGGGTCAGAGACATAGCTTTTTCTCCGTCCATCGAAAAAAGCCGGGCGTAGGAGAGGGACGACAAGAACAACTGCGGCCCGGCGAATGCGTCCAGCGGTCCTGCCGCGATCGTGCCGAGGAGTGCGGCAGAAAGAGCAAACAGCCACTGCCGCGCCGCCTTGTGGAACAGGTGGGATTTGCCGGCTTGTTGCGGCGATTTCACGGCAACTCTGCGAACGATTTAGTTGGTGGAGATGGTGAAGTTTACGGTGATCTTAGCCTGCGTTTCGACCGCTTCACTGCCAAGGTAGTGCGGCTTGAAACGCCACTGGCGCACGGCTTCCTCGGCAGCGTTCGCCAGAATTGCGGGCCCGCTGAGCACGTGAAGGTCCTGAATTGTTCCGTCGCGGCCTATCAGGGCTTGCAGAATCACCGAGCCCTGGACTTTCATCTGGCGCGCCAGCATCGGGTAGCCGGGCTGGACCGGCTGGCTAGCAACTTCGGCGGCACCGGCCGACATCTGCACTCGTTCGGTAGCATTGGTGGTGACACTCGCCGCGGTTGCGGGCGCGTTGCCCGCCATGGAGGCGTCGGTAACTGGTTTCGGCGGCGACCCTGGTTTCAGGTCCACATGCACCGAATTAGTGCCGGGGCGAACCGTGCTGTGGTTGTCGCCGGCAACCACTTCCACCTCGAGCGGAGGCAGCACCGTTCTGGTAGCCGTTGCGTTGGCGGGCTGACCGGAAGGCATCATCGGAGTAGCTGACGGCGCGCTGGCCGGTGACGCATTGGAAGCAGCTGCAGGAGCAGATGGCGGAGCAGTCGAAGACGCGACAGCGGAAGAAGATACTTTGGCGGATGGTGCGGAAGTGGAACCGGCCGTGCCTGCAGACGCTATCTTCGCTGCAGATGCCGCCGCAGCTGACGGTTTCACCATAGGTTTGGCGACGTGCGGCTTCGTCCCAGGGGTCGTGCTCTTGGTGGTCGGCGCCGACGCTTGTTTTGCGGCCGGCTGTCCAACGAGAGCCTTGGCGACCTGCTGCTCCGGTGTCGTCGCGCTTACGGGAACCGGCTCAAGCTGGTCCTCAGATTCCTGGGTATCGGGAAACCAGAAATCGCGATCGCGGTAGATCACCACTCCCAGCGCGACAATGAGCAGTGCCAATGCGACGAGCATTGCCCAGCGCTGCCTGGGCTCGCGGCGAGTCTTCGTCGCCTCCGGCGAAGCGGGAGCGGGAGCGGGCAAGAAAACCTGATCGGCTCTGGTAGACAGCGTCTTGCTATGGAACATGGTGTGGAGAATGCTCAACCTGGGCCGCTCCTGGGGAGGTCTCTTGCATAAGTATGCCTCGAAAGCGTGTGAAAGGCCAGCGCTTTTGAGCCGTCTCTATAGCCCGATCGTGCTATCGTCCTTCGTAACTTTGTGGGGACTTTTGAATCCCATGTGTGGGTACGTAGCTGAAAATGGGAGGCCGGACGGTGCCAAAAATTGTCAAACCCCCGACGACCCGGTGGAAGCCCGAAGGCAGGATGTCCGAGGGCAATTTTGCCCGCATGTCCCGCCGCGAACTGCTGAAAATGGCGCCAGTCGTCATCTTGGGGGCGTTTGCCATTCCTGGTCTCCGGGAACCCCTGCTCAAGAAAGGGTTGGCCGTCAGCGACTTGGCTTCGGCGCTCCTGTTCCGCCGAGGGCATCTTGCGCCCACGTTTGCCGAATCGGAGCTTACCCCATTTCAAAAGTTCCCGATTAACGGCTATGACGTCGACGATCCCGGGGTGATCTTCGAGAATTGGACCCTCACAGTCGGCGGCGCCGTCGAGAAGCCCGGAGAATACACTCTGGCCGAGGTTCAAGCCTTGCCCCGCATGCGGCAGAACACGCGGCACGTGTGTGTTGAGGGCTGGGACGTAATCGGCCGGTTCGGCGGGGCGAAGCTGTCCGATTTCCTAACCATGGTCGGCGCTGATACCTCCGCGCGATACATTACTGTCGCCTGCGCCGACGATTATTACGAAACGCTGGATATGGCAACAGCGCTGCATCCCCAGACCTTGCTCTGCTATGAGATGTATGACCAACCGCTCACTCGTGAGCACGGCGCGCCACTGCGCTTAAGCATTCCCACCAAGGTGGGATACAAGCAGGCCAAGTATTTGACCGACTTAAAGGTCACCAATGTTGTGCAAAAGGTTGGCTACTGGGAAGACCAGGGATATTCCGAGTTCTACGGGCTGTGACGCATTCGTCAACCATCGAAAATCGCGGGCTTAGGGATCATGGTCGGAGGAAACACATGGGCGGCGCCGTCGTCGAAATCATTCGCACGAAGGATGAAGAAACCGAAACTGTGGCGCGTGCGGTGTATGAGCACCCATTGCTCGTGCGGCTGTGTCACTGGCTCAACGCAATCGCGCTATTTGTGATGGTGGGCAGCGGGCTGCAGATTTTCCGAGCCTTCCCCAGCTTTGGGGCGAAGATTCCGCAGAAAGATCTGCTGAACTGGCCGAAGGCGTTTGCTATCGGCGGATGGCTGGGCGGCGCGCTCGAATGGCATCTGACGTTCGTGTGGATTTACATCGCCACGGGCCTGATCTATCTCGGCTACCAGCTTTTCAGCGGCAACTACCGACAGGTCTTGTTCACCCACCGCGACCTGCCCGGCGTGTGGCCAATGGTGAAGCACTACTTCTTCTTCGGGCCGAAGCCCCCGCTCCATGAGGCTTACAACCCGCTGCAGAAACACGCCTATACCAGCGCGATCGCGCTGGGCGTGCTCTCGGTGCTGACTGGAATCGCGGTGTGGAAGCCGGTGCAGTTCTCGTGGCTGGCATGGCTGATGGGCGGGTTTCATCTGGCACGGCTTTGGCATTTTCTGGTGATGTGGGCAATTTTGGCTTTCGTGCTCGGCCATCTGGTGATGGTGGTTCTGCATAGCTGGAACAACTTTGTTTCCATGCTCACAGGTTGGAAGAAAGATCCCGAATACTGACGAGCGGGGCGGGACAGATGGCCGAAGCGGACATGGTCTTGAACAAGCCGGGGCCGGCGGGCATGACGCGAGAGCAGGATCTGATCGCGCGCGTCCAGCGTGGGCAGACCGAATTGTTCTACGAATTAGTTCAGCCCTATGAGCGCAGGGTCTACGCCGCGGCGTTGGCGATTCTCCGCAACGAGACCGACGCGGAAGATGTGGCGCAGGAAGCGATCCTGAAAGCGTTTGCCAACATCCGGCAGTTTCGCGCTGAGGCCCGCTTCAGCACCTGGCTGATTCAGATCACGGTGAACGAAGCGCTGATGCGGCGCAGAAGGGAGCGAACCGTAATCATGGAAGGCATCGACGACCGCCACGACGAAGAGAGCGACTATGCGCCCCGCGAGTTCGCCGACTGGCGGGAGATTCCTTCCGAGGCGCTGGAGCGCAAGGAAGTTCGGCAAAAGCTGGCCGAAGCCCTGGGGACGCTCGATCCTAAGTACCGCGAAGTTTTCGTTCTGCGCGACGTGGAGCAGTTGAACATCCAGGAAACGGCGGAGGCGCTGGGAATTTCTGTGGCGTCGGTGAAGACGCGTTTGCTGCGGGCACGGCTGATGTTGCGCGATCTGCTCGCCGGAGGCTGGGAGCAGGGCTGGTTCAGCCGTTTGCCGTTCGAGAAGGGAAGCAAGCCATGGTAGTCAATTGCGAACAAGTTTGGCACGAGATTTCGAATTACCTCGAAGGCGACGTGGATGCCGCGCTGCGCACGGCCATGGACGAGCATTTCCGCACCTGCAAGCGGTGCGCCTCAGTACTGGAAGGAACGCGCAACGTGGTCCGACTGTATGGCGACGAACGAATGATCGAGGTGCCGGCGGGTTTCAGCCGGCGTCTGGAAAAAAGATTGGCGCAGAGCGCGCGCGTGAGCAGCAAGCCTTGGTCGACGTGGTCCACCTGGCTGGTTCCGGTGGCGGCGCTGGCAATGTTTGTCGGCGGATTGCGGGTTGCGAATTCGCTTGCCGGTGGGCAGCGGCCTCTGCAGTCCGAACACGCGCAGACCGGGCGTGACATTCCTCCCGACATGCTGGTGGTGGTTTCGGCCGGCGCCAAGTTGTTTCATGCGCCGGGATGCGGCGTCATTCACAACAAGGATAAAGAGCGGACCTTGACCGCGAAAGAGGCGATGCGGGAGGGATACGTTCCGTGCCTGCGCTGCATGCGGAAATACATGGAGACGGCGACCGCAGCGCACATCGCCTTGGGCGACGAAGCCAATGCGGAGTTGGATGTGGAAAGAGATGAAGAGCATGTCCCGGCGCCGGGGCAGTAGAGGGATCGCTGGCGGTCAACCGACGGGCTGAAAACGAATCGCGGCGCGAGCTGGAGTGCCCGCGCCCCAGGTTCGGACGACGGGTTAGTTGTTCTTCATCTCGTCGTGCTTCATGTTGTCGTCATTCTTCATGTTGTCGTCTTTCATATTGTCTTTCTTCATGCTGTCCTTTTTCATCGCATCTTTCTTGCCGGCCTTCTTGGACTTTTTGTCTTTCTTCGTCGAGTCCTTCTTCATCGTGTCGTGTTGCATGTCGTCCTTCTTCATGTCGTCTTGTTTCATCGAGTCCTGAGCGAAGGCGGCGAGGGAAGCGGCTAAAACGCAGGCTAGCGCCAAACTGCCGAAAGTCTTTTTCATGAATCTCTCCTTGAGATAGGTTCTTGCGTACGGGCAAAGATGGGATGAGGCATGCGGTGGGAAGTTACGAAGCGGACCGAAAAAGCATTATCAACAAGGACACGAAGGTACACAAAAGGGAAAGCGATCCGAACCTGAGGAGCTAGCAGGCCAACTGATCGCGTGTGACCTTCAGCCCGTTCAGGTTTCCCAAAGCGGTGATCGCTACCGACTCGGTCCTGAAGAACTCGTTGGCGAGGCTGGTCAGATCCTCAGCCGTCACGCTCTCGATCTTCTGGATCAGTTCGTCCAGGTCATAGTAGCGGTCGAAATACATTTCCTGGCGGGCCAGGTTCGACATGCGGGCGGTGCTGGATTCGAGCGACAGCATCAGGCTGCCCTTGAGTTGGGCTTTGGATCGGCGCAATTCTTCCTCGGGTACTGGTTCAGTCTTAAGCTTACGGAATTCGCTGACCACCGACTGCACCACCTTGGAAGCCGAGGCCAGGGAAGTGCCGACGTAGACGGCGAGGCATCCGGTGTCGCGGTAAGGGTTGAGATCGCTATAGATTGAGTAGGCCAGTCCCTGCCGCTCGCGAATGTTCTGAAACAGGCGCGAACTCATGCCGCCGCCCAGCAGCGTGTTGAGGACGTAGCCGGCATGACGCTTCTCATGCGCGATCGGATGCGCCGGCACTCCGACGCACAACTGCACCTGCTCAAGCGCTTTCTTGTTGCGCAGAATGATGCGAGAGACGATCTTCGGGGCCGAAGAATGGAACCCGTTCTTGAGCGGCTTCATGTGTTCGAAGTGGCTCGTGGCCAGTTCGACGAAGCGGTCGTGATCGAGATTGCCGGCAGCGGAAACGATGATGTTGCCGGGCGCGAAACGGTGCGTGTACGCCTCGAGCACAGGCTGGCGCTCGAAGCGCTTAACCGTTTCTTTCGTGCCCAGGATGGGCTTGCCCAGCGGGTGATCTTTCCAGAAATTTTGGGTGAAGATTTCGTGGACGAGGTAATCCGGGTTGTCTTCGTCCATCTTGATTTCTTCCAAAATCACGCCGCGCTCGCGCACGATGTCGGCGACATCAAAAACCGGATTCAGCACCAGGTCGCTGAGAATATCCATCGCCGTCGGGATGTGTTCGTCCAGCACCTTAACGTTAAAGCAGATGCATTCCTTGGCGGTGAAGGCGTCCATGTTCCCGCCGATGGAGTCGACTTGGCGCGCGATCTCCTCCGCCGTGCGATGCTGGGTGCCTTTGAAGACCATGTGCTCGATGAAGTGGGAGATGCCATTCCACTCCGGGTCTTCGTCGCGCGAACCGGTCTGGAGCCAGACGCCGATCGAGGCGGAGCGGATGTGCGACATCTGCTCGGTGATGATGGTCAGGCCGTTGGGCAGCACCTGACGGCGAATATTGCGGACTTCCTGCGCCATAAATTCGTCCTGCTGTGAAAGACTAGCTCATGAAAGACTAGCTCAAGCCCGGTAAACTCTCTCTGTGGAAGGACCTTTACTATTCTGACATAGGGCCGACGGGTGTGCGAGAATAGTTTAGCCGTTTAGAATCAGTGGTTTAGTTCATTCCGCGATTGCGCCCTGCCGTGTAGGACGGACTACAGAATTGATGGCTGAAACGTCACAGAACGCACTTCTTGGTCTCGATCGGGCCGACCTCGCGGCATTGGTGGAGTTCGAGGCTGAGCCTGCTTACCGCACGCGCCAACTGCTGGAGGCCGTGTATCGACAGCGGGTGGAGTCAGTCGAGCAAATCTCGACCCTGCCGCAGCAACTTCGTTTAAGGCTCGCGGAGAAGGGGTTTTCCATCGGGATGCCGCGGATCGAGAAACGCTTCCTTTCGCAGGATGGAACGGTTCGTTACCTCATCGAGTTGGCCGATGGCGAGAGCGTTGAGACCGTGTGGATGCCCGAGGGAGACGACGGCGAGGCCGGAGACGGAACGCAGGCAGGGGATTTGGTCGTCTCGTCGGCTGAGGTGGGAGCGAAACGCAACTGGGATCGCGCCACGATCTGCATTTCAAGCCAGGTCGGCTGCGCCGTGGATTGCCAGTTCTGCCTCACTGCGTTGCTGGGGGTGAAGCGGAACTTGACTGCAGGCGAGATTGTGGGGCAAGTGTGCGCCGTGCTCAAGGATCATGGCGTGTCTCCGCCCGAGGACCGCATCAATCTCGTCTTCATGGGCATGGGAGAACCGTTCCTCAACTACGAGAATTTCATGAAGGCGGTGCGGTTGCTGGTCGAAGAAGTCGGGGTACCGGAATCGCGCATGACGGTTTCGACGGCCGGGATCGTGCCGCGAATTCACGATTTTGGACAGGAGCCGATCCGGCCGAAGCTGGCCATCTCGCTGAACGCCCCGAATGACGCGCTGCGCACCCAACTGATGCCCCTGAATCGCAAATGGAATCTCCAGAGCCTGATGGCCGCGGCACGGGAGTTCCCACTGCGCAACCGGGAGCGAATCACGTTTGAGTACGTGCTCTTGAGCGGCGTCAACGATGCAATCGGCAGTGCAGAAGAAGTGGTCGACTTGGTTCGCGGCATGCGGGCAAAAGTGAATCTGATTGCGCTGAACCCTGGTCCGGGGATCAGTTTTTCGACGCCCGAGCAAGGGCGCGTGGCGGCGTTCCAGCAGGTGTTGATCAAAGCGGGGATTCCAGCATTCGTGCGGCGTCCGCGCGGCCGGGATATTTACGCGGCGTGCGGCCAACTCAAGCGGACGATTGAGATTGCCACAGCACCGGTACCGTAGGCTCTTTGGTCTTCGGCGCCGGAGCTGGTTCTATTGCCGGAAGTTCCACGCGCAGCAGCAGGGCTCCATCTTCGCGGCGTTGGCGTAAAATCTGGCCGCGGTGCTCCTGCAGGATTCCTTGGCAGGCACTCAGGCCGAGGCTGTCCTCAGGGTCGTAAGGTGAAATTGAGTCCGATCCAACTGTTGGCTGTAGAGGCATCGGTTCCGTAGCAATCCTCAACACCGAGACACCGGCCTGCCGCTCGGTGGTGACGGTGAGCACTTTACCGCCGCGAGTGGCCATGGCATGTACACAATTTGCCACCAACTGTAAGCAAACTTGAATCAATTGATTGGAGTCGCCCAGGACTCTGGGGAGCTGGGCATCGAATTTGGTGCGGACCTCGACGCTGGCCTTCTCCCATTGTGGCTGCGTGAGCTTTAACGCAGTGCGGGCCAAGGTGTTGAGATCGATCAGGGTTTTCGGATTCGGGGCCTGCCTGGCAAAGCTGGTGAGGCTGGCGACCAGCGATCTGGTGCGCCGGACATACTGGCCAATGGTGACCGCCAGGGGCTGCTGTTCGGGAGTGAGTCTCGTGCTGAGAAGCAAGTCCGAATAACCCAGCATAGCAGTGATCGGATTGTTCAGTTCGTGCGCTGCTCCTCCGACCAATTGGCCGATCGAAGCCAGTTTTTCTGACTGAAGGATCTGTGCCTGCAGGCGATTCAGATTGTCGACCGAGTCCCGCGAATGGTCCAGCAGGTGCATTAATTCGCGATCCAGTAATTGTTGGCGCGCGAATACCATGAGTCCCATCAGCAACGCCGCGCCCAGCGTCAGCGTGAGCCGGAACAAACGGATGCGGGGAGGAACAGCCAACTCCGATATGGCCCAGGCGGCGAATAAAGGCAGGGAGAACGCTGCAATCATGCTGAGCCGGGTAACCCACACACCAAAAACGGTGGAGACCTCGCGGGCGTCGGCCTCGGGCTCCTCCACCTTGGTCCGCAGACCGATCCAGGTGAGCCAAGCCATGGCGCAGGCCAGCGGGATGTCGTAAAAGCTGCCGCTGTAATAAACATTGCGCTCGATCGCCCAGTTGGCCAGGGCGGAACTGGCGGCATAGCTGAAGCTCATGCCGAACAGGCTGACGTAGAGATTCCTCCAGCGGCCTTTGCTGCCGATCCAGCAGGCCGCCAGGCCAACCAGCAAGGCGAGCTTCTCGGCCAGGTACACCGTGTTCAAATTGCGGTTATAAGCACTCACATTGGCCACGACATATTGCCAAGGAATGACGATCAGGACATAGAGATAAATCCACCACACCAGCAGCAGCGCAAAATCAAGACGCCCCAGGCGGGCGGCGTATTCGTCGCGGCGGACATCCGGACGCAGGGCGAGCGCAGCCATGGGCGGAACCAGATTCAAGAACAGGATCACGTCGCCGTTAAACAGGTCCGGGACGTCGCGCCGCAGAACCAATTCGTAGTAAACCCAGAACAATTGATAGGTGAACCACAGGACCAGGCCGAGAACGATCAACGACCAGAACACGCGCATCCGCCCGCGCGAGCGCAGTACCAGGGGGATAAACGAGGCAACCCCAGATAGCAGCAGCACGGTCTCGATCACGTCGGTGAAAACGGTGAGACGAAACGATTGCGGCAGCACGAGGGCAGCCACAATGAAAGCTGCCAACGCACCCATGACCGCCGCCAGCCACACTTTGGAACGGATGTTCAAGACACACTCTCAGGCGACATTCTAGCCCGATAAAACGGAACGAGACTGATTACTGTAGTAACCTAGGCCTATCAAGTGCGGGAAACGGCATTAGCGGGCAGGGTACGCAGGCTTGTCCCTAAACTTTTTCTATTCAATAATATGCAGCAGAGTCGCCACCCCTGCGGAGACTGACTGAATTGAATCCCGGCGCTGAGCGGTATCGACACTCCTGGAGACTTCGCATTCCACCAGACCCGGAGGAAACCCGCCGGATCGAGCGCTGGCTTGCGACTGCTCGGGTAGGCCTGGCCGCCTCCACGCTGCTGGCGATTTGGCTGGATCCCACCGAACTCGGCCATTCCTGGGCCGCCTACGGTCTCTTCGTCTTCTACTTGGCGAACGCGATTCTGATCCTGATGCTGCTGCGACGGCGGCAGCAATCCACTTCCGCATTTCGCCTCTTAGTGCATGCCGGCGACATCGCATGGCCGGCGCTGATCTCCATCTTTGCCGAAGGGCCAAGAACTCCTTTCTTTCTGTTCTTCTTTTTTGTGTTGGCGGCGGCGGCTTACCGTTGGGGGCTGTGGGAGACCTTGGGCACCGCACTGGCTGAAGTGGCGTTGCTATGGATTGAGAGGCCTATCCTGCTGCACTTCCGGCTGTCCCTACAGGGATCATCGCCCTGGAACGCGTTCTTCGGCTTGCGAGTGAACGTGCCTGCCTTCGATCCCTACCGTCTGTTCATGCTCTCGGTGTATTTGATTGTGATGGGACTTTTGCTGGGCTACCTGGCCGAGCAGCAGAAACATCTGCGGGCTGAAAAGGCGATGGTGAATCGCATCCTGTCGAGAGTTCGAGTCGAAGCAGGGCTCAACGGCACCCTGCAGCAGATCTTCAGTGAACTCATTTCCATGTACGGCGCCTCCGAGTTGCTGGTCGCGTCAAAGGAGGCGCGCAGTCACCGCATTTTTGTCGGAGAATTGAGGAATCCCGCGAGCGGAGTGGTCTCCGAGTTCCGCTGGCTGGACTCGGCGCCGCGCCAAGCCAAAATGTACCTCGATGACTTTCCGGGAGACGTTTGTTACGCCGTCGGTGAACGAGACCAATGGAAGATCGTTGCCCTGGAGCAGGACGGTAAACCGGTATCTCCGGTGAGCACCGCCCCGATTCTGCATCTGCGCGAACAGCAAACCTTCCGCTCGCTGATTACATTGGCCTTCCTTTTTGGGGACGAATGGAGAGGCCGAGTCTTCCTGTTCAACCCTAACTGGCGGGGAGAGCGGCAGGAGGAGTTGCGATTTCTGCTGAGCCTGGTGCGGCAGATAGGGCCGGCGATCTATAACGTCTACCTTCTGCACCGGCTGCGGCGGCGGGCGAGCGCGGTCGAGCGCGCACGGTTTGCACGGGAATTGCATGATGGTGCGGTGCAGTCGCTCATTGCGGTGGAAATGCAGGTGGACGTGATCCGGAGGCAAGCCGAGGCGGAGCGGCCGATCGGCGGCGAATTGGGCCGGATCCAGAGCCTGCTGCGCGAGGAAGTGCTCAAACTGCGGGAACTGATGCAGCAGATGAAGGCGATCGACGTGGACGCCGAACGTTTGCTGGGGGTATTGAACGACACGGTGGAACGTTTCCAGCGGGAGACTGGTATCAGTGCACGATTCGTGACTGACATCGAGGATCTGGACATGCCGCAGCGGGTTTGTCGCGAACTGCTCCGCATCGTGCAGGAAGGGTTGGTCAACGTAAGGAAGCACAGCGGCGCGCGCCATGTGCTGATTCGCCTGGGATCGAATCCGGAGCGATGGAATCTGGTCGTCGAGGACGACGGCAAAGGCTTTCCTTTTGCCGGACGCTTCAAGCAGGAGGAGATGGAAGAGATGGGAAAAGGGCCGATGATAATAAGGGAACGAGTGCGTTTGCTTGCGGGCGAACTCACGGTAGAATCAAATCCCGGGCAGGGAACGCGCCTGGAAGTCATAGTCCCACGGGGCGGGGATGCACATCATGAATTTTAGGAAACCGCAGACGATTCGCATTGTGATCGCCGACGATCACCCGATCTTTCGCGATGGCTTGCGGAGGCTGCTCGAGGCCGAGCCGGACCTCAAGGTGATGGGGGAAGCTTCCGACGGAGCCGAGGCCGTGAAGTTGGCGCGGCAGTTGAAACCCGATATTCTTCTGCTCGATCTCGCCATGCCCAAACATCCTGGGCTGGAGGCTTTGCGGGACCTCAGTAATCCCGCCAACGCTACTCCAGTGCGGGTCATTTTGCTGACGGCAGCGGCGGAGAAGAGCCAGATTGTCGAGGCTCTGCAGCTGGGCGCTCGTGGAGTCGTGCTCAAAGATTCCGCCACCCAACTTCTTCTCAAGGCCATTCATACCGTGATGTCCGGCGAATACTGGGTGGGACGGGAGAGCGTTTCGAACCTCGTGCAGTACCTGCGCACGCTGATGCAATCCACCAACGATGAAGCGCGCCAGAAAAAATTCGGCCTCACACCCCGCGAGTTGGAAATTGTCTCAGCTGTGGTAGCGGGATACTCTAACAAGGAAATCGCCGAGTATTTCAAAATTAGCGAGGACACGGTCAAACACCACCTAAGCAACATCTTTGACAAACTTGGTGTGTCCACTCGCTTGGAACTTGCCTTGTTCGCCGTCAATCAGGCCCTGCCACTGCGGAGCATAGGCTGAAAAACCCGGGGAATACCTGCCTTTTTTGGTCGAATCTGTGGCACTTTCGTGCTATTGGCCGGGCAAAGCCGCTGGTCTATGATTTATGGAAATACCAGTTTCAGGATAACCCCTTCGTTTCGGGTGATCCCCCTAACGAGGTTAGGGTTATTCCAAAAATAGAAAAGAGGAGCCCGTGGCAAATCTTCTACTGCACCTCTGGAACGATGACCGTGGTCAGGACATTGCTGAATACGCAGTCATGCTGGCTGTGATTCTGGTGATTGTCGTGGGCACCATCCGGCTCATCGGGTCCAACGCCAACAATGTATTCTCGCAGGTTGGCAGCTCGATTCAGTAAACAAATCCAGATTCGTTCGAGGAACAGCAGCAGGCCCGCCACCGCATAATCCGGCGCTTCGCACTTCTTCGTTTGCCTCCCGAACACATTAGGTTCGAAAACTATTTTTGTTCCGGTGTCGATGCCTGGGGCGTGGCAGACGGTGCGGTAAACGCGACTTTTTCGCCTCCGGCCGACAAACGGGTCAGGTACGGGAAGACCGGAGTGATCTCAAACTCCATCTTCTCGCGCGCCGAGGTCAACGCCACCGGCTTCGCCTTGGAGAGTTCGACCTCATCGCTCCAGGGATCGACTTTAATGCGACCACCCAAAGGCAGGGCCGCGATTTGATCGAGGCGTTTCTGGTCCAGTTCCGGGGCGGATGCCAGCAGCGTCGACATGCGGATACTCTTGCCTGCCGCCAGGCTGTTCCCCAGGTGAGGCCGAATCAAGTTGGGCAGGTCGGGGGCTTTCTGCTGCAAGGCCTTTAAGAACAATCCGGCATTGCCGAGTTTGTCTTTGTAAGGCGAGTTCTTCAGCAGTTCCAGAGCCTTGGTGTCGGCTGCTTCCTCGAACGCGGGGTTGCGTTTGAAATCCAGGCGCTTGAACGAGTCCTCGTCCGGGAAAAGCAATTTGTCGCTAAAGGCAAGCTGGGTGTCCATACGATGTCCCAGCACGATGTGACCGAGTTCATGCGCCAGGACCATGGCCAACGAGGCTTCGTCGGGAAGAACGTCCAGCAATCCACGGCTGATTACGATCGTGTGGCCGATGGTGAAGGATTCCAAAGGAGCGGTCAGGAGCACCCGGCAGTGCACGTCTCCCTGCAGATCAATGTTGTTGGTGACCAGCAGATTGTTGACCACCGTGCACAGGACCTTGTCGACCTCTCCCGGAGGTGCGAAGAGCCCGACTTTCTGAATTCGCTCCACCGCATTCTCTTCCGCCTGGCGTTCCCACATGCGTTCCGCGACGACCGGAGAGGCGTCCGCGGCAGCGTCGCTCTGGTCCTTCACCGACTGCGGTGAATCGACCAGGATCTGGGTGAACTCCTCATTCTTGTTGAGAGCTTTCAGGTCATAACCCCAGAGCCGGGTCTGCGCCTTGAAATGCATGGACTTGGTGAGGCCGGTCTTGAGATTGGCTTCCTCGGTGTAGATGTAGGCTGGCAGCCACATTCCCGGGCGCATGTTCAAACGCCAACTGTCGAAATGGAAAAAGAAACTGATCTTGGGCTGAGGATAGTAGGTTCCGTTGAAGCGGACGATGTTGTAATCCTGATCGTCGACCCAGATCCTACCCAAGAAACGCGCCGTCTTCTGGCCTTCCTTCGGTTGTACGTCGATGACAAGGCAGCGGACTTCCCCCAGGAATTCGCGGCGCACAAAAGTGAAGTTGTAATACCTCTTCTGAAAATCGCTGTCGAGGA
Source organism: Candidatus Sulfotelmatobacter sp. (assembly GCA_035511455.1). Lineage (GTDB taxonomy): Bacteria > Acidobacteriota > Terriglobia > Terriglobales > Acidobacteriaceae > Sulfotelmatobacter. The sequence goes on along the minus strand of DATKFH010000167.1, from coordinate 3,748 downwards.
TCACCATCTGGGCGAAGCCCAGCGGCAGGAAGTGGAGGGAGTAAACGCCGGTTAACTTGGCGACCAGCTTGCGACCGAATCCGGGCTGGCCGAGGAAGGAAGTATCTTCCGGCCCATCGGACATGTCGAGGCGGCCGAGGAAATAGCGGTCGTTCACCGGGAAAATGTTCTCTTCCTTGTCGGTCTTGAGATCCTGCACATAGGTCTCGAGCATCGGATGCATATGGCGCATCTGGGCGATGAACAGGTGTTCCCTCTGCACGACGTGATCTAGAACATCATTAAACGTCTTCGCAGGCGGTGGCGTAGGGGCTGCGCTTTGAGCCGGCACCGTCGTCGCGGGCGCGGCCGGATCGGCGGCGGGTGGGGCCGTGGAAGCAGGAGAATCTTGCGCAAGAATCTGAGAGACGCAACTCAAGAATACAAAAACAACTACTGAGACCCTACCAACGATTCGCATAAGAACCTTTAAGAACCTTCAGGGAGTGGATCACGCTAATTGGAAAATGATGTGCACCAGGGCGGTTGAGTCCGAGGGCTGTCCGTCCTTGAGTGCAGGTTTGAAGTGAATCTGTTCGGCCGCACGCACGGCGGCGTCATCGAGACCATGCCCCAAACCACGAACGACTCGCAATACGTGAATTCTACCCGTCGCTTCAAAAACAACTTCCAGAAGCACCTCACCCTCAATGCGTTTGATGCGGGCTTCCTCAGTGTAGATGGGAACGGGCTTGGAAAGGATCTCCGCCGGAACAACTTTTTCCGGCGCCGGCGCGGCTGCGCGCGCCTGAACCGTAGGAGGTGCGGGAACATCGGCATCGCCGAAACCGGCCTGGCGGACGGTGCCGCGCGAAGCCGAATTGCGGGTGTCAGGAACTGCCACGCCTCCGCCAAAGCCCGTGCTGGCTACCACGCCGCGCACGCCCTTAGCTCCGCCTGTACCGTTGCCATAGCCGGGTCCGGTCGGCAAATCAAAGCCACCGGCCTGAGCAATGTTAACAGCTCTGGTCTGCGTCGTCCTTGCGGGGACGCCGTTCGGATCGCCAAAGCCCCCTGTCTGTACTTGTTGCGGCGGGCGATCGATGGTCTGTGGCGCCGAACTTCCGGTCGAAAACAGGTTCGTCCGCACCGCTTGCTTGGGAAGGACAGGCGCTGTGGCAACAGGCAAGGGATCCGGTTTCCGGTTGGCGATCTTTACTTCCGGGGCCGGGGCATCTTCCGTCTTTGGTTTTGGCAGAGGCTGAGGGGCGGCGAGATGCAATGCGGCCGGTGGAGGATCGAGTTTAGCCACGAGAACCCGCTTCGGGAGTTGCCGCTGCGGTTCGTGATTCTCCGGGACCGGCGTAGGCACCAGTTCGATGGCGTGATAATCGCGTTTCGGCGGTTCAATAAGCTCGGGATGAAGAATCGGCACCCAAACAAAAATGGCGATCGCAATTGATTGCGCACCGTAGCTGAGGATGAACTCATACCACGGCTTTTTCCACTTCGGTAGCGAGGAAAACAAGACTGGTTCAGACACCAATGGCCCCACAATCGGAATTGGAACGTTCACTGTCCCAAACACCATTTCTAGTGTAAAAGTTTCTGCTCGGTGTTTCTAACCTGGGAATCAAGAACGCCAGTTCTACGCACAAGTCTACTAAAGCAAGTTTCCTAATGCACGACGGAGGCCATTCCGCCGTCTCGGGTTAGGGTTGCAAACCTTACGAGATCAACATGTTACGAGAATTAAGGGCCGGGCTGGGGTTTCGAGCTCTTTCCCCGTGCAAAAATCTACATTCGCTGTAGATAGATTTCCAGCCTCCATCTACAGTCAGACCTTTACCTCGAGGGCGACGACCTTTTAGCAGTGCACAATCTTGCTGCTCGTAATGCCGCGCGTGGCGTTGCGGGTATCGACTACCAACTGCGATTCCTTGACGATCCCTCGGTAGTCGTAGTCGGAGTGGTCGGTGACAATCACGACGCAATCGTATTGGCCCAGGTCACTCAGTTCTGCGCATTTGAGTTGCAGGTCGTATTTCCGCCCTTTTCCGATGAAGGGGAAGTAGGGGTCGTGATAACTGACCTGGGCTCCATCCTTCTGCAGGAGTTCAATGATGGTGAGCGAGGGAGACTCGCGCAGATCGTCGATGTCCTTTTTGTACGCAACCCCCAGCACCAGCACGCGGGCCCCGTTGAGGGCTTTCTTGTGGCGGTTGAGTGCGCCGCTCACCGAGGCCAGAACGTGGTACGGCATGTTGGTGTTGATCTCACCGGCCAATTCGATGAAACGTGTTCGGAAATCCACTTCCTTGGCTTTCCAGGACAGATAGAACGGATCGACCGGAATGCAGTGTCCACCCAGTCCCGGGCCGGGATAAAACGGATGAAAGCCAAAGGGCTTGGTTGAGGCTGCCCCGATCACTTCCCAGATGTCAATGCCCATGCGGAGACACAGCAGCTTCAGTTCATTCACCAGTGCGATGTTTACGCAGCGGTAGATGTTCTCGAGCAACTTGGTCATCTCCGCCGCCGCGGGCGATGAGACGGGAACCGTGCGATGGAAAATCGATCCATACAAGGCACAGGCAAGTTCCGCCGCCTGCGAATTGAGTCCCCCAACCACCTTCGGGATGTCAGAGCGAGCGACCGTGGTGTTGCCGGGATCTTCGCGCTCTGGCGAGAAGGCGACGAAAAATTCGTTCGCGGCGGAAGCTTCGGCGCGCGCCGCTTTGAGTCCAGCCTTGTTCTCCTTTTCGAGAATTGGGACCATGACCTCTTCCGTCGTGCCCGGGTATGTCGTACTCTCGAGGACGACTAACTGGCCGGCACGCAAATGGGGAGCGATGGCGTGCGTGGTGCCGGTGATGTAGCTCATGTCGGGCTCGTGATATTCGTCGAGCGGCGTGGGGACGCAAATGATAATGGCGTCCATATGGGCGAGTTCGGAGTAGTCGGCGGTAGCGGAAAAGCCCTGTGCCTTCGCGGCTTGAATTTCTTCCGCTGCAATACGGTAAATATACGAACCGCCTTTCGAGAGGGTATCAACCTTACGAGCGTCGATGTCGAAACCGGTGACCTGAAATTTCTGCTCGCTGTACAACAGGGCTAGAGGCAGTCCAACGTACCCCATGCCGATGATGCCGACTCGGGCCTGGCGTTGCTGTATCTTGCTCTTGAATCGGTCAACAATCGTGTCGGATTCGAGGTGCGTCGTCATGAAGGCGTCCAGAGGCGGAGCTATGAAGCGCAAAATAACCTCAATTTTACACCTCGGCCGGGACTCCGGGACCAAATACAGCGCCCGGATCGCGGAACGTTGAGCCGCGGAGAGCGGGGCTGATTGATAAGCGCGTGGAGAGGGATACGGATTCTTTGGATATTTGCTTGCGTGATGCTGGCCGCGCTGGCACTAGTGTTCACGGCCTGTGCAGGCCGCATGCTGGTGGTGGACGCTCCCGAGCGGTCGGACGTGATTGTGGTGCTGGCGGGAGAGACCGATCGCCGTCCAGCGCGCGGACTCCAACTTCTCGATGAAGGATACGGACGGCGGGTCTTGCTGGATGTTCCAGTAGGCGTCGAGATCTTCGGATTCGAAGAGCAGCAATTGGCGACGAAATATGCGCAGGATCGTCCCGAGGCGGCTTCAGTGCGAGTCTGTCCAATTTTCGGGCTCTCGACCCGCGACGAATCGCACGACGCGGCCAAGTGTCTGGCTGAGGTGGAGGGCACGCGGATTTTGATCGTTACTTCCGACTTCCAC
>DATKFH010000166.1:0-135722 GCA_035511455.1 Candidatus Sulfotelmatobacter sp. | reverse complement strand
GATCAGATCTTCGACTTTGGCGACATATTGCTCGGTGACTTCGATGCGCGTGCCGGTCGGCACCTTCACATTGATCGTGAACTGGCCGGCATCGGTCTGGGGAAAGAAGGCTAGCCCCAGCAAGGGATAGATGCCTAGGCTCAAGACAAATGCGCTACTCAGCAGGGCGACTGTGAGCCCCGGCCGTTGTACCGCTCGCCGCACCCAATATTCATAGAAATCCAGAAGCCGATTGAACATCCGGTTGAATCCGGCATTGAATCGATCCCACCACGAACTGCCGGCTTCCGCTCCAACTTCTCCTTCCGTCGGTGTGTGTCCCGCCCCGTGCGGTACGGCCTTCAGGAAGCGAGAACAAAACAACGGAATCACCGTCATCGCCACCAGATAAGAGGCGAACAGCGAAATGACGACCGCCAGCGCCAGCGCGGTGAAAAGAAATTTGCTGACGCCGTAAAGAAACGTGACCGGGAAGAACACCACGACTGTCGTCAGCGTTGCTGCCAGTACAGCGAGGCTCACCTCCGACCCTCCGATCTCGGCGGCGGCTTCAGGCTTGGCGCCCATCTCCAAATGACGGTAGATGTTTTCGAGCGAGATGACAGAGTTATCGATCACGCGCGAAAAGGCCAGCGCCAGGCCTCCGAGGATCATGGTGTTGATGGTGCTGTCCATCATGTAGAGCACGACGAACGTGGCCAGCGCGGAGAGTGGGATGGAGAGGAACACGGCCGCGGTGGCGCGGACGCTCCCTAAGAAAATCAGGATCATCAAGCTGGTGAGAAGCAGGCCAATCAGGCCTTCATGAAGCAGCGTTTTAATGGCTTCCTTGACGAACGCCGATTGGTCAAAAACCACCGTAGAAATCAGCTGCTTGGGTATGTCGTAAAGATGCCGGATCATGTCCCGAATACCATCGACGACCTGAATGGTGTTGGTGTCGCCACCCTGCTTCATGATGGGGAGATACACGGACCTCTGACCGTCGACGCGCACGACGCTATATTGAATTTGATTGGCATCTTCGGCCTTTCCCAGATCGTTGACCGACACCCACGAAGAACCGACCGTCTTGACTGGGACCTTGCCCAGATCCTCCATACTGTCCACCAGGCTGTTCGAGTAAACGTAATAGTCGAACGGGCCCATCTTGACGTCGCCGGCTGGCAGGATCAGGTTGGAGTTGTTGACCGCGCTTACCACGTCCATCGGACTCAACTGGCGGGACGCCAACTTGTACGGGTCGACGTACACCATGATCTGGCGGTACTTGCCGCCAAATGGAGGGGGAATCTCGGCTCCCTTCACCACCGCGATTTGATTCCGAATCGTGAACTGCCCGATGTCGTGAAGTTGGGTTTGGTTCAGCCCTTCCCCTTTCAGCGTCACTAGGCAGACGGGCAGGCTTGAAGCGTCGAACTTCAGCACCACGGGCGGAAGTGTTCCCGGGGGTAGACGCTTCAGGTCGGCCAATGCGAGATTCGAGAGCTCGGTTACATCAGCATCCGCACTCGTTCCCGGCTGGAAGTAGACTTTGATAATGCTTACGCCCAACAGCGAACGCGATTCCATGTGGTCGATGCCGCTGGCCAGGGTGAAGAATCGTTCCAAGGGATCGGTGATGTCGGTCTCGATGTCCTGGGGCGGCATGCCCGAGTAAAAGGTAGCGACCACGACCTCGGGCAGATTGATGGACGGAAACAGATCCACTGGCATGCGGACCAGGCTGGTCACACCAATGACCATCAATGCCAGACAAATGACGACGATGAAATACGGATTACGAATTGAAAAACGTGACATGGTTGATCGCTTGCTACAGCCTCTTCGGGAAGCTGTGAGTTCTACTCCTGATTGCTTTCGTGATACTGCATGATCGGTACGGGCTGAGGGACAACCTTCTCCTGCGCTTTCAATCCACTTCGGTCGCTCACCACAACCTGCTCTCCCTCCCGCAAACCGGCCACCACCTCAGCGTCGGTTGCGGTTTGAAGGCCAAGAGTCACCGCTCGATCCTCAAGCTCGTGGTTGGCGTTCACGACAAAAACCGTCGTTTTGTCGCCTTCGTGATTCACCGCCTGCAATGGAACCGAGGGGATATCTTCGCGGTGTTCAAGTGTCAGGTCGGCCTCGGCGTATAAACCGGGAACCAGCACGTGATCCGGATTGCGAACGTCGACCTCGGTGTGCATCGTGCGCGTATCTTCCCTGACGTCCACCGAGAACCTCGCAACTTTCCCTGGGACCGTGCGGTTGAGCGAGGGCACACGAACATCCACCTGATCGCCGACCCGGATGAATCGAACATACGATTCCGGCACCGGAATCACGAGACGGAAGAGGTCATCCTGCGAAAGCCTGACGATCGGAATCGCCTGCGTACTCGAGCCTGTGCCCGCTTGCACCAGCGTTCCCAGGTTGGCGTAGCGCTCGGTGACAACGCCTGCAAAGGGCGCTGTGATTTTTGAATAGTCATAGAGAGTTTGATCGTGAGCCAGTTTCGCCTTGGCTACAGAAAGTTGACTCTGCGCAGCTTCCAGTGCCGCCTGGCCAGCGTCGACTTGGGAGGACGCGGCCAAGTCCTTTCCTTGAGCGTCATCCACTTCCTGTTGCGCCACGATGCCGGGCTGGCTCTCGAAAACTCCATTCAATCGCGTGTACTGGAGATGGAGCGCTTTGTACTGCGCCTGGTACCGGGTCAATTCGTGCTGGGCCCTCACTACCTGATTGCCAGCGTTCTTGATTTCTGCCTGATCTTCCTGAAGTTGCGCCTCCAACTCGGGAATTTCAAGAATGGCCATCACCTGGCCCGCTTTCACGTGCGATCCGTAGTCAACGAGCAACTTATTCACGTAGCCCGACTCCTTCGCGTAAACATCAATCTCCTGAAAGGGCACCAACTCCGAAGAGAGTGTGATGTGGCGGCCGAGGGACTTCTTTACCACCTTCGTCACCCCGACGGTGATGGTTGGTCCACTCGCCTGAACTCTCTTGTCCCCGGTTCCCGAACAGGAAGACAGGCTGGCGGCGATCGTCACCACCAGGACCACAAGCGCAGGGGGAATCGATCTCGGGTGCCTGCCAGCTCGCGTTATGCTGGATGTGCTGCTGTTTTGAGTCGTCGTCATCTATTAACCAGCCTTTTCTGCTGTTTCTTTTGTGCTCAACTTCGGGCTCTGGGATGATCTGCTGTTACTTTCTATCCCATTCGCTTCATAACTTCGCCCAGCTTCGCCACGGAAAAAGCGCTCGATCGGCAAAAGTCAATGACTTGTTGCTCCGTCCGCTGCAACCCGGCCGCAACCTCCGGAACCGCAGCGGCAATCTCCGACGGTATGGGGAGGACACCGTGGCGGTCTCCGTGCAGTAGGTCGCCCGGTTGAATTTCCATTCCGCCGATGGTTACCCGAGCGCCGACGTCAAGGATGTGGGCATACGCATGCGAGACCGCGACGTTTCCGGCAAACAACTGGATACCCATAGTGCGCACGGATGGCAATTCGCGCACGGCGCCGTTAGTCAAGTAGCCAGCACACCCTAGAGCCTTCAAGATCGCGGCATGCATATCTCCGACGAATGCCCCGCGACCACTCGGATGATCCATGTCTTGCAGCACCAGGACCCGCGGCGATGGAATTTCGAGGATGCGATTCCAGAAATCGCCTCGGTCACGAAAGGTGCGGCCACTGATAGGCGGTTCACCACTGCGCAGACGAGCGGTAACCGCATAGCCCACCATCGCAGGCGCATCCGTGAACATGCATTGAATACTGGCGTCTGTGAAGCCCGTATTGCGCAGCCTGACGTTGAACGTCTCGACTGCATTCGCGATCATGCAAGTATCGAACTGGCGAAGAGCATCCAGCTGTTCTTCGGTCAACAAGGGTGCAACGGCCATGTCTGGTTCCTTTCAAAACATCCGTTTCGCATCCCACCGCAAGCAAATCCATCTAGCCTGTTTCAACAGAGCTGACCGGGGACGCAATGTGCCCCTCTGGAGATGACGGAAAGCCTGCCGCTTGTCCCTTTGTCCAGTGCCCCTTGTCGATGGCACGTGCCACTCGCAAGGATAGAAACTCGATCAATGCTCGGGGACTACGACGCAGGGCTGGCTGCGAATGTACCTAGGAGAACGATTCGGATGGGGGAGGGGGCCGGTTGTAAAGACTCTTTTCGAAGAAAAGACTTGGTATCGGAGGGCCCGCGGGGGCAACGCGTGGATAAGAACTGGGCGCTTCGAAGACAGCGGACGCGACAACGGGTGGTACCCAGGTCGCAGCGTTCTTCATGAGGCGCTGCCTGCTGGGCTCCGGCGACACGTGTTTCTGCACCCTCGTTACCGTGTCATCGGAAGATCCCCGAAAGAAGCTATAGCGAGTGGCCACGCTCGCGGTGAGTGAGCAGACGACCAACAAAACTACGAGCGCACTCCAGCGCCTGCTGCGCGAATCTTCGAGGTTTGTGAGCCGGAGCATCTCGCGTTTAACGACCCCAACGGTTTGTAGCATAAAAGACGGAGCCCCGGCAAGCAAGTGGCGACTGGCATTACGCGGGTTACCTATGTGTTTGATAGCCCGGCATTGGGCTTTGGTTGTACGACCTGACATTTTCGCTGGATTCCGTGAATAACGTCGACCTGCCGCAGCCTCTACCAATTTTGCTCCGCGTGGCTTCTGTTACACTGGCGCCCATGAGCGCGACATCCCGCAGACAATTTCTCGAGCAGTCGGCCGGTGCGGCGGCAGGGGCGTGGCTTTTGCCTGAACTCGCACATGCAGCGACTGCTTCCGCGCCCGATTTCAAGTTTCCTTCTGCAGCGCGCGACCGGGTCGCGGTGGCGGCATATCCGTTCCGCGAGTTCATTGTGGGATGGAAGGCCGAGGACGGTAAGACTCCCAGTCCAGTCGCGCAGCGGATCGAGCTGAAAGATTTTGCGGCTCACGTTGCCCAAAAGTTTAACGTGCACAAGATTGAACCTTGGAGCCCGATCTTTCCTTCGACGGACGCGAAGTACCTGGAGCAGTTCCGCACGGCGGTAGAGAAAGCGGGCTCCGCGGTCGTAGACATCGCGGTGGACGCCCGCTTCAGCCACTACGCGACGGACCCGGCCGAGCGCGAGAAGGCAGTGGCGTCGAGCAAGCAATGGCTGGATGTAGGAGCGGCTCTCGGGTCTCCCAGCATCCGGACGCACATCCAACAGGCAAAGGACTCCAAGCCCGACGTGGGGCGCGCGGCCGACACGCTCTCGCGCGTTGCCGAATACGCAGCCAGGAAAAATGTCGTGGTGCATCTGGAGAATGACGATCCGGTGAGCGAGGATCCGTTTTTCATCGTCCAGGTGATCGATAAAGCAAACAGCCCCTGGCTGCGTGCCTTGCCGGATTTCGGCAACTCTTTGGCGGCGCATGGTGAAGATTTCTCGGATCGCGCGATGGATGCGATGTTCGCGCATGCCTACGGCATTTGCCACGTCAAAAATGGCGAGGTGAACGAGCAGGGCAAGGCTGTACAGGTGGACCTGGAACGGACGTTCGGCATCCTGAAGAAGCACGAGTACAAGGGCTATTGTTCGATTGAGTACGATGCGCCGGGCGATCCGTACAAGCCGACCACGGAACTGGTCGAGCAGACAGTCGGATTCCTCTCGTAGGCCGAGCGTGCCCGACCTGCCGCCAATGACGCCGGAGGCTCCAGAGGCTTCACTCGCAGGCCGATTGCGCGATCTCGCCGTTCTGTTCTTCAAACTCGGCGCCATCAGCTTCGGTGGGCCGGCGGCTCACATCGCTTTAATCGATGCGGAAATCGTCCGCAGGCGCCAATGGGTGACGCGGCAGCAATTTCTCGACATGGTGGATGCGGCAAATCTAATTCCGGGTCCCGCTTCCACCGAACTGGCGATCAACGTCGGCTTCGCCCGTGCAGGATGGATGGGGCTGACCGTGGCGGGGGCAAGTTTCATCCTGCCCGCGGCCCTGATCACTGGAGCGTTCGCGTGGGCCTATGTCAGGGTTGGGGCGCTGCCCCAGACCGCATCGGTGCTCGCAGGAATTAAGGCGGCCGTGATTGCAGTCATTGCGATCGCGATCTGGCGGCTGGGAAAAACTGCAGTGAAGGACGTGGGATTGACCGCGCTCGGAGGTCTGTCGCTGGCGGCCTTCTCCCTTAACTTGAACCCGATTGCGATTCTGTTCGGCGGCGGCCTGGTTGGCATGCTGGCGCGTCGACTGATGCTCCCTCGCGCCACGGCGGCGCTGTTCTCGTGGCCGATGCTTCTCGGACGGCTCTTTGTTTCAGATGCCGCCGGAGCGCCCTGGACCGGATTCTTAGGTTCAACTGGAGCCGTCGCTATCCCCTTGGGTGTCGCTGCCCAGGCAGCGACGCAGCCGTCGCTCCGTAGCATCGCATTGTTCTTCCTGAAAGTGGGCGCGGAGCTGTATGGCGGCGGATACGTCTTTGCTGGCCTTCCCGGAACAAGGATTGGTGCGCCAGAATGCATGGCTGACGCATCAACAGTTGCTGGATGCGGTGGCGATTGGGCAGTTTACGCCGGGGCCGGCGCTCTCGACGGCAACATTCATTGGATACGTCCTCGGAGGCGTGCCGGGCGCCGCCGTGGCTACAGTGGCAATTTTCCTGCGTCGTTTTTCTATGTCGCGCTGCTGGCCCCGATATTGTTTAGCCTGCGGCAGTCGGCGTGGATGGCGGCGTTCCTGGATTCGGTGAACGTGTGCGCGGTTGTCCTGATGGCTGAGGTCACCATCCGGCTGGGGAGCGACGCGCTGCGGGCATGGCCGTTATGGGTGACCGCCGCAACGGCTCTTGGTGTGTTGTTGCGATGGAACGTAAATCCGGCGTGGGTCGTGCCGGGTGGGGGATTGGTGGGCGTGCTGTTAGCTGGTTTTCGATGAGAGTGGTTGTGAATTTTACCTTTTGGATCGAGGGAGAAAAGCATGAAACTTCGCAAATCTGTTGTGGGAATGTTGTTCCTCGTGCTGTGTGTTGCGGCCGGCGCCGCCGACCGCAAGTTCATCGTGAAGCAACGCCCTGCGGACACCAAGGCCTTGCCTTTCAGTGACGCGGTGCTAGTCGGTAACACCCTGTACATTGCAGGCCACATAGGTCTGGATGCGAAAACGGGGCAGGCTCCCGCGAACGCGGAAGAAGAAGCCAAACTCGTGATGGATGGGATCAAGCAGACGGTTGAATCAGCCGGGATGTCGATGGACGACGTTGTGTCACTGCAGGTTTTCTGCACGGACCTGAAGCTCTACGACACGTTCAATGCTGTCTACAAAACCTATTTTCACACCGACTACCCGGCCCGGGCATTTGTCGGCATCGACAAGTTGTTGCGCAGCGGAAGATACGAAGTCATGGGAATCGCGATTAAAAAGTCGTAGTAGGCGCGGATCGTAGATTCGGCTTTTGTTCGCCTGTTAAACTGGGGTTGTGGTAAATCTATAAGGCATGCGAAAGGCCATTAACCACCTCAAGAAATGCGACCCCATACTGCGGGGCATTATCGAGCGCGTAGGGCCGTGCCGGATGGAGTTTGGGCCGCCGGAATTTCATAGCCTCGCCGAGGCCATTGTCTACCAGCAACTCAACGGCAAGGCGGCGGTGACGATCTTCAAACGTTTCGCGGCGCTAGCGGGCGAACCGATCACTCCGGAAGGAATCCTCAAGCTCAGTGACGCGCAGTTGAGGAGCGTCGGGCTGTCGAAGCAAAAGTCGGCGTATCTGAAAGATCTGGCGGCAAAAACAGCGGCTGGACTGCTCGACTTTTCGCAATTGCTGGAAATGCCGGACGCTGAAGTGATCCAGCACCTGACGCAGGTAAAGGGCGTGGGCGTATGGACCGCGCAAATGTTTCTGATGTTTACATTGCGGCGTCCCGACGTGTTGCCCACGGGAGACTACGGGGTTCAGGCCGCAATCAAGAAACACTACAAGAAGCGCCAGATGCCGAAGGCCCACATCATGGAGAAGATCGCCAAGCCCTGGGTGCCATATCGCAGCATTGCCTGTTGGTATTTGTGGCGGAGTCTGGATATCAAAACTCTTTGACCATGGGAAAGCAGCGAGAACCATGGAGGCATGATGTTGTGGCTTGCCGCTGTGATCAGCCGTGCCTCTGTGGTTAAATGATGGTCGATGGCTGAAATGAAGATCCGTGTGCTGGTCGCCAAACCCGGCCTCGACGGGCATGATCGCGGCGCCAAGGTCATTGCTCGCGCTTTGCGCGATGCGGGCATGGAAGTCATCTACACCGGGCTGCGGCAGACTCCGGAGATGATCGTCAACGCCGCGCTGCAGGAAGACGTGCAAGTCATCGGCCTATCGATTCTCTCTGGCGCCCACAATGCCATCGTGCCGCGCGTGATGGACATGCTCAAGCACAACAAGATGGATGATGTAATCGTGCTGGTGGGCGGGATCATACCGGATCAGGATATCGAGGGGCTCAAGAAAGTGGGCGTGGCTGCGATCTTCCAGCCCGGCACGGCGATGGATGAGATCGTCCAGTTCATTCGGGCGAACGTGAAAGGCCCCACCGTCCCGGCGGCTGGCTGATGGCCGACGTGAACACTGCACGGATCCGAGGGACGCTGGCGAATACCGCCGGTCCCACCCCGTGGTATTGGAAGACCTTTCCTCAACTCAGGTCCTTTGCCGGGCAGCGCTTCGTCTGGACGCATCACGGCGAGCAGGGTCCGATTGCACACTTGGTAACGCTAGGCCTGGAGCAACAGCCCGATCACGCTCGCCTCGCTCTGAATACCTACTGCCGACCCTTTCTGGTGCGGCCGCATTTTCTGGGCATCTGGTGCCCAGAAGGGCGAAACATCCGCCTGACTTGTTTCGATCCCGATCAGTTGAAGGCGTTTGACCTGGCCGAGGTCGCGGGCTGGTTCAAGCCTTCCGCGGAACGCATTTATGCGGCGACCGCCCCCGTTGCGGATTTCGAAGTCCCGTTGGATTTGGGTCCGGGCACGCACAAGGTCGAAGTGCCGGCGGAGTTGCAGAGTGTCGATGAGATCATCGTCCCCTCGAGCTACAAGGCGATGTCGAATGACGATCCCGCATTTGCCATTTTCGTTTTCTACTTGCGAGCCGGGCTGGTGGAGGTTCTGCCGCAGAAGTGGTTCACTGCGGCGCAGTACCGGGTAGGGCAGCAGTGGATCACACGCGCCGCCCGCGACCCTGAATCGCACCGCATCTTCGGCGAGTGCCACGGAGTGGGGACGTTTCTGCTGGAGGACGACGGGTGCCGCTTGGCGGAGTGGATAGAGCGAAGGGCTTAGTTTTTAGCCTTGGTCTTATGAGGAAACACACCCGATGGGCTGTTCGTTCTTTTCAGTGCAAACGGTGCAGAAAGTTTCGGTTCTTCATCTGTGCTCCGACGACCCAACCAACCGGCTCACCCGAGCCTGCGTGCTGGGCATGAATGATGTTCTCCGGGCAATGGCGCCGGTGCGTCATCCGCTGGTGATCGCCGGGAACAACAGGTTTTTCTCGGCCGGTGCTGATTTGAAGGAAATTGCGAGCCTGGATGGTCCATCTGCCCACGAGTTCGCAACAATGGGGCAGGATTTGATGGCAGCGATCGAGCGCTTCCCTGCTCCAGTGTATGCCGCCATCTCTGGATATTGCATGGGCGGTGGGCTCGACCTGGCTTTAGCCTGTCACCATCGGATCGCATCGCCGCACGCCGTCTTTGGACACCGCGGTGCGGCTTTGGGACTGATCACCGGCTGGGGCGGAACCCAGCGACTGCCTCGACTGGTCGGCAAAGCGCGCGCCCTCGAAATATTAGTCACGGCAGAGAAGATCAGCGCGCAACAGGCCTTGCGCATCGGACTGATTGACGCAATGGCCGACGATCCGGTGGCTGAAGCGGTGCAGCGGGCCGCGCCCGAGAACGTAAGAGTTCCAGAAACATAAGCCCGGGGGAATAGCAGAAAGGCAAGAGTGGCCGAAGAGCGTCAGCTACTGCTGTGGTGCGAAGTAGCCTTTGCGCGCCCTTACTTGGAGGTCTTTCTTCAACGTAGAGATTTCGATAGTGCGATAGCGTCCATCCGCGTCGAAATCGGCCGGCTTATACGAAACCACGTACTGGCTGCGGAGTTCGTCTTCGATGGCGGCAAAGGAGTGGGTGATGTCTTTCATCTTGAAGGGGAAGAAGGCTCGTCCGCCGGTTGCTTCGGCCAGTTGCTGCAATACCTTGTCACCGCGCATCACCAGGCCGCTGTCGTCGGTGGAAATCGCGTAGATGATCACTTCGGCGCGTTGCGCCATCTCGATGGCCTGCGCTTTCGTGTATTCGCTCTGGTTATCTTCGCCGTCGCTCACCACGATGATGGCTTTGCGCACCGGATGATCGGAGTGGTCTTTGATGAACTTCTCTTTGCAGGCGCGATAAACAGCATCGTAGAGCGCCGTTCCGCCACCGTCGTGCAGTTTGTGGACGCCTGCTGAAAGCAATTGCACATTATCGGTAAAATCCTGGGCCAACTGGCTGCGGCTGTTGAACCCGACAATAAAGGCCTTGTCGAAGCCGGCACGGAGCGTGTGCTGCAAGAAGCTGGTGGCTGCCGTCTGCTCAAAATCAAAGCGGCTGTCCACCGATCCGCTCACGTCGATCAGCAGACCGAGGTGCAGCGGCAAATCGGTTTCGCGCCGGAAGTTGACGATCGACTGCGGCGGTTTGTGATCGTCAAGAATCGTGAAATCCTGTTGCGTCAGATCGCGAACGAATTTTCCGTGCTTGTCCGTGGCAATGAACAGCACGTTGACTTCGTTTACTTTTGCGCGAATTGTAATCATCGCGCTTTGCGGGTCGTCCAGATTTTCTGTGGCGCCTTCGCTGTTGTACGCGCTCAAGCTGGGCGCCGAGGCGTAGGCCTCCTGCGCTCGAGCGTGCGACGCGAGGCCGGCAATCGCCAACAATAGAGCCAAGAGCCGGAGATTGATGTTCGTGTACTTCATGCCCGGACAATCCAATTTTTTCACTCTAAGCACGGCCAGGGGACACTCCTAAACTATTAGATGCACGCCAGAGGCCGAAACCGCGTCCTCGCCGTACGGCGCTATCTCATTGACTTTAGGAGCGTGTCGCTGAAGTGCCAAGTTACAAAAGGAGTACACGTTAGGTCATGGCAGAAGACTTGCAGATTGTGTAGTTTGCGCGACGGGGACTGACTAGCGGGCGTTGGCCAGTCCGATTCACTGTACAAGAAATATTCAACTCAATTTCGCCGCGTTTTCTTACAATCTCTCTGGAGGTAATCGTGAAGAAACTCATCGTGTGTTTCTTGGTCGCGCTTTTCTCGTCAGTGGCCACGTTCGCGGTCAATGACGAACATGAACAAGAGCGCGTGAAAGATGCTGGTGAAGTGCTGAAGGAAATCCTCAATATTCCGGACGACATTCCGCAAGATCTGCTCGACAAGGCGGAGTGTGTGGTCATCCTGCCTTCGGTGAAAAAGGGAGCCTTCGGCATCGGTGGCAGCTACGGCCGCGGTGTGATGGTGTGCCGCGGCGGCGAGCATTACAAGGGCAAATGGGGCGCGCCGGCATTGTATGCGCTCGAAGGCGTCAGCATCGGATTTCAGTTGGGCGGTCAGGCGACCGACTTCGTGCTGTTGGTGATGAACCCCAAGGGCGCGGAGTCTTTGCTCTACAGCAAAGTGAAGCTGGGGGCGGATGCGTCGGCCGCGGCAGGGCCCAAGGGACGAACGGCCGAGGGCGCAACGGATATCGTAATGAGCGCCGAGATCCTCTCTTATTCGCGGAACAAAGGCCTGTTCGCCGGAGTCTCGCTGGAAGGCTCAACTTTGCGCTCCGATGGCAGCGCCAACGAGAAGCTGTATGGAAAAAAGCTGAGCGCGAAGGAAATCATTCGCCAGGGCAAGGTCGGCATCCCGGCGTGCGCGCATCAGCTGGTTTCCCTGCTTGATAAGAAAACGCCGGTGAACAAGTCCGATCCGAAATCGCTGGAGTAGAATCGTCGGGTCGATAAGAAAGACCGGTACTCTGTGAAACTCAGGGTCCTCTGTGGTTAAGAATTCCTCCGACAGAGTTCGCTGCGGCTGGGCGAGCAGCGAACTCATGATCCGCTATCACGACGAAGAGTGGGGAGTGCCGGTGCACGATGACCGCACGCTCTTTGAATTTCTCATCCTCGAAGGTGCACAGGCCGGCCTCAGCTGGAGCACGATCCTCAACAAGCGCGAGAATTACCGCAAAGCCTTCGCCCGGTTTGAACCGAAGCGCGTGGCCGCTATTGATCGTGGCAAGGTGGAGCAGCTACTGCGCAATCCTGGCATTGTCCGCAACAAGCTGAAGATCGCGTCGACGATCGAGAACGCGAAGGCATTCCTGCGCGTGCAGGAAGAGTTCGGCAGTTTTGACCGCTACATCTGGCAATTTGTGGGAGGTAAACCGTTGGTTAATAAACGGAAGTCGCTCCGCCAGGTTCCTGCGAGCACCGCCGAATCCGACGCCATGAGCAAAGATCTCAAGCGCCGCGGCTTCAACTTCGTCGGATCAACCATCTGTTATGCCTTCATGCAGGGAGTCGGCATGGTGAACGATCACGTCGTGGATTGCTTCCGCTACCGACTCGTCGGGAAACGGGTCCCGTGAGTCGCTCCGACCTGCGGTCAACGCCTGCTGGGATCGAAGAGGCTGGCGGTCAAATAGACCGCGACCAACCCGAATAGCAACACTGCGCCTTCCACGCGCGTCGACCAGGCGTGCAGTGCATCAAACTGCACGCGGGCGGGATGGTTAAGCGTGACAGTGGCGAAGTCTCCGACCTGCGCGCGTAGCGTGTCCATGCGTGGGATGATCCAGAACTGCGAGACCAGCGTGAGCCCAAGCATCAGGCAGACGAGAAGGTGACGAAGGGCGAAGAGGTGAGCGGTGCCGTCGCTGAGGCGGCTGTAGACGAGGGAACTCAGCAGGAACACGATCCCGGAGACGATGGCGATCCCGTGCAACTTGCCCAGCGCGCGTCCGACCACATTGCCCGCGAGATGCGTGTCGGGCAGAACCTGAAAGGCCGTGGGCGCGAGCACGAAGGCGAAGAAGATCAACCCGCCGATCCAGGCGACGAGCGACAGCAGCATTAGGAAGCGGAGGAAGGACATGTCGGGAGAATTATAGTCGCGTCGGCCATGAAGTCTGGTCGCGTTTTGGTCCGTGCGAGATCCTTCGCTCCGCCTGAAAAACGGCTCGGCTCAGGATGACGCCCCTGCGGCAATGGCCATTCCGCTTCCAAATTGTGCCGCCCGCGTTCGTTACCTTGGGCGTGCACGCGCGGCCTCTTTTCCGATACATTAGTGACTTCCATGCTCGATCTGAATTTCGTCCGCGAAAACTTGCCCCTGGTGGAGGAAAAGCTGCGCCAGCGCGGCATGGACCCGGCTGTCCTCAAAGACTTCCACGAACTCGACACGCAGCGCCGCCACGCGATCACCGGAGCCGAAACCCGCAAGGCTCAGCGAAACAAGGCTTCCGAGGAGATTGCCAAAGCGAAAAAGGCCGGCCACGACACCAACGCCGCCATGGCCCAGAGCAAGGAACTCCGGGAACAGATTCAGGAGTTGGAAAAAACCGCGACCGATCTGGATGCTCGCCTGCGCGACATCCTCGTCGGAATTCCGAACCTCCCGCACGCCAGCGTGCCGGTCGGCCGTAGCGCCGACGATAACGTCGAGGTGCGCCGCTGGGGAACTCCGCCCAAGTTCGACTTCACTCCCAAACCGCATTGGGATCTGGGCACGGAACTCGGCATTCTTGATCTGGAGAGGGCGGTGAAGCTTACGGGCGCTCGCTTCGCCGTCTACTGGGACATGGGGGCAAAACTCGAGCGAGCGCTCGCCAACTTCATGCTCGACGTGCACACGCTCGAGCACGGATACACGGAGGTTCTCCCGCCGTATCTGGTCAATTCTGATTCGATGTACGGAACGGGGCAACTTCCCAAGTTCGCCGCCGATCTGTTTTGCGTGCCGCATGGCGAGAAGGATTTGTGGCTGATTCCAACCGCCGAAGTTCCGGTCACGAATTTATTCCGCGACGAAGTTCTGGAGCAAACGCGGCTCCCCATTTCGCTCACCGCTTATACCCCGTGCTTTCGCAGCGAAGCCGGATCGTATGGAAAAGACGTGCGCGGGATCATCCGCCAACATCAGTTCCAGAAGGTTGAACTGGTGAAGTTTGCCCGGCCAGAGAATTCCTACGAAGAGCACGAGAAGCTCACCCACGATGCCGAGGAGGTCCTGCAGAAGCTTGGGCTGCATTACCGCGTGGTCACTCTCTGCACCGCCGATATGAGCGCGGCTTCTGCTAAGACGTACGATATCGAGGTCTGGCTGCCCGGACAGCAGTTGTTCCGCGAAATTTCGTCGTGCTCGAATTTCGAGTCGTACCAGGCGCGGCGGGCCAACCTTCGTTACCGCCCCCAGGGCAAGAACAAGACCGAACTCGTGCACACGTTGAACGGCAGCGGACTGGCTGTGGGCCGCACCTGGGTGGCGATTGTGGAGAATTATCAGCAAGCCGATGGAAGCGTGGTGATTCCTGAGGCGCTACGCCCGTATGTCGGCGCGGAGCGCATCACGGGGAAAGCCTTCTAGTTGCACGTCATTGCCAAGAAAAGGACAGGTCACTAGACTTGAGAGCGGTAATTACGACCACGGCGCCCAGCGCGCCCCTGCCAATGAACGCCGTTTGGCGCACAATTCGCGGATACATCCTGTGGCAGTACGAGCGGGGCACGCTGCATTACGACATCATGGTCACGCTGATCCTGATCTTCATTTTCTTTTCCCCGCGTGTCATCGATTTCAACGACAAACCCATTGCCCGCAACTCGCATCCGACTGATGTCGTTGTTACGACCGATGGTGAGGGGCGCCTGCTGTATCAGGTGGCGGCCAGTTCGATTTCGGCGGGCGATGATCGTTCCACGCGCGAGCAGTTGCTCGGCATCATTGAGCCGATATCGGGCGCAGTTTCGATAGTCAGCTATGAGACCGTCACCGACCGCAAGGGGCACGTACAGAGCTACAAAGTAACGGTCAGGAGAGAGTAGCTGTCGCGGTTCTTCGGATCTAGAGAAAGCCATATGAGATCTTTCGCACTCGTCCTCACAATCGCGCTGTGCTCTTGCCTTCTCGAGGTAGGGGAGGCGCCGGCTCAAAAACCCGACGACACAGGCCCTCTGGATGCCGTCCTCAAGAAAATGGACACCGCTTCCACAAATTTCCGAACCACGCAGGCAGACTTCGAGTGGGACCGCTATGAAAGAGTCATCAACGAAGTCGACGACATCCAGTCGGGTACCATCTATTATCGACGCGCCAGTAGAGAGATCGAAATGATGGCCGTCATCAAGAAGGAAGGCAGCAGTCCCGATCAATTGAAACCTGAGCCGAAGTTTGTGCTCTTCCGCGAAGGTAAGATTCGCATGTATCAGCCCAAGCCCGACCAGGTGACGCTTTATGACCTCGGCAAGAACAGCTCAGACTTCGAGAGCTACCTGGTTCTAGGCTTCGGAGGAACCGGGCAGGATCTGGTGAAGGCATTCGATGTGACCTACCAGGGCCCGGAGACGATCAGTGGCGTGGCCACCGCTAAGCTGCAACTGCTCCCGAAGTCGGAACGGGTACGCAATAACTTCAAGCAAATTTTTCTCTGGATCGACCTCGATCGAGGCATCTCCGTGCAGCAGCAGTTTTTTGAGCCGCAGGGCGATTATCGCCTGGCCAAGTACACGGCGATCCGGGTAAACGAGAAGATCGGCAACGACGTTTTTCAACTCAAAACCACGGGCAAGACGACCACCATCTCGCCTCGCGGTTAAGTTATTGAATCTAAAGAGCAAGAAGGTGTGCTGGAAAGTGTACGTGAGACGATATACTGACCGCACCTCAGTTGGGTTTATTCATGGCCAAAGTTTTTACGATTACAGTCCCTCCTAAGCTGGGAAACAAGCGCCGGGAACGCACCTCCGATCCTCGTTACGTGGATGGGCAACGCCTGCTGGTGGAGGCGATGAAGTACCTGGCCCAGGTCGACCCGGTGAAAAACCGCGCAGCCATCGAACTCATCTCCGAACACGTCCGCACCAGATTCCGCATGAGCGACTCGCCGCTGGGGTAAACGGCCTCGACCGTCTCAGAAATAGAGCTTCAACCCGAACTGCATGATTCTCGGGTCTCTGGCCTGTGTGATCTGGCCGAAGGTTCCGCTTCCGCCGCCGTGGTCTGGATTGAAGAACTGCGCGTGATTGAACGCGTTGAAGAACTCCGAGCGGAATTCAATGCTCTTGCTCTCTGCGAACTTGAACGTGCGCCCGACTGACAGGTCAAAGTTGTTAAGCCCCGGACCTCGCAGGATATTCCTGCCGGAATTGCCAAAACTGAACATCGGGACATTGGCACAGTCAAACGCGTTCGGATTGAAATAGAAGTTGCCGGTCACTGCCGCTCCCAGGCAGTTGGCGGTTGAGGGATCAAAAGAGCGTTGAGACCGGGCGGGAAAATACTGAATCGGGCGAATCAGGTCGGCGCGATCGAGGAAGATGTTCTCCTGGCTGGAATTTGAATTGGAGAAGATCGTAAACGGCGTCCCGGTTTGGAAGGCGGCGATTCCACTCGCCTCCCAGCCATCTGCGATGGTTCGCAAAACAGCGTTCGCGTTTCGCAGCGCATGACCCAGCGGAAGTTTCCAGATTCCACTTATAACCAATCTCTGGCGCACATCGAAGTTGGCCGACGCGCGATCAAACTGGTGGTTGAAGGGATCGGTGTAGACCGAACTGTTGTAGCGGAAGCCCGATTGGTCATCAATGGTATGGGCGAACGTGTACGCTCCACGAATATTGAAGTCGTGGCTGAATCGCTTATCCACCGTAAACTGGAATTGGTTGCTGCTGGAGGTGCCACTGCTCAGGTCCGTGAACAACTGTAGAGCACCGGTAGGTGACGAGTTGGGATCGGTAGGGTCGCTGCAACCAGCGAGTGGGCGGGCGCAGTCGGGATTAAGGGCGCCCGTAGTGTTAGTGGGATTATTCAGTTGCGCCTGCATGATGCTCTGGACTGGGGCATTCACATCAGTGGTAGCGATCGCCTTTCGGGAAAAGCTGCCGACATAGTCGGCCTCGATCATTGTGTCCTGCGTAATCTGATACTGCAGGCCAAAGTTGACATTTTCAGAGTATGGCGTCCGGAAGTGTGGGTAAACGACATAGGCGAACTGAATCGCGGGGACACCGAACGTGGATCCGACCACGCCATGAGTGGGGTAGGGGTTCGTGTGGCCAAATGTCCCAAACGGATCGCCGACCGTGTTCGTGCCCGGTGTCACGGCGGTGTAGTCTGACGGAAAGATTTGCGTAACCTGGCCAAACGGCGATTCCCCGCCAAACTGTAAGTTTAATGCGCCGTCTTCGAGGTCATAGAAAACGCCATAACCACCGCGGATCACTAGCTTGGCTCTCCCGAGAACGTCCCAGGCGAATCCGAACCGGGGCGCAAAGTTGTTGCGGTCGGGATAGGTCAGGCCGCGGTTTGGAGTGCCGGGGTCTCCGGGGTAAAGGATGCCTTTGGGTGCACCCGGAAATTTCGTGGATTGTTGCCCCGGGAAGAAGCCCAGGATCTCGTTATGCGGATCTTCCAACGGCGAGTCGTACTCGTAGCGAAGGCCAAGATCCAGTGTCAGGCGCGGCAGAACCTTCCAGGAATCCTGGCCAAAGAAGTGCCAATCCGTGGTCCGAATACCGTATATGGCTCTGGAGAACTGCGCATAGCTGTCAAAGAATCCACCAACAAAATCCGCGAGATAGTTCCCGGTGAAATTCTGATTGTTCCCAAAATCGAAGATTCCGTTGTTTTCGAAATCAAAATCAAAGTTATTGCGGACCCGGCGAATGTCTGCGCCGAACTTAATATTGTGTCGCCCTCGCGTAATGGTGACATTGTCCTGCCAATGGAAAGTTACGTCATGCAATTTTGTGGGGCCCCCGGGGCTCGGCCCCAGATTGAAGCCTACGGTGGTCATTATGGGAGGCGCCGTTCCTGCCGGATCGTCAGGATTCACATTCGTAAAACCTAGAGCCGATGGTGGTGTATGGTCATGCGGCACGAACTGCAGGAGCGCGCTGCGGTTGCCCGCGAAAGTGAACTCGTTGACCATATTCGTGCTGAAGGTGTGTAGCCAGGAAATCGAACCGAACTGCGTGCGAGTGAGTGTATCGAAGCCCGAGCCTATGGGTACGTCTCCCCCGGACGACGCTCCATTCACAATGTCGAACGGAAAATTTTGGGACAAGTCGTCGATGATGTAAGAGGCGTAGATCGTGTCTCTGTCGCTGATGTGATGATCCACGCGCACGATCCCTTGCTCGTCGCGGTCTACCCTGGTTGGCGCCGAGACGAAATTGTTGTTCGGGAGGTTGGGGGAGGGCAGGTACCTGGCAATGTAATTCGCGATTACGGGATTCACCGGCACCTGGTTGTTCGCATAGGTTTGTGACGGATATGTTGTCATTTTGTCAGAGCAGGTCTTCAGCGGGCTCGTCGGCACGAATAGCGTCCCCGCCTCAAAGGTCGGGTCTCCTGAACCAGGATTTGGACATGGGGAAAAGGCAGGCGCATTGGGGTCAAGCAACTCGCTAAAGTTGCCGGTCCGCTCGGCCGGACTGAGCACTTGCAACACCGGCGACACCTCGCCCTCATGCTTGCGATATCCCTGATAGGAGACAAAGAAAAAGGTCTTGTCCTTTCTGATGGGCCCGCCCAGCGTGCCTCCATACGTATTCCGTTTGAAGGGAGTAACAGTGGGCAGAAAGTAGTTGCGGGCGTTCAGCGCCTCATTGCGGAAAAACTCGAAGACATCTCCGTGGAAACGGTTGGTTCCGGACTTAATAACCTGGTTGACGATTCCTCCCGATGTGCGACCGTATTCCGCCTCATAGTTATTCGTCAGTATCTTGAATTCGCCCAGGGCATCGGGATTGGGGTTCACGACGGCATTGTTCCCAAGAAAGTCGTTGTTGTCCGCGCCGTTCACCAGGAAGCTCAGAGATTCGGAACGCTGGCCACTCACTGAAAACGGGTTGTTGCTACCGTCGTCCGGGTCGGGAGGGAATACACCCGCTTGCAGCAGACCGAGTTGGAAGGCATTGCGCTCGACCAGCGGCAAGTCGACAATGCGCCGCGAAGTTTCCACATTGCCTAGGGTGGCGCTGACCGTATCCACCTGCGTTACATCGCCCGCAACCTCGACCACTTGCGTGCTGGCTCCGACCTCGAGCACAACATCGGCGCGCGCGTTCTGATTGATCTGGAGAGTGATTCCCTTCCTCACATAGGAATTGAAACCCTGCTGTTCCACGGTCAATTCGTAGGTCCCGATTGGAACAAGGGTGAACAGGTAGTCGCCATCTTTGCCGGAGGTCGTGTTCCGAGTGACGTTGGTCTCGGAGTTTTTGAGCGTAATCTTAGCTCCCAACACCACCGCTCCGGTGGCATCCTTTACGGTTCCCGTCAGCAAAGCCGTCGCTTGCTGCGCCTGAAGGTTGAGGCTGCCGCCGAGCAAGAGGCAGATTGCGGCAATAGCAACCACTGTGAAAGCTGTGAGAAAACGACCTGCACCATGCATGCGGGGTCTCCTAGACAAAACCGAGGTAAACACGAATGTCTCCGACGGGAACTGGCAACAAAGGATGGATCCCTGGGAGTCGATGTGCCTGCTATTCTGCAATTGTCCGACCACGGCTTTCAAGGCTAATTTCAAAGATTTGGCCGGAGTGAAACGTTTTATCTCCACTCCACTACACTGGACGATCCATAATTCTGGAGTTTTATACTGCGCAATGGAACATCGCAGACGCGAGAAATATGACCACGGGATAGCATTCCAGGGTGTAGCGAGGCTCGGGATTCTCCAAGGTACCAAGAAAGAACGAACGCAAAATCAAAAACAAAACAAATAAGCCAACGCCGAAAATTCCGCGGACACGCAGCCAGCCCGCAGCCGCCATTGCGACGTAAACCAAGTTGATCAACCCTAGGCCCAGACTCAAGGCGAGCCAGCGGCGGTCGTCGTTGAACTCCCACCAGCGCGGGTCGGAGGGAAACAACTCGGTCCGCGGACGCAGCCACATATCCGCGATGCGCACCGCCGGCAGCCACAGGTAATAACGCATCGGCGCCGCGTGGATCCGCTCCACGGCCAGCGCGGCGAAGCGTGCATCGAGTTCAGCCGTCAAATCGTGATCACGGTTGTAGTCGGCGAACAACTGGCGGGTCTGGTCTCGTTGCAGGGGGGAATCAAAAGCCCGGGTGGGCAGCCGCGTTAAGTCGAGTTCCGTCCCGGGCACGTTCCAGTAAATCTCCTGCACCGAAACGTAATCTTCGATCCAAGTTTTGACCCAGCGATTGAAGCCGCTCGTGACCAATTCATCGGAGTCGTTGGCGTACCGTGGCGCGAGGGGTTGAAAACGGTGCATCGTGTGCAGGTTTCGCAACGTCCACGGAATCAACGGAGCAGTGGCTCCGATGGCAACGAGCACTCCGGCCCAGACGATGGAAAAAGGGCTCACCGCCACTCGGCCGATCATTCGGCGCAGGCTCTGCAGGAGCAGCCACAATAAATATGCGCCCACGGCCGCGAGCAAGATGCCACCGTCAGGCCGCAGCAGAATGCCCGCCCCAATGGAGAGGCCGCAACCGAGCCAGATAAATCCACGGCGCCGCCTATCGGCGCTCAACACACCAAGGCCGCAAATAGCCAAGTCGAGCGCCAGTGCCGTAAAGAAAATCTCCACCGCCTCGGTCAGGGCCGTGGCTGCGTAGTTGGCTAGAAATGGGCAGACCGCGGTGAGCAGAAAACCGGCCTGCGCAGCCCGTTCGGAAAGCAGACGCCGCGCCAGATCGGCGATCAGGAAGCACGTCCCCAGGTCGAAGACGACCTGCACGAGCAGGACGGCGCGAAAATTTTCGATTCCGAAGATCGCGAAGATTGCGGCCAGAAACGCGGGGTATCCCGGCAGGCGCGAGAGCGTCGGCATGATCACGCCAGAGTTGGTGACGCCGTAGACTCCGTGCTGCAGCCAGTTCTCCGCGATGTTGGCGTAGAGGCGGGAATCGTCTACCACCCCGGGAAATCGCCAGACCAGCAGCAGGCGCAGGCCCAGACCGACCAGGCCCGCCCCAAGAAAGAACCGCGGTTTCCTCCTTATGAGTTCCCGCAAGGAGCGACTATAGCGCGTTTGCGGCAACCGCGAGGCAGGAAAGTGTATTCTATAACGCAGAGCAGCGAAACTCGCCCTGTCCCGTTGCAGCAAATTGACCGTGTGCCGCTTGCGGCAGACGGAATGATCTATTCCCATGGCCGGACCAGTCTTTTACGACCCGCGACGAGCCCGCTGGAAACGCCTGCGGCGTCTGTTCGACGTCTCGGCCGTATTCGTTTCCGCGCTGGTGATCTTCTTTGTCTACACGGCACTGCGCGACGAGCAGTTGCCCGAACTCCTGTTCTCCCCGCAGAAACGCGCCTTCAAGGCTCTCAAGGAAAGCGAAAAGGAGAAGGCTCGCGACCGGCAAAAGAAGCTGGCAGCCCGTTCGCACAGAAAATCGAAGCTGGCGGCGTCGCAAGTGAAGCTGAACCAGGAAGAAGGAATTCGCGCCGCCTTCTACGCGCCCTGGGACGCCGCCAGTTTCTCTTCCCTGCGGGATTACGGCCGCCAGATCGACATCCTTTATCCCGACTGGCTGCACGTGCTCACGGTCGACGGGCGCCTGCAGGGCATTGACGATCAGACCAGCAAGTTTTTCGATGTCGTGCAAGGCGGTAGCGTCCGCCCGGTCGACGATCGCGTCATGCCGTTGGTCAATGCGGAAGACCCCAACATGGAAGTCTTCCCCATGGTGAATAACTTCGATGGCGCGGTCTGGGTCGGGGGCGTCACGGGTTTCCTGAACAATCCCGACGCGCGGGCGCTCTTCCGCCGCCAGGCAGCTCAGTTTCTTTCTTCGGGGCGCTACCACGGGTTGATGGTCGACTTCGAGGCCTTCCCGCCCAGCGGGCAGCCCGGTTACGTGGCGTTGCTGAAGGAATTGTCGGCAGACTTGCACGCCCGCGGCATGAAGCTCTACGTCGCGGTCCCGCCGCACAACGGGGAATACGATTATCCGGCGATCGCGGCCGCTTCGGATGGCGTTGTGCTCATGAACTACGATGAGCACTATCCTGGAGCGGCGTCTGGCCCGGTGGCCTCGCAGGATTGGTTCGTCAAGAACCTGACCTACGCCACCAGCGTCATACCCAACGAGAAGATCATCTGCGCCATCGCGAACTACGGCTACGACTGGGTGCTGAAGCCGCAGAAAGGAAAACTGCCACCGGAGGAGCACGACTCCAGCGTCAGCGTCCAAGAAGCGTGGCTCGCCGCGCGCGACTCCGACGAAGACATCAGCTTCGATGATGACGCCCTGAACCCGCATTTCAGCTATCTCGACGAACGCAGCCTGCGCCACGATGTCTGGTTCCTGGACGCGGTTACCGCTCTCAACCACATGCGAGCCGCGCAGACGCTGGGAATTAAGACCTTCGCTCTCTGGCGCCTCGGCGGCGAAGATCGCTCGCTGTGGCGGGTCTGGGACATCCCCGGCGATCCCTCAGCCAGTGACAGGTTGCACGACGTGCCCCCCGGCGCTGACGTCGACATGGAGGGCCAGGGCGAGATCCTGCGCATCGAAGACAAACCCGCTCACGGCACTCGTGATCTGACCATTGACGCCGACAGCAAACTGATCACCGATGAGGTTTTTCAGACCACGCCTGAGCCTTATCGTGTTGGCCGGTACGGCTACAGCCCGAACCGGGTTGCGATCACGTTTGACGATGGGCCTGATCCGGAGTGGACGCCCAAGATTCTCGACGTGTTGAAGAACAAGCACGCCACGGCCACTTTTTTTCTGATTGGCATCCAGACGGACAAATTTTCCGGCATCGCCAAGCGCATTTACAGCGAAGGCAATACCATCGGGAACCACACGTTCACCCATCCTGACGTGAGCAACATTTCCACCTCGTATATGAAGGTGGAGCTGAATCTGACCGAGCGCCTGTTCGCCAGCTTAATGGGAGTCCGAGTGACGCTGATGCGTCCCCCCTATGCGGTTGACGAAGAACCGGACACAGCCGACCAGGTACGGCCCCTCGAGATCCCGCAAGAAATGGGTTACATCACGGTGGGCAACCGCATTGATCCCAACGATTGGAGCAACAATCCGCGCCGCTCGGCGGAGCAGATTACGGCCTATGTGCTTTCGCACTTGCCGCCCTGCCGCCAGGAAGACTTGCGCTGCGGCAACATCGTGCTGCTCCACGATGGAGGTGGCAACCGCGCAGAGACTGTTCGCGCCCTGCCTATGATCATCGACGGAATTCGGGCGCGCGGTTATGAGATCGCTTCCGTTTACGATCTGCTGGGAAAAACCAGGGCTGATGTGATGGGACCGCTACCGGCGGGCGAGCGATGGGCTGCGCGGCTGGACCGGCTGGGCTTCTGGCTATTCGATGTTGGCATCGTCGGCATCACCTGGATTTTCCTCGTCGGTGACTTGCTGATGACAGGCCGTCTGCTGTTCATCGGAGCGGCCGCGGTCTATGACCGGGTACATGAGAAGATTTTCGGCAAGCCTGCGGAAGTCGCTTCTTACCGGCCAAAAGTCGCGGTCCTCATCCCGGCATACAACGAAGAGAAAGTGATCGAGCGGACGGTACGCGCCGCATTGAACTCCAACTATCCTAATCTGCGCGTTGTCGTGATTGACGACGGATCGAAAGACCGCACGCTCGAAGTCGCGCGAAGGGCCTTCGCGTCGGAAGCGGCTGCGGGACGAGTCCTGATCCTGGGCAAGGCGAACTCCGGCAAAGCCGAGGCTCTCAATTACGGCATCGAGCATATCGGCGACGCGGAGTTGTTCGTGGGCATCGACGCGGACACCATCATCGCGTCCGACGCCATCTCGCGCCTGGTACCCCATTTCATCAATCCCATAGTCGGCGCCATTGCTGGCAATGCCAAGGTTGGAAACCGGGTGAACCTGTGGACGCGCTGGCAGGCGCTGGAGTACATCACCAGCCAGAACTTCGAACGCCGCGCCCTTGACGTACTAGGCGCGGTCAGCGTGGTGCCGGGTGCGATCGGCGCCTGGCGTGTTTCCGCCGTGCGCGAAGCTGGCGGATATCACACAGACACGGTGGCAGAAGACGCCGACCTGACCATGGCTTTGCTGCGCCGGGGATATCGCGTCGAGTACGAAGACATGGCGCTCGCTTATACCGAGGCTCCCATCAACGCCAATGGCCTGATGCGCCAGCGTTTTCGTTGGTCCTTCGGCATTCTGCAGGCGGTCTACAAGCATCGCGGAGTTTTCGCGCGCAAGGGGGCGCTGGGATGGGTGGCACTGCCCAACATTGTGATCTTCCAGATTCTGCTGCCGCTGGTGTCGCCGCTCATTGACATCATGTTCGCGGTAGGCACGATGTGGTATCTGATCCAGAAACACTTTCATCCGGACTCGACCGATCCGTCCAGTTTCCACAAACTGGTCGCGTTCTTCTTCGCATTCCTGGTGATTGACTTCTTCGCATCGGCGATCGCGTTCGCGCTGGAACGACGTCGTCCCGATGACAAGGAAGATGGCTGGCTACTCAGCCAGGTCTGGCTGCAGCGCTTTGCCTACCGCCAGCTATTTTCAATTGTGCTGTTCAAGACCCTGAAGCGCGCGCTCGAAGGCCGCAAGTTTGCCTGGGACAAACTGGAGCGCACCGCCGCGGTGAGGTATGTGCCGTCGGAAACCCGCGATCAGGTGAACGTGCCCTAAGTCATTGTCATCCTGAGCGGAGTATTGGCTCTCGTGAAACGAGAGCCAATCCGAGACGAAGGATCCCTACCTAGGGCAGACCCTGAACTGTTATCTGAACAGCAGCGCCGCAAATTCCGCCAGATTCCGTCGCCAAACCATCCACGTATGCATGCCCGGCGTCTCGATGTCGGTATGCTGCACGCCCTTCGACTTTAGCCATTCCCGCAGACTTCGATTCATCGTGATAAGGCGGTCCTCGGTGCCGCATGCGATCCACAGCAGGCGAATCTCCTGGTTGGCTTTGGCATCGAGGCCGGGAAAGTCCTTCTCAAACTCGTCTGGAATGCCGCCGGAGCTAAAGGCCCCGATCCAGGCGAACTTGTCGAGGTTATTCAGTCCGGTCAGGAGTGACTCCGAGCCGCCCATCGAAAGTCCGGCAATCGCGCGGGAGTTGCGGTCTTTTGTGATCCGATATTCGCTCTCGACTTTGGGCATCACTTCGGTCAGCAGCGCTTCGCGGAATCGCGAGAAATTCTTGTCGCGCACGTCGGTGTGGCTCCAGGCACCCCATCCCAGCCGAATCATCTCCATCGTTCCGTAGCCGAGCGGCATGACGACGATCATCGGTTTGATTTTGCCTTGCGCAGTCAGGTTGTCGAAGATGACGTTGGCGTGGCCGACGGCTGTCCATCCGCTGGCGTCGTCGCTGAATCCGTGCAGCAGATACAGCACGGGATACGTTTTCTTCGCCGCAGCGTCATATCCGGCAGGCGTGTAGACGTAATAATCACGATCGTCGCCCGCAACCTCGGACTTGTAGAAGTGATGATGAATCTCCCCGTGCGGCACATCGCTCACTTCCCAGGGAAGCCCCGGCCCGGGGATGTGCACCGCGTTCCCCGGCATAATCAAGTTCGGAACCAGCATGTGGTTGTAGGGATCAAGGTTGCGCACGCCGTCGACGCTATACGAATATCCGTAATAGTCCGGTGGCAGCGGTGCTGTGGTCACGCTCCACACCCCCTGATCGTCTTTCTGCATGGCGACCGGATCAGTGCCTTCGCGGGCTAGCTTGACCTCCAGTGCGTTGGGGGCGCGGTATCGGAAGGTGACACTGTTTTCCGGATGTACTTCCGGCGTGACCAGCCAGGGTGGCATTTGCGGTGGTTGGGCCGCGGGTTTGGTTTGCTGCCCGGTGGCAAGACCAAAAGATACGAAGAAAGAGAAGACAAGAAGGGCAAGGTGAAGCTTCATCGCGGGAGCTCCTTAGGGTTAGGCGGCCCAATTGTATAAGTTGGGAGCCGAGCAGCGCTAGCGCGCTGGGGCCAGAGCGAAGTCAGAAGGAGCTAAGGAATTGGGGGCGGGTTACTGGTTCTTGGCAGCTACGTCCAGCCGAGCTTCGGCGCGATTGAGCGCATCCAGCGCACGTTCCACGTCAACGCTGGCGTCCCCGTTGGTCAGCCGCTGCTCCGCGCGCTCTTTGGCTTCGCGAGTGCGTTTCACGTCGATTTCCGAAGGACGCTCTGCGGTCTCGGCCAAGATCGTCACCTTGTTGGGCAGGACTTCGGCAAACCCCCACGCGACGGCTAAATGCTGTTCGGTGGCATTCTGGCGAAAAGTGACCTCGCCGACCCCCAGTTCGGTAATGAGCGGCGCATGCCCCGGGAGGATGCCCAGATATCCGTTCTTGCCGGGAATCTGAACTTCTTCCGCCGCCGTCTCTACGACCTTTTTCTCGGGCGTGATGATGTCGAGTTGAAAAGTATCAGCCATTTTCCTGCTCATTCGTAGAGGCGTAGCTTGCTATGTCTATTTTTGTCCCGGCACAATATGTTGCAAGCACCGGCTCTACGCTGCCGACCTCATTTTCTCCGCGGCTTCCAGCACTTCCCCGATCGGCCCCTTCATATAGAAAGCCTGCTCGGGGATGTCGTCGTACTTCCCTTCCACAATTGCCTTGAAGCCTTTCACCGTGTCGGCAATCTTGACATAACGTCCGGCCGCGCCCGTGAATTGCTCGGCCACGTGGAACGGCTGCGAGAGGAAGCGCTGAATCTTGCGTGCCCGCGCCACGGTCAGCTTCTGATCTTCGCTGAGTTCGTCGATGCCAAGAATCGCGATGATGTCCTGCAAATCCTTGTAGGTCTGCAGCGTCCTTTTCACAGATTGCGCCACGTCGTAATGCTCCTGTCCAACGATGCGCGGATCAAGAATGCGCGACGTCGACGCCAGCGGATCGACGGCGGGATAGATTCCGATCTCGGTCAACGCTCGAGAAAGCACCGTCGTTGCATCGAGGTGAGCAAACGTGGTGGCTGGCGCGGGATCGGTCAAGTCGTCGGCGGGCACGTAAATCGCCTGTACCGAAGTGACGGAGCCCTTTTTGGTCGAGGTGATGCGCTCCTGGAGTTCGCCCATCTCCGTCGCAAGGTTAGGTTGATAGCCTACGGCGCTGGGCATGCGGCCCAGCAGCGCCGACACTTCCGATCCCGCCTGCGTGAAACGGAAGATGTTGTCGATGAACAGCAACGTGTCGGCGCCCTCGGCATCGCGGAAGTATTCCGCCACCGTCAACCCGGTCAGCGCCACGCGCAAACGAGCGCCGGGAGGTTCCGTCATCTGGCCATAGATCAGCGCCGCTTTTGAGTCCGCCGGCTTGCCGGGCTTGATCACGCCCGACTCCGACATCTCCAGCCACAGGTCGTTGCCTTCGCGGGTGCGCTCGCCGACGCCCGCGAACACGGAGTAGCCGCCATGCTGTTTGGCGACGTTGTTGATTAGCTCCATGATAACCACGGTCTTGCCCACGCCGGCGCCGCCAAACAATCCGATCTTGCCGCCCTTCAAGAACGGCTGGATCAGATCAACGACCTTCACGCCGGTCTCGAACATTTCGGCGGTGGTGGCCTGCTCATCGAACGCCGGTGCCAGGCGGTGAATCGGCATGCGTTCTTTGTAGTCGATCGGACCCAGTTGATCCACGGGTTCGCCGATCACGTTCATCACGCGCCCCAGCGTCCCACGACCCACGGGCACCGAGATCGGTCCGCCCTGGTCGATGGCTTTCATGCCGCGCACCATGCCGTCGGTCGGCTGCATGGCGACGCAGCGCACACGGCCCTCACCCAGGTGCTGCTGCACCTCGAGAATCACGTTGATGGGGGCGGGCACCTTGAAGCCATCGCTTACCACCTTCACGGCCTCGTAGATCGGAGGCAGTTTCCCCTCGGAAAACTGCAGGTCGACTGCCGGCCCGGCAATTTGAATAACATGTCCTACATTTTCAGGCATAGATTAGCTTCTAGCTACTAGCTGCTAGCTCCTAGCTTGGGTCAACACCAAGTTTCGACGCCTCGACCTTACTTACAACTTCAAACATCGCAAATTCGTTTGGCCAGAAGCTAGCAGCTAGAAGCTAGCAGCTTCTTCTCACATTGCCGCCGCGCCGCTAACGATCTCGATGATCTCTTTCGTGATTTTCGCCTGCCGGGCTCGGTTCATGATCAGGGTCAGCGAATCGATCATGTCGGTCGCGTTGTTGGTGGCCGAATCCATCGCGGTCATGCGCGCCGCATGTTCGGCAGCCACCGACTCCATCAGAGCCCGGAAGATCTGGATGCTCACATATTTTGGCAGCAGCGCGCGGAACAGATCCGCAGGGGGCTGCTCGTAGATGTAATCCACTTGCGCGGTGCCGAACTGCGAAGCCGCTTCAGCGGCGCGCTCGGTGCCACGCATGCCCACACCAGCGCTCACGGCCGCCTCTTTAGCCCTCTTCTTTTCTTCTTCCGTCATCTCCTCGGCCAGTCGCACTGCCTGCTCGCCGATCTGTTCGATGGGCAGAATCTGCTCCACAATCAGCCGCTGCGCGATCACCGACTTAAATTCGTTGAACACAACGTAAACCGCGTCGATCTGCTCGCGGCAGTAGCGTTGAATCACATTTTGGGCGAGCGCCGACGCCTGCACGAATTCCACTTTGCCGAGGACGCCGACATGCTCACCGGTGACTTGAATCGTTGCTGCGCGCTCCGCAGTCTCGGGCTCAGCCTCGATCGACTCGGCCAACTCCGCCAGGCTGCGGGTTTGTACCTTGGCCGCGGGATAGCGCCGGCGCAAGAAATCACGGCCCTTGCGCCCGACCGCCTCGATGTCGGCATTCTTGCCCGACTTCGACTCCAGGAAGCGCATGGCAGCTTTTGTGATGTTGGCGTTGAATGCGCCCGCCAGGCCCTTATCGCCGGTCACCACGATCAGCAGAATGTTTTTTTCTTCCCGTTGCGCCAGCAGAGGATGTTTGGGCTCGCCGGTCTCGGGATCGTAAATCTCGGCGCGCGCCACCAGCGACTTCAATACACTCGTCAACATCTGAGCATACGGACGGGCAGCCAGGGCCCGCTCCTGCGCCCGGCGCAGTTTGGCCGCCGAGACCAATTTCATGGCCTTGGTGATTTGCCGCGTGTTGATCACGCTGCGAATGCGGCGACGGATGTCGAGAATGTTCGGCATGAATCAGTCGTTGGTCGTCAGTCGTTGGTCGTCAGCCAGTCAGAACCCTTGTCATCCTGAGCAAGGCGAAGGACCTCTGCAGTCTAGTCCTTCGAATCGGATGCCTGCTACTTTGCTACCGCTTCCCTTGCCGCCACGAACTGCTGTTTCGCTTCTTTGATCACGCCCTGCAACTGCCCTTTCAGCGTGTCGTCGAGAATCTTCTTTTCCATGATCGTGCGCAGCAGACCGGGGTTGGTTGACTCCACATACTTGTAAAGCTCGGCCTCGAACTCGCGCACCTGGGCAACTGGCATGTCGTCGAGGAATCCGCCCGTGCCCGCCATGATGATCAGAATCTGCTTGGAGAACGGCAGGGGCGAGAACTGATTTTGCTTCAGCAGTTCCACCAGTCGCTGGCCGCGATTCAACTGCGCTTGCGTGGCTTTGTCGAGATCGCTTCCGAACTGGGCAAATGCCGCCAGTTCGCGATACTGCGCCAGTTCCAGCTTCAGCGTGCCCGCAACCTGCCGCATAGCCTTGATCTGCGCGCTGCCGCCGACCCGACTCACGGACAGACCTACGTTTACCGCCGGACGTATACCCTGGTTGAACAAATCCGTTTCCAGATAGATCTGGCCATCGGTAATGGAAATGACGTTGGTCGGAATGTAGGCCGAGACGTCTCCGGCTTGCGTCTCGATGATGGGTAGAGCGGTCAGCGAACCGCCACCCATTTTGTCGCTCAACTTGGACGCGCGCTCCAGCAGTCGGGAGTGGAGATAGAAAACATCTCCGGGATACGCCTCGCGTCCCGGCGGACGCCGCAGCAGCAGCGAAATCTCGCGATACGACGCGGCGTGCTTCGACAAATCGTCGTAGATCACCAGGGCGTGCCGCTTGCTGTCGCGGAAGTACTCGCCCATGGCGCACGCGGCATAGGGAGAGATGTACTGCATGGGTGCCGGTTCCGACGCCGAAGCCGCCACGACGATGGTGTACTCCATCGCTCCAGCATCTTCCAGAATCTTCACCACCTGGGCAATAGACGAGCGCTTCTGACCAATCGCGTTGTAGATGCAGATCAGATCGTTGCCCTTGCTGTTGATGATAGTGTCGAGCGCGACCGCCGTCTTTCCCGTCTGCCGGTCGCCGATGATCAATTCGCGCTGGCCACGACCGATGGGAATCATGCTGTCGATGGCCTTTAGCCCGGTGGCCATGGGCTCGCGGACCGGCTGCCGATCGATCACGCCCGGCGCGATACGTTCCAGCGCAATAAACTTGTCGCTCGAGATGGGACCCTTGTCATCGATAGGCTGGCCCAGCGAGTTGACCACCCGCCCGATCATGGCGTCGCCGACAGGCACGCTCATGATGCGGCCGGTGCGCTTGACCTCATCACCTTCCTTGATCTCGGTGTATTCGCCGAGCAGCACCACGCCCACCTGGTCTTCTTCCAGATTCATGGCGATGCCGGCCACACCGTGCGGAAAGGCGAGAAGTTCGCCGGCCATGACTTTGTCGAGTCCGTACACGCGCGCGATGCCGTCGCCCAGCGTGATGACCGTGCCGGTCTCGTCCACCGAGATCTGGGTTTCGTAGTTCTCGATCTGCTCGCGGATCAGTTTTGTGATTTCGTCTGCTTTGATTTGCGCCATAAAGTCAGCTCTCAGCCTTAAAGCTGCTAGCTTCTAGCTGCTAGCTTCTAGCTAACCCACGAACCCCGGGTTCAAGCTAGGAGCTAGCAGCTAGGAGCTAATTGCCTCTCGAATCCTCTCCAACTGTCCCTTCACCGAACCGTCGTAAATCGTGCTGCCGACACAGACCACGGCGCCGCCGAGCAGTGACGGGTCGAGTCCAAAGCGGGCACGAATTTTCTTACCCGTTACTTTTTCGATCTGAGCTTCGAGAGCCCGCTTCTCGGCATCTCCCAATTCGCGGGCGCTGGTGATGTGCGCCTCGGCGAATCCCAGCCGGGCGTCGAGTTCTTTCTCCAGTTGCTCGGTGATGCGGCTGAGAAACTGCACTCGCCGGTGATCGATGAGCACGGCAATCAGGTTGCGCACGTGAGGTTCGATCCCCTCGCGGTGGACGATCGCGTCGAGCAACCGGCGCTTCTGATCCGCTGGAACTGCGGGATTCTCCCATACGCGCCGCAACTCTGGGCTCTCCGAGAGCAACCCGGCGATTCCCCGCAGTCCCTCAATGGCCCGATTTGCATCGAGGCGGGCGCTGAGAACCACGTCGGCGAAAGCCCGAGCGTAGGTGCTGGCGATGGAGGCCACGGCCTAATTCCAGTCCTTTCCCGGATTGTCGGACGCCGCGCTCAACTGTTCGGCAAAATTACGCACCAGAGCCTGGTCGGTGGACGCGTCCACATGAATCTGCTTCTGCGCCAACCCGACCGCCAGATCAGCCGCATGGGCAGTCAACTGGTGCCGCGCAGCTTTGGTCGCCGCTGCGATCTCCTGCTCCGCCGCCGCCACAATCTTCCTTACCTCTTCCTGTGCGGCGGTGAGGATGCGGGCTGCCTCGGCCTCCGCTTCTTTTTCAGCCGCATCGCGCATCATGCCGATCTCGACATCGAGCTTCATAAGTCGCGATTCAATGTCGGCTAGCTTGCGACGCGCCTCTTCGCTGGCCTTCTGCGCCTCCTGCATCGCCTTCTGGATGGCGGCGGTGCGGTCGCGGAATATTCCCGGCATGTACTTACGCCCGGCCCACACAATAACAGCGCCGATCACCACAAAGTTTGTAATTACGCTCAGCCAGTAGGATTTCTGCAAATCCAAACCAGTAATCCGCGAAACCAGCCGCACTGAAGCCGACTGCTTGAATTCCGCAGTCTCGTCCTTATCTTCGCCGGCGGCTTCACGACTCTCATGCACCAGTTGCCGCCCTGGACCTCCGGGATTGTGCGACTTATCCTTGCTTACTTGCGGCTGCGGAGGCGAAGGCGATTGCTGCTGCGCTCGCACCTGGACCAGCCCGGCGAGACTCACCATGAGCCCCGTCAGAACCGCCGCGCGCAGAATCTTCTTTGGCGAGATCATCTTCAATGAGACCACTAATCCTTCGATCACTGCGAACGCCCCACCCGCACCGGCAGCAGAACGCGCCGCACGATCTCAGCGGCGAGTGCGGACGCTTCCTTCTGCAGTCCCGCCTCTGCCGCCACACGATCGGCTTCAATATCCTTCTTCGCAGCCTGCACTTGCGCCTGTGCCTTGCTGCGCGCTTCATTCACCGCAGCGCCGCGGGATTCAAGCGCCGCCTGCCGTCGCGCTTCCTGGGCCCGGAACACAGCGGCCCGCGCCTCGCGCAGACGGTGCTCGTACTCTGACATGCGTGCCTCGGCGGCTGCGATATCAGCGCGCGATTTCTCTACCGCTCCCTCGGTCTTGCTCCGCCGCTCCGCCAACACTCGCTTCAGCGGCTTGTGCACAATCGCCGAGTACAGCGCGTAGAGCAACGCCAGAAGAATTACGGTCGGCACTGCTCCGAGCAGTAATTCCCCTAGTTGATGAAGCGTCTGATCCATGTGGTGCTGATATAGACCGGAAAATGAGGGCTATGAAAACTGTTAAGTCTAACGTCCCGAGCAGTTTAATGTCAACGCGAGGAAGCAACTCCAGCAACTCCGCTCTTTGCTCAAGTTGGTGGCAGCCCCAAACCTTCGGGTGTACACTTCCCGCCAGTTCGCAGCTAGAAATCCACCAACAAGAGGAGCCTCAAAATGCGCGTAGTCAGTAGAGTCTTCGCCGCGTTTTGCGCCACGGTCATCGGACTTGCGGCGTCCCTTTGGGCCCAAAATGCGGAGTTTGCAGCAGTTGCACCCACCACTGGAACTCTCGTGTTCAATTTCACGATAACAGCCTCTTCGGCAGTTCCGAAGAACGGTGTTGTCGTCTGCAATGCCAACGCCTCAGTGAACGAGACTAGCGGCCAGAACATTTCCCAGAAAGCTACAGGCATCGCCATCCTGAGCGGCGGCAAGTGGCTCTGCAAAGCCTCAATGCCATACTCCTGGGCTCTCGCCACGGCGACCTCGGACAAAGTCTTCCTTAACTATTCAGTCGAAATCGACTACGCTCTCCAGGTCACGGCGACAAACGGAAGCACTACGGTCGCGGTGCCTGTCTCGCTCGACAAGGTCAACGAGAACCTGGCGTTGATCTCGGTACCCTTGAATGGCGCCACCACGACCGAAGCCGTAAGTGCAACTATTTGAACGAGTTCCTGACATAGACGTACCTGGTCCAGAGCAAGACCGGGGGCGAGCGAGATGGCGGCGACAGCTTATGGTTTTCGCATAGGCAACATTCTGCACATTAAGCTTGACTTCCCTGCCCAAAGAGCTAGCATGTAAGTATCACCTCCGATCCAATTCAGGATCGAATGGGCCGATAGCCAAGGAATGTCACCGCTTCTTGGTTGCCGGCCCATTTAATTTCTGACGTTAGCGAGTGGCCGTGGTTGGGTCGGAATTGGTACCCATTTTTCCCGTTCGTTGCGAAAAGTGGGCTTCGGCCAACCAACGCGACATCCTGAAAAGAACGCTACCGTCGCCCGTCGCGCTTGATCGTTTCCGTCACGGGCTTAGCAGGCATTTCGACGACGTCGAAGTCAACCACGACGAACTCCCTGACCCGCCGCACCACCGACTCTGGCGCATCCGCTTCGAGTTCCACGGCGCCACCTTTGTAGGCCCGCGCATAAATCCGCGACCGTGCTTCGAGTAACGCCAGCATCTTGCCTTCTCTTTGCGGCACGCGGAGATGGATGCGGCTGACCGGGTCTTCTTCGATCATCGCGTCAATACGCTCTAACAGGCGAATCAGCCCTGTGCCCTCCACGGCCGACACATACAGAGTCTTGGCCTCATTGTGCTGAGCATCAGCTATTAAATTCTGAGCCACTTCCTCGTCCAGCAAGTCAACTTTGTTCATCACGCGAAGGCGCGGCTTTTTCTCCGCCTCCAACTCTTTGAGGACGATTTCCACTTGGGCGTCCTGCTCCGCCGAAAGCCGGCTGCTAGCGTCCGACACATGCAGAATGAGCGAAGCCCGCTGCACTTCCTCCAGCGTCGCGCGAAACGCCGAGACCAGCGTGTGCGGCAGGCTGCGGATGAATCCCACCGTGTCGGACAAAAGCACTTTTCTTTTCGAGGGCAATTCCACGCCGCGAATGGTTGGATCGAGCGTGGCAAACATTTTCGGTGAAGACAAAACGGCAGCCCGCGTCAGCGCATTAAACAGGGTCGACTTGCCTGCATTCGTATAGCCCACCAGCGCCACGGTGGCCACTGGCGCCGATTCCCGCCGCTGCCGTTGCTGGGCGCGAATGCGCCGTACATTCTCCAGTTGCTTCTCCACGTGCCGGACGCGCCGAGCGATCTTGCGGCGGTCGGTTTCCAGCTGTGTTTCACCAGGACCCCGGGTGCCGATCCCACCGCCAAGTTGCGACATTTCCACGCCACGCCCGGCGAGCCGGGGCAGCAAATACTGCAACTGCGCCAGTTCAACCTGCAACTGGCCTTCCCGCGTGCGCGCATGCCGCGCAAAAATGTCGAGGATAAGCTGGGTACGGTCGATCACCCGCCGGTTCACGATCTTTTCAATATTGCGCTGCTGCGAAGGACTGAGGTCGTGATCGAACAGAACTACATCGGCGTTCGCCGAAGCTGCCGCGCCGGCAACTTCTTCCAGCTTGCCCGCGCCGATTAGCGTTGCGGGATCCACGCGGTCGCGTCGCTGCAAAATCTCGCCTACAACCTTCGCCCCGGCGCTCTCAGCGAGGGTGCGCAGCTCCGCCAGCGACTCATCGGCATCGTACTCGGGAATGCTGGGCTTGCCGCTGGACTTCACCGCGGCCCCTCCCGCGCCAGCCTTCGCCGGCTGCATGGCCATCGCATCACGCGCGGCCGCGGCCTGCGCGGTGACGGTTCCTTTAACGCTCCGCCCGCGCGTGCGCACGTCGAGGCCAACGAGAAACGCTCGCTCGCCCTCGGCTTCGTCGCGCGCCACGTCGTTGCGGGCTACCTCGCTCCTGAGAGGCACACGTCTGCCTGGACGCAGAACTTCGCGGGATGTCTTGGATTGAGAACTTCCCAAAGCGAAAACGCCTTATCCGTCGGTGCCCGAAGCGCTCGCCGCCGATGCCGGCGCGGCCGCGTTTCCGGCGCTGATCGGCCTGTCCGTATGCGTCACGTGCGGGCCGTGCGTCGCTGCCACTCGTCCCATCACCACGGTCGAGATGGCATGTTTGAAGATCAGTTGCTCCTGACCGTTCGCCTCCAGCACGACGGAGTACTTGTCGAAAGAGCGGATGCGGCCCGTTAACTTCACCCCACTGAGCAGATAGATGGTAATGCTTGCTCTCTCCTTGCGGGCCGTGTTGAGGAAGGAATCCTGAATATTTTGCGCCGGCTTATTGCTGTCCATCGCCGATCTCCTCGCTTTTTAGACTGCGAACGAACCACTTACCCTTCCAAAGAACCGCATCCCTGGCAGGGTCAAGACCAACAGCATGTTCCCAAAAGCCTTCCCGCAGGCAACGGGAACAAGGGGGGACAATCTCGCCGGCCCGCACCTGAGTGGGTGCCCTCCGGCAGACAGATAATAGAGGTACCATACGGCGATCTTCGCAGCTTTTCAACCGGGAAGTTACAAAACCTTGCGCAGATGTTGACAGACCTTGCATGCAGAGCGCAGACTTTCCTCGACTCAGCGGCCGCACCCGACCAGATTCAGCGGCTCGTGAGCGTTAATGGTCGATGCAGCTCGCTTTCCTTCTTCGTCGAGCGCTACCTGGTCTTACGGCGTTCGGGGGCCCACAACCTTCAATTCCAAGCTGGCGGAGGAAAATCCCAAATGCACCATTTCGTCGCAATGTTAGCCTCTTTCATCGCCTCTTTTATGGCGCCGCAACACACGGGCAAGGAGGCCACTCAGCTGATTCTGCGCTGGTTTCACTTTCTTGCAGGCATCACCTGGGTCGGCCTGCTCTATTTCTTCAACTTGATCAACGTCCCGTTCATGAAGCAGGTGGACGCCGCCATGAAACCCAAGATTCTCCAGTACATGACTTTGCCTGCGCTGAACTGGTTCCGCTGGAGCGCGCTGGTCACGGTCTTCGTCGGCGGCTGGTATTGGGGAGAATTCTACGTCGGACCCGATGCGGACCTGAAGGGCGGCGGCGCCGGCATCACCATGGGATTCTTCCTGCTGCTTTGGATCGTGGTCTGGGCCATCTTATTCTTCGTGATCAAAAAAATGACGCCCAGCGGATACGTCCTCGGCACCATCACCACCATCCTTTGCATCGCCGCCGGATGGCTTTTCGTGAACTACACGCCTGTCGGGCAGGACGACAACCACGTGCTCTCGATCGGCGTAGGCGGCGGCTTCGGCATCGTGATGCTGTTCAACGTCTGGGGCATCATCTGGCCCAACAACAAGAAGATCATTCGAGGAACGCTCGCCGGCACGCCTCCAGCGGACGCCCCCGCACTCGCCCGCCAGGCATTCCTGGCGTCACGCACGAATTTCTTCCTGTCCGTGCCGCTGCTGTTCTTCATGGCGACCAGCTACCACTATGTAATCTTTGGGAAGTAGGTTGTTCGGATTCCGCCCGGCCTCGCCCAATGGGCGAGGCCAGGTATTATGGCGTGTCTACGCAGCGCACAGAAAACGGGCCGGGCGAGAAGCCCGGCCCGCATACTCGTTGAGACTACTTAGAAGTAGAACTTCGCCCCCAGCTGTAAGACTCGGCCGTCGCCGTTGGTCGAGATCTGCCGCGTGCTGAAAATCTGACCTAAGGTGCCGGCGTTGATCGGAGACGCGTCCTCAGAGTTGAAACCCGGGGTGAGCGGGTTGTTAAAATTCGCATGGTTGAAGGTATTGAAGGTCTCGAGGCGAAGTTGGATGTACTTCGTTTCGTCGATGTGAATGCTCTTCTCCAGAGCCATGTCGGTGTAATTGATGCTAGGTCCGTAGAACGGATTACGGCTGGCGGTCCCAATGCCCGCTCCCGGGGCGGGAATGACGTAGGCCGCACCGGGATCGTTAACAGCCCCTGAGCCATTGATGAACCAGAAGTTCCCAAGCGAGTTGCCGGAACTGTCGAACTGTGTCGTGCGCGGATTGACATGCTTCAATGGAACACCGGAGGAGTTGGCCCGGTCCGGGCATGCAAAGAACGAGATATTCAAATCGCAGGTAAGTGACGTGGAGAGCAGGTTAAATACTGCAACCGGAGTGCCGCTCTGCAGCGTGTAGATGCCCGTGACGTTCCAGTCATCTGTCAACCGCCGCCAGTGGTGGCTGAGCTTGTAGAACGGCAAGGTGTAAGTATAGCTCACGACGAAACGCTGGGGCGCATCGTTAGCCGATGGCGCCCACATATGCTTGGGGTCGAACGTGTTAATACCAGGAAAGTTAAACGCGCTGTTTTCCAGGTTCGACGTCTGGTCAAAGTAACGGGACCAAGTATAGGCCGCCAAAATCTGCAGTCCGTTGCTGAAGTGCCGGTTTAACTCAACCTGCAGAGAGTTGTACCGTGAGTTCCATTCCGTGTTTTCGATACCCGGTTGCCCATAAACGTTCAGATCATACGGCGTACCTCCGGGGGTGCCAAACGCGGGGCATCGATTGGGGTCGGCTAGATGGAAGCCATTGGTACACTTACCGTTCGCCCCAACATAGGCCGCAGCGGCTGGATTCACTCCTGGGGCCTGGCCGGCCAGATTCAGAAGAGCGGCCCCTTCCTCGTGCCGTCCCAGACTGCCGACATAGCCGACGGACAAGATGGTAGCCTTGTCCAACTGACGCTGGACCGTCAGATTGAAGT
Source organism: Candidatus Sulfotelmatobacter sp. (assembly GCA_035511455.1). GTDB lineage: Bacteria > Acidobacteriota > Terriglobia > Terriglobales > Acidobacteriaceae > Sulfotelmatobacter. The sequence goes on along the minus strand of DATKFH010000166.1, from coordinate 97,488 downwards.
TGGTCGACCTCGGTGCGGTCACCCTGGGATCGTTGACAACAGTTCCCAGCCCGATCGGCTCGAATGGCGTGAAGTCAATACTGCTTCCCGGGGCAGGTGGTACGAAGGGGAATACCTGCGGCGCCGAGCACCCATCAGTCGCGAACGCAACGCTCTGAAATGGATTGGCAAATGCAGGCGCGCCGCAGATGGTTCCGCCTATAGAGGTGAGGGCAAATGGTGCGTTGGTAAGGGTCTGCAGCGACAGCTCGGACTCACTTCGGTTGTAGTAGAGTCCAATGCCGCCGCGTACGCTCCAATTGTGGGAAGCTCCCGGACTCCACGCAAATCCGAAACGTGGAGCAAAATGGTCATAGTGCACGCTCATGCCGCCGTACTTGTTGATGCCCTTGTCGCCGGGAAAAACAAATCCCACAGGGGCATTCGGGAAGACCGTAGACTGCTGACCCGGTCGGAAGGCTGACATAATCTCGCCGTTGGCGAACAGGTTTCTCCACGGTGTTTCCACATCCCAACCCGTGCCGAGGGTCAAAGTCAAGTTCGGCCTGACCTGCCACTGGTCTTGAACATACGCGTAGTATTCGCGCGCTCTCTCGCGAACGATCGATCCGCTGCCTTGTGAATAACCATCAGGAACACCGAGCAGAAAATCCGCACCCGGAACTCCAGTAGAAAAAGCTCCAGCCCCACTAAAGCTGAAGTTCCCTGCCAAGTTGTTAAAGAACGGATTGTCTACCCGAATGAGGTCCAAGTTGAAACCCGCTTTGAGGTTGTGGTGGCCCCAGACCTTGCTGAGATTGTCCACCGCCTGATACGTGTTTTGAATGCGCGGTTGAGGACCATTGTTGCTAAATCCCAGAGTAAACAGGCCGCCGACGGTCATCAGGGGTAAGGAGGCTACGGCCGGATTTTGAGGGATGATGCCTGTGAAGCCATAGGTCGTAGCGTTAATCGGGTTCACCGGTTCCACCGCGGCAAAATTGAACCGCGTGTAGCCGACGCGCACCTCATTCAGAAGTGTGGGTGTGAATGTATGGTTCCAAGAGAATGAGAATTGCTTTTGATGGCGCTGGGCTTGCTCTGGGAAGCCGGGGAGCGTCGCTCCCGTAAACGGAAGCGAGTCTGTTGAGGGGTGGCTTTCAAACAGGCCATAGAACCACACTGTGTCCTTGCTTCCCAGTTTGTGGTCCAGACGGAACAGATACTGGTTGTCTTTGCCAACGGTGCTGGGATTGAATTGGTATTTGTTTCCCGAGGCATTAGGAAGGGGAACGAATTGGTTCATCAGCTTAAGAGACAAGGTGTTCAGGTCTTCAGAAGGAATCACACCTGTGCGGAACAAATCAGCATAGGTAAGAGGCGTAGCGCCACCAGGTTGGCATTGAACGCCGCCACTGACCGGGCAAGACGACGCGCTGTCGCCAAACATGGCAAATGGAATGGGGTTCGTGCTGAAGTTGCCAGCTTGGTCCGCGAAATCGCCGCCCCGCTGTGCCGAACTGTACACAACGGGAGTGGAGGCGGCTTGCGGAAACGTTTGGTGTAACCCCTGATAAGAAAAGAAAAAGAAGGTGTGGTCTTTGAATATGGGACCGCCAATTGTACCGCCATACTGATTCTGGTGAAAAGGAGAGGCCTTGGGTTTGAACCAAGCCCTTGCGTCCAGAAACGTATCGCGGTAAAACTCGAAGGCGCTGCCGTGGAACGAATTGGTGCCGTTCTTAATCACAGCGTTAACCACGGTTCCGGAGTTGCGACCGTACTCGGGATTCAGGGTGTTGGCGACGAGGCGAAATTCGCCGATGGCGTCTGGGCTGGGGATGACGAGGGCTACGTTGAGAGTTGGATCGTTGGAGTCGACTCCGTTAATGAGGAAGGAATTCTGCTGCGTTTCTTGTCCATTCCCGGAAAAGCCCCCGTTATTTCCCCCAAACCGATCGGTTGTAGCAACGATCCCAGGTTCTAATTGCTGCAGTTGGGTCCAGTTGCGGCCATTCAGAGGTATGTCGACGATTTGACTTCCCTGTACCGTGGTACCGAGCTGCATGTCGGTCGATTCGACTTGGACGGGATTAGCTGAGACCTCGATTGCTTCCGCTACCGCCCCGACTTCCAGCCTCACGTTCAGTGCGTAGACCTGATTAAGATCCAGGTGTAACCCGCTGGCTTGAAAACTCTTGAAGCCTCTTAACGTGGTCGTCACCTTGTAGTTGCCGATAGGAAGCTGGGGAAATACAAAGAGTCCGTCCGACCCTGACGTCGTCTTGAACACGATACCCGTGTCCGTATTAGTTGCGATAACCTCAACATTCGGGACAGCCGCTGCGCTGGGGTCGGTGACCGACCCGCGGATGCTGCCATAAAGGTTATCAGCCAAGGCAGGCTGCACCGCGATCAGTGCCGCGATCACGCCGATCACCAGCGCAACGATTGCGAAATTCCGCATGATCAGTTTCATTGATTCTTCTCCTTAAATCTTCAAGAGCAGCGCCCGTCCGCGCGGGAATCCTTGGCTGCTCGCTAGCAATACACAAATGTTTTGTTTCGAATGGCCTACGAGAAATGAAGTCGAAACAATACTGATGGACACACACGCTATCAATTGATTCTGCAACTCACAATCCAAAACAAAGACCAATAACAAACACCTAATTTTCAGCTAGTTAGCACCTAGCCACTGTTGTATGTTTACCAAAATGCATATACTCGGCCGCATGGTTCTATGATTTCTAGAAAAAACGATATTCTCTGCTCTAGGTTGACGGGTGACGTAGAACCAGACACGCCGTACGATTGCGGTATTGAGTTTGTATTTGTGGGTCGGCAAATGTTGCGCGCGAAAGATCCGACTGGAACTTGCGGGCGTGATCTCAGTACACAAAAAAAGCCGGGCAAAGAGCCCGGCCTCGACTATCGATTTGGAATCGGTTTAGAAGTAGAACTTCCCAGCCAGCTGTACCACTCGGCCTGCGCCAGTCGTGCTGATCGGGAGGACATTATCGATTGTCCCGAAGGCTGGGCCGGCAGAAACGTTATTCACGGGCGGAGCGAAATTTGCGTGGTTGAAGGTGTCGAAGGTCTCAAACCGCAACTGGACGTACATCGACTCTGTAAAGTGAACGTTCTTCTCCAAAGCCATGTCCCAGAAGTTTAACCCTGGACCATAAAACGGGTTGCGATTGGCCGTGCCCTGGACCCCGAGAGCGGGCGCCACGAACGCCGCCGGATTTACCCACTGCTGCGTTTGCCTTGGGTTGTGGTTTATGTTCAGCGGCGCTCCGGTGGCATTGACGAAATCCGGCGCAGCGAAGAACGATTGACTTCCGGAATACTGCAGGTCTGTAAAGTTGGTCTGGAAGACACCGACCGGGAATCCTTTCTGGAAGGTGGCGATTCCCGAAAGATTCCAGTCGTCGGTCAGCCGTTTCCAGCGGTGTCCAAACTTGTAAAACGGCAGCGTGTAGACGTAGTTCAACACCAGCCGTTGCGGCGCATCATTCGCCGACGGACCATAATTCCGGGCGAAGTTCAGTGCGTTGAACCCTGGATTGTTGAAGGCACTGTTTTCCAGGTTTGAGGTGTAATCAAAGTTGCGTGACCAGGTGTAGGCGGCTTGAAGTTGCAGGCCGCTGCTGAAATGCCGGTTGATGGAAGCCTGCAACGAGTTGTAATTCGAGTTCCAGTTCGTGGCGAACACGCCAATTTCTCCGTACACGTTTGCGTTGTACGCGAAGGTGCCGGGCAGGCATGCGCCCTTAGGAAGTCCCGAAATACTGCTGTTCAGGTCGGCTGGACACACGGTTGCACCGAGGCCGAAATCGCTGACGGCACCGGCTGCGACTGCGGCCGGGTTGCCGGTTGCGGTCCCACCGGGATTCATGTTATACGCGCCCTCCTGATGCCGCGCGATCGATCCGACGTAGCCGATCGTCGCCACCGTCGACTTCGAAATCTGGTACTGCACGTTCAAATTGAAGTTGGTCGCCCTGGGAACCGTAAGCCGGGGATCGTAGAAAACGTCATTGAGCCCGATGGGCTCAAACGGAGCAAAGCTAGGAACGGCTGCCCCGTTTGTGGGCGGAGAGAACGGGAACGGGGTGGCGTTGTCCGTCACAGTGCAGCCTGCAGGACACACGGTCGGAATCTTCCCGATTGCGACCTGATTCACGGAGTTGTAAGGATTAGCAAACGCTGGTGAACCGCCACCGACGCCTCCCCCCGCCGTGGTTAGCGAAAATGGCACATTGGTGAGGGTCTGCAGCGTGGCTTCCGATTCCGTTCGGTTGTAATAGAGCCCGATGCCGCCGCGGACACTCCACTTGTGGGAATCGCCCGGACTCCAGGCGAACCCAAAACGGGGTGCAAGGTGGTTGTATTTCACCGTGGCGCCCCCGTATTGGTTAACTCCCTTGTCGCCGGGGAAGACGAGGCCAACTGGAGCGCTCGGAAAAACAGTGGACTGCTGCCCCGGGTGGAACGCATCCAGAACCAGCCCGTTTGCATAGAGATTCTGATAGGGGGTTTCGATATCCCAGGCTAAGCCCAGCGTCAGGGTCAAGCTCGGTCTGACCTGCCATTGGTCTTGGCCGTACGAATAATATTCCCGTCCACGCGCGCGAATGACGCTGCCGCTGCCCTGGGCGTAAGAGTCGGGAATTCCGAGCAGAAAATCTGCGGCGGCATTGCCGGTTGAAAACGGCCCCGAGCCAAAGAATTGATAGGTGCCGTTCAGATTGCTGTAGAACGGGTTGTTGATCTCCAACCGGTCCATGTTAAAGCCGAATTTGAGGGTGTGGTGGCCCCAAACTTTGCTGAGGTTGTCCACCACCTGGTAGGTGTTTTGCACGCGCGGTTGCGGCCCGTCTGCGCTGAAGCCAAGGCTGAATCGACCCGCCACAGCCATGATGGGAAGTTGTGAAAACTGCTTCGCCTGGGAAGTGGTAATGCCAGTGAAGCCATAGGCGGCTGGGTCCTGGGTTGCCAGCGGCGTAACCGACGGATAATTGAAACGGAGATAGGCAAAGCGCGCTTCGTTCAGCATGGTCGGTGAAAAAGTGTGGTTCCAGGCCACTGTGTACTCATACGTCTTTGATGGGTTGGCTGAGCCGAAGCCAGGAAGGTTGGACCCAACGAAAGCCAGATCGTCGTTCGTGGTGTCGTTTTCAAACAACCCATAGAACCAAACCGTGTCCTTACTGCTGAGTTTCTCGTCGATCCGGCCGAGATACTGATCTCGCTTTGCGATCTCAAGCGGATTGAACTGAAATGAATTGTTCGCACCATTCGGCAGAGGAACGTACTGGCTCAGGATCTTTTGCGATAGCGGGCTGAAATCCTGCGTGGGAACGACGCCGGTACTGAAGAGACTCTGGAAGGTGTTCTTTCCGTTGGGCTGACACTCGGTGCCACTGCTCACCGGACAGATCGAAGCGCTGTCTCCAAACATCGCAAACGGAATGGGCTTTTTGCCAAAGGCACCGTCCGCAGAAAAATCGCCGCCCCTTTCCGCCTGACTGTAAACCGTGGGCGTGGGTTGGCCGAGGAAAAAGCTGTTGTAACTATTCGCGAATCCCGCCGGCTGCGGCGTGGCGGAGTGTCTGCCTTGATAGGAAAAGAAGAAAAACGCGCGATCCTTAACGATTGGGCCGCCCACCGTGCCGCCATACTGGTTTTGGTGGAAGAGCGCTGCCTTCTGTTGGAACCAGGGCTTTGCATCGAGGAACGTGTCGCGGTAGAACTCAAACACGTCACCGTGAAACTGATTGGTGCCGTTTTTGATGGCGGCGTTCACAATCGCGCCAGAATTGCGCCCGTACTCGGGATTAATCGTGCTCGACACCATGTTGAACTCACCAATGGCATCTGGGCTGGGAACGACCAGCGGTGTATTCAATGAAGTGTCGTTGGAATCGGTTCCGTTCAGCAGAAAAGAATTCTGCTGGGTCTCTGCCCCGCTGCTCGAGTAGGAATTGCCAACCGCTGCGGTGCCGAAACGATCTGAGGCCCCCTGCACTCCGGGTTGAAGCTGCAGCAACTGGGTCCAGTCTCGCCCGTTCAACGGCAGGTCAACGATCTGGGTCCCGGTGATCGTGGTAGTCAGTTGCATGCTCGTGGTTTCCACCTGGGATGGATTGGCTTCGACTTCGACGACTTCGGCCACGGCTCCGAGGTCCAGCTTCACGTTCAGCGAGAAAACTTGATCGAGGTCCAGATGAACGCCAGCGGCGCGGAAGGTCTTGAAATTCTTCGCCGAGACACTCACGCGATAGTTGCCGATCGCGAGTTGGGGAAAGACATAACTTCCAGTTTGATTCGAGGTGACTCGAGTCACGATGCCGGTGTCGGTATTTGTCGCTTCAACCAATGCATTCACTACCGCAGCGCCAGTAGGGTCGGTGACCGTTCCGCGAATGCTGCCGTATAGGTTGTCGGCAAAGGCTGGCTGCACGGTGACCAACAACCCCATCGAGCCGGCCAATAGTGCAAGGATGGCGAAATTCCGCATGACCTGTTTCATCTATTTTCTCCTTGATTCCCTAGAGCAGCGCCCGCCCGGGCGGGAAAACCGCCAGACTGATCTCACTGCAGACAAGTGTTATGGTCGTCAACCACTCGGTGGCGGGCTTGATGAAAATTCAAACTGAAGCGATGTTTGCCGCACACTCACTGAAGAACCAGTTGTGCAAGTAACCGTCCAAAACGAAGATCAAAACACACACTTATTTTCCAATTGTCTAAGACAGAGTTGTACAGAATGTCAGTACGAAAATGCGTAGACTGTCTGGCGGGACATTATGATTTTCAGAAAAAATGCGGGGATTTCGATTGGCGATCTGAGCTAGTGTCGACGCTTGCGCACGGGCCGGTGCGGCCTCGAAACTACTTCTCCAGGAGCTAACACCCGCCTGACAATTGGAGTGTTGAGCTTGTATTTGTGGTCGTCGATATTGCCCGCCTCATCCTTCACCCGGAGAATGAATACCGGCAGGATTCCTTCCTTGTCGAAATTCTCCTGCGTCACCCTGACGGGCAGAACTCCATTCAGTCCGTGCTCACGATAGGCGGTTTCGTAGCGGTGTTTGCGGGCATTCCACGTGAAGACGCGCACCTGATCGAAGTCGTACGGCAGGCCGTCGTGGGGATCGGTCAGCACGCACAGGTACTGCGCAATTTTTTTCTGCACGCCCTTGTCGTTGTCTTGCGCCTCGTTCAACACGAAGAAGGCGACGAAACGCTGGCCTTCGGCATACTGTGCGATTTCCAGCGGGACGTCCACGTCGACCATCCGGGTGAGAACCCATCCCACACGGCCCTGATCGTCGCGCACCAGCCACCAGTCTTCGAGCACCGCTGGAGGCGCGGATTTCGCGCCGAGTTTCGCCCCGGCTGCAGCCACCGCAGGCCTGGCCGCGGGTAACGTTCCAGCCTGTTTCTCTGCGGTGGCTCGCTTCAGGATTGCGACCTTCGCGCCCGACGCCAACTGGTAAAGATGCTCGGTTTCGCGGCCTGGAGTGACGTGCAGGTTTGTGTCGTTCCGCAGAACGCCGGGAGCCTGCACCGGATCATTTTGGTTGTCCTGGGTAAGCTTCTGCAGCGCGTCGAAGGTCTTCTGATCGACCAGGAAGCGCTGCTCAATCCAGCCTTCAATGCCGCCGCCCGTGCGGACCCGGGCGAAGCGTTTTTCGTGGTCCAGGACCTCGACCCGTTCGCCGTTCTTGACATTGCCGACGCGGCTATAAATTGTCGAGACCTGGTCCCGCAGCGCCGCCTGCGGCGCTGACACGTAGGCCACATCGAGGACGCGGTGGCGTCCGCGGCCGCAGCCTGCAAGCAGCAAGGCAGCCATTCCCAGCGCCAGCAAAAGGCAGCCAACGCGCGATGAAACCAACCGTCTCACAGGGTGTAATGAGGAGAACTCTCCACTATAGCGCGTTCTCGCGACCGCTTCGCCGCACGAAGGTTTACCTCCGCTGCACGTCTTGCGCCGGCGCCGCGCCTGGGGACCTAGAATCAACATTCAGGGCCGATCGACTGACGCTACCGCGGCGCTTCGGTTACCATAGATAGAGGTTTGAGAGCTGGGCTTCAGGCTGCTGGGAAGCGATTCCCGGCGTCTAAGTACATGGGGACTTTTTCACGAAATATGCTGACAGAAATGATGAAAGTGACCTTTAAGAGCAGTTTCGCCGTTTTATCTGTGTTTCTACTGGCTATGGCCGCAAACGTTTGCGCTGCGGCGCAGGACACGCCGGACGTTCTGCGTCCTCCCAAAGGGTCTCAGGTCGCCATCGTCGTCTTCGAGGACTTGCAGTGTCCGATGTGCCGGCGCACGGCTCCGCTGGTCGAGCAGGCTTCGAAGACCTACAAGATCCCGGTCGTGCGGCATGATTTCCCGCTCCCCATGCACAACTGGTCGTACCAGGCGGCCGTGATGGCACGATATTTCGACACTCATTCCAAGGCGCTGGGCAACGAGTTCCGCGATTACATTTTCGAGAACCAGCTCGAAATCAATCCCCAGAACCTGCGCGCCTACGCTGAGAAATTCGCCACCGCACACAAGGTCGACTTTCCCTTCGTGATTGACCCCAGCGGGAAACTCGCCAGCCAGGTCAATGCCGACCGTGACCTCGGCACCGCCATCAAGCTGAGTCACACTCCCACGGTGTATATCGTGAGCAGCCGGAACCCCAGCAAGCCGTACATTGAGGTCAAGGACAACACGCAGCTGTACTCGACCATCGACGCGATGATGAAGGACTAGTTGCCAGTCGTTAGTCGACGGTCGTTGGCATGGTACGCCGCGTCAGAGTTGGCGCCAACGACTAACGACCACCGACTAACGACGCCTCACCCCGGCCGCCCGGTGTAGTGCTCCGTCGAGTGCACGTCTTCGTGGTCTTCCAAAGACTCCAGGTGGGTGATTACTTCCGAGGGCGAACCCAGTTCCAGGGGCAGGCGTTCTTCGATCAGGGTCGCCAGACGATGCGCTTCTCCTACGCCCATCGCTTGCGGAAACAATAAACGCACTTCGATAATCTGACAGTATCCGGTCGCGCCGAAGCGCACGCCGTGGTAGTGCACGCCTAGTTGGCTGCAAATCACATCCAGCTTTTCGCGAATCTGTTTGCCGACGTCAGGGTCGGAGTAGTCGAGCAGTCCCACGGCCGAGCGCCATGCAAGGCGGCCGCCGGGCCAAAGAATATTCAGCGCAACCGCGATCGCGATCAGCGGATCGAATGGCTTCCATCCAGTCGACATGACAAGGCCGAGTCCGGCCACCACGCCAAAACTGGTGAAGCTATCGGTGAGCACGTGCTTGCCGTCGGCTTCGAGAATGAGCGAGTGGCTGCGCTTTCCCACGCGCAGCAGATACCAGCCCAACCAGGGGTTTAGCATTTAGCAGGCCGGCAGCGAGCAAAAACAGCGTGCCCGATCCCAAGTGCTCCAGTGGCAAGCCTGCCAGCCATTTCTCGATCGCCTCTACCAGGATCCAGATGGCGGCCACCACGATCATGGCGCCTTCGAATCCGGCAGAAAAGAACGTGATGCGCTCGTACCGTACAGAAACGTCGGGCCTGCGGGCTTGGTGCTCAAGCGAAGGCTGAACGCGGCAAATGCCACCGCGATGACATGCACCACTGACTCGGCAAAGTCCGAGAGGATGGCCGCCGATCGGGTCATGTAATAGGCAGTGGTCTTGCCCAGAAGCATCAACACGCCCGCCGCCAGCGACAAGCGCATGGCAAATCGCGCCGCGCGCAACTCGCGCTCGTCGCGCTGGGCCGACGACAAAGTCACCAAATGGGATGTGGTCTCCGGCATGGATCGTTCGATGACGGATCTTCCCACGAAGACTGAAATAAGGAATGTGATTGGAATCACAGTTCGCGCGACCTTGGAAACAGCGACGCCGCGCGACGCAAACCCGAGACGTTCGGCGAGAAGCGCACCGTTGGGCGTCGTTCTTCTCGAGCTTCTGAATCACTCTGAACCACTGGATGATGGATTGATTTGCTCTGATTAAGCTAGGACAAGCTAGCTGTCGGCCAGGAGTTTTTAGTGTGAACGAAATCGGCGCCTTTGAGGCCAAGAATACCTTGGGAACTTTGCTGGACCGGGTAGAGCGTGGCGAGGAAATCGTCATCACCCGTCATGGGAAGGCTGTCGCGCGCCTCGTTCCCAATGTTCGCCGTGTCGATCCGAAGCAAGCCTTAGCAGCGTTTGAGCGGATTCGCGAACGCGCGCGCCAACTCCAGAAAAAAAGACCCTCGCCCTTCGACTGGCCTGCCCTCAAGAAACTCAGAGATCAAGATCGTCCCTGAGGGAATCTGCACGCAGTTTATGAGCTTCGTTCTCGACACTTCAACTGCCCTGGCTTGGGCGTACAGCGATGAGACCACGCAGGCGATAAGGCAGGTGTTTGATTTGCTAGCTCAGAGCGGCGCCTGGGTTCCGGGACTGTGGCATCTGGAAATCGCCAATGTTCTGGAGATGGGTGTGCGACACAAGCGCCACAATGCTCAGTTCTGCGTGCCACCCTGGCCGATCTGACGCAACTCCCCATTGATATCGACGGCGAAACCGACCACCAGGCATGGGGAGCAACCCTGCGTCTTGCCATTCGCCACGAACTGACGCTCTAGGATGCAGCCTACCTGGAACTAGCGTTACGCCGTAATCTGCCGCTCGCCCGTCTGGATTAGGACCTGCGCCGTGCGCCACGTGCAGAGAAAGTGAAGCTGGTGGTGTAAGGGGAGTCGGGTGCCCCATTTCTCGCGTTTTCTGTGCGCGAGAAGTGGGGATTCTTGTCGACAGTGTCACAGCACTGGGAGAAACCGGTCGAAATTTCAGGTTCCAGGTAGTCAAATGCAAGTCAAAGTCAAAAGCCCCACTTCTCGCAAAAAACGCGAGAAATGGGGCACCCTTACCAGTCCCTTTTGTGAATCGGTCTTACGGATTGACCGTCAGCGTGGCGTTGATGTTGCTTGTGATTCCTCCGGATGTGGCACTGATCACGGCAGTGCCCTGCGCCACGGCTGTGGCCAATCCGCCAGCGACCGTCGCCACAGCCGTATTGCTGGAACTCCAACTGGAACTGCTCGTGACATCGACAACGCCATTGCATGTGGTCGCTTTTGCGGCAAACGTGGTGGTATTAGTTCCTGAAACAGAGATGGTCGCGCTCGTCGGCGAAATTGCGATCGACTGGATGCAACCAACTGTGACCGTAAGGGATTGCGTTCCGGTGATGGTTGGATTTTGCGTGGAAGTCGCGGTGATAGTCGCCGTGCCAGTGCTAACCGACGTCACTAACCCGCCCGTTGAAATCGTTGCCACTGCCGTGGGGTTAGTGCTCCAGGTTACCGATGCATTGCCCGTACTGCCGTCGTTAAAGGTGCCCACAGCGGACATTTGCACTGTGTTGTTTGTTTTCCCCGTTTCGATCGACGGCGACGCGGGCGCCACCACAAGCGAGCTCAAGGTGGGCTTTACGAAAAATCCCCGGCAGCTCACTGCCAGGGCTAATGTCGCCAGCGCGGCGAAGGCGCAGATCAAGCGCAGTTTGGACTTTAATGAGGGCATATTGGTTACGGCTCCTTGGGTACGCTAGATCGGCTAATCCCGCCTGCCAACCGGTTTCCAAAAATTGTAGCAGAGACGATTTCGCCCGGCGCGCACCGCAGTACTTGAACTTACGGCGCTGGACCCAGTCCCGATCCGGCCCCGAGCACCAGCTATGTAAGTCGTTTCTAGACAGCTCCAGACAGACCGCTGGACAAGCTCTTTCCCGAGTAGAACGAACGACTCGTGCTGGCTTGCACAGATTCCGTCCGGCAGCAGGTTTTTTGGGGGAGAACCGATAGTTTCAGACTACGTCCGAACCTGGACTGTTTCTTTGCTCTTCGACAAAGAGCCTGCAAACGGGACCGGCAAGTTCGGGTGCCCCATTTCTCGCGTTCTTTGCGAGAAGTGGGGCTTTCCCGGTAATCTTGCCTTTCGCCGCTACGCCGCTCCGGACCGAGAGATCCGGCCCCTAACTTCTACTTGCCCTTGTGATGCTCGGGCTGATTCTTGGGCGGCGGAGGCGGGCTCGACTTGTGCGTCTCAGGCCGGGGCGCGTTCTGCTTCGGCTGGGACATGGGCCGCGAAGCGCTCTCCGGACGAGACTGATTCTGCGGACGGGACTGATTCTGCGGGCGGGACTGATTCTGCGGACGAGCCTCGTTCACCCGACTCTCGTTGGCTCGGTTCTGATTCCCGCCCGCCGCGGTCCCAGAACCAACCTTCGACGGCGGCGTGAAGGGCCGGAATTCACCATTGGATTTGTTCTGTGTCGCGCCGTTCGAATTGCCACTCGGACGACTCTGATTCCCGCCCACCGCACCTCCGGCCCCGCCCTTCGATGGCGGCGTAAACGGCCGGAACCCTTGATTGGACTTGTCCTGAGGGCTCGGCTTGGCGCCGCCAGTCGGACGGTTCGCGTTATTTGAGTTCGCCGGGGTGAGGGGACGATTTCCCGCCACTGCCGGACCGCGCGCCTCTTTCGGCGACATGGCTGGTGGATGATACGCAGCGCCCGCAGCCCGGGCCGGAATGGCGGAACGGCTGCTGAAGTCGCCTGCCTTGGCAGTCGCAGCAATCGCAGGTTTGCCCTGGTTGACGCGGGCAAAGTTCTCTTTGTTTTGACTGGCCAGATGCTCGTGCTGCGTCTGCGTCGCCAGCGGAGCAGTGTGCTGCTCGTGCTCCGCCATTCGCTCCTGCTGAGTCGGTTCGGCCCTCACGCCGCCGGTGCCGCCGTTGTAGCTGACGTTGTTGACGGTCGTGTTGTTCACGATCACCGTTTTGTTGTAGACGTTGGTCACGTTGGTGACGCTGACGTTGGTCACAGAACGGTTATAGTAAAACGCTCCGCCGCGCCACTCGCCGCCGCCGAAGCCGACGCCACCGTAACCGTACCCGTAGTTAATTCCGCCGTAGAAACCGATGTGCGGCCCCCAGTATCCGCCGTGCCAGGCGTAAAAGCCCTCGTTCCAGCCCCAGTATCCGGGAGTCCAGAGCATGCCCACGGGCGCGACCACCCATGTTCCGGGGACCCAGTAGTAGCCATCATCGTCATTCCAGGCCCAATACCCCGGCGTCCAAAAGTAGCCCGGTCCCGGACAGATGGGCTGCGCATAGACCGGTAGCGCCGGCGGACCGATGCGGACCGAAATACCGACCCCGATCTGCCCAAACGACGCAGCCGAAAAGCTCAGTAAAATTACCGCCAGCAACAACCAGCGCCCTACCGATCGATTCATCTTCATTGTCCTTGCCCCTTGATCACCGATGCTGAACGAATTCCTTGCACTGCGTGCCCTCATTCTGGCGCAAAATCCCGCATCGGCGCCATTACGTTCCTCCCCCTGTAAACACCAAACTTCGGGGTATGTTGCACTGAGCCAGAACTATTTTGGAATGTGGAGCTTCCGGCCGTGACCGATGCGTCAGTTCGCATGGCTGTGAGAGGAATTCTATCGAAGCGACGCGGCCATCGCTCGACACGAGAGGTCTAGAACTAGTTCGTCTTCCTGCCCCGCGCGATCCGCTCGTCGATGGGCTTGCGGCCGGCGAATCCTTCCTGCGTACCGTGCCAGTGGGTAATGGACGTCTCGCCCAGTTTCCAGCACAGCAGAATAATCTCACCTTCGACTTCGCAGGGAAAGTCCAGCAGACCAATGTCGAGGTCCTTCACCTGAACGCCAATCGAGTCAATTTCGGCGAGTGCATCTTTGGCGCGCTGCTCTGCTTTCACGCGCTCGGCCTTGCGCCGCGCCAGCGGGACGACGTCGACGTGGGTGCCGCCATTCAAAAAAATCCTGTGATTCAATTCCTGTTGCTCCGCCTCGAATTCCTCCATCACCTTCTTGCCGGCAATGGCGGTACGCAGCAACGACTCGAGCACAGGTAGCAGCGACTGCGCTTCATCGAGAGTAAACGTACGGTCTGACATGGGAATGACTCTATTTTACCGCATACAGTCCAGTGGTCGCTCGTCGTTGGTCGCCGGTAAAGCTACGATTGAGGTTAGCGAGTTGATCCGCGCAAATCCGCGTCAATCTGTGGCAAACCCGTTCTCAGAATTGGTGGCTTCTTCCATGGGAAGGATCGGACGACGTAGCTGTGTTCAAGTCCACGTGCAGCCCCTGCGAAGCGGTAACTCCCGGCGTATAGCAATTCCCGTCGCGGCTGTAGTTGGTACAGTGCGCAGCAATGTCCTTGCGCCGCGGAGACTGAGCGAACTGCCAGACTTCGGCGAAGTCAACGCCACTCTGCGCCGGCATTGGCGGGTGCGGTGGGAATGCGCATCCGGGCGAGGGCGGGCAAGCATCGTTAATGGCCCAATAGACAATTTGGCGTGTGGCGCGGGCGCCCTCGCCCGCGTGCTCGCGGATATCGACCGCGGTGACGACGTTGCCGTCGTCTTTCGAAGGAATTCCCGAACAGTAGACGCCGGCGCGGAATCCAGCCACAGTCACGCCGTCCACCCAGGCGTAGATGTAAGCCTTTTGCTCAGGCAGCATGCGTCCACCTTGCTCCTGATCGAGAAAGATGATGGTCGCGCGCGGGAAGCCCTCGCGCTGCGCCGCAACAGCCGCGGCTTGCGCGTCCGAGCGGCCCAACTGCGTGGCGTGGGTAACAGTTTTCAGCTCGGCATACAACCGCCCGTTAAACAGGACAAGAAACCCGAATCTTGCGGCCTCGACCGCCGCACGGTGCCCGGCCCAGCTGTTCGAAGACATTCCCGGAGGATTGTTGAGCCAGAACCCAGCGTACGAAAAGGTCTGCCGCAAAGTCTTTAGGCTCCCGTCGCCGGGATATTCGTTGCGGTCAAAACCGAGGTACGACTGGCCTTGTGCCACAGATAGTAAGAGACAAAAACCAGTTGCGATCAAACCCAAGTAGTTACATCTCACGAGAACAATCTTACTGGTCGTAGAGACGTTGCTTGCAACGTCTCTCACGACATCATCCGAAATGCTGCCAGCCAGACGTAGCAAACTACGTCTTACGATCGAAGTTCAGTAGCCCTAGCCCCCGATATGCACCATGGTGCGTGAAGCCGGTACGAAATCGGGTTCGCCGATGTGATGGCGCTTTTCTTTCTTCGCGACCACTCCGCGGATGAACTCCTCCAATTCTTCATCGCTCGCCCCGCGGCGCATCTGGGCGTGCAAGTCATGGTCCCAGACCGAGAACAGGCAGGTGCGAATCTTGCCGTCGCTGGTAATGCGGATGCGGCTGCAGTGTCCGCAGAACGGGTGCGACACGGGCGCAATAATTCCGATCTCGCCCACGCCGTCATCGAACCGGTAGCGCCGCGCCGTTTCCGAACGGGCATGAGGAATCTCCACCAGCGGGCGATACTCAGCCATGCGCGTCAGAATTTCGTCAAGCGTAACCACGGTCGACGGGGCCCAGGTTCGCCCCTCTTCCAGCGGCATGAACTCGATAAACCGCACGGTCACGCCCTCTTCGCGCGCGAACATTCCGAACGGGATGATCTGGTCTTCATTAAAACCGCGCATCAGCACGCAATTCACCTTCAACGGCCAAAGCCCGGTCCGGCGCGCCGCGCGGATGCCCGCCAGTACGTTGTCATATCCATTGGGCACACGGGTGATGCGCGCAAACCGGTCGGGATCGACCGCATCCATCGAAACCGTAACGCGGGTGAGGCCAGCGTCTTTCAACGGCTGCGCCAGATCGGCGAGCAGATGTCCGTTCGTCGTCAAGGCGATTTCGAGCGCCTCGCTATTTGAGGGCAGGGCTTTAGCCGTGCCGTTGGAGCCCCCAAATGAGCCGGGCTCTAGCCCCTGAGGGCTGAGCTTCGCCAACTCCCGCACAAACTCCACCACACCTTTGCGCAGAAGCGGTTCGCCGCCGGTTAGACGAACCTTCGTGATCCCCATGCCGACCAGCATCCGCGCCATTCGCAAATAGTCAGCGAACGGCAGGTCGCCATAGAGAGCCCCTTCGTTCCCCGTACGGCAATACACACACTTGTAGTTGCACCGGTCGGTGATGGAGATCCGCAGGTCAGTAATGGCGCGCCCGAATTTGTCGTGCAAAGCAGCCATACCTATTGGATTGAGCTATCAGCTATAAGGTTCTCAGGAAAAGATACGAACAGGCGGGAGCATCCCGGCAGCCGTTTCCTTTCCAATGCGCCGTTACAGCGCGGGAGGCGCGGGCGTTTCCACCCGTACCCTCGGGAGGTATGGGACGGACACGCTTGTCCGTCAAACCTCTCCCTCGCCACCGCAGCCTCAAGTATGCCCGTAGGCCGCGGCGGTCGGAAACTCGATTTCATTATAGATTGGGAGGGCTAAACGTGGGAGGGCGATTTGCCAACGACCAGCGACTAACGACGAACGGCTATTTCAGGGCCTTCGCAATCGCCCCCTCCGCCAGAGGCGCCATGATCTTGTACCCGGCGTCGTTCGGATGCAGCCCGTCGTCGGCCCATTCCTTTTTCAGCAACCCCTTGTCATCAACCAACGCCGAGAAGTAATCTAGATACACGACGCCGTTCTTCGCGCAGTAACCCTTGAGCCAGGTGTTGAGCTCGAGAATCCTTGCCGTCGGACGCTGCGCGAAGAAATCCTTCGCCCTCTCCGTGTAGTTGTGCACTGGCAGCACCGAAGAAAAGACCACGCGGATACCGTGGACGCGTGCCAACTCCGCCATCGAAGCCAGGTTGGCCTCGATGTCCTCATTGCGCATGGGCCCCGTATTGCCCGCAATGTCGTTGGTCCCTGCCAGAATCACCACCACCTTGGGATTGAGATCAATCACATCCTGGCGAAAGCGCACCAGCATCTGCGGGGTTGTCTGTCCACCGATGCCGCGGTTGACGTACGGCTTGCCCGGGAAATACTGGTCGAGATGCCAGATGTCGGTGATCGAATCGCCAAAGAAGACAACCCGATTTTCGCCCGACGCGGGAGGACCGAGTGCCGCGTCGGCGTCCCGATATCGCGCGAGTTGCCCGTAGTCGTCGGTGAATACTGCGATCCGCGACGCCCGGTACTGATCCAACCCGGCGAAGCCGGTTGAAGGAATGCTCGGCGGCGGCTGCGGTGATTGTTGAGCGAGAGCCTGGGTCGCAAGAAGGACTACGACGAGAGATCTAGGGAGAAGCTTCGACACGTTCGTTCCTCTGTAATGAGGTAGGTGCAAGGCCCAACAGAAGAAAAGCGCCGAACATCGCAAAGAAAGCTCGCGGTTGGGTTAACCCGAGCGAAACCAAAGCAAAAGATCCAACTATGTAAATCAGGCACGCTAACAAAGCGAACGCAATTTTCCGTCGGAGTGGTCTCAACTGCCGGGCTGCGAACACTTCCTCGTAGTCGCTAAAGGTGCATTGATATTGAATTTCCATCTCGCGGCTTCCGCGGCAATAGAGTAACGCCAAACAGGGTAGATGATGGAACAAAATTGGGTACAGAGGCAGATGCCTCCGCTCCTGCTGGGTTCGGCGTAATGTTATGCTTATCCAGGACGCCCATGAGCACCGCAAAACAAGACGTCCAAGTGTTGCTGAACAAACTCCCGGACGACTGCTCGGTAGAAGACATCCAATATCACCTTTACGTTCTCGACAACGTCCGCGGAGGACTCGATGATGCCCGTCTCAGTGGCACTGTGCCTCAGGAAGAGGTTGAGACCCGCCTTAGCAAATGGTTCACCAAGTAGCCTGGTCACGGCGCGCTCTCATGACCTTGAGAGCATTGCTGAATTTATAGCCGCCGCTCGCCAACCTACGCAAGCATCGTTGTCACGAAGGTCCTGAACCAGACAAGAATGTTGGCCCAGTTTCCGCGCGCCGGACGCAAGGTCCCGAATTCGACGATGAAAATGTGCGTGAGGTGATCGTCTACAGCTATCGGATTGTTTATCGGTTGCACCAAGACGACGAGATCGTGATTGCGGCCGTCATTCATGGCAAGCGCTGGTTGCAGTAGGCCAGCAGATTCCTCCCTTTGGTCGGAATGACAACGCTTTAGATTCATCCGTGTGATTCCGCGCACATCCGCGGCAAAAGTTCGCGGCAAGCCTGCCCTGAGTCTGTCGCAGGGAGTGCCCGCGCCACACCTGCAACGCTCCCCGAGCTGTTAGACTGTGTCGTTGCTCGGAGACCTGCCATGAACTGGACGGGACGAATCGTCCTACTGCTTGCCCTCCTTACTTCCATATATCTTTTCTGGCGAAAGTTCGGCCGTCTACTGCGCATCATCCTCGACTCGAAGCCCGACGCCGATTTCCAACTGCGACCGCTTGGCCCGCGCATCCGCAAACTGCTCTGGGAAGTCGGCGCGCAAGCGCTCGTCATCGCCGAGCGCCCGTTGCCCGGCTTAGCCCACGCCTTCGTGTTCTGGGGATTCTGCGTCTTCGGCCTGGTCACGCTCAACCATCTCGCCACCGCGTTTGGCATAGGTTTTCTGTCCCGCGAGGGATTCGGACGCTTCTATTTCTACTTGGTCGCCGCGTTCGCCGTGGCCGTGGCCATTTCGATCGCCGGACTGGCATTCCGCCGCTTCGTCATCCGGCCCAAGGCTCTCGAACCTTTATCGCCCGAGTCCGGCCTGATCGCTTTTCTCGTTTTCGCCCTGATGATTACCTACCTCGCCACCTTCTGGGTGGTCGAAGGTACGACCGCAGGATGGGCGGTCTGGTGGTCGCACACGCTGATGTTGCTTGTCTTTCTTCCGCTCATTCCCAAGACCAAGCACATGCACCTGGTGCTCAGCCCCTTCACCGTTTTTCTGGAGCGCGACGGATTCAGCCGCATTCCGCCGCTGGTGGGCGACGAAGATTTCGGCCTCGACAGCGGCAAAGACCTGACCCGCATCGCCAGCCTGCAGGCCTATAGCTGCGTCGAGTGCGGCCGTTGTAGCGAAAATTGTCCTGCCAATATCACGGGAAAGATTCTCAACCCCAAGGAAATCATTCTCGGCACGCGCCATTACCTGAATGAATTTGGCCCCAAGAGCGGCGAGTTGCTGCTGGGCAAGCACCTGTCGATGGAAGCGGCATTCCAATGCACGACCTGCGGCGCGTGTGAATATCAGTGTCCGGTTGGCATTCAGCATTTGCCCATGATTGTCGGCCTGCGCCGTGGCGCGGTGAATACCGGCAAATGGGACAACCGTTATGGCAGCGAATTGTTCGTGACCCTCGAGCGCCAGGGCAACGCGCTGGGATTCGCTCCCTCGGAGCGGCAGAAATTTATCGAGAAAAACAACCTGCCATACTTCGATGGCTCGCAGGAATACTGTCTCTGGATGGGCTGTCTGGGTTCTTACGACCCGAATGGCCGCAAGATTGTGCTGGCGCTGGCTGAGGTACTGCGGTATCTGGGCATCAGCTTTGGCGTGCTGAAGCAGGAGAAGTGCTCGGGCGATCCGGTGCGCCGCCTGGGCAACGATTATCTGTTCGGCGAACTCGCCCAGCAAAATTTGGAACAGATCCGCGAGAGCAAGGGCACCGGAACCGAAGAGATAAAGATGGTGTCAATCTGCCCGCACTGCGTGCGCACCATCGGCACAGACTGGAAGGAACACGGCGCCAACGTTGCCGTCGAGCACAGCACCGAGTTGCTGGCGCGCTTCCGCGACAAACTGCCATCCAGTAGCAACGGGCAGAGCGTTGTGTTTCACGACGCGTGCTATCTCGGCCGCTATCGCGGAGTCTACGACGAGCCGCGCGACGTCATCTCGCGCTTTGGCAAGGTGGTCGATCCTCCACGCTCGCGCGAACGCGGCTTCTGCTGCGGCGGAGGCGGGGGCTTGATGTTTCTCGGAGAAGAAACCGGAAAGCGCGTCAATCTGGAGCGGGCGCAGGAACTGGCGGCCACCGGCGCCAACGTGGTTGCGGCGGCGTGTCCGTTCTGCAATTCGATGCTGCGCGACGGCCTGGCGGCAAACTCGGCTACGCCGCCGGAACTGCTGGATGTGGTGCAGATCGCTGCGGCAGCGATTGCAAAAACGGGACCGGAGAAACCAGCTTGAGAACGAATCGGCCACGGATTCAGGCGGATCGCCACCGATAGACCAACTTCATGGAGGTTTGATCTGCGTGAATCCTCGCAGATCCGTGGCCGCTCTTAGCTTCCCGCTTTCGCCTTCTTCACTTCCTCAATCAGTGCCGGCACGATGTCGAACAGATTCCCCACCACGGCGTAATCGGCGATTTCGAAAATCGGTGCCTCAGAATCTTTGTTGACCGCAATGACCGCTTTCGATCCCTTCATCCCGACAATGTGCTGGATGGCGCCCGAGATGCCAAGCGCCAGATATACCTTGGGCGAAACCGTCTGGCCCGAAGAGCCGACCTGCCGGTCCATCGGTAGCCAGCCGGAGTCGCAAATCGGACGCGAGGCCGCCAGTTCGCCGCCCAGCGCATCGGCCAGCTGCTTGGCCAGGTCGATGTTCTTCTGCTCTTTGATACCCCTGCCCACCGAGACAATGATTTCCGCCTGCGTCAGGTCGACGGCCTGCTTGGCCTCCTTGAAAACCGGCTGCGGCTTGTTGCGCACCACTCCGTCGGCAATTTCGACGCTCACCGTTTCGACCGGCGCCGCACTCGCCCCATCTTCAGCTTTGTCTCCCCGGAAGGCGCCATTCTGAAAGGTTGCAAACCACGGGGCATCGCTGGTGAAGCTCACGTCGGCCGAGAGCTTGCCTTGAAACATCTGGCGGGTGAACAGCAGCTTGCCGCCTTCGTGCTTGAAGCCAATGCAGTCGCTGATGACGGTCCGTCCCATAGCCATAACCAGCTTGGGGATGAAGTCGCGCACTTGGTACGTATGCGGCATCAGCACGAGCTTCGGCTGCTTGGACGCGAGGAACTGCGTCAGCCCCGCGACGAAGGCGTCGGGCGTGTAGGGCTCAAGCTTGGCCGACTCGACGGCATAAACTTTCACGACCTTCTTCGCGGCAACCTCGGCGGCAATCGACTGCGTGCTTGCGCCCACGACGGCCGCTTCGAGCGTCCATCCAGTAGCCGCGGCAATCGCCTGTCCGGCGGTGATGGTTTCCCAAGAAACGCGATTGAGTTTACCTTCTCGCTGTTCGACGACGACGAAAATCGCATCGGCCATAAACGTCACTCACTCCTAATCTCTTGTCATTCCGAACGGGCAAAGCCCGCCGAGGAATCTGCTGCTCTCTGTCTGCGGCACCGCAACAGCCGACCTGCGCTCAGCCCGGCCGGGTTCCTTCGGCTTCGCTCAGGACAGGCTAGACCCGGCCCCACATGAACTGTTACAGCACGCGCAGTTCGTTGCGCATCTTGTCCACCAGCTTCTTCGCCACCTCCGCTGGCGGACCTTCGATGACTTCCGTCTTCTTCGTTTTCTGCGGAATGTACAGGCGCTCGATCTTCTGCAGATTCTCCCCGATCGCCGACTGCACCTCCGCGAGCGCCACCTTCCGCATCGGCTTGTTCTTGGCCTGCTTGATGCCGATCAGCGTGGCATAGCGCAGCTTGTTGATGCCCGACTGAATGGTCAGCACCGCGGGCGTCGGCATGTCGACATACTGGAAGTATCCCGCTTCGAGTTCGCGCTTCACGCGAATACCGCCGTCTGTCTTCTCGATCTGCATGATGATGGTAGCGTGCGGCCAGCCCAGCAGTTCGGCCAGGATCACGCCCGTCTGCGCGTAGCCGTAATCGTCGGACTGTAGCCCGGTAAAGATTAGATCGAATTTTTCGTCTTTGATGGCCGCGGCGAAGGCCTTCGCGGTATTGAAGGCATCGAGCCCGACGAACTTGTCGTCTTCGAGGTGAATCGCGCGATCCGCGCCTTTGGCCAGCGCTTCGCGCAGCACCTGCTGCGCCCGCGCTGGGCCACTGGTGATGACCACGACTTCCCCGGTGTGTTTTTCTTTCTGGCGCAGCGCCTCTTCCAGCGCATAGGCATCGGGTTCGTTGACTTCGTAGGAAACGTCTTCGCGGATCCACGTGCCGGTTTCGTTGAGCTTGAGCGGTGCATCTTTCTGCGGCACCTGCTTCATGCAAACCAGGATTTTCAAGAGTATGACTCCTTCACACGTAGCAGCAGTAGCCACGGCAAAACTGGTAAGTATAAACGAGCGTGTGTAGTGGAGGGAAACACAGGCCCGGGTCGCTCCTGCCCGTGGGTTTTTTTTGGAGCGTTTGACCGGCCCGCTCTCGACAGTTAGACGTGTTTTCGCATCGCTGGCTCTAGCCACCCGCTCGCGGGGGAACGCGAACAGGAGTTGATCGCGTTCGCGCAAAGGAAGGTCAAAAAGGCCGGACTTGAAGGATTGCCTGAAATCCTCACGCCGGAGTATGCGCCGGACCCGGGGCTGATCTAGTGAATGGAGCGCTCGGAAGCGTGTCCTACTCGGTGATCACCGTCGATTGGCCGGAAATTTCGAAGCGCTTGCGGCAGCGTATGTTCTTGCAGGCCATCTGGTCGTCTTTGCGCACCATGTAGGATCGCGCTTTGGCAAAACGCGCCCGGTCGCGCTCATCGGCCCGGCCGGCGAGTTGACGCTTCTTGGTGCGGACCACCCAGGTCACCTCGTACTCCGCCGACTGCTGGCAGTGTGGACAGTTCAGGGTGACCGGTTTCTTCTCTTGCTTCTCGTCAAAAAAATCGCGCTCTTCCATGACAGTCGTTGATCGTTCGTCGCTGGTCGTTAGCTGATTAGCCGCGACAGGAGATTATTACAGTTTTGCGTCCAACAATCTATGGCAACATGGATGCGGCTACGATTCAGGATGGCGCGAAAGAAGAGAAAGAAACGCTTTCATGTGGTAACTGCGGTCAAGGAACTAGCCCGCGAACGCCTCGGTACGCCCCCAGCCGAGAAGATCGTGGTTGAGAAAAAGAAGAAGCCAGAGAAGCACAAACTCACGCTGGGGAAACTGCTAGGCGAATCGGAATAATCTGTCGAACGTCTAGTTAAAGGTCGCAGTCACGGTTTTGTTCCCAGTCATCGTGACCGTGCAAGGATTTGCGGGTCCGGAATCACAATTCAACCAACTCCCAAAAGTCGAAGGGCTAATCGGAGTCGCTGTCAGGGTTATCATCGCGCCGCTTTGGGCCTGGGCAAGGCACGGCGTGGGGCTCGCGCAGCTCAAACCGTGTGGAGAACTCGTCACCGTTCCCGCGCCGTTTCCCGCGAAGGTCAGAGTCAGTACCGGCAACACTCCGCCTCCCGAGCCTGTAAAGCAGACCACGTTGCCGGTCATGTAACCAGTCACCAGAGCTCCCGAAGAAGAGATCCCGCCGGAGCTCTTGTTGGTCGTAACCGTGGCCGAAATGAGAGTACCTCCGCAGCTAATCCCGGTCGCAGTCAAAAGCCCATTTGAGTCGACCGTCATCATTTGCGTGTCATTCGACGCCCAGGTCACTTGGGTCGTGATGTCTTTCGTCACCGGCGGATGGATGTAAGTAGCCAGGGCCCTGAGTTGCACCCTCAACCCACGATCGTCAGGGACGGGAACGTTTGATGCCCCGAATGTTTCGACGGCAGGTTGGATTTGAATTGACACGAGTTCCTGATCCCGCCCACAACTGGTGACATTAAACAACGAGCTCGCAACGGCTGCGAGGACAGCAATGCTGACCCACTTCCCTCTCATCAAACGACTCCTGGATCTGCTAAACTCGACTACAAGACCCATCCGGCTGTGAATCGCTCAATGTAGGTCAAGCGCGGATGAAAATCAATAGCTCGCTAGGGGAGTATAGGGGAGTATTCACCCCTTGACCGCCTCCGCCACGACCTGCGCAAACTCCCTGACATCCTCTTCCGTTGTGTCGAACGAGCACATCCAGCGCACGATGCACTCCTCCTCGATCCACGGATAGAAGAAGTAGCGTTCCTTGATTCTCTCGATCGCGTGCCGCGGAATCTGCGCGAAGACGCCGTTGGCCTCGACTTGCCAGACAATCCGCACCTGGGGAATCCGGCTCACCGCCGCCTCCAGCGCGCGCGCCATGCGGTTGGCATGCTCGGCGCTGCGCCGCCACAGGTCGTTCGTCAGCAGGGCCTCGAATTGCGCGGCAATGAATCGCATCTTCGACGCCAGTTGCATCCCTTGCTTGCGCAGGTAGAGAAAGTCCCCGCTGAGCGCACGATTGAAAAACACCACCGCTTCCCCGCCCATGATTCCATTCTTCGTCCCGCCGAAGGAGAGTACGTCGACCCCGAGATCGCGTGTCGCCTGCCGCAGCGTCTGCCCCAGGCTGGCAGCGGCATTGGCGATGCGTGCTCCGTCGACATGTAGAAACATGTCATGCTCATGCGCGAACCGGGCCAGCCCCTGAATTTCTTCCGGCTTGTAGACCGTCCCCATCTCGGTCGACTGCGTAATCGAGATCACCCGCGCCTGCACATGGTGCTGGTCGCCGATTCCATGATAGGCGTGGCGCACGGCGTCGACCGTAACCTTGCCGTCATGATGCGGCAGGGGGATCAGCTTGCATCCCGTATGCTTTTCCGGAGCCCCACATTCGTCACAATAGATGTGCGCATAGTCGCTGCACAGCACGGCGTTGTAGGGCCGGTTCAGCGCCTGCAAGCTCAACACATTGGCGCCCGTCCCGTTGAAGGTGAAGAAGACATCAATCTCCGCCCCGAAGTGCTCCTCAAATTTTGCGATCGCCGAACGCGTGTACGGATCATCGCCGTAAGCCACGACGTGTCCCTGGTTGGCGCGGGCGATCGCCTCCAGCACTTCGGGATGCACTCCGGCATTGTTGTCGCTGGCAAAGCTGCGTGTGGTCTTGGCAAGAACCTGCGGCATACCGAAACAATGTAGCAGAGTGGCCCTTAGGTAGGGACAGCCGCCCTCGGCTGTCCTGCGAGCGAAGCTCGACAGCCTCGTCCACCGGACGACGGCGTTGGCTCACACCGCGACCTCGAATTACAATGCCTTTCCTGCTTCTGGGAGGCGTGCCCGTGAGTTTAATTGTCCGGCTGCGTGTGCAGCGTTCTCTGATCCTCGCTCTTCTGGTCGCGGTTGCGGTAGCCCAAACCGCCGAACAGAAGACAGCGCGCTATTTCGACTCAGTACGGAAACAACCCTCGTTGCTGCTGGCTTTCCTCCATGACATGCCCAAAGGCGGCGACCTGCACAATCACCTCTCCGGCGCCATCTATGCCGAGGACCTCATCGACTTCGCCGTATCCGACAATCTCTGCGTCGACCGCACCACCTCGCGCCTGATCGCGCCGCCCTGCGACTCCTGCGAGAAGTACACAGCAAAGCCGGCCATCCACTGCGCCTACGGCGACCAGATTCTCTACAACCAGATCATCGACGCCTGGTCGATGCGCAACTGGCGCCCGGGCGACGAGTCCGGCCACGACCACTTCTTCGGCACCTTTGGCAAGTTCTCGCTGACCGCCCACAACCACGTGGCCGAATCCATAGCCAGTGTGATTGACCGCGCCGCGCGTGAAGGTGTGCAGTACATCGAATTCATGCACACCGCCGACGGCAATGCCGCTTTTCAACTGGGCATGAAACTGGGATGGGACGCCGATTTCGCCAAGATGCGCGAAAATCTGCTGGCAGGCGGCCTCAACGAAATCGTCACCGCCACCGGCCACACTCTCGCGCAAGAGGAGACGCGCGCCCGCAAGGAACTGAAGTGTGACACGCCTGATGCCGAACCCGGATGCGGCGTTGCCGTTCGCTATCTCTACCAGGTAGAACGCGGACTTCCGCACGAAGCCGTGTTCGCTCAGATCTTGCTGGGCTTTGAACTCGCGTCGTCCGACCATCATTTCGTTGGGTTGAATCTCGTCATGCCCGAAGACTGGTACGTGCCCATCCACGATTTCAACGAGCACATGAAGATGCTCGATTACCTGCATGGCGTTTATCCCAAAGTGCACCTCAGCCTGCACGCCGGAGAACTTGCCGAGAGCCTAGTAAAGCCAGAGGACCTTTCATTCCACATTCGCGAATCGGTCGAACTCGGGCACGCCGAGCGCATCGGCCACGGCGTCGACGTCATGCAGGAAAAAGATCCTCTCGGCCTGATGAAAGAGATGGCCGCGCGCAACGTGGTGGTCGAGATCAACCTCACGTCGAATGATCAGATCCTTGGCATCAGTGGCGACGAGCACCCGCTGCCGATCTATATGAAAAACGGTGTGCCGGTTGCGATTTCTACAGACGATGAAGGCGTCGCGCGCTCCGACATGACGCATGAATACTTGCGCGCGGTCGAGGGCTATCAACTGCCGTACACCGAGTTGAAGCGCCTGACGCGCCAAAGCATAGAGCATAGCTTTTTGCCGGGAGACAGCCTGTGGGCTTCGACTAAAAACACATTTCGCCCCGTCGCTGCCTGCTCGGCGGATACTGCCATCGAGGAGAGACCGTCGTCTGCATGCGCGAAGTTCCTCGCCGCCAGCGAGCGCGCCCGGGAACAATGGAAGCTGGAAACGGCATTCGCCAGATTCGAAAAGAAGTTTTGAGTTCAACCGTGCCGTAAAACATATCAATGACGTGCTTTGCTGAATCGCGATTGGTATCAGGGCATCGCTTGAGTAATGCCGTCACTGGCGCAAAGTCAGTACCGGCTTTAGCCGCTGCGCCACTTTGGGCTGGGGATGCGTACACTGGAAATCCATGCCCCGCAAGCGCACCCTAATCCCGCCGCCCCTCGCGTGGACCATGCAACCCAACCCGGTTCCGCCTCCACAGCTGCCGGTCCTGGCCGAGCGCGGCGGCACGCAACTGCGGACTCCGTTGCCCGTAGCGATCGTCGACACCCGCGAGCAGAATCCGCTTTCTTTCCGCCGCTTCAAAGGCTGGTTCGCCCGCATTGAAGAAAGCGCCCTGCCGCTGGGCGACTATTCTGTCGGCGGCATGGAGAACTCCTGCGTGGTCGAGCGCAAAGATCTGGCCGACCTGATTCAGTCCTTCACTACAAATCGCCAGGTCTTTGTTCGCCGCCTTCAGCGCATGAGCCACCTTCCCCACAGCCTGCTGGTTATCACCGCGCCTCTCGCCGAGATCAAGACCGACTATCCCTACCGCGCGGCGAATCCCAATCGCATCACGCAATCGCTCATCGCCGTGCTTGCGGGCTTGCGCCTGCCCTTCATCTGCACTGATACGCACGAACTCGGCGAGGAGATCGTCGCCTCCTATCTCTATCAGACGTTTCTGTATGATTGGCTGGGACGCAACGGCCACGGCCGCTACCTGGCCGATGGAGATCTGTAACTCGTCGACTTTCTGACACCCTCTTCCAACCATGACTGATCAATTCACTCTCGCCGATTCCGCCGCGCAGTTTATCCTCGCGCGCACGACACTGCGCCCCAAGATAGGCCTCGTCCTCGGCTCCGGCCTCGGCGCTTTCGCCGACTCCCTCACCGAGGCCATCCGCGTCCCCTACGCACAAATCCCGGAATTCCCGTGTTCGACAGCCATCGGCCACGCCGGTCGGATGGTGATTGGCAAAGCCGGCGACGTCGCGGTGGCGGCTATGCAGGGCCGGGTTCATCTCTATGAAGGATATTCCGCGCAGGAGGTGACGTTTCCCATTCGCGTCTTCGGACGCATGGATGTGCGCGCCGTCATTCTGACCAACGCCGCTGGCGGCATCAATCTCAGCTACTCACAGGGAGCGCTGGTGCTGATCCGGGACCACATCAATCTGCAGGGGGCGAATCCCCTGGTCGGCGCCAACGACGACCGCTTCGGTGTGCGTTTCCCCGATATGACCCACGCCTACGCGAAACGGTATCGCGCGATCGGCCGCGAAGAAGCCGCCAAGTTAAATATCACGCTGCACGAAGGTCTCTACGCCGGATTGCTCGGGCCGAGTTACGAAACTCCGGCCGAGATCGACTATTTGCGCCGCATCGGAGCTGATCTGGTGGGCATGTCGACCGTCGCCGAGGTGATTGCCGCGCGCCACATGGGAATCAAGGTGCTCGCCATTTCCTGCGTGACCAATATGGCTGCGGGAATTCTCGACCAACCACTCTCCCACGCAGAAGTCATGGAAACCGGCGAGCGAGTAAAGACCACGTTCGAATCGCTCCTGCGCGCAGTGCTGCCACGCGTGGCAAAAGACGTCGTAGAGACGTAGCTGGCTACGTCTCTCTAGCCAGGTCTCACTTCCCTGCCCGTGGAATAAAAAGCGACACCGGCACTTTCACTCCATAAGTAGCCGCAAAATTATTTTGATTCACCGCCAGCCCCAGAAGCCCGCGCGAATCGATATAGAGCAACCGCTGGCCCACCGGCACATCGCTAAACGTATTCACGAACTCCATTTTCATGTCCCGACCGCCGACCTTCACCGGCACCTCCTGCCCATGCCGGTAGCCGAGCTTGAGAAAATCCTCGCCGGTCACGTTGGTGACGAGATTGCCGAAGGGCCCGTCAGTCGCGATCACTGTGGCGCTCAGACCGTGATCATCGATGGTCGCTGCCTTCAGCTGCAGCCGCACCAGGTCCTTCACCGCCACCTCCGGCCCGACTTTCGTCCAGTCATCCCCGCGCGCCAGGTGCGCGCCCACGGGCGAAAAGATGTCGCGACCATGAAACGTCGATGACAGCTTGGTGCCGATCATCCAATCGGAATTGGTAATCTCGCGCACCACCTCAATCCCGTCACGCTGTTCGACCAGCGTCAGCAGGCCGTTATCCGGCAGCACGAAATATTGACCGCGCCCCGACCGCGCCACAATCGCCTTGCGCGTGCTTCCCACCCCCGGATCGATCACCACCACGAACACCGTTCCCGCGGGATAGTAGGGGGTTGCGCCTTCCAGAAAGCGCGCCCCATCCAGGATGGAAAACGGCGTGACTTCATGTGTCAAATCGACAATGCGCACGCCGGGCATGACGGAGTACATCACACCGCGGCAAATTGCGACCGAGTCGTCGAGCACTCCGAAGTCGGTCATGAACACAATAGTCGGTGGATACTTCTGCTGCGGCTGACTGGACGCGGGCGTCTGGGCGGCACTAGCGACCAACAGAATCAGAACAGCGACGAGGGGAATCATCGGCGATCGTTGAGCGAACTTGGGTTGCAAAAGGGCCATGAGTTTTCCTTGAAGCGAATCAGCCGAAGGTAGAGCCTTCCGCCATTTCTGAATTCGTGAGTTCGTCATTCTAAATGAACATGCATCCCCCGCGGGATGTTGCAGACGCGCCCTCGGCTTAGTCGGCCAGCTATAATGCTGACTGCAATCTGGATTGGAGGCTCTCATGACTGAACCCATCCCGGAAAAGTACCGCGATTTATTTGAGAAGCGCGCCTTTGCCAGTCTGGGCACGCTTATGCCCGATGGCCGTCCACAGGTAACGCCTGTCTGGTGCGACTTTGACGGCCAGCACGTCCTGTTCAACTCCGCCAAGGGGCGCCAGAAGGATCGCAACGTCCGCCGCGATCCCCGGGTTTCGCTGGCGATCATTGATCCGGAAAACCCGTACCGCTATCTCGAAATCCGCGGCCGCGTGGTCGAGATCACCGAAGAAGGAGCCGCCGAGCACATTAACAAGATGGCGAAAAAATATCTCGGCGTCGACAAATATCCTTACAGTCAACCCGGCGAAGTACGCGTGGTCTACAAGATCAAGCCCGAGCACACCACCGTGATGGGGTAGAAGCTCGTGTGGGGACAGCCGCCCCCGGCTGTCCGGCGGCCCAGGTGTATCGGGCCGCTGCGCTTAGCGCTGTCGATTAGCCCGCCGTCGAGGACAATTCCATCCCCACCTTTAACCTCTGCTTCCTCGGCTTCGGCAACGTCAATCGGACGCTCATCCGGCTCCTTGAAGATCGCGCGCAGGAACTGAGCGAGCGGTACGGCATTTCCTTCCAGATCTCTGGGGTAGCCTCGCGCCGCCTGGGATGGATTGCGGACGCAAATGGATTGGACGCGGCTTCATTGCTCACCCTGAATTCTGATTCGGCTGCCGGCAGTTGGCGGACAGAAGTGTCCGCCCCACACGACGTCCGCGAATGGCTGGCCGCCGCCGGCGCGGATGTTCTGTTCGAAGCGACTTCGCTCAACGTCGGCTCCGGCGAGCCCGCTGTCGACCACATCCGCGCCGCCCTCGAACATGGAGCCCACGCCATCACCGCCAACAAAGGCCCCATCGTTCATGCCTACCGCGAACTGCGCGATCTGGCCGCTGCGCGTGGCCGGCGCTTCCTGTTCGAATCCACGGTGATGGACGGCGTCCCAATCTTCTCTTTGTTCGACCAGTTGCCCGCCATCCACCTGCAGGGCTTTCACGGAATTCTGAACTCAACCACCAACGTGATCCTCGGCGAAATGGAGCAGGGCCTCAGCTTCGACGAAGCGTTGAAGAAAGCGCAGTCCCTGGGCGTCGCCGAAACCGACGCCTCCCACGACATCGACGGCTGGGACGCCGCGGTCAAAACCGCTGCGCTGATCACTGTGCTAATGGACGTTCCCGTGCGTCTCGACCAAATCGAGCGCGAAGGCATCCGCGACCTGACGCCGCAGGCCCTGCGCAACGCGAGGCGTGATGGCTGGCCATTCAAACTCGCGTGCCGCGCGCAACGCGTTGGTGATGGCGTGAAGGCAAGCGTTGCGCCGGAGAAAGTGTTGGCAAGCTCTCCCATGGGCAAGATTTCAGGGGCGTCGTCGTATGTCTATTTCGAAACCGATATCTTCCCCGGCCTCGCCCTCACGGAAGAAAACCCGGGCCTGTACGCGACCGCCTATGGCCTGCTGGCGGATTTCGTACGGGCGGTGCGGAGCAGCGAGCAGCCTTCATAGCTTGCTGCGGAGCCGGACGGCTTCGACCACGCTTCGAATGGCAGCCCCAACATCGTTGGGCGCCTCCAGTTCCATGTTGTGCCCACTGTGCACCATAACCTGCTTGCCGTTGGTTGAGAGCAGGGCCAGTTTCGCCTGCCCCTGCTTGCGTTCTTTCTCGAGTTGCGGGGCCGGAGTATCCTGGTTGTTATCGTATCCGCCTTCCACCCGGGTGAGCACAATCAGCGGAATCGCTCCTAACGACCCGGCCTGCGGCGCGGACAGCCATTTCGCGAAGTATTCCCCCGACCACTGGCGCTGACTGGTCTCCGCGTCTTCCATCTCAGGCAAGGCCTGCGCCCAGAGTTGCAACCTCTGTGCGTCCGGCGGAAGCACCTTGTACATCGGATCGAGTGGCTGCGCGGCCTCCCTGGCGACATCTCCGTGCGTAGTGGGTTTGTCCGATTGCCTCATTTCCTCGCGAGCCAGCGGGATGCTCCCGCCCTTCGCCCCGTCGCCCAGCCGCATCGTCTTACCGCCGCCGATTCCCACGCGCTGTCCCTCGAACGATGCGTCCACTAAAACCATCCCCGCAACGTCTTGCGGATAGGTCATAGCAAAGTTCCTCACGACGGGCCCGCCGAAGGAATGCCCCACCAGCACAAATGGTCCGCGCTCACCCAGTTTATTGAGCGCATCTCGCAGTTCGAGATTGATCTGCGCCAAGGTGCGCGGCTTGGGACCAGGATCGCTCCAAGCGTATCCGGCGCGGTCGTAGGTACAGATGCGCGTGAACTGGGAGACGCGGGTCTGCACCAGAATCCAGTCGAAGGAAAAGTCGCCGAACCCGTTCTCTACCAAGACGGTCGGACTCCCCTTCCCGGTGCAATTTACATGCAGCCGGTGCCCGCCAAGATCAACGAAGGTCCCCTGGGCAGGCGGTGCGGAGGCGGCCCTATCCGAATGCGCAAGACCGAGCGCCAGCGTCGCTGCATAGAAACACTGAATCGCTGTTGTGTTGAACTGCGAGCTTATCCGCTGCATGAACCCTCCTGGGCCGGTTTACGGTCGCACTCCTTTCCAGAACGCAACTGCCCGATGTCCGGTTCCACGGCGTGATAAAAATAGATACTGTTATGCTTTCCACCGAAACCACGGCCGCCGCCCTAGACCTGACCTGGGTCCGCTCCCAATTTCCCTCGCTCACCCAAACCGTGAACGGCCATCCTGCCGTCTTCTTCGACGGCCCAGGCGGAACGCAGGTCCCGCAGCGCGTGCTTGACGCCATCTCCTCCTACCTGCGCCGCGACAACGCCAACAGCGGCGGAAACTACCCGACCAGCCGCCGCACCGACGCCGTGATCGCTGCCGCCCGCGAAGCCATGGCCGACTTCTTCCACTCCGGCGCCGACGAAGTCGTCTTCGGACAGAACATGACCTCGCTGACGTTCGCCATTTCAAGCTCCATCGGCCGAGAGCTCGGCCCCGGCGACGAAATCGTCGTCACCCGCCTCGATCACGACGCGAACGTCTCTCCTTGGCTGGCGATGGCGGAAGACCGCGGCGTCACCGTTCGCTGGGCCGAAATCCACGACGAAGACTGCACGCTCGACATGGCCGACCTCGCCTCGAAAATTAATGCGAAAACGAAACTGGTCGCCGTGGGCTACGCTTCGAACGCCGTGGGCACCATCAATCCAGTCAAAGAAGTCGTTCGCCTGGCACACGCCGCGCGAGCCCTGGCCTTCATCGACGCCGTGCACTACACGCCTCACGGCCTCATCGACGTGGCCGCCCTCGATTGCGATTTTCTGGTGTGTTCAACTTACAAATTTTTCGGCCCGCACATGGGCGTGCTCTTCGGCAAGCGCGAGCACCTCAAACGCCTGCGTCCTTACAAGGTACGCCCGCTCACCGACGCGATTCCCTTCCGTTGGGAGTGGGGCACGCTTAATCACGAGTGCATCGCCGGAATAACCGCCTGCGTGGAATACATCACCGATATGGGCCGTCGTGCCCGCCCCGAAGTCACTACCCGGCGTGCCGCGATCGAAGCCGCTTACGAGATCACGCGTGAGCACGAGCGCGCCTTGCTGGAGCGCGCCATGACGGGCCTGCGCAAAATT
Organism: Candidatus Sulfotelmatobacter sp.; assembly: GCA_035511455.1. Classification (GTDB taxonomy): domain Bacteria; phylum Acidobacteriota; class Terriglobia; order Terriglobales; family Acidobacteriaceae; genus Sulfotelmatobacter. The sequence continues at coordinate 64,568 of DATKFH010000166.1, read as the reverse complement.
CCCGGCCTCAAAATCTACGGCATCACTGATCCCGCACGCTTCCACGAACGCTGTGCGACACTGGCCATCAGAATCGACGGCGGAAAACCGGGCCACACGCCGCTGGAACTCGCCACCCAACTCGGCGACCGCGGCTTCTTCACGTGGGATGGAAACTACTACGCCTTGAACCTGACCGAACATTTCAATATCGAGAAATCCGGCGGCTTCCTGCGCATCGGCCTGGTGCACTACAACACCGTGGAGGAAGTCGACCGCCTGCTTGTAGCGCTGCGCGATATTGTCGGAGTATAGGCTCAGCCAGCGATCTACCCGGCTCAAAAGTTGTTGTGTAGGAAATGGAGGCGGTCATGACGCGCACCCCGGTTGTCTGCTTCCTGCTGTTGCTCTGCTCTGCTCACGTTCGCCCAGGAGAATGCTGAGTCCGCCGACAAGAGCTTAATCCTCGCCTTAGAGGGTGCCTGGAACCAGGCCGAGCTCCACCACGATGCCAACGCCGCGGCAGCCATTCTCGCCGACACCTTCATCAGAATCGATCACTATGGGACGTTACTGAATAAGGCGAGGTATCTGGCCGACCTGAAAGATCCAACATTCCCTCCCGAAGAGATTTCCAACTCCGACACTAGCGTGTACCTTTACGGCGACGTCGCCGTCGTAACCGCGCTTATCGCACCAAAGGCACCGACGGAGGCAAACCCTTCGCCCATCATGGCCGCTTCACTGATACCTGGATCAGGAAGAATGGAAAGTGGCAGCGCGTCGCCGACCAGGAAACGTTGATCAACTGAACCCCCCGCGATCCGGTGAACGAATTTCGCATCCACCAGAACCCGCGCTAGAAATTCGCCATGATCTTTCTTCCCAATTGCGCGCCGCGAGTGCGCGCGTCGGGGACTGTCGTCATGTCCATGTAGATCATCTTGTCCCCCTTGAGGATGTAAAAGGCGTGGCCAAAAGCACCCATCATGGCGTGGTCTCCGACCCCCGAAACTTCTTCGAAGCCAGGCACGGCCGATTCGGTCAGGCGCATGCCTGACCAGCTATCCTGCCCAAAGTTGCTTTGCACCGTGAAGGAAAACACCTTCCCGTCCTGGACCGACTGGGTCATCGCCAGCGTCTTGACGACCCCCTCCAACTGATTGGCATCCTTCATGAGCGCCGGGAGATTGTCCGGCTTGGGCCCGGGCCGATTGTTCACCTCTTCGGTCTGCCGGCGTGCTTGCTCGGCGGCCATCCGCTGCAACTGGCTGAAGGCATCTTGATTTGTGAAATAGGCGCATCCGGGCGTGGAATTTTCCATGATCTCTGCACTCTTCTCGATTGCCACTCCCAGCACTCTCTGTAACTCCGCCGTCGACAGCAACCGGCAGCTATTGCCATTCTCCACCACTTTGATCGGAGCGCTGGGTCCACCCGTTACGGCAGAAGCGTAAGACGAGACTTTGTGCTTCACCCAATACACGCCGTACATCGCCGCCGAGATTCCAATGACGAAGAGCAGCACCAACACCCCCCCAACGACGAGCAGCACTTTCCCGAGCCCCGAACCCTTCGCAGGCGCCGCGACTTGAGGAATAGGCGGGGTTTGAGTCACGGGGACCGCAGGGTACGGAACCACAGGCCGCTGCGCAGCAGGCTGAACCGGCGAGGCCGGGCTCGGCGATACTGCCCGAGCTCCGCAGTTATTGCAAAAAGCTCCGGTGAGAGGCGTACCACAATTTACACAGAAGCCTGCCATAGAACCTCCCGGCTGAGACACGAGACGTGCGCCCAGCAAAAACGGCGTTTATTGTACTCCGCCGGTAGCTCCCTGCAAGGGGTGGAGGTGGCCAAAAACACGCCAGCCCGGGACGCATCCCGGGCTGGAAAGGGACGAGCTGTGCAAAACAGAGGTGGAACCGCTCTACGGCCAGCGTTTGCCGGTATCTTCCCATCCCGCAGCGCGCACGGGCTGAGGAGCGGGTATGGCTGGGGAGGATGCTGTTGCCACAGGAATCCGCGCCGTGGGGGACTGCGGTCCGTTGACGGCAGTAGCTAGGGCGGGCTTCCCCAGTTCGGACATCAGCGATTCTTTCTCTTCAGAAAGCAGGGGGGCAACCAGACGCAGCGCCTCTACTTCTTTCTCCAACCGGGTAAGCTCCATTTCTTTTTGGCGCAACACTTCGTACACATTCTTCATCTTGGCACCTGGAGGGGTAGTTTCGAGCACAATGCTGCTTTGAACTTTAGCAGAGTCGCCTGTGTTGTCAAGGCTTTCGGGACGCCGAAGGACGCCGAAAGCGCCTAGAACCGGCGGAATTGCCTATCAAGTGCTAGCGCAGCAGCAGGATCGCCGCAATGCTCCCTGCAACCACCAGAAGGGCAGCGAAAACGTACTTGTTCCTGGCCAGCCACGACTGCGAAGGCTCGAGGCCCGCGCTCAAAACTAGGGTCGGAATTGGGGGCTGCGCCGGCTCCGGGACTGCTGGCAAAGGAGCCTGGACTGGCTCGGCCGCCGCCAGCTCTCTTTGTCCGACTGGTTTTAACTCAACCGCTGGCGCGACCGCCTGCTCCTTCAGAGGCCGGGCCTCGGTCGTCGCGGCAGAAGCCGGCGCCACCACCGGTTTGCGCACTTCGGTGGCCGGTACCTCGCGGGCGGGAGCCACAGCGGTTGCCGCACCGGATGCCGTCGCAATCGAGATTGAGCGGGACATCTTCAGCTGTCCTCGCCACTTCTTTTCTTCGCACTCCACGCAAAGCGCGCGCCCCGCCGAAACCGGAAAGCCGCAAGCCTCGCATTTCCGAAGATCCCGAAAAGCAGGCGGAACATGGCTTTGATCGCCTAGCGGCGTCTTTTGGCCATCGCCCCTAACGTTCAAAGCAGCCGACCAGAGGAGCGGCTTCTTCCCGGGCACCGGATTCGCAGATGGTCGATTTGTGGGTTGCGGAGTCGTGGGCTGAAGGTCCATCGGGGCAGACTCGGCCGACGTCGACTCCAGCTGCGATGCCGACACCTGAGTCTCGACGGCTTCCGGTGTTTGGCCTGCGTCGACTGCCATGGCCTTAAGCGGCGCCTTTACCTCAAGGCTCGGCAATGCCTCCGGCACTTCGTTGGGCTCAAGTACCTCAGTTGCTTCCAGTTTCTGCGGCGCGGCGGGCTCCGCGGCCGCGACTTCATCTACCTCCGCCTCCGAGGCCGGCATTTCCAGAATGTCCTTGGCATCATCAGAGTGTTCCTGGGCGACGGCAGTTTTGGCAGCCACGATTTGCGCCGGAATTCCCTCCGCCGTACGGGCTAGCGTGACCGCTGTCTCGACCATCTCGCCCAGCCGCTTCAGGGCCGTAAGGTCGCGCTCGCCAAACGCTTTTGCCTTCCCCGAAAAAAGTTCAAATACCCCCAGGACTTCGTCGTCATGCACCACCGGCATGACCACCACCGAGGCGATTCCCATTTCGCGGCAAACTGCCTGATTAACGCGCGCATCCCGCTCGGCATCGTCACAACGAAGAACGCGCCGGGTGCGTACGCTTTCGCCGGACAGTCCGAACTCGGTCGAGAGCAGCGCACCGAGCTCGGGAGCATTCGATCCCGTACTGGCGCGGCACTGCATTTCATTGCCCCCGTTGCGGCGCAAGGCAATGGCCGCCCCGGTAGATCCAGTGATGTATTGCGCGCGGTCGGTGAGCAACTGCAGGGCGGCGTCCAGATCGCGCTCCGCCATCTCGCCGAGAGAACGGCCGCCAACTTCGCCGGGAAAACGCAAGCAGGCCATTGCCCCGCGCGCGGCCGCATCAGCTGCGGCGAGCGCCGCCGAGATGCTGGCCTGCGAGGTCCGGTCTGAGCTCTCACGCTGCATTTGCATCTCCGCATTCGGCGTATTCGGCTCGAGACTCGCCGCACTGGCCGTCTCACTGCCAGTCGCCGGCGACAGCCCGTCGAAGGTGGAAAAAGATTCCATGGCGCGCGTGCTCAGGCATCCACACAAGGGTCGCGACGAAAACGCATCCGCCCGCGACGTGCTCGCTCCAACGAATTGAAAAGGATGCAGTAAGACGAGTCTCGCTCGTCGCCCGCGCGGTGTCAAGAAATTCCGTGCGCGGAAGTGCTAAGCCAAAAGTGCAATCCTAGGGACATTGCTGCCTAACGTCTCTACCGCTAACTTGTCGTCCGGATGGGCTTTCTAGGACTTTCGCCGCCGCAACCCCGCCTGGGCCAGCCGGTTGGCCTCGGCATTCTTCTCTCGCGGCACGTGGGAGATGGAAAACTTCAGCGAGCGCGCCAGTTTGCGGCAGGTCCAGTGCAGGGAATACAGACGCGGGCTGCGGCAGATATACTCGCCAGTCATCTGCCGCACCACCACTTCGGAATCTGAATAGACGTGCAGTTTGCAAGCTTTCAGGGACACTGCGCACTGCAGTGCTTCCATCAGCGCGGCGTATTCGGCGACATTGTTATCCTGATGGCCGATCCATTTGGCGATCCGGATGGGGCCGCTCTCGCAGCCATCGATAACCACCCCAATAGCCGACGGCCCAGGATTCCCCAGGCAACCGCCGTCCACATAGGCCACCAGTTCTGCAATCACTGCGATTTTTGTTGCTCTCTGCACGATGCGCCCATCTCGATCTGCCGTCAAGACGATTATTTGATTCCCTTTCATCGCTTTGCGGTTGGCAGCAGGGTTGTGCAATCTCCTGTGCAAAAGCGAGATGAATTGAAGTCACCTGAGTGTAACTTTCGAAACAACAACCATTTGCATTTTCCGTTATGCACAGCTTTGCCGGAAGCTAATGCACCAAAACTTTGCGTTGACTTTTGTGAATGCTCTGTTAACTTTGCTTTCGTCGACGGTCGAAAGGGTTGGCACAATAATACTGAGCCGGCCCGAAGTAGACTGAGTGATCAGTCAGGCGGGGCGACCCGCAGGGCGACCAGACCTGAAAAAACCGACGGCTCTGCGAGGGGTAGTTGGGGTTTGGAACTGCGAAAGCAGTGATCGCATCAAGGGGCTGTGACGGTACATGCCTCCACGCTGTTAGCTCCCTCGCAGGAGCTGGCGGCTAGAGCATAACCAATGTCACGGCCCTTTCAATTTTTTCCTGCCCGTTTTCTCCCCACAAGCCAGGTACGAACTTCCCGTCGATCACTAGTATGCAGAAGTTACGACGGCAACCCGCTTATCCCGACACGATGATTCAACCGCGCGAACTCTCGGGCATACTCGCGACTGCTAAATGCGAATGCGATTGTCTAGGCTGTCATGACCTTTGATTCTTCCGCTCGGCCATCACTCACTAGCGCGAGTGTCACCGCCGCGACCAAAAAAATCATCCAAATTCCCGGACTCCTGCGTTCACTAGATATCCTAACCACGCCGCAAGAGACAGTGCGGTGATCGCCGTGATTGTCAGCAGTGCCGAATCCCAACGAACCCAGCGCTGTTGACGATTGGCGCAACGAGTGCCGATGGGTCCGTTTACCGAGACGTGTTCGGTTTAGATTGCGATCAAATAAAAACCCGTTAACCTGCCCTTATCGGCATCGACACGCGTGCTCGTTTCTGTGTCTTTGAGGCAGCCAGGGCAGAACTTGGGCCAATACAAATCCCTTTGCGACCAAACGACGACCTCCTCCACTATGCGGAATTCTCGGCGTTCAATACGGGCGAACAGCTAGCGGCGTTGTTTCGTCAACCGAGAACCTGTTCCGAACCTTGGCGATCAGTCTCCTTATACCGCTCAGAATACACAGACGCAGGTCTGTCTCCAGCAGCGGATTGTGCAGAGATGGCCCGAACTGCGATTTCTCCAGGCTCGCTAGAAAATCGTTTTACTAATTCCTCTGCCCCTGTGGGATAATTCCTCCCCGGAAGCCTTCCGCGCCGGCGTTACCTGCTGTCACGGACCCAATCTCAAACATTTTCGAGGCGGAAAAAATCTCATGGCAAAAAATCCCCTGTCTCGCCGTAAATTCATTCAACTCGGCTCTGGCGCCCTGGCCGCGACCACGGTCGCCAAAACTGTCCTGCAACCTCGTGTGCTCTCCGCCACCCCGCGTTCGGTCGCGCCCAGTGACACGGTTCGCTTCGCCTCCATCGGCACCGGCATTCGCGGGTGCGAACACCTCGAGGCTTCGCTCAACGTCCCGGGCATTCAGTGCGTCGCCGTCTGCGATCTTTATGACAGCCGCCACACCGCCGCCCAGGAAGCCGTCAAGAATCCCAGCGTCCCGGCCACCCGCGACTATCGCACCATTCTCGACCGCAAAGACGTCGACTCCGTCCTCATCGCCACCATGGACCACCAGCACCGCCGCATCTTCGAAGATGCCTGCGCCGCCGGAAAAGACGTCTATTGCGAGAAGCCGATGTCGCACCTCGTCGAAGACGGATTCGCCATGGTCGAAGCCGCCCACAAACATAACCGCATGGTGGCCATCGGAAGCCAGCGCGTAAGTTCGGTCCTCTACGCCAAAGCGAAAGAGATCTACGACTCCGGCAAACTGGGCGAGGTCTTCTCCATCAACGCCTACTGGGACCGCAACTCTCCCAGCGGCGCCTGGGTCTATCCCATTCCGCCCGATGCCAGCGAAAAAACCATCGATTGGAACACGTTCCTCACCGGTGCTCCCAAGAAACCCTTCGATCCAGTCCGCTTCTTCCGCTGGCGCTGCTTCACCGATTACGGCGAGGGCCTGGGTGGCGACCTCTTCGTTCACCTGATCTCCGGCATCCAGTTCATCACCGGCATCAACGAGCCCGCGCAGCGCGCACAATCCTCCGGCGGTCTTTTCCACTTCAAAGATGGCCGCGAGTTCCCTGACCTCATCGAGACTCTCTACGATTACCCGACCTGCCGCGTCACTCTGCGTTGCAACCTGAACAACGATGGTGGAGAGTTCATCGGCTTCTACGGCACCAAGGGCACGATGATCATCAAAGACGCGACCTTGAGCTACAAGCCGCAGGACACACGTCCTGAGCCCGAAGGCTATTCGATCTTCGGTTGGCCGAAAGCACTACGCGACCAGTATCTCCAGAAGTGGCACGAGGAGCATCCGCAGCCGGAAGCTCTGAAATCGGCTGTTGACACGGAAGGCGAGTCCTACGCCAATCCTCCCGGCTACAGCGACACCGTCGATCACCAGGCCAACTTCTATAACGCAGTGCGGACGCGGAAGCCGGTCGCCGAGAATGAAGTTTTCGGCAACAACGCCGCCCTCGGCTGTCACTTGGCGAACTTCTCCTACTTCAACAAGTCGGTCGCGGTATGGGACGCCGCCGCCAAAAAGATTGTCAAAGGCTAGGCGGCTATTCGAAACTGGGTGCCCCATCCTAAGGTCGCGTCATTTGCGACGTTAGGGTGGGGATTTTCCTGCCAGCCTGATTGTTACAATCCGATAAAATTCTTGCCCACGCCCAGAAAACCCGCCACTCACCACTAGGTAGCCGCTACCACCTCCGCTACAATAATCGTGTGAAACCTAGCATATTCGTGGTGGAAGACGATCCAGACATTTCCCGCCTTGTCCGTCATCACCTGGAAAACGAGGGCTTCACGGTGCGCGTCTACCCCACGGGCGCCAACGTTCTTTCTGACGCCGAACGCCAGCGTCCGGCACTGTTCGTGCTCGATATCATGGTCCCCGGCAAGGACGGACTGGAGTTGTGCCGCAACGTGCGCCAGATGCCCGGCCTCGCCTCTGTGCCCGTAATTTTTCTGACCGCCAAGAGCAGCGAAGCCGACCGCGTGCTCGGCCTCGAACTGGGCGCCGATGACTACATCGCCAAGCCTTTCAGCCCGCGCGAACTGGTGGCTCGCGTCAAGGCCGTGTTGCGCCGCTTTGAACGACCGCTGCCGCCCAGTCCTATGAAAGTCGGCGACATCGAAATCGATCCCTCGGCCATGACGCTCACGGTGCGCGGCAATGCCGTTCCCACAACCGCGACCGAGTTCCGCCTGCTCGACTATTTTGCCCGCCACCGCGGACGGGTGTTCAGCCGCGACCATCTTCTCGACTCAGTCTGGCGCGACACCGCCTACGTGACTCCGCGCTCGGTCGACGTCTATGTCCGCCGCATCCGGGAAAAGATCGAGCCCGACCCGGAAAATCCGCGCTACCTCAAAACCGTCCGCGGCGCCGGCTACCGCTTTGAAGCCCCCAAATGAGGAGATGGTGAAGAACCGGATTTTCTTCAAGCTGCTGGCCGTCTTTCTGGTCGTGATCGGCGCCACGGCGGGCATTTTGGACATCATGCTGGGCAGCGCATGGGAAAGCTCTCTTCGCTCGGAAATCGAGCGCAACCTCACGCAGAAGACGCTGCTGTTCGCGCACCGCGTCGAAACTGACCGCAGCCACTCCCTCGCCGAAATCGCCACTCAGGAAGGTCAGGCGGCCGGCGCCCGCGCCACCATCATCGACGCCTCCGGCAAGGTCCTCGCCGACTCTGAAGCCAATCCCTCCAGCATGGAGAACCACGCCACTCGCACGGAATTCGCCTCCGCCCTCGCCGGTAAGACGGGCTCCAACGAACGTCGCAGCGCGGCGCTGGGGATCCCGTTTCTCTACGTGGCCGCCCCCGTTTCTGGAGGCGCCGTGCGCCTCGCCTACCCACTTTCCGACATCGAAGCGGTTCAGGCCCAAGTCCGCCGCCGTATGTTCTGGGGAGCGGCTCTGGCGTTCTTGATCGCTCTAATCGTGGCGGCCATGGCTTCCATCTGGACTTCCCGTCGCCTTGAGCGCATTGTCGACGTTGCCGTCCGCATCGAGCGCGGCGATCTGCGAGCGCGCCTCGACGATCACTCCGTCGATGAGATTGGCCGGGTGGCCGCCGCCATCGACAAAACCGCGGGACAGGTCGAGCGCAGTTTTGCCGCCGTGCGCTCCAGCCAGCGCCAGCTCGAAACTCTACTCAACAGCATGCAGGACGCCGTCATCGCCGTCAGCTCCGATGGCCTGGTACAGTGGGCCAATCAACCCATGGACCGCCTGGTTCCGCAGCGGACGCGCCTCCATGCGCCGGTGGTTGAGACCATTCGCGATCCCGATTTCCTGGCCACCGTCAAGGCCGCGACCTCCACAAAAGAGGTCAAGACCGCCCGCGCCACCTCCATCGTTCCCGGCCGGGCCTTCGACGTGACGGCAGCCCCACTGCCCGACGGGGGCGTGGTCGCTGTGCTTCGCGACCTCACCGAGACCGAGCGCGTCGAAAAAACGCGCCGAGATTTCATCGCCAACGTCTCTCACGAACTCCGCACGCCTCTTACCTCGATTCAGGGATACTCCGAGACTCTGCTCGACAGCGCTCCGGAGAACTCCGGCCCCACGCGAGAGTTCCTCGAAATCATTCGCAAGAACGCGGCTCGCATGTCGCGACTGACCGAAGACCTGCTGACTCTCGCCCGCGTCGAGTCGGGCGAGACCCGATTCGAAACCGAACCCGTCCCGCCTGTCGAGCTCTTGCGCGATGCCGAAGAGAGTTTCCGCGCCGTCGCTCGCGGTCATGATGTGGACTTGCATATCGATGAGAACCAGGACGGAAAGGGCAGCGGCAGGGTGGAAGCCATGCCGCCAGTGCTCGCCGACCGCGAGGCCATCCACCAGGTTTTCTCCAATCTCATCGACAACGCAATGAAGTACGGACGCGCCGGCGGCCGTATCATCCTCGGCGCGCGCCAGGCCCAGCGCGGCATCGAATTCTATGTCGAAGATTTCGGTGCCGGCATTTCCTCCGAACACCTGCCGCGGCTTTTCGAGCGCTTTTACCGCGTCGACAAAGCCCGCTCTCGCGAATCGGGCGGCACCGGCCTGGGTCTTGCCATCGCCAAGCACATCATGCGCGCCCATGGCGGCTCTATCCGCGCCGAGAGCGAACTCGGCCACGGCGCCACTTTCCTGTTCACACTTCCCTTCGCTTAGGGTCTACTAGGGATGTCGAAAAATGAGCTCAAAAATTCACAGCTTATTAACCACGAAATCCACAAGAAGCATTATGCTTAGCCGTTGGCCATCCCATCTCAGGAACGGCGGAATCGTGACGACAAGGCCGCAACACCGCCTCGTCGCCCACGTTCTCGCCCGGCGGATGCCGTTATGAGTACCGCAATCAAGAGCCCGAATCCCGAACCGGCCCATCATTACATCGTGCGCCGCACCGTGGAAGCCTGCCGCCTCGCCAATGAAGCCGCTGGAGCGGCGGCGGAAGGCATTGCCACCGGCTCCAATTCTTTGCTCAACTCCCTCCGCCAGCGCGAGCGCGAACTCGACACCATTGACATGGAGATTGACAGCGGCGTTACCACCGCCATCACCGAAGTCGGCCCCGCCGAGGCGCGCGAACTCCTGGCCTGCATGAAATTCATGATCGGCCTGGAGCGTATCGGCGATCTGCTGCTCAGTTTTGCTAACAGTGCGCAAGCGGCCGGCGGCCGCATCGATTCCGAAGACACGCGCGACCTCACGCAAATGGCGACCATCCTCGAGAAAATGCTGACCGATTGCGGGGGAGCATTCTCCGAGCGCGAAATCGGTAAGGCCATCGACGTCCTCCGCGCCGATGCCGAGATGGACCGCCTCCGCAATCTAATCTTCCTGCGCCACATCGAGAATCCCGAAAACATTCACCGCCAGGCCAGCCTGCAGGTCATCTTCATGACCCAGTCGCTGGAACGCGCGGGAGATCACGCCAAAAATCTCGCCGAAGAAGTCTGCCATTTCGTCAGTGGACACACCGTCCGCCACGTCCTCATGGCCTATGACAAGCCCGTCGAACAAATGTTCATCGACTACCTACGCCGCCGCGACCAACACCACTGACGGTGTATAGGGAGCGGACACTCATGTCCGCTTGCTGGCAGCGCCACAGGACTTCGCCCCCGAATCAAAATCCCTCGCCCTCGCGACTTTTGCCTGAAGACCGTGTTTTTGCCAGACGAGAGGTAACCAAATGTCGTCGAAACTCCGCATCGCTCTCCGCCTTCTTATTGTGTGTAATGGTTTTGCGCTCTACTCGCACCTGGTTTCCGCTCAAGACACACAGCCCGCCCTCGCCCCGCTCTGCACGCCGAAGGTTACCGACAACCGGGTCGTCGCATCTCCGAAACAGAGATACGACGCCGGTCAGAAGGCGGAGCCGCCGACCACCGATACCGCGAACGGCTTCGCCTGGCCCGACACACCCATGGGCGTAATCAAGACAGACAGGGGCTACGAGTTTTTCGCTAGCGATGGCGGCTCGCACTCCCGCCAGATGTGGCACGGCCATTGGGTCGGCAACAACAAGTACGGATCGTTTGTCACTACCACGGGAACGCTAGACAACCCGCTCGGTTCGGGCGATCCACAGGACATCAGCGTTTCGCCCAATCCCGATCCCGCGGTGAACCCCATCTATCCCAGCTATGGCTACATGGGCGGAGGCCCGGTTTATCAGGTTCCTGAAGGCATGCCCGGTGCCGGCAACCTGCTGGCGACCTACCACGGCGAACTCCCCAACGACGCGCTCTACGCGGCTCTCGGGCTGGTTGCATCCGCGGACAATGGTCAGACATGGACCGACCTCGGCGAGATCATTCGCCTGAACCAGTCCTACGCGGTCGGGCTCGACGGCTTTGAAATCGGCGACGGACCGCTCGTGCTCTCGCCCGATGGCAAGTATTTCTATCTTTATTTTCCCGACTGGATCCCCAACGGCACGCTTCACATCACCACGACGACGAACGTTTCCGTTGCGCGCGCCCTGGCATCTTCCGTCCTCGAAGCCGCTTTCGGATCGAAACACCCGCACACGGTCCCCTTCGAAAAGTTCTATGAAGGCAACTGGCACCTGCAACCCGCGATCAGCGGCGCTTCGACAGACCTCATTCCGCAGTCTGCCTACTCGGGCTATCTCGACATCCACTACAACCGCGCACTGCAGCGCTATGTGATGATCATCTCGAACGACACCACATTCGCCTACGCAGAATCCATCGACGCGCTTCACTGGACCGCGCCCGTCTCTCTCGGCGACTTTGGCCCGATCGCGGCGTATCCCACCGCAGCAGGATTCGGCGCCAATCCGCACATCGTCGGGAAGAGTTATTACGTGTTCTTCACCCACCTGCCGACCGATGGCACAGGATGGCAGAACGGCGCCCTGCGGCGCCTTACGCTCACCTGCCAGTAGTCACTCCACGGAAGATGGGACCACCCCGATCTCCGCGCCACGATTGCTCGCTGAAGTGGGCAAAGCATCCGAGGGTGCCCATTTCTCGCGCCTTTTGCGAGAAGTGGGGCCTTCGCCTTGATGGCGGAGAACCGTGGGGACATTTCCAGTTCCTTGGGGAAGATGAAAAAAGCGGGAACCAGAAGGGTTCCCGCCACCGAAAGTTCGTGCAGATCGATCCCATCAGAAACCGCCGCTGTTGCTATCGGTCAGTTCCAGTGCCCGGCGTAAACGAAACTCCCCGCAAAACTTCTCCGGAGCGAGCCTGGCGCAGAGTGAAGAATCTCTCGTTCATTCCGACCGTGGGGTCCGTGTTGCTCAGCGAATCGAACACCACCACGAGTTGATTGGGGTCAGCGCCTTGATCGCCGTTGCCGCTCACGGTTGAGGTTATTCCCCAGATGGCAGCATAGCCCTCGCCTGTAGCGCCCGTAATGTTTCGCAGGCCGTCGGTCGCTGGCGTCCAGGGAAGACCGGTCACCGGGTTGTTGCCGGTTGGATAGTCCCGAACGGTGTAAGGCAGTCCCAGCTTCAACCCAGTCTGCAAGGTGTAGGCCAGATTCCAGGAGTTGGTGGAGGAATTGAAAACCCACTTTTGTAATCCAGCGGTGGTCTGAGCGGCGGCGTGGGTAAACAGATCCGTTCCGCCGGCGTAGCCGTCTCCTTCGTCCGCAATATAAAGAGTTGTAGGGTTGGCAAACCAGATTCCAAACGGATAGGCGGTGGTTGTCGCGAACTTGTTCGGAATCGCAGGGAACCCGGCAAGAATGCACATGTTGCTGGGAAGGCCCGTGGTTTGCAGGTTGGCGGCAACGTAGCTGAGCGGCGCCGTCGGCAACGTCGCCCCAGGAGACGGCAGGCCGACGCCATTCGGGCATGCGGTACCCGTCGCGTCGAGGAAATAAACGGTGTTGACCCCGTTCCCTCCGCTGCCCTTGGAATAGTAGAGAACGTTGTTGAACAGCGTGAGACCGCGGAAATTGTCATCCTTGCCGATCTTGTCGGCCGTATACCCAAGTTGGGTGATGTTGAAACTGCCAACCGGCGTAGGCGTGCCCGGATTCTGCGCGCTCTCGGGCGCATTCGCCGGGCTGAGGATCTGGGTTCCCGCGCCAAGGATAATCCCTACCGGTTGAGGATTGCTGCCGTTTCCCGCGTTGCCGGAGGTGTAGATCAAACTGCTGCCGTGGCTGTGGTTCAGGATCGCTGCACGTCCATTGTTGCCGCTATAGGCGTTGCTTTCGGTGAACTGAAATTTGCCGTAGCGGTCGACCTGCGCCACCGCTCGTATGACGTTTTCCCCCACAGGATTGGTCGGATCCACCGCTCCCGGCGTGTTGGCATTCGATAGGTCGATTGCGTCGATGGGCGCGACGTAGCCCATAAATGTCACGTACCGGCCGTCATTGGATAGATTGAGTGCCAGTTCCGATTTCGAACTGAAACTGGTCACCATCTGATCGCTCGCGGCGGTAATGCCGCGCTCCGAACTGTTGGGCACTTCAAGGCTGTTAATCACGAAACCGAACGGCAGCATCTGGTCAAGATAGATTTTCGAAGTGATGCCGAAGCTGCCATCGTAAGTGTTGTCGTTCCAGACGAGCGGGTAGGTTCCGTCGTACGGAGCACCCGTGCTGGCAGCGCATCCGCCCGTCGTCGACGCACAATTCGGGGGAAGGACTTGCCCGACCTGCACGTTGTTGGGATTATTGTCGTACACGCTGCGGCTGACGACCAGGTTTCCAGGCCAGAAAAACCGTTCTTGGCGGGGCTTATTTTGCGCAAGCATTGGGATCGTGAAAACGAAGACGCTCACTGAAATCACGGCAAGTGCTCTGGTCAGTGAGTTCCAAGGTCTCTGACTTCGCGAAAGCATGGCAAGCATCGGCAATCTCCTCTAGTCTGGGTTCTGAAGCGTCCCGCGCCCCATCGCTTCGATTGCCGATCACCCTAGCATCCGGTCGTTACGCCACTGTTAAAATCCATCCTCAGAACGAATACCAATTAACGATCGCGAAGTCGTCCGTCAGCGCCACTGTTCATCCAAATCTCTGGTGATCCTTCCAAAACTTTGGCCAGGGTTGCAGCGGCCCGCCACAAACAAAAATATCCTGATGGTCCCTGCTCTCCTCATTCTCCACACCGTACGGATTACCATTGTGCCCCGCCAGCCTGCACCCGGTAAACGCCTCGTCCACCTGTTGGCGTGACCACCCCACAACAATCAGATTCGCGGGCGGCGGCGTTGGATATCCCCGCAACCACGCCGAGTTGGTCAGGCTGATCGGCGCTGGCAGTTGGTACGCGGGGCCCAGAATCTCGATCGCGCCTGCCTCGCCGTAGTTTCCCACCACCACACGGAAATTTCCTCGCTGCGCGGCAGGCAATGAATCCCGAACGGCCGCGACCGCCTTGACCAGATCCTCCCAGCCAATTTCCTCGCGCAGATCGCCGTTATTCTTGAGCGCGAATTCCCTCAGCGGGCCGCCGGACGCGACGGGAATGATGACGGCGATAAAATACAAGCCAAAGGCCGCCATCCCGATGAACAGCGCACCCTCCACGGCCCACCGCCAGCCCGGTTTCAAAGATGCAACCCAGCGTTCCCCAGCCACCGCGCCCATAGCCAGCAGCATGGGATACGCCGCTCCCAGGTAATAAAAACGTCCCTTCCCCGCCATGAATAGCGCCAGAGGGATCACGTACATCCACCCCAGCATTCGGTAGCGCCGGTCGCGAAAAAAGAAGATCAACCCCGCGATCCACAGCGGCGCCGAAAAGAGATTCGTACAGATCCGGAACTGCTCGCGCACAAATCCCTGCGCTCGCCCTTGGCCTACATCGCGCTTGTGAATATGCTGGAGGAAATGCAGCGAAATGAAATCGTGCCGCACCTGCCACACCAGATTCGGCAGGCAGATCACGACCGCCAGTGCCATCCCTGCCCAGAACCACTGGCTTTTCAGAAAGCGCCGGGCCTCGGTCAGCAGCAGCCCGCCCACGATCCCGGCCACGTAGAAGCCCATCGTGTACTTGGTCATCAGTCCCACGCCGACAGTCGCGCCAATCGCCAGGCACCAGCGTGGGTTGTCAGACTTGAGCAGGCGAATCACGAAATACGCGATCAATACCCACCACAAATAGTCGAAGGTCGTGTACTGGAACTCGGTCCCCTCGAACAGTGGCAGTGGCGCGAGTGCAACCGCCAGCGCAGCCGTGGCCTGCGCCAGCCGGCCTCCCCCGAGTTCCCGTGCCATCAACCCCGTGACCCCGACCGCCAGGGCCTGCGCGATGACCGAAAACAGCCGCAACCCCGCCAGCCAGTGTCCGAAGATCGTCAGGCTGACGCGCTCCACAAACGGTGTGAACGGCGGATATGCCACGAAACCCCAGTCCATGTGCAGCGCATCGGTCAAAGTCTGCAGCTCATCGCGATGAAGGCCGTAACGGTTGTTGGTTACCAGGTGGACGAGTGCGATCGCACCCGCGATTCCCAGCAGCAGCACGGTGTCGGCCCGCGACTGGCGATCGGTTGGCCCAAGTCTATGCTCCATTTCGTTGTCACCCCGTCCCGACACAAGTTTCCCTTGTAGCATTACGCAGCGCGAAGCCCTTCGGTTCCAACTCTCGTTGGCCCTTCTGAATGATTGTTGAAGAAGCGCGCGAAGCGCCGACAGATCTCCACACGCCAGCGCTGGGGGGAGCAAAATAATAGCTGACGACGGAAGTCCCGGGTAAGCCTAAAGAAGGGAGTCTGTTGCGTAGGTCGAGATGGTTGGAATGATCTCGCGGAACTATTGCGTCCTACTCGAGACTGAAAACCGTTTCATAGTGCGCCGAGCGTGCGTCGAAGCGAGACAAAAGCCGCTGAGCCTCGGGTAAGATGACCGCAACCTCATAGTCTTCACCAGCAAACTGCTTCACCGCCTCGAGCGAATCAAACAGCGTGATGGTCACGAACTCTACCTCATCCCTCAGGTCCCGCCTCAGCACGTGCGCGCCCTTGAATCCGCGCACTCGATGAATGCCCGGCAGTACTTCGCTCCGTAACAGCGTCTCGTAAGCGTTGGCATTGTCTCGCGTTGTCCATCCATGCCATACCCGGCTGATCATGACACCCTCCGGACTGCCGGGCGCAACTCAGCCTCCGCGGTCAACGTGGCTGCTTGAGAAGTTCTTGGTGCCGCTGTCTTCTCACCACGGCGAATCAGTACGATGGCTCCCAGGATCGCTACCGACGCGATCGTCACCCGTACAGTCAGTTGTTCGGAAGCCAGCAGCCACCCCAGCAGCACCGCAACCACAGGGTTGGCATAGGTATGAGTCGCCACCAGTGCCGGTGGGCAGCGCTGCAGCAGCCAGGTATATGCCGTGAACGCCACCACCGATCCAAAGACGATCAGATACACCAGACCGAGGACGGACTTGAGCGAAATGCTCGTCCAATGCACACTCCGGAACTCACCCGTGATGCCAGCAGCGATCAACAGCATCGCTGCTCCGCAGATCGTGGGGAGCGCCGTGCGTCCCAGCGCATCGGTGGGTAGCTTCACCTTCGGCGAGATCACTACTCCAGTTGCCCAGGAGAGCGAACCCATGAGCACGGCGAGCAATCCGATTAAGCTTGATCCTTTCATTGTCAGCTCAGTGCCCATCAGGATAGCCACGCCGACCACGCCCACCAGCAGGCCCAGCAGGCTGATTCGGCTGATCCTCTGCTGGCCCATCGACCAGGCGAGCACGAGGATAAACATTGGCTCGGTCGCGATCAGCAGTGCCGCCAGACCCGAACCCACGTACTGCTCGGCCCAGTGCAGCGTCCCATGCCCCACCAGGAAGAACAGGGCGCCGACGATGAGTCCCGAAATCCAGTGCTCGCGTTTGGGACGGAATCCGCGCGCCCAGGCCCATGCCAGCATGATTGCACCAGCGATGGAGTGTCGAACACCAGCGGTTACGAGCGGCGGAATGGTTTCGACAGCGTAGCGAATCGCCAGGTAAGTCGAGCCCCAAACCAGATAGATCGCCGCGAACGCCAGCGCCATTTTGATGGTTTCGCCACGGTAGTGGCCGGTCGGAGATGGGCGCGGCTGGGGCACAATCACTGGTCTGCCTCCTATGTTAATCATCTTTTCAGTTGTCAGCCTGCGGTTGCGATTCAGGGCCATCATTTGGGCCGGTTCTTGGAAGAACATAATCTAACCTCTGATATTACTTTCATCGGTTAGATCCATCGTAACCTCTGGCCTCTAACTTGTCAATTACACTTTGATGGTTAGATAATGAAGGTACTGCGTAACCTGGGGACTATGAAAGCGAACCGAAAAATCGGACGACGCCGTCCACCGCGCTTTGACCTAGTTGGCGGTGCGTTGTGCCTCGACTTCCTCAACACGCTGGACGACCGTTTTAGCACCGAACCGAAGGAACTGCTCGCGAGCTACCTTGACCTCGCACGGTTTGGCGAAGACACGGGCATCCTCGTTCCGGCGCAGGTAGACCGTTTGTTCGAGCGGAGCCAGAGGTCTCCGGAAGCTGCGCAGCAGGCGCTGAACGCGGCAATCGAGTTGCGAGAGGCGATGTATGCAGTCTTCTGGGCCCTGGTGCAGAAGAAACCTGTACTTCAGGCAGCGCTCGCGACTTTCAACCAGTTCGTGCAGGCAGCCGCGCAACGCTCGCGCCTGGTGCAGGTGAACGGTAGTTTTGAATGGCGCTTCGACGCCGTGCCTGACGACTTCGAAACTCCGCTGTGGCCGATCGCGCGCTCGGCGGCCGATCTGCTGGCTTCTGATCAACTGGCGTTCGTGCGCGCGTGCGCGTCGAAGACCTGCCTGTGGCTGTTTCTCGATACCAGCAAGAACCATCGGCGGCGCTGGTGCGACATGACCAAGTGCGGAAACCGGGCCAAGTTCCAACGCTTCTACAAGCGGCAGAAGAAGAGGCACGACCTAAGAAGTGTTGTTAAATAACGATCAGCAGATTTCCTGCGCCGTCGAGGTGAAAGCGCTTGCCGGGCGGGATGACCGTGGTGGCGCTGTATTCGGTGATGATCGCGGGACCGGAATATTTTCTGTCGGGGCGGAGTTCGTCGCGGGAGTAGATCGTTGAGGACAGAGTCTTGCCATCGAAGAGGACAGCGCTTCCTGATGAGGAAATCGAGCCGAGCTGCGCTCGGCCCGGACGGGCAAAAGTGCCCGTTCCCAGATGCTCTCTGGCGATTCGGGGCTGCGGGGACTTTACCGCGGCACGAAGGCGGAGGGTTACCACTTCTACTTCACGATTTGGATGTGTGTAGCCGTAGCGGCGGAGATGTTCTTGCTCGAAGTCGCGCAGCAGGTTCTTCGTGAGCGGGATGTTGAGTTCGTAGCCCTGGCCGCGGTACCGCATGTCGACGCTGCGGTGGCGTTGAGCTCTTCCTTGCCAGGCTTCGTGGCGAAAATCCGTGGCGGCAATTTTTTCTAACCCTGCAAACTCTCGTTTCAATTGCACGGTAGGAACTCTTCCTGAGACACGCCACAGAACCGTGCGCGAGTAATCTTTCACCACGTCACTGCAAAGGATTCCGACGGCGGAGAGTGCGCCGGGTAGGGCAGGAATGATGACATGCGGAATACTGAGGGCCTCGGCGAGGGCGCAGGCGTGCAGTCCTCCGGCGCCGCCGAAAGCGACTAGCGCGAAATGGCGCGGGTCGCGACCGCGCTCGATGGAGACGACGCGGATGGCTTTTTCCATGGTGGCGTTGACCACGCGGACGACTCCGGCGGCGAATTTTTCCAGAGCCAGATTTGAGCCCTGTTTCTTCAGCCATTCTTGCGTGACACGACGAGTACGCTCGAGATCGAGAGTGAAATCTCCACCGAGAAAGCGGGTGGGCTGTAACCGGCCGAGAAGGAGGTTCGCGTCGGTGACGGTGGGCTGCGTGCCGCGGCCGTAGCAGATGGGCCCGGGATCGGCGCCGGCGGATTCGGGGCCGACGCGAAGAACACCAGCAGCGTCGAAGCGGGCGAGCGAGCCTCCGCCGGCGCCGACGGTGTGAATGTCGAGCATGGGCACGCTGATGGGTAGGCCCGCGATCTGCGCGTCGGTCGCCGTGGTGATCGTGCCCTCGACGAGAGAGACATCGGTGGATGTGCCTCCCATGTCGAAGGCGATAATGCGATCGAATCCGCTGGCGCGGGCGGTGGCTGCGGCACCGACAACGCCTCCGGCCGGGCCGGAGAGGACGGTGCGGACGGGCTCGCGGGCGGCGGTGGAAAGAGCGGTGATGCCTCCGCTGGATTGCATGACGAAGATGCGGCGGGCTTGGGCGCTCCGGGCGTTCGTGCGGCTGGCGAGAGAGACGTTGCCAGCAACGTCTCTACGGACGCTTTTTGCACGGGACTCCAGGTTTTCGAGGTAGCCCTGCATTACTGGCTGGAGGTAAGCGTTGATGACTACCGTCGAGGTGCGTTCGTACTCGCGGAATTCGGGAAGGATTTGGTGCGAGATGGAGAGCGGGGCTCCCAGCCGCGCTAGGCCCTTGGCGACTTCACGTTCGCTGTTCGGATTCGCGAACGAGAAGAGTAGAGAGATGGCGATCGATGCTGGCTTCGCGGCGGCGATCTGCTCGGCGAGATTGCGCAAGTCTCCCGCGGTGGGCGAGGCGAGGACTTCGCCGTCGCTGGCGGTGCGTTCATTCACGCCAAAGCGGAGCTCTTTCGGGACCAGCGGCTCGATGCGATCGAAGAAAAAGTCGTAGAGCTTGGGGCGTGCCTGGCGCCCGATTTCGATGACATCTTCGAAACCAGCGGTAGTGACGAGCGCGGTGCGGGCGCCTTTGCGTTCGAGCAGCGTGTTGGTGCCGACGGTGGTGCCGTGCAGCAGGATGAATTTCCCGGGGGGCGCGATTTTGTTGAGGGCATCTACGATAGCCTGCGAGGGGTCGGCGGGCGTGGAAAAAACTTTGAGCATGCGAACGCGGCCGCGGTCGATCCAGACGCAGTCGGTGAAGGTGCCGCCGGTGTCGATGGCGATGCGCAGAGGTTGGGAATCGCGGGGCATGGGGTGGTCGGAGAGTAAGATTAACATCCGCCAGACTTCCCCCGCGTCTCGCCTAGGACGCGAGACATGGGGCACCCAGGAATCTCCGCGATTGAGTTAACATTTGCAGGCCATGAGATATGCAATGCTGGTTGAAACTTATGTCACGGAACGAGTCAAGGTGGTTAGCGTGTGGAGCGAGTTCAGAGATGAAGATCTTTCGATCCGCCCGAGGGAAGGAGATTCACGCGGACGCAGTGTGCTCGAGCAGATGGTGCATCAGTGTGTGAGCGAGGACGTGTGGTTTCGAACCATGCTGGGAATTGATGTTGGCGCACCTCCGTTGCCGAGGCTGGAGACGCGATTGGGGTTCATCCAGCGATACGCGGAGGACAGCGGGAAGCGGCTCGCGGTCTTGCAGCCCAAGACCGAGTCATGGTGGGAAGAGGACACGAAGTTCTTTGATGTGGAACGCTCGCGGGCGTGGGTGATGGTAAGGCGCATGACGCATACGTCGCATCATCGCGGTCAGTTGATGGCGATGCTGCGCATGCTGGGGCGGGAGGTACACAGCAACTATGGTCCGACGGCCGATACAGGAGGCTTGATGGCAAACCATGCTCCGACAATTTACGCGTACGGAAGTTTGGAAGAGTTGCTGACGGGCGAGAGTAGAGGAGGAGCTAAGGCTAAGTTACCGGGAAAAGGTGAAAAGGCGGTTACGGAACGGCCAGACTAGACCCGCCTGGCTGCGCTCGGTGCACAGCCGAAGGCGGCTGTCCCCACCTGAGTCGCGGCGGCAGACAGGACGGCAGATTCCTCACCGCTATCGCGGTTCGGAATGACAACCCTTTTTGCTAGATGCTCTCGTGCCGCCGACGATTTGTTCCTACCCTTTTGTGGTGAAGGCCAAAGTCAGCAAGGTCCTTTGCTCGACCTCGTGCGCTTTGGCGCTCCCCGTTGCGGGGCTGGCGCCGGAGCTGCGTTTTACGCTCAGGACCGGGCGGTCGCCGGAGATTCGTTTCAGGCGGGGGAGCATGTTGAACATGGCGCCCATGTTGGCAGGCTCTTCCTGCACCCAGACGATGTCAGCGTTCTTGCCGTGACGGTCGAATTCGGCGACGACCTCCTGCTCGGGGAACGGATAAAGCTGTTCCAGGAAGACGATCGCGGTGCTGGTGTCTTTTCTCTTCTTCCGCTCGGCCTGGAGTTCGTGGCCGATTTTTCCGGTGCAGATCAGGATGCGGTCGGCTTCGCCAACTTCTGCGTCGGGAATGACATTCAGAAAATTCTTGTGGGTGAAATCTTCGATGGGCGAACTCGCGTCGGGATGGCGCAGCATGCTCTTGGGCGTGAAGACGACCAGCGGCTTGCGCCAGTGGCGCAGGGCCTGGCGGCGCAGGAGGTGGAAATACTGCGCGGCGTTGGACGGCTGGGCGATCTGGATGTTGTGTTTGGCGGCGAGCTGGATGAAGCGCTCGATACGGGCGCTGGAATGTTCCGGTCCCTGGCCTTCGTAGCCATGAGGCAGCAGCATGACCACGCCGGAGAGCAGGTTCCACTTGGCTTCGCCCGCGCTGATGAACTGGTCGATGATGGCCTGCGCAACGTTGACGAAGTCGCCGAACTGGGCCTCCCACAGGACCAGCGATTCGGGGTAGTCGCGGCTGTAGCCGTATTCAAAGCCCAGGACTCCGGCTTCGGAGAGCGTGGAGATGTAGATCTCGCAGCGGGCCTGATTGGGAACGATGTTTTCCAGAGGCACGTATTCGTTCTCGTTTTCGATATCCACGAGAACGGAGTGGCGTTGGTTGAAAGTACCCCGGCGGGAATCCTGGCCGCTGAAGCGCACGTGGATGCCCGTTTTCACCAGGCTGGCGAAGGCCAGGGCCTCGGCCATGCCGTAGTCGACAGCGCGCTTACCCGATCCCATCTCGGCGCGCTGTTCGAGGAGTTTCTTCACCTTGGGGTGAATGTGGAAGCCGTCGGGATAGGTGGTGAGGCGACTCGTAAGTTCCGAGAGTTGGTCGGACGACAAGCCGGTTTCGACTTCGTATTCGGGGCGGTGGAGGCCACCGAAATATTTGCCCCAGTATTTGGGGAGGTCGCGCAGAGTCGGTTTGTGCCGGATGCTGCCGGCCTTCTTCTGGGCGGCTTCAAACTCGGCTTTGATCGCTTCGGCTCGTGCCTGGGCGTCGGAGGCTCCGATATCGTCGGCGTAGATTTCCCACAGCGGCGGATGCTCTTTGATCTTTTTGTAGAGCAGCGGCTGCGTGATGGTGGGATCGTCGACTTCGCTATGGCCGTGACGGCGGTAGCCGATCAGATCGATGACCACGTCGGTGCCGAACTTATATCGGTACTCAGTAGCGATGCGGGCCACGCGGACGACGGCGTCGACATCTTCGCCGTTGACGTGGAAGATGGGGATCGACTGACGCCGGGCGATGCAGGCGGCGAAACGTGTGGAGTGCTCTTCGACGTAGCTCGTGGTAAATCCGAGCAGGTTGTTGACCACGACGTGGATCGTGCCGCCGACGGTGTATCCCGGGAGGTCGGCGTAGTTCATGGTCTCAGCGAGAATGCCTTGTCCGGCGAATGCGGCATCGCCGTGGACGAGTAGCGGGAGATATTTTTCTCGTCCGCCTTCGGGGGTTCGGTCTTGCTTAGCGCGAGTCCGGCCTACCGTGACGGGATCGACGGCTTCGAGATGGCTCGGGTTCGAGACCAGATGAATATGAACCTTGCCACCGCTGCGCGTCGTGTATTCGCCGGTGGCGCCCATGTGGTACTTCACGTCGCCAGAACCGAGAACGCTGCGGGGGTCGACATCTTCGAATCCGGCGAAGATTTCCTCAGCAGGCCGCCGGGCCACGTGAGCCATCACGTTGAGGCGTCCGCGATGGCTCATGCCCATAACCAACTCGATGGCGCCGAGACGGGAGCCCGACTCTAGAACTTCGTCAACTAGGGGGATGAGAGCCGTGACGCCTTCGAGCGAGAAGCGCTTGCTGCCCAAATAGCGCTGCTGCATAACCTGCTCGAAGATGTCGGCGCGGGTGAGCAGGTCGAGGATGCGCCTCTGGTCTTCCTCGGGCGGTTCCGATTCCATGCGTTCGTAGATCCAGCGGCGACGCTCGGGGGCGTAGATATGGTTGATCTCAACGCCGACAGTCGAGGAATAAATGGCGCGGGCTCCGCGGGCGTACTCGCCGTCGTGCTCGAGTTCAGGGGCTTCCCGGGGACGGAGGAAGCCGAGCGGGTCGAGATCGCCTTCGAGGTATCCCCACTGGCGATAGGCGCTGAAGACGCGCTCGCGTTCAGGGCTGGAACCATTAGTGGTTTCGGCAAGAGCAGCGCCGGAGCCGCCGTTAGAAGTCTCGGATTTCGGAGTCATAAGAATGCAGCTACTAGCATAAAGGATGAGAGGCAAGGTGCGCAGGATTCGTGGGCGGTTTGGCTCTTTGGACGCTCGGGGACAGTACCCACTGCTCACTAGCTTTATTGGTGCTGCGGGCAAGCGGGCATGAGTGCCCGCTCCACACATGCCATCACAGTGTGGTCCTCTTCCATGGATCCCACTTCTCGGGCAGAGAACGCGCGAGAAATGGGGCACCCGGCACAAGGCTACAAGGTTTGCAACAAGGGCAAACAGAATAAGACGATCTTGTGCATTCCCGTTTATGATTTCTCGGACGAGGCCTAACAACTGTGAATGCGGGCACGCCAACACTGCTGGGGATCGGTTTTGATTCTTGCTCCTCATATCTGAGGGGAGCGGGCGCGGCGCCTCCCATGATCCGGGAGGCTCTCGGTTGCAGCGCTTCGAACCACTGGACGGAAACCGGGGTAGATCTTGGCGGGGACGGAGCTTACGAAGACGCGGGCGAGCTCGCTTTCGACGATCAGGACGCGTTCTCAGGCATTCAGGCGGGTGTGGCAAAGATCCTGGAGCCAGGCGCACGGCCGGTAGTATTGGGCGGGGATCACTCCATCACGTATCCGGTGATAAAGGCGTTTGCGCAGAAGTATGAAGATCTGACGATTTTTCATTTCGACGCGCATCCCGACCTGTATGACGAGTTCGAGGGGAACCGGCTGTCGCATGCGTGTCCGTTTGCCCGGATTATGGAGGCGCGGCTGGCGAAGCGACTGGTGCAGGTTGGGATTCGGACGATGAACCGGCATCAGAGGGAACAGGCGCATCGATTTGGTGTCGAAGTGGTGGAGATGCGGGCGTTGCCGGCGTATGACAGGTTGAAGGCGGCGGGGCCGGTGTACATCTCGTTCGACATGGATGTGCTTGATCCGGCGTTTGCGCCGGGAGTATCCCATCGCGAATCGGGAGGGATGTCGGTGCGGGAAGTGATCGCCCATCTGCACGCGATCAGGGGAGAAATCGTGGGCGCCGATATTGTGGAATATAACCCTGTTCAGGACCTTGCAGGGATGACGGCGACGGTGACGGCGAAAATTTTGAAGGAGATTCTGGGGAAGATGATCGTGGGATGAGATGATACGTGCGGTAAGAACTCCAGCCAATAGGCGCACACGGCAGGAGCCTGTGACCGGTCGTTTTGTTCCGCGCAGAAACGATAAGGCTGGCTTTCCCTTTGCGTCGGGCAGGGGTAAAGTAATGGGTCGTCATATTCATGGAAGGCGATGGCAACTCACGGAATCATGGAGAACAAATATCGAAGGCACGCCGCGAGAGATGTTTTGTGCGCGGTTCTGGTGGCCAGCGGGATAGGGTGCTCTGCCAATCCGGCGCGGAATCCGCAGGCAGGTGGATTTCCCGCCATGCCGGTCAAGGTGATGGAGGCGCGGGCCATTGCGATTAATGACTCCACCGACTATGTGGCTACGGTGAAATCGCGCGACTCCGCCGTGATTATGCCGCAGGTCGAGGGCCAGATCACGCAAATCTTTGTGCATTCGGGCGACCGGGTTCAGGCCGGGGCCGCTTTGGTGGAAATTGATCGCCTCAAGCAGCAGGCGACGGTCAAGAGCCAGGAGAGCGCACGAGCGGCGCAACAGGCAAATCTGAGCTGGGCCAAGCAGCAGTACGATCGCAGCCAGGGGCTTTTCGCAGCTGGCGTGGTCAGCAAGCAGGATCTGGACCAGGCGAAGGCCGCGCTGGACGCGGCCCAGGCACAGATGGACGCGCTCGATGCGCAGGTCCGAGAGCAGGAAGTCCAGTTGCACTACTTCAGGGTCGTCGCTCCCCGGAGCGGGATCGTGGGAGATATTCCGGTGCGTGTGGGCGACCGCGTGACCACCGCGACGCCACTGACGACCGTCGATCAACCCGGCAGTCTAGAAGCCTACGTCTACGTGCCGATCGAGCATTCCTCGCAGTTGAAGATGAACCTGCCAGTGCAGGTGATCGACAGCAACGGCAAAGTACTGGCGGAGACGCGCGTGAGCTTCATCTCTCCCCAGGTGGACAATGCGACGCAGACGGTGCTGGTGAAGGCGCGAATTGCCAACGGCAACGATGCACTTCGGCAATCGCAGTTTGTGCGCGCGCGCGTCGTGTTTGGGACCCACCAGAACCCGCAGGTGCCGATCCTCGCTGTGTCGCGGCTGGCGGGCCAGTATTTCGCGTTTGTAGCCGAACCGCAGAAGGGCGGGTCGTTCGTAGCGCGCCAGAAGCCTCTCAAGATCGGACAGACCGTGGGCAACGATTTCGAAGTGCAGGACGGAATCAAGCCGGGCGACAAGGTGATCGTTTCCGGGACGCAATTTCTGCTGGACGGGGCGCCGGTCATTCCGCAGAGTTAGCGGCTGCCCTCTTTCGGTTCTCGCATGTCTTCAAGAAAAGGATTGAGTGCTTCCAGTTTGCCGGAAATCCCCACTTCTCGCGCCAACAACGCGCGAGAAATTGGGCAGCCACGATTTCCTTCCTCTTCGGTGGGGCACAGACCCACGGGCACTCTGCAGTTGAGAGGCGGACTTTCTCATGTTTGTTAACTTTTTCATCCGGCGCCCTGTCTTTGCCTCGGTGTGCGCGCTGCTGATCATACTGGGTGGCACGGCTGTCATACCCACGCTGCCGATCGCACAGTTTCCCAATCTCGCCCCACCGCAGGTCGGGGTATCGAGCTTCTACATTGGTGCGAGCGCGCAGACGGTGGAGAGCGCGGTCACGATCCCCCTCGAACAGCAGATCAGCGGCGCGGAGGGGATGAAGTACATCACTTCCACCAGCGGCAACGATGGGACCAGCAGCGTGATCGTGACCTTTGATCTGACGCGCAATCCCGACTTGGCCACGGTCGACATTCAAAATCGGGTGAACACGGCGCAGGGGCGGCTGCCCGGCGCGGTGAAGGCTGTGGGCATCACCACGACGAAGACCTCGCAGAACTTCGTTTTCGGCGCGGCCGTGATCTCCGACAACAACAAATACCCCACCCTGTTCATGAGCAATTACCTCGACGTCTACGTCAAGGACGCGCTGAAGCGCATCCCGGGCGTGGCCGACGTGATCATCTTCGGCGAGCGCAAGTACTCGATGCGCCTGTGGCTGGACCCGGTGCGGATGGCAGGACGGGCTCTGACAGCGCCCGATGTGGTGAGCGCGCTCTCGGAACAAAACGTGGAAGTCGCGGCCGGACAGGTGGGGCAGCAGCCGGCGATCGAGGGACGACAATACCAGGTCAGCGTACGGGCAGTTGGGCGGTTGAGCGAGCCGGCGCAGTTCGACAACATCATTCTGAAAACCAACTCCGACGGCACTCTGGTCCGCCTGAAAGATGTGGGTCACGCCGAACTGGGCGCGGAAGACTACGCAACCGATCTGCAATTCAACGGCCAGGATGCGGTCGGACTCGGCGTGACGCAACTCTCCACCGCCAACGCGCTCGATGTCGATCGGCTCGCAATCGCGGAACTGGAGCGGCTTTCGAAGAGTTTCCCGCCGGGGTTGCATTACAAGCTGGCGTTCGACACCACGGATGCGGTGGGCGAATCCATCCGCGACGTCATCTACACGGTGGGTTCGGCGATCCTGCTGGTCATCCTGGTGATCTTTATCTTCCTCGGCGACTGGAGAACGACGATGATTCACTTTATCGCCACCCCGGTTTCGCTAATCGGCACCTTCATCTTTGTGAAGTTACTCGGCTTCTCCATCAACACGCTGACGTTGTTCGGCATCACTCTCGCCACCGGCCTGGTCGTCGATGACGCTATCGTCGTGATTGAAAACATTGAGCGCCACATGGCGGAAGGCGAACACGATTCCCACAAAGCGGCGGCGGCAGCCACCGCCGAGATCACCAGCGCCGTCATCGCCACCTCGCTGGTGCTGGTCGCCGTGTTTGTGCCCGTTGCGTTCTTTCCCGGGACGACCGGCATTCTGTTTCGCCAGTTCGCGCTGACCATCGCATTTTCCATTGCCATTTCCGCCTTCAACGCGCTCACTCTGGCTCCGGTGCTGGCGGCGATTTTTCTGCGAGACTCCCACCGACAAAAGTGGTGGTGGCTGCAAAAGTTTGACGTTGTCGTCGCTGCCCTCACCCGTGGGTACCGTCGCCTGCTGCATCACGTGCTGGACTACAAACTGGCAATGGCGGTGCTGTTTTTCGCCGGCCTGGGGCTCACTTATTTTGTGTTCCTGCGCGTGCCGACAGGATTCTTGCCTGACGAAGATCAGGGATATTTCATCATCGTCATTCAAGCGCCGTCAGGAGCGTCGCTGGAATATACCAAGGCGATCGGCAATCAGGTATCCGGCTTGTTGGCGGGCGTGCCCGAATCGGAAGGGACTTTTTCCGTGGCCGGCTTCAGTTTTTCGGGATCGGTGGCAAACCAGGGACTCATCTTCGTGCCGCTGAAACCGTACGGGCAGCGCAAAGGGGAGGAGCACACGGCGTCGGCGATTGTGAACCGCGTTCGTCCGCGGCTGTTTGGGGTATCGGGAGCCATCGTGTTTGCCACGTTGCCGCCGGCTATCCAGGGGCTGGGACAATTCGGAGGCTTCCAGTTCGTCGTGCAAGACCAGGCCGCTCACAGGCTCGAGGAACTGGCGGGGGCAACGCAAGGACTGATGCGGCAGTCGGCCGCGCGCAAAGAAATTGTCGGGCTTTATACTCCGTTTACCGCGAATGACCCGCAGTATCTGGTAACGATTGACCGCGAGAAGGCGAAGAGCCTGCGAGTGCCGCTCTCGCAGATTACCGACACGCTGGGCGTGTACATGGGTTCGGCATATGTGAATGACTTCGATTTCAACAACCGGTCGTATCGCGTTTATGTGCAGGCGGACAAGCAGTTTCGATCGGAAGCAAAGGACATGAAGGAGTTCTACGTGCGCGCCGACACCGGCGCGATGGTGCCGCTCGATAACCTGATCAGCATCACGCAGACTACGACTCCGCAAGTAATTAGCCACTACAACCTGTTCCGGTCGGCAGAAATCGACGGTTCGCCCAAACCAGGTTACAGCTCCGGCCAGGCGATCGCGGCCATGGAACAACTGGCTTCGAAGATGCCTCAGGGATTTTCTTACAGTTGGACCGGTCTGTCGCTGGAGGAATTACAGGCCGGTGGGACGTCGCTAGTCCTCTTCGGGCTAGGGACGCTGGTGGTGTATCTCACGCTTTCGGCCCAGTATGAGAGCTTTGTGCTTCCCTTTATCGTATTACTGGCGGTGCCGATGGCGCTGCTGGGGGCGCTGGGGGCGCAGTGGATCCGCGGGTTGCAGAATGACGTGTTCTGCCAGGTCGGACTCGTGATGCTGGTCGGGCTGTCGAGCAAGAACGCGATTCTGATCGTGGAATTTGCGGAACAACTGCGCGAGCGCGGGGTGCCGCTGGTGGAGTCGGCGGTGCAGGCGGCGACGATACGTCTGCGCCCCATTCTGATGACGTCGCTGGCGTTCATTCTTGGCGTAGTGCCGCTGGTGGTTGCAACGGGTGCGGGGGAGAACGGGCGGCACTCGGTGGGCACGACCGTGTTTGGCGGGATGATCATGTCGACGGTGCTGAATTTGTTCTTCATTCCGGTGCTGTATCTGATTATTGAGGGGTGGCGTGAGCACGGGAAGGCGCCGGAGCATCGATAAGGAGGCGCTGCTCGAGTGTCGTCCCTGACTGGATTCGCTTGCTTCTCCCTTGGCTACCCAGTGCTTGCCCCCTGGGCTAATCAATATCGCCGCCACGCGGCTGGAACCTTGAAGTACTGACGCTGGGATTCTTGGCAGTTTTTCCGTTCCTGGCGGCCTGCGCCTCTCGTTTCTTTTTACGCGCTTCCCGGCGGCGCATCTTGGCCATCCATTCCCGCGAATACATCGTGCCGCGACACTTCGGCGAGCCGCAGAAGCAGGGGGCGGGATCTTCGTCGTCGTAGAGGTTGTAGTCCCAGACGAGTTCTTCGCCGGCGGCAATGTCGCGCAAGGCGAGGATCCAGACCCGGCCTTTGATCTCGTCCACTTCGCAGTTGGGATCGCAGGAGTGATTCAGGTAAGCACCCAGACCCTCGCCGTCGATCACGGTCTTGCCGTCATCCAACCCGTACAAATAGGTGCGGGTGGCGCCGTCGTAAAGGCGGTCGGCTTCTTCGGGGGTGATGCGCGGCCCGCTGTACTCGACCACGCGGGCGCCCTTGCGGATCGGAGTCGTGGTGTACACGCCGACCGAGTGAATGGGGGATGGACGAACCACTAGAGGCACATACTAATTTCGCACGGTCAGGCGGTTTTGGGGAATGGGGGAATGAGGTCTCCGAAATGTTCCCGCGGAATGCGACTAATTGTGGCTACTGGTCGCACTAGATTCACCTAGATAAGCTCACTCGTCTGAATGTCGGCCCGGCGAAGAGAGTGCCATAGTAGACTCGCCTCTGGCTTACAACACAAAAGCAGGGGGAGTTCATGCACAAAATGAGAAGAGTTCTAAGAGCGGCGACGATTCTGCTTCTCTTCGGAGCTGCGTTGCATGCAATTGGCCAAGACACGAATCGAAAAAACGAGCGGGACGATGACGACGATGCAAGAGCCTACTGCAAGGCCACGGGTGGGGTCGTGGAGTTGCGCCACGCGGTTTACGGCACGAATAACGACCCCTCAACCTGGCTGTCCCTCGCCGGAGTCGAGCGATTTTGCCAATACACAGCTTCGGACAGCTCGCGGATTCATCTGTCGCTGGAAACGCTGACCACGAAAAAACCGACGCTGGCGGCGCTGGCCTACTACGCGGAGGTGAAATGGAACGGCCAGGGAAATGGCAACCCGGCTTCTTTTTACTGCTCACAGCTCGGCGGGGCTGAGATCGGTGCCACTGACTTTGCCGGTGGCGCGTGGGTCTCCAAGGGCGGGATCGATCAACTGCTCGAGGCCTGCATTTTTCCGGATAATTCCACCATCGATTCCTGGGGGCTGCTCTATCACTCGGCTGGCTTCATTCGCGGAATTGATTTGGCGACGGTGCTGAAATATCCGAATCCGTACCCGCCAAAGTAGAGCGAATCGCTACGTTTCACTTGCGAAGAAAAACGCCGCCTCTCAGTCTACGCAGGCGGCGTTTCGTTTGTCTGTATCCCACGTTCTACGGATCGTAAACCGCGGTGCCGTAGCCCTGTTTCCGGGCCATGTCTTGCATGTCTTCGAGCTGGTTTTGCATCCCTTCCAACTGCGACTTCATGGATTCCAGTTCCTGCTGCTTCCGCTGCTGCTCCTCGTTCCACTCCACGCAGTTGGAAACACAGTTGGCCCCGGCATATTGAATCGACGCCGCTAGGTTGCTGATCTGGCTCTGCAACGAAGCGATGGCGGCCTTTTGCGCCTGAATCTGGCTTTTCCAGTACTCGGGCGGCACCTTTCCGTCGCCGTAGTTCGGTGGAGGGGTGTACGCGCCCGGAGTCTTGCTCTTGGCGGGCAAAGTCGAGGTCGGACCAATGTGCTCCGGGATTTCGTCGTTGGTAACAATCTTCTTGGGCGTTTTGCTCTGGGCGTCCTTTGCAGATGCGACTTTGACCGGAGTGTCTTTGCTGGGGGCACTTTTGGCATCTTTCGCGGCCGTTCCCTCCTTGGTCTGGGCGTCCTTCTGCTGTTTTTGTAGACGCGACTGGCGCGCAACATCTCCCAGAGATGGCGAATCGTCCTGACCATATCCCGCGATGCCGGCGCCCAACGCGCCTACTGCAAGCAACAACAAAAGCCTTCGTAATTTACGCATGAGAAGAGTCTCCGCTGGGCGCGACGGCCGCTCTGATCATGGTATCGCCACAATTGGGCGGCTGGAGGTTACCTTGGTCCATCTGATTCTTGTGACCACAGTGTCCCGATTGATCGGGGGAATTTTGGCCCAATTGGCAGCGGCATTACTGCTGAAGTGCTTGCCCTGCCTTCGGATGAACCTGCTCAGACTGAATCGCGGACGCATCCCAGCCTCCGCCCAATGCTTTCACCAGGTAAACCGACGCCACCATTTGCTGGCCCAGCAATTGAGTGGATAGGCGCTCGTTGGTCAGCAGCACAGATTGCGCGGTGATGACGTCGAGGAACGTAGTGAGGCCGCCAACATAGCGGTTGTTCGCGATCTCCAAGGCACGGCGCGCGTCCGTGACCGCGGCGGTCTGGCTTCCGGCGGCCTGCGACAAGGAATTTAGACCGGACAAGCCATCTTCGACTTGCTGGAACGCAGTCAGCACGGACTCGCGATAGTTGGCTACCGATTCGTCGTAGGCCGATTTGGTGGCGGCCAGATTGGCACGATTCCGTCCCCCGTTGAAGATGGGCTGCAAAAGATCTCCCCCAAGAGACCAGAACGCACTGGGTGTGGTGATCAGCGAACCCAGGCTGGTGCTTTGGAAACCGCCCGCGCCGAAAATGGTCAATTGGGGATAGAACGAATTCTTGGCGACTCCGACCAACGCGTTCTCCTGGGCCATGGCTCGTTCGGCGGTGGCGACGTCTGGGCGTCGCTCCAGTAAGTCGGAGGGCATTCCCAGGGGAACTGGCGGTGGAGTGGCGCGCAATGGCGCGACCGGCACGCTGAATGTTGACGCCGCATTTCCGGTGAGCACCGCGATGGCATGCTCGAACTGCGCGCGCTGCTGCTGCAGCAAATAAAGTTGCGTTTGAGTGGAATCGAGCAGGGTTTGTTGTTGCGCCAGGTCCAACCCCGAGGCTACGCCGCCTTCATGGCGATGGTTTACCAGGACCAGGCCTTCCTGCTGAATCTTGACTGACTCCTGGACCACCTGAGTTTCGGAATCGAGTTCGCCCAGGTTGAAGTAGTCAGCGGCGAGTTCCGCGGTCAAGACCAGTTGCACGTTTTGCAGATCGGCCGCGGTACCTTGCAGGCTGGCGTTAGCTGCCTGGAGGTTCTTCCTGGCCCGACCGAACAGATCCACCTCGTAGTTCACGGCGAACGGAATCTGGTACGCGCTTTGCGAGAGCGCAGAACCGGGCGTAAGAGTTAAGGGCCGATTGCCGGAGTACCGATTACGCGAGGCGCCGGGGTCCACGGTGGCTATCGGGAACAATCCGGCCGAGGCCACGCGCGCCAGCGAACGAGCTTCATCAAGGCGATCCCGGGCGGCGGCGAGCGACTGGTTCGCGGCCAGGAGTTGCTGCTCGTAGCCGTTCAATTCGTCGTCGTGGAAAACTTCCCACCAGGCTCCCTTGGGAATGGCATCCTTGGGCGCGGCCTCGCGCCAAGGCGCTTCGGTCTTCCATGCCGGAGGGGATGGCATCGGCGGGCGCTGATACTTCGGCCCGACCGAGCATCCGGAAAGGCACACGACCGCTGATAGCGCTGCCGCGGCCGACCACTTCATGAATGATTCCCTGCCTGGTTTTCAGGGGCGACGTTGACCATCTGACCATCTTCCAGGGAGTCGGCGGGATTAATGATGATGCGGTCCTCAAGGCTCACGCCGCCCAAAACCTCCAGCGTGGTACCGTAGTCGTGGCCGATCGTGATGGGCCGCAATTGCACCTTATTGTCGGCTCCAACGATCGCCAGGCGTGGGCCCTCCTGGCGGAAGAGCATGGCGTTCACCGGAACTGTAACTTTTTCGGCGTTGATCTTGGGCGCAAAATGCACCTCGCCGAAGGAGCCGCGTAGCAGGCGGCCGTCCTTGTTGGGAACGTCGACTTCGGTGAGCAAGGTTCGGGTTGCCGGATCAATCGCCTGGGCGGTGCGCGTCACGGTGCCTCGGAACTTCTGACCGGAAATCTCCGGCAGCGTGATGTAGGCCGGCATTCCATCCTTGATCGCCGGCGAATAGGCTTGCGGCACGTTGACGAAGACGCGCAAGGGATCGACCCGGGCGAGAATGAACAGCTCCACACCTGCCGATCCTGCGTTGATGAGCGCACCGGGATCGACGTTGCGTTTGATCAGAACACCCGCGAATGGAGCGTATACGTGCTTGAACGACTCCAACTGCTCGAGGCGGCGGACATTGGCCTCGGCCGCGGCCAGGTTGGCCAAGGCCTGCTGGTAGGCATTCGTCTGTGTGTCGGTTTCCTGCTGGGAAACGGAATCCGTCTTACGCAGACTCTGCCAGCGATCCGAGGAAATCTTTGCTAACTCCAACTGGGCAGAGATCTGCTGGCGGGTGGCGCGCGCCTGGGACAACTCCTGATCGATTTCTGGAGTGTCGATATCCGCCAGCAATTCGCCCTTGGCCACGCGGCTGCCAATGTCCTTATACCAGCGCAGCAGGTAGCCACTAGTACGAGCATAGATGGGGGACTCTTCATAAGCCTGCAATGATGCCGGCAGCACCAACTCCTCGTCGGGCTTCTCGGCCACGGGATGAACGACTACGACGGTGGCGACGGAATCGGCATCCGTCTCCTTGGCCAAAGCTTGCGCATCACGAAATCGGCTCACCATACTCAGAGCTCCGCTCAGGGCAAGCACTAGGATCACCAGGGCGACGATGATCAGGGCCTTGCGCGGAGGCGCCGGCGGAAGTTCTGGTGGTGGCGTCACCTGGGGTGGAGTGCGGTGCTGCTCTCCGGTCGAGTCTTTAGTGTCGAATTCGGTCTGCATGGCTCCTTGATCCCGATCTCCATGATAACCGCTGGAGGATGATTACTTCGACGGCGTCTAAGAAATCCGTCCCTCAGTCGAAATGCTTCACTACCCCGGCCCGCGCTTCGCGGCGGCTGTGAACAATAGCGAACACAGAGGGCACAAAGAATAATGTTGCCACTGTCGCGAATAGCAGGCCTCCGATAACGGCGCGGCCCAGCGGCGCGTTCTGCTCGCCGCCCTCGCCCAGACCCAAAGACATAGGGAGCATGCCGATCACCATGGCCAGGGCGGTCATCAGGACGGGACGAATTCGGGTATAGCCCGCCTCCAGAGCTGCTTGTACGGCCTTCACGCCAGCTTGCATGCGGTCGCGCGCAAACGAAACCATCAGAATCGAGTTGGCCGTCGCAACGCCCATGCACATGACGGCTCCGGTCAGCGACGGAACGTTCAACGTGGTATGCGTCAGGAGCAGAATCCAAGCGATTCCCGCGAGCGCTCCAGGAAGGGCCGTGATAATCACGAAGGGATCGAGCCACGACTGAAAGTTCACGACGATCAGGAAATAGACCAGCAGGATCGCTCCCAGCAGTCCGATGCCCAACCCGACAAACGAAGTCTGCATGGTTTCGACTTGCCCGCGCACCACGATGCGCGTGCCCCGCGGCAAATGATCGATGAACGGCTGCAGGGCTGTCTGCGTGTCCTTGGCCACAGCGCCCAGATCGCGGCCTTGGGTGCTGGCGTACACGTCAATGACCGGCTGCACGTTGTAATGCGACACCACCGCCGGCCGTGCCGTCGGCGCCAACTTCACCAGATTCCCCAGCACTTGCGCGTCCGAAACCGAAGGATCGTTCACCGGCAGATTCAGCAGGTCTGGTAGCGACGTCATGCGGTACTGGGGAGCCTGCACCGCCATTTGATAAGTAACGCCATTCGTGGGATTCAGCCAGAAACTGGGTGAAGTCTGAAAGCTGCCGCTGAGAGAAACCAGCACGCTTTGCGCCACATCCCGCGGGCTGAGGCCGACCTGGGTCACGAGATTGCGATCGATATCAAGATGCAACGTGGGCAGGCCCAGCAGCTGTTGCACGTGCACATCGGCTGTACCTGGGATGCGCCGCACCTTGTTGGCAATCTGCTGTGCAATCGTGTAACTGCTCTGCATATCCGCGCCGATCACCTGGATATCAATCGGTGCGGGCAATCCGAAATTCAGAATCTGAGTGACGATGTCCGCCGGCTGGAAGAAGAATTCCACACCCGGAAAACGCCGTGGCAGTTCCTGCCGCAACTGCTGCACCAACTCCGCCGTTGGGCGCTGGTGCTTCTCGTTCAGACCGACCAGAATTTCCGCGTCGCTGGTTCCGATCACTCCGGAATTGCTGTAGGACAAATTGATTGATGAGTTGGGCAATCCGATATTGTCCAGCATGCTTGCGATTTCGCCCTTGGGGAGATCGTGATGCAGATAGTCTTCGACTTGGTCGCAGAGGCGAGCCGTTTCTTCCACTCTGAGACCCGCGCGGCCGCGAAGGTGCAGGCGGATGAGGCCTGCGTCCACCGACGGGAAGAAATCTTGCCCCAGGAAGAAGACCCAGCCCAACGACAGCAGGCAGAATGCGAGGAAGCAGACGGCGAATAGCTTGCGATGATGCAGGGTGGTTTCCAGCAACTGATAGTAGCCGCTGCGGAACTTGTCGAAGCTGGCTTCAAATCCGCGTTGAAAGCGCCCCATCAGCGTCTTGGGCCCTGCCGCCCGGTGTTCGTGTCCGCGCATGATGTACATCACGAGGGTGGGGATGAGAGTTCGCGAAAGGAAATAGGAGGCGAGCATGGCGAAGACAACGGCTTCGGCCAGCGGCACAAACAGAAATTTTGCCACTCCCGTCAAGAAAAACATGGGCACAAACACAATGCAGATACAAATTGTGGAAACAAAGGCCGGGACCGCGATCTGCTGGGCGCCATCCAAAATCGCCTGTTTCATCTCCTTGCCTTGCGCCAGGTTGCGCTCGATGTTTTCGATTTCCACGGTGGCATCGTCAACGAGAATGCCGACGGCGAGGGCCAGACCGCCCAGGGTCATGATGTTGATAGTTTGCCCCAGCGCACTAAGCACGAGGATAGAGACAAAGATCGAAAGCGGGATTGAGATAGAGATGACAATCGTGGGACGCCAGTCTCCCAGGAACAGCAGGATCATGCACGCGGTCAGGACGGCAGCAGTCAGCGCTTCCAATACCACCCCACGGATGGATGCGCGCACGAACAGCGATTGATCGAAGAGCGGGGTGATATTCATCTCCGGCGGAAGGTACTGAGACGCAACCTCAGCGGCATGCTTCACGCCTTCCACAATCGTGATCGTAGAGGCGCTCCCGACTTTCAACATCGACATGAGCGCGCCACGCACACCGTCCATGCGCACGATGTTGGTCTGGGGCGCGAAGCCATCGCGGATGTGGGCAACATCGCGCATATAGATGGTCGAGCCTTTTATGGTCTTCACCGGTAGTTCGTTTAACTCCGCGATGGTCCCCGGATTGCCGTTCATCTCCACCTGGTATTCCAGCGAGCCGATCTTGGTACTGCCGGCGGGGAGAATCAGGTTCTGCGCGCTAAGCGCGTTGACGATGTCATTGGGAGAGAGGCCATTGGCCTGAAGCCGTGGCAGGTCGAGGTCCACCTGGACCTGGCGTATTTTGCCGCCGTAGGGATACGGCGTCGCCGCACCCTGCACCGTCGCCAATTCCGTCCGCAGGAAATTCTGCCCCAGGTCGAAGAGTTGTTGCTCGGGCAGCGTCTTGCTGCTCAACCCAAGCTGCACAATCGGAGTCGAGGATGCGGAGTAAGTAATGATGATAGGGGCAACCGTTCCAGGGGGTAATCGGAGCAGGATCGTTTGGCAAATTGCCGTGGTCTGAGCGAGCGCGGTCTGGATGTTCACCGTCGGCTGGAAGAAAACCTTGATAACGCCAAACCCATTGAGCGACTGCGACTCGATGTGTTCAATGTCGTTGACGGTAATGGTAAGGGAGCGTTCGGAGTTGATGACAATCCGGTCGGCCATTTCTTCGGGAGAAAGACCGGAGTAGGTCCACACCACGCTGATCACCGGGATGTTGATCTCCGGTAGGACATCGACCGGCATGCGCAGAATGACGAGCGGCGTGAGCAGAAGCAGCACGATCGCCATTACCACGAACGTGTAAGGGCGCCTGAGGGCTAATGCAACGATCCACATCGGTGTAACCGCTCTCCGACCCAGGTAGGGTGCACCGCGTAACTTGAGTTCAACACGCCCCGGTTGCCGCCAGGACTTCGATGCGGCAGCCAACCGATTTTATTCAGTATATGAGAAGTGGGCGGGCAATGCGGCGGGGTATGGGGAGTCCCGCCCCTGTCAGGCGAGTCCGACTCGCAATCTATGGCGTCCGTTGATCGCGATATGGCGGCACTCGACAGCCCGCAAGATGAAAAATTGCGCCGCGTAGTAGGTGATCCAGACGAGCTGCTGACTGTACGGAAAGGGATGGCGAAACTTGCTGATAGCGATCATCGCATCGCAGGCGATGAACAAGACGGCTCCAAAGCCAGCCAGCGCGGTCCCCAGATCGGCCAGCATTGCACTAATTTCCCATGCCGCACAGAACCCGGGAATAGCCTACCACCGGAATGAGCATGGACCCTAGTGATTGCCACAAGGTTTCCAGAAGGGCGGCGCCCGCAAACAGGATTGCCACGACTCCCAACACCCGCGCCGGGCTGGGTCTCCGCCAGGCAAAGGCCGGTATTTCTCGGAACATCGCGTCCAAATTCTCATCCTTGCGTCGCCGGCACGCTGTTCAACACCAGCGCCTTCGCGCACAACCTCGTGCAGGGCACATTCGGAAATGCCGGACGCAACATCATCGAGGGACCGGGCTATAAGACCTGGCACATGTCGCTGGTCAAGCAGTTCCCGATTCGCTAGCAAATGCACTTCGAATTCCGGGCAGAATTCTTTAACATCCTCAACCATGTGAATTACCTGTTCAGCCAGTTTGGCGCGATCAGCACAGAGCCAACGGCCTTAGAACTCGATCCGAATAACATTAATACCCAACAGAAACCGCGAGCCCGTTTGGATATCGGCAGGCAGCCCGAGCCCCTCGCCAGATCTAACTGGCTCTAAAGTTCTATTTTTGAAAGGAAGTTGCAGCGCGACCGCGGCGACCGCCGGCTCTCTACACCAGCGTGATTTCGATGCCCGCTTTTTTCAGAGCCTGCATATCTGCCTTTGAGATGCCACGATCCGTTATGACCTGGTGGAGAGCGGAAGGCTCTACGATCAGCGAAAGGCTGCGACGTCCGAATTTGCTGGAATCGCAGGTGGCGACGGTGCGCTTCGCGATCTCTACCATCACGCGATTCACCTTCGCTTCCTGAAGATTGGGCGTGCTCAGGCCGTGTTTGACATCGAATCCATCCACTCCAAGAAACAAGATATCCGCACTCAAGCCACGCAGGGTTTCTTCCGCGATGGGTCCGACCAGAGAAAAGGAATTCTTGCGAACCGTGCCGCCGGTGAGAATGACGTCGACGGATGAGTTGGCGAGTTCGGCTGCGATATTCACAGCGTTCGTGACGATGGTCAAGTTTTTGAAATTGCGCAGCGCCCGCGCGATTTCGGTCGTTGTAGTGCCCGAATCCAGAATGATGACTTGACCTTCCACTACCAGGCGGGCTGCCGCCGCGGCAATGGAAAGCTTTTCCTGGCGCTGGAGTTTCTCTTTTTCGCGCAGCGTGGGATCTTCGAGCACCCCGTGCCGGGAGGGTAATGCTCCCCCATGGGTGCGGTGAATCAGGCCCCGAAGGTGGAGGATATCCAAGTCCTTGCGAATGGTCACTTGTGACGTCTGGAACTGCTGCGCTAGCTCTACGACGAGGACTCTTCCGTCATGGTGCAACATTTCCAGAATGGCGCGCCGCCGCTCCTCGTTGAGCAAACCATTTCCTGCGACAGAGTGCATATCGTTTTCGGGCATATCTTTTGCCATCAAGGCGCTCCGTCGTGCAATCGGTCAATGCGCCGGGACCGGCATGGCCTCTAACAACAGGCTGCCATTGAAATCAGCCTTCAGGTTGCCGCTTGGTCCGGTGACGATCCCGTAGTCTTTACCGTTTACATAGTCCGTCACTTTGTATTCTCCCGGGGCAAGTCCTCGCAGTTGCACTTCGCCGCTCCAATGGTCGCCAGAAGAGGTCCGATTGGCGGCGAAAGAAGGCGCAT
Source organism: Candidatus Sulfotelmatobacter sp. (assembly GCA_035511455.1). Lineage (GTDB taxonomy): Bacteria > Acidobacteriota > Terriglobia > Terriglobales > Acidobacteriaceae > Sulfotelmatobacter. The sequence continues at coordinate 25,086 of DATKFH010000166.1, read as the reverse complement.
AGAAGGCGTAGTACATCTTTCCATCTTTCTCGATGGCATAGCCTTCGGGATCGTCATATCCGTAGACATATAAGTTACGGAAAGTTCCCTTCGACAGTATCTTCTCGTTGTACAGGCCGATCCATTGTTTCCAGTGCGCTTCTTTTTCCGGGGTCAGCTGCACATCCTTGAATTTCGGTCCGTAGTCAGGCCAGGTGAACTTTGTGCCCAACACGCCTCCGGTGCCCAGCGTGGAAGCAAAGTCCTGGCCGGTGTCGCGTTCGTTGGCATGCGAGGCAAAACTGATTTTCGTCAATTCGACATGATCGCCGTACACTGCGGCATTCGGACCCAGCAGAGCTTTGTACATTTTCATTCGGCGGCGCACTTGTACGGAACCAACAGGATCGGCAGTAACCGCCTGATCCAGATAGCGAAACCATGCCAAGCTGGGTGGCGTGCCACAGGGACAGCTTTGCGTGACGCTGTCCGGCTTTAGCGCCCGGGTGGTTTGAAAGATGATCTTGTACACGTCGCCCATGGCATACACCGAATCCATGGGCGACTTATGATGATGCTTCGGGTTGTAACAGAGCGGGACAGAATAAATATTGTCGAGCTTGTGTCCATCGAAATCCCAGTCTTTGATGAAGCGTTCGGTCAGCCGCTTGTAGTAAGCCTGCACTTCCGGAACCGCAGGACAAAGAGTGGCCAGGTTACGAGCCATCCGAGCAGGCTTTTCGTTCTTATCGAGCACCAGCCAGTCCGGATGTTGCTTCACCACATCGGAGACCTCGTACTTGAGGCCGTCGTAGTGCCCTTGTCCATTCTCGACTGCGAGCGGGAGCCACCAGATCTGCACCTTGATGCCCTTCTGGTGGAAATCTTGGACCATCTTTTGCATCGAGTCGCCGGGGAAGGTGTCGCTGCGCGGCCGCCAGTCCCCATAGTTGTTGAACCAGCGGTCATCCAGCGTCGCCCAGTGAATCCCGAGATCTTTCAGTTTGGGGACGGTATCCAACATCTGCTTGGGAGTGACGTTCTCTTCGTAACCCCACCCGCACCAACTGACTGCGTAGTTCTCATCATTGTTGGAGGGGCGCGACAGACCTTCGCGGTCCACAATCTTCGACCAAATACTTATGGGCTTGTAATAGTCGCCCGAGTAGACCGCTACGAAAGCGTGAGGCGTGGAATAGGTCTCGCCGGGCCGGAGGGTGGCGTTCGGAGCGAGTCGCACTTCGGCGTGGACATGGCCGTCGGCTTCGGTTTGCACCGGAATCGAGAGCGTGAGCGGAATCGTCTCCACGTGGCCCAACGCTTCCCCGACACCGCGAGTCCAGAACGCCACGACGGGAATGCCGCCCCCTACGCGGCCAAGGTCGTCTTTGGTCTCGACGGGCGCTCCAAACGGGTTCTCCTGCGAAAATTTGCTGGAAATCGGCAGCACGTCATCCTTGCCCCACTTGATGCTGGCCCCATGGAAGGACCACATCTGGTAGGGAGCCGACCGGGAGTCGCCGAGTGCGGCATTCAGAGATCGCTCGACCATGGCCAGCGAATCGAGCTGCAGGTCATGGCTGCCAGCGTTCGTAAAAGAAGCGGAGATGAACGCAACCGTCGGAAAATCGTCGTAGACATCGATCACAAGCTTTTCAACGAGGCCCGTGCTGGGGCTTTGCCCGGAGGCTTCAATGTGTTTCCCCAAAGCTCCGATTTGTCCGGTTGCTGCGGAAATCTGGGCGTGGGCGAGATCGAAGCCAATATCGGTAATGTCGTGGCCATTGACGCTTACGGCGTGTTCGGCGTTCGGAGCCGCATCATCCAGCGTTAAGGACTTGCCCTCCTGCAGCAAAGCAGACTGCAGATAGCCGCTGGGCAGTAAGACGAATTGTGCCGACGGCGTCTGGATGCGGATGCTATCTGCCCCAACGTGAAGCTGGATTCGGGATTCCTTCGATGCCGCAGCGGGGCTTGGAGCCGTTCGCCGGCTGCAGGCGGAGATTTGCATCATGCAGAGCATAGCCAGCCCGAGGAGTGTTCGAGAAAACCAGATCCTGCGCTCCCTCTCACGTGATGAATACGAATGATGCTGCATTCTAGCCTCCGTCTGGAGCAGAGTTCACCGCCGTAACGCGAGCGTCGGGAGTTCGTCTTTCATAAAGCATCACGAAGCAGTTACGATTTTGACCGGGGGCGAACCCGCTAAAGATCCGTCGTCGCAAACTTTCGTTTTGTTATATATGATGTTTCTATATCTTTCGTTATGCTTCAAATATATCAGAGATTCATGATTGAATTGCTTGTTTCGCGACCCGGAGGAGAATGTGGCGAAGCTTGATGTATGCGTGGTGGGTGAACTCAATCTGGACCTGATCCTCTACGGTCTCCCTAAAGAGCTCGTGCTCGAGCGTGAACTGCTGGCCAGCGGTCTCGCGATGACTTTGGGCAGTTCGTCTGCAATTTTTGCCCACAACCTTGCGATGCTGGGGAGCAAAGTTGGTTTCGTCTCGAAAACTGGTGGTGACGCCTTCGGGAAATTAGCTCTGGAACGTCTGGCAGCTGGCGGTGTCGACGTAGCGCGAGTGAAGCAGGCAACCGGGCGAACGGGTACCGGGCTGACGATTATTTTGCCTTGCCCGCGGCAGCGCTACATCCTGACCTATCCTGGCACGATGTTCGAGATGCAGTATTCCGACATCGATATGTCATACGTGCAGTCGGCGCGGCACTTGCACCTGTCATCGTTCTTTCTGCATCGCGCATTGCGGCCGAGGATGGGTGATCTATTCCGCCAGGCGAGAGCGTCGGGGCTCTCCACCTCGCTCGACACCAACGACGATCCCGAGAACAAATGGGATCGAGACCTGTTGGAAGTCCTCAAGTACGTGGATGTCTTTCTTCCCAATGATCGCGAGGCGAAGAAGATCGCGCGCACCGAAGACCTTTCGCAAGCTATCAACCTGCTCGCAGGGCTGGCGAAAGTTGTGGTGGTGAAGCGTGGAGCTTCGGCAGCCATCTGCCGGTCAGGTCAGGAGCAGTACAGTCTAGTGCCTCCCAGCGTGAAACCTGTGGACGAAGTCGGCGCGGGAGACAGTTTCGACGCAGGCTTCATCCATCAGTTCCTGGCGGGAGCGAAGCTCGAGGACTGTCTCGCCTTAGCCAACCTGGCCGGCGCCTACTCAACCACGAAAGAAGGGGGTACGGAAGCCTTTCGCGATCGCAACGCTCTTGCCAGCTTTGTCCGCCAGCATTGGAGCGCTATGAGCCGGGGCACACCTCCGCTGAAGTAACGCCTGGTCGCCGAAGCTTGCTCGCTCGCTTTTCCTTAACTCCTGGTAAGAGAATCGGCTCTTAGCCTCCGCCGCCAGAGGGGCTGGCCCCACGCCATTTCAAATCATTTCGATAAGAAATATCTATTGGACTCAACTGCGGCCGGGATTTATTTTCGCGGATTGACTCTGCGCCAGGGGCGGAAATGGTGTGAGCGGATCAAATCCTCCGATGAAACGATGGCTATGGCCGTCCAGCCGATAGTTGCTGCGGAGATCTTCTCCGCATCGTCTGTCTCCCGCATTGTGCGCGACTCATACACAGGAGCACTGAAGAAATGACTAACCCCGCAGGAAGGCGCTCTCTGCCCCGATCTTTTCTGGATCGATCTTTGGTGTCAGCCGGCGTCGTAGTGCTTGTGGGTGTCGCAATGTTCGCCGCGCTGTCCACTTGCAGTTTTGCCGACGACGGACCGAAGCCGGATCCAGCCGGCATCGCCACCGGCGACAAGACGACAGCGGTGGATGCTGCGGGAAATCCCTTTGTGGTTTCGGAGCCCACTGATAAGAACGCTCCCGACTATGCCGCGAACAAGAAGGCATTCGATGAGTATCAGGCTCAGGCGGCGAAGGAGCCGCTCGCGGTAAAGCTAGCTGACAGCGTGGGGCACGTGCGCGTCGCGACAAACTTTGGCTGGACGCTGAATACGGGCTACCTGGTTCTGTTCATGCAGGCGGGGTTCGCGTTGCTCACCTGCGGCCTGGTGCGAAAGAAAAACGCCGCTCATCTGATGATGTTGAACTTTGCAGCCTACGTGTTCGCCTTCCTCGCCTACTATGCCGTCGGATATGCCTTCCAGTTTGGCGCGATCGCAATCAACGCCGCTCCCGGCAACCTGGGCGGAGTGCCCACCCTGAACCATTTCCTGATTGGCAGCGGGCAATGGGGATTCGTGGGGGGCAAGGGCTTTTTCCTCACCGGTCCCGCCTACGACGCAGGCAGCAATTGTCTAACCTTGTTCGAAGTCGTGTTCATGGAGACGGCCGGCTACATCATTGTCGGCGCGATCTGCGAGCGCATTACTTTCTGGGCGTTCCTAGTCTGCGAACTCTTCATCGGCGCGATCTTGTATCCGATCTCTGGCTGCTGGGCGTGGGGTGGCGGCTGGATGTCGCAGCTGGGCTCGACCATGAATCTCGGCCACGGATACGTCGACTTTGCCGGATCGACCGTGGTGCATGCGGTGGGCGGGTTTTGCGCCATGGCCCTGGCCATCATCCTAGGGCCACGGCTAGGCAAATTTGGGCCGGGAGGAAAGATTCGCGTCTTTCCTGCTCACAACATCGTGTACGTGGTGACCGGCACCTTCATTCTGCTGTTTGGCTGGATGGGCTTCAACCCCGGTTCCACGTTGGGAGCCACCGATCTTCGGATTTCCGTGGTTGCCGTGAACACGAATCTCGCGGCCGTGGCCGGGTCAGCGGCGGCCATGCTCATGTGGTATTTCCTGTTCGGCAAGCCCGACATCACGATGGCGTGTAACGGGATGCTGGCCGGGTTGGTGGCGATTACCGCACCCTGCGCCTTTGTCTCACCCACGTCGGCGGTCATAATCGGGATCCTCGCGGGTTGCCTGGTTTGCGGCGGCGTTCTTTTCAACGAACGCGTGCTCAAAATCGATGACCCTTGCGGCGCGGTTTCGGTGCACGGTTTCTGCGGCTGGCTGGGAGCGGTCAGCGTCGGCATTTTTGCCGATGGCACGTACGGTGCGGGCTGGAACGGCGTGGGAGCCGCGAGTTACCTGGGACACGCGGGTCAGGGTGTGACCGGCCTGATTCATGGCGACACGCGCCAGTTCTGGTGCCAGCTCATGGGAGCGACGATATACGCGATCTGGGCCTTCGGCGCGACCTTTGTAGTCTTCTGGACCGTGAACAAACTGAAGAGCATGCGCGTCACCCCCGAATCGGAAGAAGAAGGCCTGGATGTCCCCGAGTTCGGCATGCCGGGCTATCCCGAAGACGCCATGATCACTACTTCGTTCTGAGGAGGTGTCTCAAGATCGAACGCAGTGGGTCCCAAATTCACTGCGCTTCCGGAAGCCCCCATACGAAAATTACGCCGCCGCTGCTGGTAAGCACATATTGGCGACCGTCAAGTTCGTAAGTGATGGGAGAACTCGCGATGCGCGAACCTGAACCCGCGTGCCAAAGCGTTCGGCCGTCGCTCGAATCCAATGCCAGAAAATTGCCCATCGCGTCGCCGGTAAACGTAAGGCCGGAATCTGTCGTCAGCACTCCAGCGCCCGATCCTTCCGGCCCGAGTTCATGGCTCCAACGGATTTTACCGGTCTCGTAATCGATGGCCTCGATCACACCCTTGCCCCAAACATCGTAGTCCGCGCCCGCCCAACCATAAACTCCATCGGCCGGCTTGGCAAAGTAAATGCTCCAGCTGGGGTGCGCGTCGACGATAAACAACCCGTTCTTCGTGTCGAAACTCGGCGAACGATAGTTGGTCATGCCGCCTTCGTCGGGTGCGATCAGGCGTCCATCGGGGGCTGGTTCCTTGGCAGGGTTCGGAATCGGACGGCCTTCCTTATCGACTCCAAGCGACCAGTTCACCGGCCCAAACGGCGCGGTCAACAGGCTCTTCCCGTTGGTGCGGTCAAGAACAAAGAAGTAGCCGTTGCGCGAAGTCTGCATGAGCATCTTCTTCGGCTCGCCGTGAAAGTCGGCATCGACCAAGACGGGAGTCTCGACGGCATCCCAGTCGTGGGTATCGTGCGGCGAGACCTGGAAGGACCACACCAGCTTGCCCGCATCCGGATTGAGCGCGACGATCGAACACGTGTACAGATCATCGCCGGGCCGCGTCGAACCGTTCAGGACCGGAGTCGGGTTTCCGGTTCCCCAGTAGATGAGATTCAGATCGGGATCGTAAGTTCCCGTCATCCACGTCATTCCTCCAGTCGTTTGATTCGGCGTTCCTACCGGAGGAGTGGAATCCCATTGCCACTGCGTCGTTCCGGTCTCGGGATCGATCGACCTGATATAGCCCGCCAGGTTATCAAAATCCCCCGAGACACCAACCAGCACGTGGTTCCCGACGACAAGCGGGGCCATCGTTGTCCAATACCCCTTTGTGACATCGGCAACCGTCACGTTCCAGCGCACACTCCCATCGTTGGCGTTTAGAGACAGAAGATGTGCGTCGGGAGACAAGAAGAACAGGTATCCCTTGTACATAGCCACGCCGCGATGGCCGATGTGCAAGCCTTTGTTCGGCGGATAGGTGTAGTGCCAGATCTGGTGGCCGGAGCGGGCATCGATCGCCCAGATGTTGTCGGGAACGGTGAAGTACAAAATGCCATCCACCAGCAGCGGCGAGGACTTGATTTGCGCGGTCTGGTTTGTCTGGAAGGCCCATGCCAGGGACAGATTCTTCACGTTCTGCGGCGTGAGCTGGCTGAGCGAACTGTGACGTCGGCCCGAATAGTCGCCATGATACCCGGGCCAACTGTCGGCAGGGGGATGCAGCAGCATTTGTGCATTCACGTCTTGCGCGCGCAGCACGCCCGGTAATTGCCTCGCGATCAGAGCGCTCAACGCAAGAAAAAATGTAGCCTTCAATAACTTCATAATTCTGGAGACCTCTCATCCCGAGAGCCACGGGACTAGCGCAGGGTTTGCAGATACGCCATCAGACTGTGGATGTCGGCATCGGTGTACTTGCTGAAAAGCTCGACGTGGGCATTCACGGGTGCGTCGACCTTGTACTGCACATCGGTGGTCCGCCAGGATCGATACACGCCTGAAGGATCAATAAGTCCCACCGTAAACTCGTCGAGGTATTCCAATGTGCCCGTGGTCGTTTGACCGGCGCGAGATACTGTAACTTTGGGTTTCGCGTTCTTGGGGTACAGCATCTGCTCTTCCAGCGCGAGACCCTCGTAGCGGGATGCAATGCCGGCCAGATCTCCCGTGGGAGAGTGGCAGGTGGCGCATCCTCCCCGTCCGTTGAAGTACTGTTTACCAGCGTCGACGTTTCCCGTTTGCAGATCCGCGACATCAACGCCCTTGCGCCCTCCTTTTCTGGGGGTCGCGGTTTTCTGCTGGGTATGAATAAAGGCTGCAAGGGCGATGATCTGGGGATCGGAAAAATTGAAGGGCGGCATGCCCTTCTCCGGGCGTCCGTTGCGCACCACGGGGCCAATTTTGTTTCCATCCCGATCCTGCGTCACCAACTTCGATCTTGTCAGGTCGGGACCGCTCTCTCCACCGCTGGCATCGCGACCATGGCAAAAGGAACAGTCTCGCGCAAAAAGGGTGCTTCCTTTCTGGACCAGGTCGGGCGAGTACGATTTGGACGAAGCCACGCCGCTTGGTTTGACCCTGCTCCCCGTTTGCCTGCTGTTGGCGGGTGTTTGCGCGGGGGAAACGGCAAGGCTCAAAAACAACGCGGTCGGCAACAGCGAACCCCAGTGCCATGTTGAACGAGGCAAATTCATCTCAGTGGGCTCCGTGGTCATCGCCTGTTGGCCGCGGATGAGAACTCGTACTTCCCTCCGTCATGCCCAGCACCCACTTGATCGCTTCAAAATACATCTTGCGAATGTCGGGGTCGTTCCAAGCCTCCTGCGTGTGGCCCAGGGTCGAATAGAAAACGCGCCCTTTCCCGTACATCTTGTCCCAAGCTACGGCGAAATCGTGGTCGGTTCGGTGGATGCGCGGGTTGTTCGTGTAGTTAAGCTTTGTGGGGTCAAGACTGAGGAGCACGTTGACCTTTTCCCGCGACCACTCTTTGGGCTGATAGATTTCGTCGTACTTGACGAACGATTTCGGAAAGTGACGGACTGCCGGGAAGTTGGGATCCTCGTTGATGATTGGCGCGCTGAACGTGGACCACGGGTGTTGATCGAACCATCCGCCGATCATCTCGCCGTATTCCGGCCATTTGTAGTTGGTGTCGAGGGCGGCATGAACGCCGACGAAGCCCTTGCCGTCGTCCTTGATGAACGACATCATATCCTTTTTCTGATTGTCGTCCAGGTCGAGCTCGCCGGTCGTGCTGGCAAAAATCAGAGCATCGAAGTAGTCCAGAGTCTTCGCATTTCTTCCCAGATCCTTTTTTGTGATGAGTTCAACATCCGTGCGCAGCGTGGCATCCCAGAGACCGCTCTCGCGGCCCAAGTTGTAGATCGCAACCATTCCATCTGAAACCGAATCGTGCTCGAATCCTTTGGTCTGACCGATCACCAGAATGTGCTTGAGCCGGACTTGCTTCTCGTGCGGCGGGGGTGGAAGCGAAGGATCCACCGCAGGGCGATCCTGCGCAGCGATGGACGTTACGAGAATCAGAGACAGAAAGAGCAACAGAGCGATTCGATCTTGGCGCAAGCGACCTCCCTCAACTTGTTCGTTGCGAGCCCCGGTCTGGCATGAAGGGACTCTAGCCGAGTCCTGAGACGCCGTCTAACTTAACACAACGCATGCCCACGGGAGGCTGCGATAGAATGAGCGCTTCGATTTGAGGAGACAGAAAAGCGTATGCGCGTTGGAGTCTTTACCCCCCTGCTTTCTCAGTTGCCATTACCCGCGGTTCTCAAGAAGCTCGCAGCGCTCCATATTGATACCGTCGAACTGGCCACGGGGAACTATGTAGGCGATGCACATTGCAAGCTCACGATGCTTGAAAACGCTTCGGCATTGTCCGAGTTTCAAAAAGTGCTTCGAGATCATAGCGTCAGCATCAGTGCGTTGAGTTGTCACGGCAACCCTCTGCATCCCGATCCGGCCCAGGCGCAGCAACACCGCGAGGTGAGCCGCAAGACGATACTGCTCGCCGAAAAGCTCGGTGTCTCGGTCATGGTGGACTTTTCGGGATGTCCTGGGGATTCGCCAAATGCCACGGCTCCCAACTGGGTCACTTGCCCGTGGCCTCCGGACTACCGTAAGGTTCTTGACTGGCAGTGGAACGAGGTGGTCGCGCCCTATTGGATCGCACAGGCAAAGTTCGCCGCCGACCACGGCGTGAAGATCGCGGTCGAGATGCACCCAGGCTTTGTCGTCTATAACCCGGAGACGATGCTGCGGCTGCGCTCGATCGCAGGACAGAACATAGGCTGCAACTTTGATCCCAGCCATCTTTTCTGGCAGCAAATTGATCCCATCGCCGCCGTGCGCGTGCTCGCCGGCTCCATCTTCCATGTCCACGCCAAAGACACACAGCTCTATCCTGCGAACCTGGAGCGCGCGGGAGTCCTCGACACCAAGCCATATACCGAAGAACGCGATCGCAGCTGGATCTTCCGCACCTGTGGCTACGGGCACGGGTCCGAGTGGTGGAGCGAGTTTGTCTCCATCCTGCGTATGTTTGGCTATGATTCCGTGCTCTCCATCGAGCATGAGGACAGCCTGCTGTCGCCAGGAGAGGGTTTGACGAAAGCGGCGAATTTCCTAAACAGCATCGTGATCCACGAGCAACCGGCAGCTGCGTGGTGGTCCTAGTGCGAAACGGACGGCAACCAACAATGAAACCAATTAAGACAGCAATTTTCGGCACTGGCTTTATGGGGCGTGTGCATCTCGAGGCGGTGCGGCGAGTGGAGTCTGTGGAAGCGGCTGCGATTGCGGGTAGAAATGCCGAGGTGGCGCGACGGCTAGGCGCCGCCTTCGCTGTTCCGTTTATTACAACCGACCATCGCGAAGTACTCCGCGACCCCGCCATCGACGCGGTCCACATCGGTACCCCCAATGCTCAACATTTTTCTATGGCCAAGGACGCTCTGCTGGCGGGTAAGCACGTGATATGCGAGAAGCCGCTCACAACGACTGTAGCCGAGGCAGAAGAACTCGTCTCGCTCGCCGCCCAGCAGGGAGTGCGCAACTGCGTTTGTCACAATCTGCGCTACTACCCCATGGTGCAGCAGATGCGCCGCCTGCGCGAGGCCGGCGACCTGGGCGAGATTCTCGTGGTGCAGGGTAGCTATTCGCAGGACTGGCTGCTGTATGACACGGATTGGAACTGGCGCGTCGATTCCAAGGCCGGCGGCCCTTCGCGGTGCATGGCCGACATCGGCTCCCATTGGTTCGACATGGCGGAACATGTCACCGGATTGCGTGTGACCAGCCTCTGTGCCGACCTGCAGACTTTTCATGCCACGCGCAAGCAGCCAAAGCACTCGGTCGAGACCTTCGCCAACAAGCTACTCGGGCCGGAAGAGTACGTCGAAACAGCCGTGGACACGGAAGACTTCGGCGCCGTCATCTTTCGCATGGGAAACCGAACGCGCGGCTGTGTCACGGCCAGCCAGGTCTCCGCCGGACGCAAGAACCGGCTCAGCATTGAGATTTATGGCACGCGATCTTCGGTTGCATGGGATCAGGAACGCCCCGATGAACTGTGGGCAGGCAATCGCGATGTAGCGAATCAGATATTCGTCAAGGATCCCTCTCTTCTGAAGCCGGGAGCGCGCGGCTACGCTGACCTTCCGGGAGGCCACAGCGAGGGCTACGACGACACTTTCAAGCAAGTCTTTCGGCGCTTCTACTCCTCGATCGCCACGCCCGGAGCGGCACCGGAATACCCGCAGTTTGTCGATGGCCTGCGCCAACTCACGATCCTCAACGCTGAGTTGCAGAGCCATCAGGCGCGAAGTTGGGTCGATGTCCCAGCATTCGAGATCGGCAAGTGAAAGGAGAACGCCGCGGGGTCAGTCGGATTTTCCCCGACTGGCGGGCGGCAGAATTCCGTTCATCCGCAAATACTCCACCATCTGGCCGTAGTGATCAAATGCATGGGCGACGCCAAATGTCGCCAAATACACGCGGGGCGACTTGCCGCCTCCCGGGGGCTGCAACATGTTCTCAGTAGTCAACGTGGCCTCGGCCTTGTGACCCAGGACAAACGAATCCTTGAGGAATTGAATGATGTCAGCTTTGGTCCTCAAGTTCTCAGGACCGTTCCCGCCCCTGAAGTTGTCCGGGATCTTATCGCCGGTGAGCGGCGACCATAGGGCATAGTTGGAGGCGGCAACATGCTTGACTTGCAAGGCAAACGTGCGCACACCCTTGTAGTCATCACCTGGAATGTTCAAGCTCTCAGGAGAGAAGTTGAACTTATCTTAGGGCATGGCCTCGGCAGCTTCCACAACTTGCTTTTCGATCGTGCTGATCTGCGGTCCACGGTTGCAGCTATAGTTGGCGGAGTCTGCGACTGTTGCGCTCGAGGCGTACTCGCGCTGGTGCCGCCGTACTTCCAGCACTGTTCCAGGATTCGTGTTTCAGCTTTCGAAAGACCGCTTTGTTCCTCGAACTCCTACTCGCTCCGGCTATGCTACTACAAACTACGGTGTAACAAACATAAAAATTATCTTCCCTTCCGCAACTCGGGCGAAGTTTGGTGGGTTCGTCAGCGCGCAAGAAAAAGGCCCTGATTTTTTCTCTCTCTCGAGAACCAGGGCCGAAATGGGGCAGGACAAACTGCGGTCTCCTAGCAGAGGCTTGCGGATACGGAGTGTAGTACTCCCGCGAGAAATGACAAGAGGTCTTTCGACCCCACCCCGAGCGCTGCGCGGACCTCGCTTCGCGTCACGGAGAATTTCAGACAGGAAGTGCCGGAGCGGTTCAGCAGGCGATACCTACATTCGGCTCACATCAAGAATCACATCCTGCCGGGTTGGGCAAAGGGCCGATTACGGAAATGCAAGCCCGCGAAGTCGAACTCTGGTTGCGCTCGCTCGGGTTGCCATCAAAAAGCCGCGACCGCGTTTACTGGCCCTTTAGGGGCTGAATCCGCCCTACGTGGGTTGCAGCCAATTGTTTTAGCCGCCGGATTCTCATCGCTCGTAAACTAAAAAATCATCCGAGCGTAGACTCGCAGAATCAATAACAGGAATCAACTTTTCCTTCGAGGTGCTCGCATGCAACTCAAGCCCTTCCTGCTCGATGCCTGGCTCGACCAGTTCGAACACGACATAGAATTCAACCTCGCTGCTAGCACCGGACCGACCTGGACCGTAAACGACATCCTCGCCCTCGCCGACGACGAAACGCGCCACCGCTTCCTGAACCACAACCTGGTCTACAGCCGCCCCGCCGGCGCCGACAGTCTGCGTGAGGCGATCGCTGAAATGCAGCGTGTCCCAGTAGAGGAGGTCCAAATCGTGACCGGCGCCTCCGAGGCGCTCGTGGCCCTGATGTGGCTGGCTGCCGAGCCCGGCGCGAACGTAATCATCCCGCTGCCTGGATTCACTACTTTCTCGGCGCTCCCGGAATCTCTTGGCCTGGAAACCCGCTTCTATCGCCTGCGCCGCGAGAACGGCTTCCGCATCGACCCCGATGAGATCAAACGGCTCGCCGACTCGAAGACCAAGCTCATCCTGGTCAACAGCCCGCACAACCCCACGGGCGCGACCATCGGCGACGGCGAAATGGAAGCCCTGCACGACTTCACCGCCGAGCGCGGAATCCAGCTAGTGAGCGACGAGGTCTACCATCCCATCTACCACGGAAGGCAAACGAAATCGGCGGCGCGCCTGCCGCACGCCACCGTGATCGCGGACCTGTCGAAGGCATTTTCGATTGCCGGCGTGCGCACGGGATGGATGATCGAGCATGACGCCCAGCGCCGCCAGCAATACTGGACCGCGCGCGCCTACTTCTCGATCTGCAACACCACCACCGGAGAAATCCTTTCGGAAATCGCAATCCGCAAACGTGATGTCGTGCTCGGCAAGACCCAGGAAGCCGCCGCCCGAAACCTCAAGCTCCTCGAGGGCTTCATGGCGGACCATCGCGACCTACTGGGCTGGATTCCGCCCCAAGGCGGCATGACCGCATTCCCCTGGCTAGTGAGCGGAGAGAACGACCGCCCGTTTTGCCAGGCCGCGACTGAGCGTGGAATCCTGCTGGCTCCCGGCGATTGCTTCGATGTGCCCTCGCATTTCCGCCTGGGCTTTGCCGCCGCCGGCGACAATTTCTCCAAGGCGCTCGACCGCTTCGGAGCATTCGTAAAGGGTTGGTCGGTGAAGATGGTCACAGCATGACGGGAACTTGCTGCGACTCGATCCGGCGACAAAGTGGGCCGGTATAACTCTTGAGGAGTCAAAAGCTCCTGGCTCGATCCTGCTGAACGATCCCGATCCGTTTGTGCCCTTCGCAACTGCGTTCCCGACCGTCTCTGTCAAGTTGGAATTCGTCGCCGATCGAATGGCGCAATGGGGATTAGGCCCACTCGCAGGATACGCCCGCGAACGAGACGTCGCAGCGTGATACGAGCTCGCCCGCGACTACCCGTTCGCCCTCATCACACCCGCCAAAACACGGTCGCGAATTGTGAATCGGCCTAACGTCCCAATCGAGGTGCTTGACACCCGATGGTCGACTGTCTACCATACTTCCTGGATCGAGGGTAGAGCGTCTTCTATGGAAAAAACACAGCAACGGACGGGTCTTCTTCAAGGCACTCTTGACATGCTGATCTTGCGAACGCTTCTTTATGGACCGGCGCATGGTCACCAGATTGGCAAACATATTCAAAGGAGTACGAACGACTTCCTACACATGCAGCACGGTTCACTATATCCCGCCCTGCACCGGTTAGAAAGAAAGGGCTGGGTCATTTCCAAATGGCAAATGGCTCCGGATCGCAACCGGGAATTCAAATATTACCGACTAACGGATAAAGGGAAGAAGCTGCTTGTCGTTGAAGAGTCAGAGTGGAGGCAAATGGCGGAAGCTGTGGCTCGAGTGATGTGGCCAGCCGTAGAGGAGAGTTGAGATGAAATGGTGGTGGCAGCTAAACAAAAGCGCGATGGACTTAGAACGGGAGCTGCGGTCTGATCTGGAGTTAGAGGAGGAAGAACAACGAAAAAGCGGTTTGCCGCCAGAAGAGGCCAGATACGCCGCGCGGCGCGCCTTCGGCAATGAGGTCCTCATCAAAGAACAAACTCGTGAAGCATGGGGCTGGGTGCCATTCGAACGTGTGTCGCAGGATGTTCGATTTGCGATCCGACAGTTAGCGAAGAATAAGGGTTTTACAGCGCTTGCGTGATTACGCTGGCGCTCGGGGTTGGTGCCACTGTCACAATCTTCACCGTCATGGATTCTCTGCTGTTACGACCCCTGCCGTATCCGAATTCTCCGCGTGTAGTGAGAATCTGGAACATCTTCGCTCCCCGCGGGATGATGGAGATACCCGTGTCGGAGCCTGAGTTTGTTGAATATCGTCAGAGTCACACCTTCGCTCATTTAGCTGGATTCTCGGTTGGAGCGCTCACCCTGACGGAGAGCGGAGATCCCTTGCGTGTTGCGGCTAGCTGGGGAACGTCGGATTTCTTTGCGGTCATGGGCACCGAGCCTCTCCTCGGCCGCACCTTTTCCGCTGACGAACTGCAGCCGGGACACACACAAGTCGGAATTCTAAGTTACCGGCTTTGGCGGAATCGGTTTGACTCGAATCCGAAGATTGTCGGCAAATCGATCCTCCTCAATGGTCAAAGCTGCGTAGTTGTCGGAGTCATGCCACTCAACTTCAACCTTCCTAGTAATGACGTGGACATATGGCAACCTCTACCAATTGCGCCGGCAAGTTCCAATCTGGGAAACCATTATCTTAACCTCATCGCAGACCTTAAGCAGGGAGCAACGCTGGAGCAGGCTAGATCAGAAATGGCCACAATCCTGACGCGAATCCAACGTAAATATCCAGCGTACTACGAAGAGGCCGTCGGGATGGGTGTCAGTCTCGTTCCCTTGCGCGAACAGATGGTCGGAAATCTGCGACCCACAGTTGTAATCCTAATGGCTGGAGTAGGGTTTATGCTCCTAATCGCTTGTACAAACGTGGCCAGCCTGCTTTTGGCTCGCAGCGAAGAACGCAAGGAGGAGATCGAGACCCGAACAGCTCTCGGGGCTACGCGCTGGCGCATTCTCTATCAGGTGATGATTGAGAATCTGCTTCTGTTCCTTTCTGGTGGGGTCCTCGGGTTGCTGCTTGCACTCGTCTGTTTAAAAGTGCTTACCGTGGAAGACTATCTGAGGGTCGCGCAGGTAGGTGGTGTGCCACTCGACCTGCGAGTGTTCGCCTTTGCGACAATCGTCAGTATCTTGACTGGACTGCTTTTCGGCCTGATTCCGGCCCTAAAGGCATCGCAACTGAACTTCAACGACACGCTCAAGGGCCGGGGCCGAGATGCGATGGATAGCCGTCATCGCACGGGCACTCGGGGTCTCTTAGTGAGTTTGGAGATTGCGTTCTCGCTGGTGTTGCTAACCGGCGCTGGACTCATGATTGGCAGTCTGGTGAAACTGCTCGGCATCAGCCTCGGCTTTAATCCGGAGAACGTGGTTACGATGCGACTATCGTTGCCTGAAGCTCGCTATCCTTTGAGGCAAACCGCCACCTTTTACAATCAGTTGCAGGATCGGGTGCGAGGGCTGCCTGGTGTTCAGGCAGTCGCAATCGTAAATCAGTTGCCGATGAGCGAGGTTACGGCGAATTCTTCCTTTGAGGTGGAGGGTAGACCTTCGGGCACCGATATCAACGTCGCCGATACGAAGATCATCAGTCCCGATTATTTCCGGGTGTTGGGCATCTCGTTGATGCATGGCCGAGACTTGAATGAAGAGGACGCCAATCTGCCTGCCGCCTCCCTCATTGTCAATCAGACGTTTGCCCACAAAGTCTGGCCGGGGATAGATCCGATCGGCAAGAGAATCAGGCTCCGTTCGGACGCTCCTTGGCTTTCCGTGATCGGAGTCGCAGCCGACATCAAGAATCATGGTTCGAACACCAGTACAAAAGCCGAGATGTATTTCCTGCTCACCGACCAGCCGTTTGGAATCTGGACCGATCTCCGTTCGATGACACTGGTTGTCCGCACCGCTTCAGGACCGTCGCAAATTGTCGGCGCGATTCGTGGACAGCTCAAGGAGCTTGACCCAGAGTTGCCAATCTATCAAGTTTCAACGTTGGAGGAGATGGTCTCATCGTCTGTCTCACAGACCCGATTTCCTGCGATTACGCTTTCTCTGTTTGCGGCTGCAGCTCTCATCCTTGCGGCAATCGGCGTTTACGGGGTTCTCGCGTACACCGTAGCCCAAAGCAGGCACGAGATTGGCGTGCGAATGGTGCTGGGTGCTCAGCAGAGCCAAATTCTGGGATTTTTTCTCTGCCAGGGAGTGCGCTGGGCGGTATTCGGTGGCGGTGCGGGACTGACAGGTGCCCTGATGCTGGTGCATTTCATGCGCAGTACGTTGTTTCAAATCGGCCGATACGATCCCAGGGTTTTTCTCGCCGTAGCGGCCGTCTTTTCAGTCGTTGTGCTCATGGCCTGCTTCATCCCTGCGTTGCGAGCGACTAGGGTCAATCCGATCGTTGCTCTTAGGAGCGAGTAAAACCCTCACACGAAATCCTCGCGCGGTACCGGCTTTGGGGAGCGGATCACGGGCTAAGCGGGTCCGAACAGTCCCACCTTTGAACAAGGCATGTGTGAATGAACAAAAGTAAGTGGGGATTCCGGAAGAGCTGAACGCCTGTTCCGAAGGAAGCCGAACGGTATTGCGGGACGATCCCGAACACCATCGGCGCGCAGCACGCTGGCTTCTCGATTGTGCTGGGAAGTGTTCGGCTGCCTCAAGAGAAACCTGTCCGGAGCGCTCCAACAGAAAATCCAGCTTGCTGCAACACGCAAGGGATCTCCGCTCTCCGTCAGAGTGAGCGCGCAGTGGAGGAAGAACGCCGCCAGCGGAGAAAAGGGTTCGGGAAAGCGGCGACAGCCCTTGTCCCTGCCTCAACGCTGAAGTGGCCGGAGCGCGCTGCCTCTGAATCGTTCCCGCCAAGAACGGATCAGACGCTGCCCCCCGGACGCCGACTGAAACCGTCGCCTGCGCCCCTGGCTGCAAATATACCTTGACACGTATATGCTCCTAGGAGTATATAAAAAGCGTGGAATCCGTATTCGAAATCATTGCGGAGCCGAACCGCCGCGCGATATTGAGCCTCCTGGTGTCTTCACAACAGTCGGTTGGAGAGATCGAGCGTCAACTTCGTGTGTCGCAGCCGACTGTGTCAAAGCACCTGCGAGTACTGCGAGAGGCCGGTTTCGTAGAATCCACGGTGGACGCACAGCGCCGTCTCTACCGGCTGAAACCTAAACCGTTTCAGGAGGTGGATGCCTGGCTGGCTCAGTTCCGTCGGTTCTGGTCCGGTTACGTGGATGCTCTCGAACGCCACCTCGACCGCATGGATCAATCAACACCAACGAAAAGGAAGACTAAGGAGAAAACGACGCGGCCAAAACCGCGAACGTGAAAAAAGGTGAGAAGACATGAAAATCAAAGTGACCACCCTATACGTCGACGACCAGGACAAGGCCCTGCGCTTCTATACGGAGATCCTGGGCTTTGCGAAGAAGACGGATTTCAGTCAGGGCCCATATCGCTGGCTGACCGTGGCCTCGCCCGAGGAGCCGGACGGCACTGAGCTGCAGCTGGCGTTGAACAACAACCCCGCCGCCAAAGCGTATCAGCAGGCGATCTTTCAACAGAGTCAGCCCGCGGCCATGTTCTTCACCGACGACGTCCAGGGCGACTACGAGCGGATCAAGTCCCGCGGCGCCGAGTTCACCGTGCCGCCGACCGACGTGACCGGCTCGACCATTGCGATGCTGAAAGACACCTGCGGCAACCTCATTCAGCTCACCCAGCTGGCACGCTATTAAGACCAGGAGAAGATCGATGACCGATCGCGAGCAGTACATACCGGGTCCGGCCACGGGGGCGCAGGTAAGAAAGGACCGGCTACAAAACGGCGAAGAAAAGTGGACGCTCATTCTCGTCCGGGAACTGCGCCACTCGCCGGAAAAAGTCTGGCAGGCGCTCACCGACCCGGCGCATCTGCGCGAGTGGGCTCCCTTCGACGCCGATGGGAACCTGGGCACGGTTGGAACCACGGTGAAGCTGACCACCGTGGGAGCGCCCGCGCCGCGCGTTACCGAAACAACGGTGACGCGAGCCGACGCTCCCGAGCTGCTTGAGTACAAGTGGGGTGGCTTCGACATGCGCTGGGAACTCGAACCCTTGGGTAGGGGCACGCGCCTGACGCTGTGGACCAACATCGGTCACCGCTTCATCGCCATGGGCGCTGCCGGGTGGCACATTTGTCTCGATGTTCTGGATCACCTTCTCGGCGGAACTCCCATCGGCCGCATGGTTGGCCCCGAGGCCATGAAGTTCGGCGGCTGGCAGCGGTTGAACGCGGAGTACGCCAAGCAGTTCGGTATCGAAACGCCCAACTGGCCGCCTAAGGCCGCTCAAGAGTCGTGAATCAAGGTGGAACCCATTTCGTCACGCTCGGCGGGCAGGGCTCTCGCCGACGGCGGTTATGTAGTTGTAGCTGTAGTTTGCCCGATCCGTGTCGGGTTGGTCTTCAGAGGAGGTCACATTGAACTGGAACAAATGGATTCGGCAGACCCACCGCTGGCTGTCCGTGGCCTTTACGGTGGCCGTCATCGTCAACATCATCGCCGTGGTGCAGGGGAGGTATACCTCTAGGGTGGGCCTCATGGCGGTGTTCCCGCTTGCCTTGCTCTTGTTCACCGGTCTGTACTTGTTCGTGTTACCGTATGCCACCAAGTGGGGCAGCGGGCGACGCGCGGACTGAGCGGGCGGCCAGTCGCACGAGGACGGCCCGGAGGCGTGGAGGCTGGGGACTCTCCGTATTTCTTCTGGCGCCGCCCGCAGGCCACGCCGGCGAATGCCTGACCGCACACCGCCTTAGGTCGTAGGAGTGCGAGGAGGCGGCCCGCGAACGTGCGACAGAGAAGGCATGCGCGACCGCCGTCGGTCCGTAGCGAAGGCTATATATCTCACGCGCTGAGGTGAACGCAGGAACATCGACTCTTACTCTTCACAGGGTACTGTGCCAGAGTTTTCTCAGGCTCGATCTGGTGGATGAAATCAGATTGGCGATTATGCCGGTCCTATTGGGTGACGGTTGCACTTTTTGACAACTCCGGTACCGAAAGGAGACGGCATCTGAAGGACGTAATCGCTTACAAGACGGATGTTGTTGGGTTGTTGCATCGGAGCCAGTCAACCAGCTCCCAGCCCTCAAAGGGGCGAAGCTAGGCGTGAGGGAACATCATGTCGAAGAACGGTGGCATCATCGGGGTATCAGATCACGGCGGTTGGGCGGTGTTGGTGACGGTGACGCGCGATGGGACGCTCCTCGACCGCCGCCGCGTAGAACTTGTGGGCGAAGGCTTGCCGAAGATTCCGCATCACAGCGAGGGCCAAGGGCTCCCGCTCGACGAGGCCGTGGAGTTAGTAGAGCGCGTGCGCGTGTCGGCGGAGAGGCACGCGGTGCTTGCCTTGGATGCTGTCACGACGGCGGTGCCGCATATCCTCGGTGTCGCCCTTCGCAAGTGCCCACAGCTTCCACCCACGATTGCCGAGCGAATCAAGGATTACCGTGCGCAGAACGTTGCCGACTGGGTGATGTACCGCAAGGCCCTGGCCTCGGCGGCCGAGGCACGTGGTTGGCCCGTCCACTGGTACGACGCGAAGGGCGTATTGGGTGCGGCGGGCCAGGCGTTGCGTGTAGAGAACCTCGACGACCACTTCCTCCAGGTGCGGAGGGCCATCGGGCCGCCTTGGAACAATGATCACAAGCTCGCCATGGCGGCGGCCATTGTCACGGCGTCCGCGGCTCTGGAGTAAGCCGCGGAACCTAGAGTAAGGCTCTTTGCAGCCCTGGAGCAGGTCTTGGCGCGGATGAACTGAAATCTGCCGGCACAATCCAAAGCTAGGCCAGCGCAAATGACGCGGTGTCGCCGATAAATGGAGCACAAATTAATCATGAAAGATGCCCCCAAATGTTCGATTTTTCGCTGGATTCACCTCGCCTTTGCCATTCCGACAGTCGGTTACATCTATAGTCCGTTTGACCAAGTTCCAAACTATACCCCCGCTACTCGGTTTGTCTTCGTCACGGTACTTGTCCTTTTGGGATTGTGGATGTGGAAAGGCCATGTCGTTCGACGACTTATTTCGAAGAGATCGGCGGGTGCCACAAGTTCGTGCACGAATGTGTGATGTACGATAGGCGATTGCGCAGCAGCATCGCCGGCTGTTTAGGTCGCGGGAGTTGAGGAGGCTGTGACACTGGCGGTGGGGAGCCCGGTAGGAGGAGGAACTATGTCACATAGCGAAGGAAATGCAGAAAGACGAAGCGTAACTTTGCACATGGTTTCCAGTCTGGATGGTTTCATCGCCAAGAAGGACAACGGTGTCTCCTGGCTAGACAGCCCTGGAAGCGTCTACGAAGCCGGGGTTTCCATTTCGGAAGAAGAAGCTGCGATCTTCGTCAAAACAATCGACTGTTATGTGCTCGGTTCCCGCACGTATGAACATGCGCTTGAACTGGGCTGGCCATATGGCGATACTCCGGTCGTAGTGGTGACCGGCAGAGAATGGCCGCCGGCGAGGAAGAGCGTTGAGTTCTATTCCGGCGATCTCAAGACATTAGTTGACGTGAAACTCGCGCCTCGATCTCGAAACATCTGGCTCGTGGGCGGGGCCATGCTGTGTCACCGTTTTCTCGAACTCGGCCTGGTGGACGAAATCAGGTTGACGATAGCGCCTGTCCTATTGGGTGAGGGACTCCGGCTGTTCGGTGGTTCCCTGACGGAGGAAAGGTGGAATTTGAAGAACGTGGTCGCTTACAAGAATGGCTTTGTTGAGCTCTCATACTCCGCTCCTACCGCGTGAAAGCTTTCCCAAGACTATGGCGAACCTAACTCTTTCAAGAAAACAGTGTGAAGAACTACTCCAAGCATTGAAAGCTCGCTTTGAGAAAAACAAGAACCGCCACAAGGGCCTTCAATGGGCTCAAGTACAAGTTAAATTGGAAGCGAATGCTGAAAAACTCTGGTCACTCAATGAAATGGAAAAAACCGGCGGTGAACCGGACGTTGTTGCTCATGACAAAAAAACGGGCGAATACATTTTTTATGACTGCTCAACCGAAAGTCCGAGAGGCCGCCGAAGTATTTGCTACGACCGTGAAGCGCTGGATTCAAGGAAAGAAAATAAACCAAAAGATAACGCTATCGGTATGGCAGCTGCCATGGGCATTGAACTTTTATCGGAAGAACAATATCGAGAGTTGCAGAAACTTGGAAATTTCGATACGAAAACTTCGAGCTGGGTGAAAACACCTTCTGCTATCCGAAAACTCGGCGGCGCCCTCTTTTGTGATCGCCGCTACGACACCGTTTTCGCGTATCACAACGGTGCGGAGTCTTACTATGCCGCCAGGGGATTCCGTGGCTCGCTAAGGGTCTAAATTTGGACTTCGAATTGGTTTCACGACGGAAGCATCGCGGTCGCCAATGCCTACAAAGATAAAGTGAGGCTTGGCACGGTTATCGCCTACCGAGCTGCGCAACAGCCGAATAGAAACACAGCACGACCAGAATCAGATTCACCAGCAGCAGCCAGAAGAAGTGCATAAACACGTAGGGAGGTTGGTGCATCAGCAGAATGGCGCACACGGCGAGCCAGGGGAAAAACAGAAGCAGTGCCGCGCCGGACCGCTTCCAGGACCGCGCATACGTTCTGGGCCTGATGATGGCATAAAGGATCAATGATTCGATGGTGGCGATCACGATAAATGTAAGTACTCCCCCGACTGGGTAATGCGGATTGGTATGGTGCACAGCAATCGCGTAGGTATCCGAATCGGACCCCGCCCACCAATAGAGTGGCAGCGACAGCAGCCAGAGGCCCGGGATCCAGTACTTCCTCAACATCGCAACGCGCTCCTCTGTCCGGGCTCGGTCCCGGGCAACTGCTCATACCTTGACGCCCGGTGACCTGGTGTCCTCGATTTGAGGAGTGCTCAGGCCGGTGTCGTTTTCCGGATCAACTTTTCCGGCCGCGACCGACTTCATGTGAGCCACAATCGCTGTTTCCCCGTTCATCGCCTGCTGCGCGATCTGCTCTGCAGCATACTCGCTGAATTTCTTCCCCGGCCGATATGCATACGCAGAAAATGCCTTGACCTTTTTCTTCAGCAGCACAGACAGGGCAAGATTCGATGCCTCCGCCATGGCCTGGCTCTTGATCGAGTTGGACATGTAGAGTGTGGGATTGGTGGCGTGCTGAGCCTGCCAGACGTGGCCTAGTTCGTGAATGATTGTGTCGTGATAATCAGATGTCGATTTCGTCGGGCCCACGTTCATAATGATTTTCAATGGGGAAACCAGCGTCGGCGGGATGGTAAGCGTGAACGCCCGGTCATCGTATCCGGTCTTATCCGACAGAAACACGGTTGAGCTGTCGATGCTGCTGCCGTATAAGGCGGTTCCCATTGCCTCTTCGGCGCTGCCCGCATAAGGCCTGATTTTTGGTAGACTGGGCAACTTGGGAAGGGTTGGTACCGGGAAACTGAAAGCCAGCATCACACCTGGCTTACCGGATCCCGAAGTTGCTGGCAAGGCCCCGGCAGTGGAGGAGTCCATCATGCCCGCCGATTCTTCGTGCTCTGGATTTCCATTGTCGCAGGACGGGTCACACAGGAAGGGGGAGCCCGGGTCCGATCCGGCTTCAAGCAGTTTCCCCCACGTCAACGGTCCGACGATTCCATCGGTCTCCAGTTGTTTCTCGCGCTGGAACTTCTTGACGCGCCCTTGAGTTTGCGTCCAAAAAATTCCGTCGACAGCGAGCGGTGTCTCTCCCGGCAGCGATATGTTCAGCCCGGCCTGCAACACGGCAACGTAGTGGTCTCTCATTCCGATGGTGAGTGTTTTGTACATTGGGGCCACCTCCCTGTTCTGCCGTCGCTTGCCACAAGCCGCAACTGGTTGCAGGCTTCCTCATAAATGGTGAGTTGCGGCCACTGGTCCGTTTCATCGACTTCCCGGTTTCTTCAAAAACGGCCTAACTATACACCTGTTTGGCCTGCTGACGTAGGGGGAGGAACTCTTGCGGGGACCCTGCCGACGTAGAGCTCGACCTACTTTAAGGCCGGATCTCAATCGGCAGGCAGCCGAAACCGGGGACAGACGGAACGTTCACCAGTTTATCCGGTAACTAGTTTGAATCACACCCCAAAGAGAAGCGTAGGGCAGCACACACTTCATTCATCCGTGCGGCACTAAGCTGGGCCACGCGTCTTCCTAATCGCT
This sequence comes from Candidatus Sulfotelmatobacter sp., assembly GCA_035511455.1. Classification (GTDB taxonomy): domain Bacteria; phylum Acidobacteriota; class Terriglobia; order Terriglobales; family Acidobacteriaceae; genus Sulfotelmatobacter. The sequence continues at coordinate 1,640 of DATKFH010000166.1, read as the reverse complement.
GTTGAGATACAGTGACTGCGTTGTGCAGGTTTACTGCGCAAGGAGACTTCATGCCGTCTTCCTCGTTCAGAACGACTTCCGATGGCACGCCGCGAATGGTCGAAGTGACAGGCGCAACCGTGACTGTGGATAAATACATGACGGCGCTGTTGCGGGTGAGCACGAGGACCGCTCGTTTCTTGTCGGGCGCGGCAAACTGGTAGAGCCGAACTTCGCCTCGGGCTATTCTTCCGGCCACGTGGCCTCCGATTCCCAACCCGGCGCTTCCGCGTCGGATTCCGACTGTCGCGAGTAGCCCTGGCGGTCGCGCGCTTCACTGACGCGCAGTTCCAACCGACGGAGATATTCCCGCAGGGCGTCGCGCACCAGAGCGGACCGATTTCGCCTGGTGCGCTTCGCGGCTTGGTCGGCGGCGTGTAACAGCTTTTTATCGAGCACGATTTGAACGATTTCCATATGTGGAATTTATTCCACAGTATACTACACATGGAGTCTAAATTTCGCAACGAACGCGAAATTTAAAATGGGCTTCTCTCCTTCCACTTGCAGAGGTTGCAGGTGACGCGGAGCGCAGCTAAATTAGGTACGAGAATTGGAGCTATACGTGAAAAGGAGGGCCCCGATGGAATCTGCTTCTGCAATCATCGACGCCAGAATCAAGGAACTTGGGGACTGGCGCGGGAAGATGCTCGCGAAAGTGCGCACAATCATACACGAGGCAGACCCTGAGATCGTCGAAGAGTGGAAGTGGGTCAAGCCGACATCGCCGGGGACTCCCGTCTTTTCCCACGGCGGCATCGTCTGCACGGGAGAGACGCACAAGACCGTCGTTAAGATGACATTTGCCAAGGGAGCTGCGTTGAAGGACCCTTTCGGTCTATTCAACTCCAGCCTCGAGGGGAATGTCAGGCGCGCCATCGACATCCACGAAGGCGAAACGATCAATGAGGCGGCCTTGAAAGATCTCATACGCGCTGCAGTGGCCCTCAATCTCAAGGGCAAGAACAAGCCAAAACCGCCGCGGGCGAGCAAGCGGGCCGACGGTGACACATAGACGATTCCCCGGGATTATCTGGAGCGGGGTATAGGACGGAGCGGTAGTGTGCCAGTACAGTTGCGTGCTCACGCCACCGGACCATGAATAATCGCGTCTCGACCGATCGGATTGTTGAAGGGAGCGACGAACACGTCTGCGCCAGTGTCCTTGGCGGCGCGGATCGCTTCGTCCATGTTTGTGACCAGATAGGCTGTACGCTCCAAGCCGAATGGATACGGGAGCGGCGTCTTGAACCCAAAAACCGATAATGTTCCTACTGGCGGGCGTTGGCTATATCGGTGACCGTGATGCCTAGCTTCGCCATCTGATCAGGCTTCACCCATAGCCGCATGGCATACTGCCCTGAGCCGAAAACCTGGGTCTGGCCGACGCCGTACGAGCGCGCGATCGGATCATTGAGATTGATGTAGGCGTAATTCGCCAGATGGTTCGAATCGCGACCGCCGTGCGGCGAGTACAAGGCGATCAGCATGAGCGGAGCGGTGGTCGACTTCTTCAAGGTGATTCCGTAGTTGTTTACCTCGGGCGGCAACTGACCGTTGGCCAACTGTTGACGCGACTGCGTGAGCAGCAGATCCGTGTT
>DATKFH010000165.1:0-76237 GCA_035511455.1 Candidatus Sulfotelmatobacter sp. | reverse complement strand
CATCGACAGTGTCGGCTAATCTGGTTAATCCTGCATCGCGGAGTCCGTTACGAGGAACACGGCCCTACGGTCACCGCACGATCGAGGCAAGCACGAACTAACAGAATGATCCGGCAACTCCGAAAGCTCGGCTACCGGGTCGAGCTAGAGAATTCGCAGTCGAGCAATCCACCAGCACGATGATTTTCGACCCTGCTCGGCACACGAAAAATAGGGCACGGCATGGCGCCGTGCCCTTTTCAATTCAGCCGGAGAGAGAGAAGGGCCTATAGATCGTAGCGGCCCCCTGATGAAAGCAGGATAGACTCACTCCCGCCCGGCGCATGTCAAGGATATGTAAAATCTCTGCGAACATTTCGGCGGTCGGGAGCGGCCCCGGCCGGGTTCGTTGACGCATCCCGATTGGGGTCACTACCATGGGGCGGCCTTCAGGTTCTCTCCAAATGAACAAAAGCTGCTTGCTGGTGCTGCTGCTGGGGGGATGGGCTTACGCCGCTCCTGCTCCCTCTACCCTGATAGCGAATGTCCCTAGCCGCACGACCGTGAACCTCAATGGAGCATGGCCGGCCATCGTGGACCCGTTTGACAATGGAAAAGCGAGAGGATTTTTCCGCAACGAAAAGCCGCAAAGCAAGAGTGATCTGATCGAGTACAGCTTCGATGCATCACCCGTTCTGAATGTTCCGGGAGACTGGAATACCCAGCGCGAACAATTGATGTTCTATGAAGGACCGGTGTGGTATCGGCGGGAGTTCCGCTACCAAAGACGAGCGAACACGAGGGTTTTCGTCTACTTCGGTGCTGCGAACTACCAGGCTGCTGTTTATCTGAACGGAGAAAAACTGGGCGAGCACGAAGGCGGTTTCACCGCGTTCAATTTCGAGGCGACGTCGTTACTGCGGGACGGTGAGAACTTCATGATCGTGGAAGTGATCAACGTGCGCCGCCCCGATACCGTGCCCGCGTTGAAGTTCGATTGGTGGAACTATGGCGGGATTACGCGCGACGTGTCGTTAGTCGAGGTGCCCGACACCTTCATTCAGGATTACTGGGTGCAACTGGCCCGCGGCTCGCAAAACGAGATTTCGGGATGGGTGCAATTGAACGGCGCGCAATCACCGCAGAAGATCACACTGGACATTCCAGAAGCTGGGGTTCACCAGGCGTTTACCACCGACGCGAGAGGCCGGGCTAGTCTTCGCGTCACGGCGAAGCTGGAGCTTTGGTCCCCCGGTCATCCCAAACTCTACGACGTGGCTCTGACCAGCAGTACTGACTCCGTCGGCGACCAGATCGGTTTTCGAACCATCGAGGTACAGGGGTCCCGCATTCTGTTGAACGGCAAGCCAAGCTTTCTGCGCGGCATCTCGATGCATGAGGAGGCGCCTTTCCGTGAGGGACGCGCCTTCAGCCTGGAGGACGCGCAGACTCTCCTCGGCTGGGTCAAGGACCTGGGATGCAACTTCGTCCGCTTCGCGCACTATCCGCACAACGAGAACGAGGTTCGTCTGGCCGATCGGATGGGTCTGCTGGTCTGGTCGGAGATTCCCGTCTATTGGGACATTGACTGGACGAACCCGGCGACACTGGCCAACGCCGAGGCACAACTGCGGGACATGATTGCGCGCGATCATAACCGCGCTGCGGTCATTCTGTGGTCACTTTCCAACGAGACTCCGGTGAAAGCGGAGCGGCTGACGTTTCTCAAGCAGCTTGCGCAGGATGCGAGGGAACTCGATTCCACACGGTTAGTCACGTCGGCAATGAATCACGCAGACGACGCTGGACCCAATGAGCGCACTCTAGCCGATCCCTTGGGAGACGCACTGGATGTGCTCGGCCTCAACGAATATTTGGGATGGTACTGGGGTCGGCCGGACGATGCTGACAAGATGCAGTGGAAGTCGAAGTGGGACAAGCCACTCATCGTCAGCGAATTTGGCGGCGGTGCGCCTTACGGCCGGCATGGCGATGCCGACGAGCGCTGGACCGAGGAATACCAGGAGAGTTTATTTCAGCATCAGCTGGGCATGGTCGAGCGGATGCCGGGCCTGGCAGGGCTGACTCCGTGGGTTCTGATGGATTTCCGCTCGCCGGCGCGGATGCTTCCCGGGGTACAGGACTATCACAATCGCAAAGGAGTGATCTCGAATCGAGGGCAGCGGAAGCTGGCGTTCCATACCCTGCAGAAGTTTTATAAGAAGCTGGCGGATGCCGAGAAGTAGGGCGGTTTCGCGGTGTGGATCCGGCATTTCGCGGGAGAGTTCCCAAGACTACGGGGTCTGCGCTCCCGAGATCCTTCCCTCCGCAGATCCTTCCCTCCGCCTGAAGAACGGCTGCGGTCAGGATGACTCCATGAGAAATCGGAAAGTAGATCAGGCTTGGGTACGGTCCTGGAATTCTTCGTGCCAGGCCATCTGGATCGCTTCAAGCTTGCCTTCATTCGAGGCTTTGGGATCGCCGGCGAAGTCGGGCAACTCCGTCACGTAGCGATGCAGGTCGGTGAAACGCACGTTTAGTGGATCGAGTTCTGGGTGAGTCTCAGATAGCAGGATGCCGATATCTTCGGCGTCATCCCAGGTGAGCTGTTTGGGCATAGGGTAACTCCAGGCGATTCGATTCTCAGCGTAAATTTCAAGTACATGTGGCATTACTTCGGAACTGAAATTTAACAGCACAGCTGGCCCGCGTATGACCTACATAGCCGACCTGGCAGAGCCTGGCAACGTGAAGTCGGTAGGCTACCTGGCCCGCGGCCGCAACTACAACCAAGGCGAGGTCTCCGAGGAAGCCTTTGATTGCCTAGTCAAACTGGTCAAACTCCACATCATGGAATGGTGGGGTTATCACAAGTGTGACCTCGATCCCTGCGGCAGGGTTCAACCTGAGCCCGAACTCTATTACGAAGGCCTCGTGATTCCCCGCGCCTGCAAGTCGGACATCTTGGTTCCGGGCCACGCCACCCTCTGTCGAGCACCTTCTCTGATCTGCACTACGTCCGTGGCCACCACTACTTGCCGCCCGCCTGCTTTCTCGAAGCCGCACTCAACTGTCCCCAACCCGGAAGCCGGGAGTACTTTGCTGCGGTCGAGAGACTATGGCCGCCCGGGTCTCCCTTTTTTGGTAGCCCCTTAACTTCAGTGCTCTTCCGAAACGTAATTACGGTTCCAGGCGGGAATTTCGATGACTACTTTTCCCGGCTTTGCAATCTGTGCCTGGCAGCCGAGACGCGAGTTTAACTGGAGATCGGCGGCCATGTCCAACCGGTCGGCTTCGTCGTCGTCCATCTCCGAGAGGTTTTCAGCGCCTTCCTTCACCCAGATGTGGCAGGTGGTGCAAGCGCAATTTCCGCCGCAGGCGTGATCCAGCGGGATGCCGAAATTCAGGGCCACGTCGAGCAGGGATTCCTCTTTGCCGTGATCTTCGTAGGGCAGCTTGCCGTGCTCGAATTGCACCGTCTTGCCCTCGGGAAGAAAGGTGACCTGTACCGTGTTTTCGCCGGGGGCGTCTTCGGTCAACGTGCCAGCCCCTTGTGTCTTCTCGTCAGCCATTGTGTACTCCTGCCGGCGAGGCGCCGGCGTTTGGACTACTCAAACTCCGCTTTTGCCATGGGATGGGGCGCGGTTGGGCCCTCGCCCAGGTCGGTCTCATCCATGTTCTTGCCTTTGAGCGCGGACGACACGGCGGTGTCCATCATCAATTCGGCCAGACGCGTGGTGCCCTGGTTCAAGGCGTCGATGGCTTTGCGAATCGCCTGGTAGTGGTCCTCTGCTTTCGCCGCAACCAGTGCCTTCTCCATCTTGGCGATCTGCTTTTTTTCGTCCGTCGTAAGCTGTCCCCAGGCCGGGCTCTTCTTGCCCTTTTCCAGCGCGGCCAAGATTGTCGCGGCTTCGTTGCGAGCTTCGATCACCTGGCGGCGGCGGAAATCTTCTTCGGCGTTGTCGAACGAGTCGAGGATCATGCCTTCGACCTGCTCGTCCGTCAATCCGTAGCTGGGCTGCACTTGAATCTCGGCTTCCTTGCCGCTGCGCTGCTCGCGCGCGGAAACGCGCAGGATGCCGTTGGCGTCGATCAGGAATTTGACCTCGACCCTGGGGATTCCGGCAGCCATCGGCGGAATGCCTTTGAGATCGAAGCGGGCCAGCGAACGGCAGTCCTTGGCTAGTTCGCGCTCCCCTTGCAACACGTGAATCGCAACGTTCGCTTGCCCGTCCACTTGCGTGGTATAGAACTGTCTCGCCGACGCCGGGATCGTCGAGTTGCGCAGGATGATCTTGTCCGTGACCCCGCCTGCGACTTCGATGCCCAGCGACAGTGGTGTTACGTCGAGCAGAAGCATGTTCTGCGTGGCTTCGGAGCCGCCTGCGAGAATATTGGCTTGCACGGCCGCGCCCAAGGCGACGACCTCATCGGGGTTCAGGTCGATGTGGGGCTCGCGGCGAAACAAGTCTTTCACGAGTGCGTGAACCTTGGGGATACGCGTCGACCCACCGACCAGCACCACTTCGTCAATCTGCTCGGGCTGGAGGCGGGCGTCTTTCATAGCCTGCTTGCAGGGACCAACCGTGCGGTCGATCACCGGCAGGATCAACTGCTCGAATTGCTCGAGCGTAATCTCGCGCCGGTAGTGCTTACCGCCGGGGAGTTCGATGTCGAGTTTGACGGAGCGCTGCGACGACAACGCAATCTTGGCTTCAATCACGGCCTTGCGGATTGCTTGTACCGCCTCGGGGTTACGCCGGAGGTCGACACCGAGGTCGCCGCGAATGTCATCGAGCGCGATCGTGATCAGCAGGTTGTCGATGTCGTCTCCACCGAGATGCGTATCGCCGTTGGTGGCGATGACCTCGAAGATTCCGTCGTGCAGTTTCAGGATCGAGATGTCGAAGGTACCGCCGCCCAGATCGTAGACCGCGACGATTCCGTTTTGCTTCTGGTCGAGACCGTAGGCGAGCGACGCGGCTGTCGGCTCGTTGACCAGACGAAGGACTTCGAGACCGGCGATGCGGCCCGCGTCTTTGGTGGCTTGGCGCTGGGCGTCGTTGAAGTAGGCGGGAACGGTGATGACGGCCTTTGTCACCGGACCACCGAAAAAGCGCTCAGCGCTGCGCTTGAGCTGACGGAGAATCAGAGCGGAAATTTCGGGAGGCGTGAAAGTCTTGTCGCCCAACTTGATGCGCAGCACTTCACCGGGCTGCAAGTCTTCGGCCAGGCGGAAGGGGAAGAATTTCAGTTCTTCCTGAATGTCTTCCATGCCGCGTCCCATCAGGCGCTTAATCGAGTAGACGGCCCGTTCCGGAGTTTCAATGAGTGAATTGCGCCCGGCATTGCCGATGACTGGCTGGTTTTTCGCGTCGAGCGCGACCACCGACGGCAGCAGGTTCAGGCCGTCTTCGCCCGGGATCACGACGGGCGTGTCCCCTTGCATGAACGCCACCAGAGAATTGGTGGTGCCTAGATCGATGCCGACAACGTGATCAGTAGCCATTTTGTTAATTGCTTGGGTCAATTCTCCAGCGCCGCATTCACATCTCGCACCAGATTTCGAATGTAGTTGCGGCGGTTTAGTACATCCACGATGTTGCCTATCACTTGCGTTCGCTCGCCCGCTAGCTCTTCATTTGGCTGCCGGCTCGGATCGATGAGGCTATCCCAGGCTTTCCAGTGCGTTTGCAGTTCCTCGAAGAGCGCGTCGTGCTTGGCTTCGAGCGCCAGCTTCTGCTTTCCAATTTCTGCAATAAGGGCAGGGTCGTCTTCGCCCATTTTCTGGTTCATGCGCAGCTCTTCGAGTTCCATGTTCAACTCGAAAACTTCTTCGAGCAAATCCGGAGGCACGATCTGCTTCTTGATCTCCCCTGTGACCCGCGCTTGCTCGGTTGCGTTCTTGGATTGCTCTTCCAACGCGACGCCTTCCAGGTGCAGCAGGTATTCAGTGCGCTTGATCGGGTCGCGCAGCGTGCGGTACGCGTCGTTGAGCAACGAACTCTGCTCCAGGCTCCATTCCTGCTCACGGCTGCCGGCGCGGGCGTTCAGATCCGGATGGAGCCTCCGGCTCAGGTCGTAGAAGTCTTTTTCGAGTGCCACAACGTCAAGATTGAGTTTGGGCGACAGGCCGAAAAACGTGAAGTAGTCGACCGGAACCGGGGGCTGTACCTTTCCGCACGACTCGCAGAAGTGCGCGGCGCGCATGGATCCGCACGACCAGCAGGAATGCGTGTCCTCCGGCAAAGGCTTGGCGGCGATTGCGGTCAAAGACGACTTTGCGGTCACGTTCGAATTCCTCTCAGCACGCACTTGTTCGCAGCTCAGGCTGGACGCAGCCTGGTGCGCGGTTTTGTCCCGTGGTCGAGGCCGCACGCGGACAGGAGTGTCCGCGCCACACAGGGGCGATCAGGCCGAGAACGAAGTCCCGCAGCCGCACGACTTGGTAGCTTGGGGATTCACGAAGACGAAGCCCTGCTGCATCAACGTTTCCTGATAGTCCAAGGTCATACCGTTCAGGTAGATGAATGACTTCGGGTCCACGAACACGCGCACGTCGCCGTATTGGAAAATACGATCCCGTTCGCGGGGCTGCGTGTCGAAGCCGATGTTGTAGCTCAGGCCCGAACATCCGCCACCTTGCACTCCCAGACGCAGGCCGCCCTGTTCGGGCGAGATGCCTTCCTTGGCCATCGCGCTGCGAACCTTGGCCAAGGCCCTGTCGGTCACCTGGATCCCTTTGGTCGTGGCCTGCGGCGTTGTCTGTTCTGTTGCCGTCGTCATATCGCTTCTTTCGGAACCCTCAAGCGGCCAACGCCGCAACCGTGGGAGGCACGTATGACACGATTGAAGTCGTGCCCTTCCCGAAACCCGCACTCCCGAAGCGCGTGCTCGCGTTTACAAGCTACTTCGCTTCGGCAGCCACCGGCTTCGCGGTTTCCTGCTTCTTCTTCCAGTCGCCGATCGCGGCGCGGATCGCGTCTTCAGCCAGGACCGAGCAATGGATCTTGACCGGAGGCAGCGAGAGCTCCTTCACGATGTCCATGTTCTTGATGCTCAGGGCTTCGTCAACGGTCTTCCCCTTGACCCACTCGGTGGCCAGCGAAGACGAGGCGATGGCTGAGCCGCAACCGAAGGTCTTGAACTTGGCTTCTTCGATGACGTTGGTTTCGCGGTTGACCCTGATCTGCAGCTTCATGACGTCGCCGCACTCGGGCGCGCCGACCAGGCCGGTGCCAACGTCCGTGCTCGACTTGTCCATGGAGCCGACGTTGCGGGGATGGTTGTAATGATCGATCACTTTGTCGCTGTATGACATTTGCCTCTCCTAGAATCTGGTGTCGTCCCTACGGGACTCATTCTTCTCTTTTTGATCTCTGACCCGACGACTTACGTCCTGGGCTAACGAATGACGCCCCTTCGGGGCTTGGTACTCGATACTGACTTACTCTCCCGCCCACTTCACGTCTTTCAGATTGATGCCTTCTTTCGCCATTTCGTAGAGCGGAGAAAGTTCGCGCAGGCGCTCGACGGTTTCGATGACGCGATCGGCCACGTAGTCGACTTCGGCCTCGGTATTGAAGCGGCCGATGCCGAAACGAATCGAGCTATGAGCCAGGTCGTCCCCGGTGCCGAGAGCCTTCAATACATAAGACGGCTCCAGGGTGGCGGAGGTGCACGCTGAACCGCTGGAAACTGCGATGTCATTGATACCCATCAACAGGGACTCGCCTTCCACGTACGCGAAGCTAATGTTCAAATTGCCGGGCAAACGATGCTCCGTTGAGCCATTGATGTAGGCCTCATCGAGGCGGTTCATGATGCGGTCGCGCAGGCGGTTGCGCAGGCCTGCGAGACGACAGGATTCCTGCGGCATCTCTTCCTGTGCCAGGGAGCAAGCCTTGCCCAGGCCTACGATGCTCGGAACATTCAAGGTTCCCGAACGCATGCCGCGCTCGTGGCCGCCGCCGTCAATGATGGCGGAAATCTGCACCCGCGGATTCTTGCGGCGAACGTACAAGGCGCCGACGCCCTTCGGTCCATACATCTTGTGGCCGGAGATGGACGCGAGGTCGATGTTCTGCTTGACCACATCCACCGGAACTTTGCCCATCGCCTGCGTCGCATCGGTATGGAAGATCACGCCCCGTTCGTGACACAATTTGCCAATTTCCGCCGCCGGTTGCAACACGCCAATCTCGTTATTGGCGAACATGATCGAGACCAGGATCGTCTTATCGTCAATGGCGCGCTTCAGGTCGTCGAGGTCGATCAGGCCGTCCTTCTGCACCGGCAAATAGGTAACGCGATAGCCGTACTTTTCCAGCCGCTTGCAGGTGTCGAGGACCGCCTTGTGCTCAGTCACCGCGGTGATGATGTGGTTGCCCTTCTCGCGGTACATCTCGGCTACGCCTTTAATGGCGAGGTTATCGCTCTCCGTCGCTCCGGAGGTGAAGATGATCTCTTTGGTGGTCGCGCCCACCAGTTTGGCGATGCGCTCGCGTGCCGTCTCCACGCCTTCTTCGGCAACCCAGCCGAACGAGTGGTTACGGCTGGCCGCGTTGCCGAACTTCTCCATGAAATAGGGCAGCATTTCTTCCAGCACCCGCGGGTCCATGGGAGTCGTGGCGTGGTTGTCCATGTAGATGGGCAGTTTCACACCCTTGGCATCCGGGTGGTGGGTCTGGGTATTTACCTGGGGGATCTTCACTTCCGTGCTCATTGATTGCCTCTCCTACCTTGGATGAATCTTTACGTTCTTGCGGTTCAGGTGATCGTCACCAATTCCCTTGTTTTAGAAGCCTGGGTACCGACCTCTTCCGGCTCTTCGCGCATGTGCGAAATCTTGATTCGTTTCAACACTGCTTCGATACTTTCGTTCACCTTGCGCAGGGGCTCGCGGATGTTGCAGCGATCGGACTGATCGCACTCTCCGCGGACGGTGACGCAGGAAGTAATAAACAGAGGGCCGTCGATGGCCTGAATCACTTCGAAGGCCGAAATCGTGTGTGCCGGCCGCGCCAGAGTGTAGCCGCCATTAATGCCGTGCTGCGAATGCAGAAGGCCAGCCTTTGCCAGCCGCTGCAAAATCTTCGCCAAGGCCTCTGGCGGTATGCCAAAAGCGTCGGCCACGTCCTTGGCGCTGCGCGAACTTGCGCTGGGGCGCTCGGCGAGGTGCTTCATCGCCATGAGAGCGTAATCGGCCTTTTTGGTAAGCTTCAGCAACCGTACGTCCTGTGCAAAATCCGACCTTGGCCAGTCGGATAAATGCCGACCTTTTTCGTCGCAATTTAATTCTACCCCAGTCCATCCCCCCCGAGCAAGGCCCACCAGCCAGTGATAGTAAACGGGCATTGAACGGTAACTATCAGGGATTGAATCGTTTAGAAAGAGCCGACCTATTCGGTCGGAATTTTCAGATCCGACGCTCAACACGCGTCGGCAGGCAGTTCGGGCCGGGATTCACGGATCGAGTCTCGGGGGACTTGACAACGGCAGGGGCCGTTCTAAAATGACCGGAAATTCCCGCGAATTCTGTCCCCTTCCCGTCAAAGGGACGCTTCGGGATTTATGAGCTCAAAGCCAACCTCTCAGAACGTCCCCCCGCAGAAACCCTGCAAGCATTTGCGCGTGCAAATCGTAAGCCGCGACGAGGACGCCGAGTTTGTCGAGTGCAAGGAATGCGGTGAGATCTTCGAGTCCAGTGAGTTCAAGGATATGAACATCGAAGAACGTACGCGCGAGGAGTTCTGACCGATTCGCGTGTGACGAGGGTAACCCAGCCTATCGTTTTCAGCTTGTGGTTCGCTCGACGCACTTGGTATCGTGCGGGCCGGGGGCGTGTGCAAACGGCCGGTCTCTATGCCCAAGTTGGCTCTAGTCGTCGACGACTCCATGTTAATGCGCTATACCGTGTGCCGCTTTCTCGAAGAGCGCGGATTCACGGTGGAGTCGGCCAGCAATGGCGTGGAAGCGTTGGAAGTCCTCACCTGGATGCAGCCTAACCTGATCGTTACTGACCTGCAAATGCCGAAGATGTCAGGGGGCGAATTGATCACGGCGCTCAAGAGCAAGCCGGAAACGGCTGGGGTGCCCATCATCATTGTGGCGAGCCGCGCCAGCGGCTTCGACGAGTCGGAAAAGCGCGCCAATTTCGCCATCTACAAGGACGTCGACATCGATGAGCAGCTCAGTAAGGCGCTTGATGCCGTGATGGACAAGGCCAGCACACGGGCCGCGGGAAAGTAGACGGACTCTCGGACTTCTGCCGGCAGAAACTCTAGCGCAAGACCAAACCTGCTTCTGCCGAAAAATCCATCGCCGCGAAATCCTTCGCCAAAAATTTGGGATACGCGGCGGCTGCGATCATTGCCGCATTGTCCGTCGAGAGCGGTCGTGACGGGAAGTACACTGGCAGCCCTTGCTTTGCACCCTCTTGCTCGAAGCTCTGTCGCAGTTCGTGGTTGGCCGCAACGCCTCCCGTGACGAACAATGTGGCAACATCGCAGGCTCGCGCGGCCGCTAGGGTTTTTCCTACCAGATCGTCGACGATCGCCCGCTGGAATGACGCGACCAGATCGATTGTGCGTTGGTCGCAATGGGCGACGAAGTCTTCCAGCTCCGGCTTGGGAATCTTCGCCAGCGCCTGGTGGCGGGCTTCTACTGCGGCGCGCATATCATGCGTCTCGACGTAGCGCAGGATGGCCGTCTTTATGCCGCTGTAGGAGAAGTCGAAGCGTGGACGGTCGCCATCCGGTTCGACGGCGCGACCGTCGTGGCGGCCGCGGCGGTCGCGGTGTTTGATCTGCGCCGGAGGAAACTTCACGGCGCGAGGATCGCCGTGCGGAGCCAGACGGTCGATCAACGGGCCCCCGGGATAACCCAGGCCAAGGAGCTTCGCCACTTTGTCAAAGGCCTCGCCGGCGGCATCGTCCCGCGTGTGGCCGATATTTTCGTAGGTCCAAGATTGCCCGCTTTGCGCGGCAAGGTAGAGATGGGTGTGTCCTCCCGAGACCACCAGGGCGAGCACGGGGAATTGAAATTCGCGATTGCCCTTCTGCCGCTCCTCGAGCAGCACCGCATGAATGTGGCCTTCGAGGTGGTTGACGGCGATCAGCGGCTTGTCAAGGGCGAAGGCTAGCGCCTTGGCATAGCTGATGCCCACCAGGAGGGATCCCGCGAGCCCGGGGCCGCGAGTGACCGCGATCGCATCCACGGAGTCATAGGTGTGCCTCGCCTCCGCCAGAGCCTGGCGCACTACGGGCACGATGGCGCGCAGATGCTCTCGCGACGCTAGTTCCGGAACAACGCCGCCATAAGGCTGGTGGGTCGCTATCTGGGAGGCGACGACGTTAGAGATTAGTTGCTCGCCGGACCGCACCACGGCAGCCGCGGTCTCGTCGCAGGAACTCTCGATGCCGAGGATGTAGGCGCCGGACATGTATCCATAGTATTAGAACTTGATGGCGGACTTGCTCCCACGCGTGTGGGGATCCGGTTTTGCTTCCCGGATCGGCTGATTCACCTTTTCGTAGGCGGCTCGGAACTTCACGGCGCCAAGGTGGACGGCACAGACGATCTGGATATCTATGGTGTTTTCGTGAAATCTTCGGAAATGGTCCTTGGCCTTGAGTCTATGCCACACTTCGTTTGATCAACGGCGGGGAATGATCGGCGCAACGGCCCCAATGATGTCGACATCACTCTCTACTCACGAAAGAAATGGGCCGGGCTGGCGTGTAAGGGTAATCCCACGGCACTACATTTCCTGTTTGCGGAGGGAGTTGCTCGCAATGCGATTTGGGGCGAGGTCGTTGTCCACAAAGATCTTTTTCTGGCGCGAGGTTGCGCGAAGCAGTTCATGGGATTCGCCGACGACCAACTAAGCGAATGACAGGGGCGAAGGGACGTGGCCAGAAGGGGCAGCGCCCGGAATTCGAACAGAAGTATGGTTATGACGTAAGAACCGCAATGCTCACACTGCGCTTGCTGCACGAGTGCAAGGAATCTGTGTCGGAGGCCATATTAGGCTACCCCGTCCCGAGCGTGACTTTCTGACCCGGGTGCGAACCGGAACGTACTCGGTCGACAAGGTGCTGGCGCTGGCACAAACTCTTTTCCGAACGCGAGGAAGCGGCGAGATGGTCTTGTTTGCCATAAAAAGTGGATCGGGCTGCTGTGGCTCCTCTTCTCGCCGATTGTTACCGTGAAGCTTGGATGAGAGAGCCAGCACTATGATGAAATAGGATCGATGAGCTCCTCGCAATGAGGCCCTTTTGAGAGATTTCGCCGCCTCGATCGTCCAGGCCCTCGGCCAGCGCGGCTTTAAAGCCTACCTGGTGGGCGGATGTGTGCGCGATCTTCTCCTCGGGCGCGAACCGAAAGACTATGACGTCGCAACCGATGCCAGCCCACAGCAGGTGATGGAAGTCTTTCCTGAAACCTATGCGGTGGGGGCACAGTTTGGCGTAGTGCTGGTTCCGACGCCGGACCGGGGCGGCGAGGGCGATCCGGCGGCGGATCAGTCGGCGAGATCGCATGCGGTGGAAGTTGCAACCTTCCGCAGCGACATCGGATACTCCGACGGCCGCCACCCGGACGAAGTGCGATTCAGCCGGCAACCAGAGGAAGACGTCGCCCGCCGCGACTTCACGATTAACGGCATGCTGCTTGATCTGCTGAGCGGCGAGGTACTCGATTTTGTGGGCGGCAGGAAAGACCTGGAGGCGGGGATCATTCGAGCTATCGGCGATCCCGAGCGGCGATTTGCCGAAGACAAATTGCGCATGCTGCGCGCGGTGCGGTTTGCCGCGCGATTCGAGTACAGGATTGAGCCCGCGACGTTCCGTGCGATACAAAAACTCGCTGGTCAGATCGCGGCAGTGTCACGTGAGCGGGTGCGAGATGAACTGACTCGGATGCTGACGGAAGGGCACGGTCGGCGGGCGCTTTTGTTGCTGGATGAAAGCGGCCTGCTACGGAATATTCTGCCCCAGATTTCGGCGATGAAAGGCGTAGAGCAGCCAGCGGAGTTTCATCCCGAAGGCGACGTGTTTATACATACCCTGCTGCTTCTGGATAACCTGGGGCATCCGTGTCCCCCAACCTTGGCCTGGGGCGCGCTGTTGCATGACGTTGGAAAACCGCCGACATTCCGGGTCGCTCCGGATCGGATCAGATTCGACGGGCACGTAGAAGTGGGCGTGAAGATGGCGGAACAGATCTGCGAGCAGCTACGTTTCTCCAACGACGAGACGGCTCAAATTCTGGCGTTGGTCGAGAACCACATGCGCTTCGGCCACGTGACTCGGATGAAGGAATCGACGCTGAAGAAATTTCTGCGCATGCCGTGGTTCGAGGAGCACATGGCCCTGCATCGCGCCGACTGCCTGGCTAGCCACCGGAATTTGAGCACTTATGAGTTTCTACGCCAGAAACTAGCCGAGATCCCCCCAGAGAAGATGCGGCCCTCGCCGCTGCTGACCGGCGACGATTTGATCGCGGCGGGGCACATCCCAGGGCCCAAATTTCGTGAAATCCTGACCGCCGTCGAGGATGCCCAACTCGAAGGCCGCCTGCTTTCGCGGGATCAGGCGCTCGATTTCGTGCACCGCGAATATCCTGCCTAGAAGTGTCCCCGCTGCCTCTCTCTGCGGCGGCTGGAATGCTAAAATCAACATTCTCATCCTCCTGGTGGCTTACGCGAGGATCGCGAGGCACTGCATTTGGAACAGGCCGGCGCTGGACTAGAGAAAATCGTCGTTCAATCCCTGCGCCAAGCGCCTCCGGGCGAGGGACCGTTGTTGGCCTGGCCCGTGGTCTGCGGCTCGGCGGTGGCGGAGCGTACGCATGCGGTCAGATTTCAGGATGGCGTGCTGAGCGTGGAAGTGGCTGACGCCAGATGGAAATCCGGGCTGCTGGAGCTGGCACCAAGGTATTTGGCACTGATCAATCGCTACACCACGGAAGCCTTGCACAAGATCGAGTTTGTCGCGCCCCGAGCGGTAAGCCGAAACGAACTCCATTCATAATCAGTTCTCGCATGAAAGTCACCGACAAAGACGTTGCTTACGTCGCAGATCTGGCGAATCTCGAACTCAGCGAGCAAGAGCGCGCGGCAATGCTTCGTGATCTGAATTCAATTCTGGATTACGTCGATCGCCTCAACGAACTCGATACGTCCGACGTGGCGCCCATGGCGCAGGTTTCTGATCGCTATGGTGTCGACGTGTCGAAGCAAGGCAGCGAGAGATTCGCCTACGCCAGCCGCGAAGATGTCGTGGAAGGACTGCGCAAATCGCTGCCGCACGCTGAAGCGCTGGCTAACGCACCTGACGCCGACGAAGATTTTTTCCGAGTTCCAAAAGTAATCGAGCGATAGCCCGCAGCTTCCACAAAACTGAATCAAATGGATCTGACCTCACTCACGATCGATGCCGCCCGCGCTGCTATCCAACAACGCAAGACGACGGCGTTCGCGCTGGCCGAGGCGCACTACGCCCGCATCCAGCAACAGGACGGCCAGATCGGCGCATTTCTCACGCTGTCGAAAGATCGGGCGCTGGAGCAGGCCGACCGAATCGACCGCATGGCGGCCGAGGGCAAGCCCTTGCCACCTCTGGGCGGCGTGCCTGTCGGCATTAAAGACGTGATGAGCACGCGCGGCCTCCGGACGACCGCCGGCTCTAAGATTCTTGAAAACTACGTGCCGCCCTATGACTGCACAGCCGTGGCCCGCATGGAGGCGGCCGGCGCGGTCGTGCTCGGAAAGATGAATTGCGATGAGTTCGCCATGGGCTCATCGAATGAAAACTCGGCCTATCGTCCGGTGCGCAACCCACGCGATCTTAGCCGCGTGCCCGGAGGCTCGTCGGGCGGCTCTGCTGCGGCCCTGGCGGCCGACATGGCGGTGGTTACTCTCGGGTCGGACACCGGCGGTTCGATTCGGCAGCCGGCATCGTTTTGTGGCGTAGTCGGCTTGATGCCGACTTATGGGCGGGTCTCACGCTATGGTCTTATTGCCTTTGCGTCCTCACTCGATCACATCGGCCCGTTGGCCAAGAGCGTGAAAGACGCTGCGATTGTGCTGCGGACAATTGCCGGGCGCGATCCGATGGACTCGACTTCGGCTGAAGTTCCTGCGCCCGATTATGTTGTCGAACTCGACAAACCTGTCCGCGGAATGAAGCTGGGCGTGGCGAAAGAATATTTTGGCGAAGGCCTAGACGCTGAAGTTCGTCAGGCGGTGGAGTCGGCCATCGACAAGCTCCGGACTTTGGGGTGCGAGATCGTTCCGGTTTCTTTGCCGCACACGCCCTACGCGATTCCGACTTACTATGTGATCGCGACGGCGGAAGCCTCGGCGAATCTGGCGCGTTTTGACGGAGTGCGCTATAGCCACCGCGCGCGGGGAGTGAAAACGCTATCGGAGATGTACCGGCGTAGCCGCGATGAAGGCTTCGGCGCGGAAGTGAAGCGGCGCATCATGCTCGGGACGTACGCGCTGAGTGCGGGCTACTACGATGCGTATTACCTGAAAGCGCAGAAGGTGCGCACCCTGCTGACCCGCGACTTCGACGAGGCCTTCCGCAAAGTCGATGCCATCGTGACCCCGACCAGCCCGACGGCGGCGTTCCGGTTGGGCGAGAAATCGAACGATCCGCTGGCCATGTATCTGGCCGACATTTACACGGTGACCGCCGATCTGGCCGGCATTCCGGGGATTTCGATCCCGTGCGGTGAAACCAAAGAAAAACTACCGATTGGACTGCAAATTCTGGGCAAGCATTTCGATGAGGGCACGATTCTGCGGCTGGCACATTCCTACGAGGAGACTTCTAAGTCTCATTCCGCTGCCGGCTCGTAATAGCTTTCCCCGGCACACCCTCGGCACAGCACTTTTCCATCGCGCCTCACTTCTTTGCGGAAATTGATTCCTTCGCCGCACACCTCGCACACCACCCGCTCGCCCTTGTACCCGGGGAATTCTTCCGGGCGTAGCTCGACCTTTACCCATTGCGTGGCGAATAAGTCGTCGTCAGCTATCTCGCGATAGGCCAGCATCTGTTGCTGGTTTTTGTCTGAGATTTCGGGATGCATTTGGCGGGCTAGAGCTTTGGACGATTCCTTTGCCGCGATCCTGATGGCTTTTCCATTGCTCACGTCGACGAACGTGGCCGCAACCTTGCCCCAGTCGCGAAACTTGAGGGCACGCTTGCCCAAGCGGCAGCCGGTGACCACGGCGACCGCATCGGTGGCGCAGCGATCGATCTCGACGAACGTCACCAGGCGCTTGCGGTCGTTCCCTTGCGGATCGTCGATGGCGAGTTTCTGCAAGCCCAGCATAGCGAGGCGCACGCCAAGAACCTGCCCGGCACAGATGTGGCCGTGAGCCTGTTCCGCGTCACGAAGATATTCGTCGAGGGATTTCAGAAATCAGCTCTAAGCTTTCAGTTGTCCGCTCTCAGCTTAACATCGCAAGCGCTATTTTCTGCGCCAGCGGATGCCTTCTTTCGTGATCTCGACGATAATTCCTGAATCGGTCAACTCTGCGCGGATTCTGTCGGAGCCCGAGAAATCGCGAGTTGCCCGGGCCGCCTTCATGGCGGCAATTTTCCTTTCGATCTCAGGATCGGAGAGCTGCCCGGATTGAAGGGCTGCGCGAATTTCGTCGCTGATGTCCTTTTCGCGACCTTCGGCCATCGCCCACTCAACGACTCGCTTCATCTTCGGAACATCGTCATCATCGAGCACGGCAAAGACTTCATCGAACTTGGTTAAAGCCTCGAGCAATGGCGGCACATCATCGTTCTTGACTTGGTTCGCATCAAAGGCGGCATTGGCCAGACGCACCATGTCGAAGAGCGCAGCTTGCGCCTGAGCAGTATTGAGGTCGTCGTCGAGCGCAGCGCCCATTCGATCGACGGTATCGTTTACCAGGGACTGCATCGCAGGGTTGGATCCTGGAGGAAAACTACCCGCGGTCAACCGCAACCGAAAGTTGCGCAGGCGATCCACCGACACCGCGGCCTGCCGGAGCCCGTCAAATGTGAAGTTCAACTGGTTGCGGTAGGGAACCGAGGTGAGCAAATAGCGAATCGACGAGGGCTTGTGGCCTTTGAGCACCAGGTCGCGCAGGGTGAAGAAGTTGCCCAGACTCTTCGACATCTTCTCGCCCTCGACCAGAAGAAAGCGGGCGTGAAACCAGAAATGGGCGAAGGGCCTGCCGGTGAAGGACTCCGACTGCGCGATCTCATTCTCGTGATGGGGGAAGATGAGATCTTCTCCCCCGGCGTGCAGGTCAAAGCTCTCGCCCAGTTCCTGCATCGACATGACCGAGCACTCCAGGTGCCAACCCGGGCGGCCCGGTCCGATGGGCGTATCCCACGAGGCTTCGCCCGGCTTGGGAGCTTTCCAGAGGGCAAAGTCCCGGGCGCTGTCTTTGTCGTATTCATCGACGTCGACGCGGGCGCCGTCGAGCATTCCGCTGAAGTCCTTTTTGGAAAGTTTGCCGTACTGCGGAAATTTTGCGATGCGGAAATAATACGAGCCGTCTTCCCCGCGGTAAGCGATTCCCTTCTCCACCAACTTGGCGACGAACTCCGCCATCTCGGAGATATGCTCGGTAGCGCGAACCAGGATAGGCTGCTCGATCCCGATCATGGCGCCGTCCTCGAGAAATGCCTTTTCATACTTGGCCGTGTATTGCTGCACGCTGACACCGTCGCGCGCGGCGTTGCGAATAATCTTGTCGTCGACGTCGGTGATGTTCATGACATAGCGTAGCGCGTAGCCGGACTGGCGCAGGAACCGCTGCAACATATCGACCGCAACGAATGTGCGGAAATTGCCGATGTGGCCGTAGTCGTAAACCGTGGGACCACAGGCGTACATGCGAACTTCGCGATCGCGAAGCGGCTGAAACTCCTCGACTCGCGAGGACATCGTGTTGTAGAGGCGAAGGGCCATGGTGGCTTAGGGAGCGCGGAGACGAACCTAAGATTCTAGGGGTCAGCGAGAAAGCCGGTCAAATCGCTCAAAGCGCAGGAGTCCGGGCCGGCGGCAGCGCGTGCGTGTGTGCGCGCAAACGCTTCTGTACAAGAATGACGTAGTGCAGCGCCGAGACGATGGTAAACATGAAGGTCGCTCGCAGGAACACGGTGCGCGCAATCCAAATCCAGCGGGAGGAGTGGGTTTCGAAGAGAAGTACGAAGAACACGGCGCTGATCTGCGAGAAGGTGTTGGCCTTGCCGAAAATACTCGGACGAAAATCCCTCAACCCGGCAATCGCGAACAGCACAGCGCTGGCGGCAAGAATCGAGATGTCCCGGCTGAAGACCAGCACTGTGAATTTCCAGTGAATCTTGTGCAGAATGGAGAGCACAAGAAACATCGTGCTCAACAGAAGTTTATCTGCGATCGGATCCAGGTATTGCCCAAGCAGAGTCTGCTGATGAAGCGTGCGGGCCAGCAGTCCGTCCAGCCCATCGCTGAAACCGGCAATGATGAATACGACCAAGGCCCAGAGGTAACGCCCGTCCACCAAGTGAATGACGATGAAGGGAACAAACACCATGCGCAGCAGAGTGAGTTGGTTGGGCGCAGTGAAAACCTGGGAGAGCCTCACGCATGCTCCTTGGGCGCGCGCGACGGGGTGAGCGCAGCAGATGGTTGCAGACCCGTCTTGGCGAAGAAACGCTGCGAAAGCGAGGGCAGGTTGCCGTCGGGCATGTCCAGTTCGACGCGCTCGATGCGATGCATGGGGAAGAACACCACCGCCGGTGTGAAGGGCTCGCCATCCTTCACCATCACGGTGAGATCTTCGAAAGAGGCCAGTTCCGCCCCGCTGAGGCTGAGACCCTCGGGCGCGAGGGCGAGGAGCATCCCCCAGAATTTCTCCCGCGGATTGCACAAAGTCAGGATCACAACCGCGCCGGGAAAAAACGGGTCGCGCGGGATTTCCGGCGCGTGAGAGTTAGACGGCGAGTTGTTCACGCCATGATTGTCGCCGGGGCGTACATGGATTGCAAATCCAGCCGGCTGAGAACAGGGTAGACGCGACGCAGCTAAGCATTTGGGGGCGCTTTCGGTACGGATGGGCTAGGCGGCGGCAGACGACGGAGTCTCTGGCATCTCCGTCACATCCTGACTAGGAGGAGCCTCTGAAACGGGTAGACGTGCCCGCACCGTCGTGCCTGAGCCGCTAGAACCGATATCCAAAGTTCCACCCAGTTGCCTGACTCTCTCTCGCATTCCTGTGATTCCGACTCCGGGAATACCGACCGAGGCCATTTCTTCCAGTTTGTCTGCTGGAATACCTTTTCCTCTATCCTCGACCTCGACGGTAACCTCATGGTCGGAATGGCGGAGGCGTATTTTGGCGGTCGGGCTTCCGGAATGCCGGTGAATGTTGGTGAGACATTCCTGCACCAGCCGAAAAGCCGCGGTTTCTACGATGCGCGGCAAGCGGCCGAAATCGTTAGGACAGTCGAGGTCGACTTCAATCTTGCTCCGCTGCGCAAATCCATCGACGTACCAACGGAGGGCCGAGGCCAGGCCAGCTTCATCGAGCAATGGGGGATGCAGCAAATGAGAGATCGTGCGGACTTCCTTGCTCATTTCGCGAACCAGGTCTTCGCTGTCGGTGAGCACGGCGGTGGTTTTGGTGAGGAGGTCGATGTCGGCTCGCACTCCCGCCAGGTTCATGGAGAGGGCGGCCAACATCTGCCCAACGCTGTCGTGCAGTTCCCGAGCAATGCGACGCCTTTCCTCGTCCTGCAACTGGAGCAAACGCGCAGAAAGTCTGCGCAAGGTCTGGTTGGCGGTGTCGAGTTCGGCCGTGCGTTCCGTGACGCGGTCCTCGAGTTCTCCCTGTGTGTTTCGCAGCCGTTCGTTATCACGACGCCGCGCCTCCGCCAAGGCGATGATAACTGTGGAAGCGAACAAAAACGCGAGGGCACCGATCGATCGGGCCGGGTTCGGGACATGGACGGATTGTTTGGGAATCAGCCAATACATCGCTCCTCCCAAAACGAGGGCAATGGTCAAAATCGATGGCCCCACACCGCAATACCATGCAACAAAGGCAACAACCGGGAAAAGAATAATGTAAGTGACGTTATCGCCGACAAACGGATTGAGTTCGCGACAGGCGAGCAGGAAGGTCAGTGTCGCAGCGATGGCGAGCACGTAACGTAGTAGAGCATTCCGCGCCATTCGTGCAGAGAGCCCAGCGTCGTTCGGCATGGTCCTACCCTCATTTCCTCAATTTAGAAACACCGGGATCGCGAACTGGGGCTACGAAGTAGAGCATCACAATGATACCAAGACCGGATCACGGGGAAAATGGTCAAACAGGTGGGGTACTTGTGACGGAAGAAGTCGGGCGGTCGTGAGGGCCACAAACGTTGGGAAATCCAACCACCAGCCCATGACCGCCCTGGACGAACCTTTGATTCCTTAATAATTCAGTAGCAAACTGGCGGCAATCAGGGAAACACCGTAGGGGGTGTCCCCGTTTGTTATGTTCAGGAAAAGTCCTCGCCCGAGGAGAGTGGTGGGGGAGCCCCGGAGCCACTGGTTACCCGAGTTACCGGTCAACGGCCTGCGGCAGCGACACTCAAATTGTCTGAATCCTCGGAGGGCCCCGACAAATCTGAAGACATTAAGTCTGAGGGATTGGGGACGACGGTAGCAAGCGTAACCTGCTTTCATCCCAACCGTTAATCGGAGTGATGGCGTTCCGGCGCGTCACCGGTGATTGGTGGAAAGGCGCGAGCTTTGCGGCCCGCGGCCTAACTGAGTCGGCATTCCTGTCGGCTACGGCTTTGCACCATTGCCGCCGGAACGGGCAAGCAGGAAACCCCACCTTCAGATGAGAATTGCACGACTTTTTGTTTGCAACTGAGAGGAATCCATGGCGAAGCGAATGCTCCTTATGTTGGCTCTGACGGTAGTGGTCGTCGCGGGCCTCGGCTTCACGAAATACCACCAAATCCAAGCGGCCACGCACATGGTCATGCAGCCCCCTCCGGAAGCAGTCACGACGATCGTGACCAAGCGGGAGAAGTGGCCGGCAAGTCTGAACGTGATTGGCACGGCGGCAGCGGTTCAGGGTGTGACGGTAAGCGCAGACCTTCCGGGAACTGTCGACCGGATCGCTTTCGAGTCGGGAAAGTCGATTAGTGCTGGGGATGTCCTGGTCGAGCTCGATACTCGCCAGGAACGCGCCCAATTAGCCGCCGCCGAGGCGCAGCGCGATCTGGCTCGCATTAATTTTAATCGGACGCAGGAACTCGTGAAGCAAGGCGTGATCGCGCAAATGGAACTCGACAACGTGACGGCTCAGAAAAACGCTACGGAAGCGCAGGTCGGGGAAATCCGCGCGACGATTGCGCGCAAGACCATCCGGGCGCCGTTTTCGGGCATCCTGGGCATCCGCCAGGTCAACCTGGGACAGTACCTTTCGGCGGGGGAGGCTATCGTTCCGCTTCAGTCGCTAAATCCCATCTATGTGAACTTTGGCGTGCCGCAGCAGGCTGCCGCTGATGCTCGTGTGAGTCGGATTGTCAAAGTTACGACGAACGACGAGGCTCACGCCGAATACATGGGCCGCGTAACTGCGCTCGACTCGATTGTGAATGAGGCGACCCGCAATGTGCAGGTACAGGCGACCTTGGCGAATCCCGCAGGGAAGCTGCGTCCTGGCATGTTCGTGCAGGTGGGAATCGTAACCGGATCGGACAGTCCGGTCATCACTCTTCCCGCATCGGCGATTAATTACGCTCCTTACGGCGATTCGGTGTACGTGGTCACGGATCTTAAAGACCCGAGCGGCAAGACCTACCGGGGTGTGCGCCAGCAGTTTGTAAAGGTGGGGGGCTCGCGTGGCGACCAAGTGGCGGTGATCTCCGGTGTAAATCCTGGTGATGAGGTTGTGAGTTCGGGAGTCTTCAAGCTGCGCAACGGCGCGGCAGTTCAGGTCAACAACAAGGTTTTGCCCGAGAATAGCCCGGCTCCCAAGCCTGAGGATAGCTAAATGAAATTCACGGACCTCTTTATTAAGCGGCCGGTGCTGGCGATCGTCGTCAGTCTGGTGATCCTGATTGCCGGATTGCAGTCGATCCGCTCGCTCAGCGTGCGACAGTATCCACGCAGTGATATCGCGGTGATCCAGGTTACGACGGTTTATGTAGGCGCGAACGCAGATCTGGTTCGCGGCTTCATTACCACCCCCCTGGAGCGGGTGATCGCTAGCGCGGATGGAATCGATTACATGGAGTCGTCCAGCGCTCAGGGACTGAGCACGATCACGGTGCACCTGAAGCTCAACTACGACACCAATGCAGCACTCACGCAGATTCAGGCGAAGCTGGCGCAGGTGCGCAACGATCTGCCGCCGGAATCGCAGGCTCCGGTCATCGATCTGGAAACGGCGGACCAGCAGTTTGCGGCCATGTATCTGGGCTTTTCATCCGCGAGTCTTGACCAGAACCAGATCACCGATTACCTCACGCGTGTGGTGCAGCCGAAGTTAAGTGCCATTAGCGGTGTGCAGCGCGCTGACATCCTGGGCGACCGCACCTTCGCGATGCGCATCTGGCTCAAGCCGGAGAAGATGGCGGCCCTTGGTATCTCAGCCTCGGCGGTAAGAGACGCACTATCAAAAAATAACCACCTTTCCGCGCTGGGGCAGACCAAGGGTTCGATGGTGTCAGTGAATCTGATTGCCAACACGGACTTGCGGACGCCAGAAGAATTTCGCCAACTGGTGGTAAAGCAGGACAAGGGAGTCGTGGTGCGACTCGGCGAAATCGCCGATGTGGTTTTGGGCGCGCAGAACTACGATCAGGACGTTCGCTTCAACGGCGAGACCGCCACGTTTATGGGGATCTGGGTGCTACCCACCGCTAACTCTTTGGAAGTGATCAAGAAGGTGCGAGCGGCACTTCCGGAAATTCAGGCCCAGATGCCGCCAGGCATGAAAGCGGGCGTCCCCTATGATTCGACGGAGTACATCCAGGACGCCATTAACGAAGTGCTGCATACGCTGACGGAGACGTTGATCATCGTCGTCATCGTCATCTTCTTGTTCCTGGGATCGATGCGCTCGGTTCTCATCCCGGTGGTTGCGATCCCAGTTTCGCTGATTGGGGCAGTGTTTTTAATGCTGGTGTTCGGCTTTACCATCAATCTGCTGACC
Organism: Candidatus Sulfotelmatobacter sp.; assembly: GCA_035511455.1. Taxonomy (GTDB): domain Bacteria; phylum Acidobacteriota; class Terriglobia; order Terriglobales; family Acidobacteriaceae; genus Sulfotelmatobacter. The sequence goes on along the minus strand of DATKFH010000165.1, from coordinate 53,055 downwards.
CTGCTCGCGATCGTGCTCTCGGTTGGCCTGGTGGTAGACGACGCCATCGTGATGGTGGAGAACGTCGAGCGACACCTGCAAATGGGCGCTCCTCCGATGAAGGCGGCTCTGGATGCAGCGCGTGAGCTAGTAGGGCCGATCATCGCCATGACCATCACGCTGGCCGCGGTGTACGCGCCAGTGGGCATTCAGGGTGGCTTGACGGGCGCCCTGTTCCGGGAGTTTGCGTTCACTCTGGCGGGCGCTGTGATCGTGTCTGGAGTGGTGGCGCTGACGTTATCGCCGATGATGGGATCGAAACTGCTGCGCGCCGGAGACAGCGAGCGCGGCTTTGCGGGCTTGATCAATCGCCAGTTTGAGAAAGTGCGTAAGGCCTACTCCCGGATGCTGACTGGTACGCTTGCGTACCGGCCAGTTGTGCTCGTTCTCTGGGCAATTGTGGTTCTGTTGATCGTACCCTTCTACATGTTTTCGCAGCGCGAACTCGCGCCCCCGGAAGATCAGGGAGTGGTCTTTGGGGTCATCCAGAGCTCGGCGAATTCCACCATCGATCAGACCAACCTGTTCACGACCCAGGTCTACGATGTTTACCATTCGTTTCCAGAAAGTGGGAGCATTTTCCAGATCACGTCGCCGAGCGGCGGTTTCGGAGGGATGGTGACCAAGCCCTGGAGCCAGCGAAAAAAAACGGCGCAGCAGCTTCTGGTTGAATCTGTCGGGCCGTTGTCGAAAATCCCGGGCATCCGTGTGATTCCGCTGACGCCTCCGTCTCTGCCGGGCGGAGGAAATTTCCCAGTTGAGTTCGTGATTACTTCTGCGGCCGAGCCGAGGCAGCTTATCGAGTTTGCCAACCAGCTCGTGCAGAAGGCATTCGCGAGCGGTCTCTTCATTTATGCCGATACCGACCTGAAGTTTGATCAGCCTCAGGCTGAGGTCGTCTTCGATCGCGACAAGGTTCGTGCCCAGGGAGTCGATCTCACGCAGGCGGGTCAGGATCTTGCCACGATGCTAGGCGGGGACTACATCAACCGGTTCAGCATTCAGGGCCGGAGCTACAAGGTCATTCCGCAGATCAAGCGTGCCGAACGACTGACTGCCAATCAACTCGAACAAATCTACGTGACCGGCTCCGACGGCAAGCTGGTTCCTTTGTCGACGTTCGCCACGCTGAAGACCACGACTGAGCCGCGGCAATTAAATAAATTTCAGCAGCTCAACGCCGTCACCATTCAAGGAGTGATCCCGCCGAACGTGCCGCTCGACAGAGCATTAAGCTACCTGGAGGAACAGGCCAAGACGATCCTGCCTCAGGGCTTCACCGTCGACTTCGCTGGCGAGTCGCGCCAGCTTCGCGTGGAAGGCAGCAAGTTTCTGGGAACGTTCTTACTATCGGCTATCCTGATCTATCTCGTCCTGGCGGCGCAGTTCGAGAGCTTTCGGGATCCGTTCATCATCCTGGTGGGCTCTGTGCCGCTGGCGGTTTCTGGCGCTCTGATGTTCTCTTTCCTTGGACTGACGACGCTTAACATCTACAGTCAGGTGGGACTGATCACGCTGGTTGGCTTGGTGTCGAAGAATGGCATCCTGATTGTGGAGTTTGCCAATCATCTTCAGGAGACCGGCAAGACCAAACTTGCCGCGGTCATCGAGGCAGCCACTACCCGGTTACGCCCGATTCTAATGACGACGGCAGCTACCGTGATGGGTCACTTCCCGCTGGTTCTGGCGAAGGGGCCTGGTGCAGGAGCGCGCAACAGTATCGGCATCATGCTCGTCAGCGGAATGATTATCGGGACTATGTTTACGCTGTTCGTGGTGCCGTCGATCTACATGCTCGTGGCTAAGACGCATGTACGAGTGGCTGACGAAGAAGGCGTGCCGGAAGGCGCGTTGGCCGAGATCGCATAAACATCACGGCTGCGCTCAGGCGGAGTGTCTGAGCGCAGCCGTAGACCATCCTTGATCGGGCTACCCTCACTTAATCGTAAACGTGCTTGCTGCGCTGATACCGGCTCCAAGTGCCTGCGTTAAGGATAGTTACGGAGGGTTTCGCCGCTGCAGGCGGAAGTGATTACTGGAGGCGTTCCACCTGCGACACCAAAAACTCAATGATCGCGGCTTGCTTTCACTCTACTTCCTCGCGATGACATAGGCCGTTGTTGGCAACAAGCAAGAGTCGCTGCGCTACTAGAGAGCTGCCTACGACTAACACGTCGATGACGTGTGCGTTGTGGCAAATTTCGACGCCTTCGACAGCCTGCACGACGAACCCGCTTCCGAAAGTTAGTTGACGATATTGTCCTTCCATCGCGTACTTAGTCCTAGGACGATATGACGACATAAGGAGCTGTAGATCTGCCGGTCGGCATTGAGTGGTAGTGATGAGCGAGCTCCATAACCTCACATGAATCGGGCCTGATGTTGAGAGGAGGCCAGGGTTGACCTCGACTTACCCAGCTTCGAACAGGACCATTCTTTGCATAGACGATGATGATGCAGTCCTGGGCTATGAAAAAGCCGTGCTCGAAAGGTCTGGGTTCGTGGTGATAACGGCTGTATCGGCGCAACAAGGACTCCGGCTTGCGACCATGTGCAAGTGCGATGCGGTGCTTCTCGACTACGAAGTGCCCGGGATGAACGGGCACGAGCTTGCCATCGAAATCAAACGCATCAGGCCAGAACTGATGATCGTGCTGTTTTCTGGGAGCGAGGCACCAGCCTATACATTAATGCTAGTCGACGCCTTTTTGCCGAAGCTCGAGGCCAGCCGACATTTGGTACCCGTTGGTACCCGTAATTGTTGCCGTTTGCAGCAAGACTCACAATACAAAGCGAGCCCAGTAACATTTCAACCTAAGCGCGGTTACTCGTGACTCAGGTCCTACCTGGCGTGGCTAACAAAACTTGAGGAACCGTGGTTGGAATAGCGATTTGCACACGCAGGCCCGGATGCGCATTCTGCGCGGTGATCGTACCCCGATGAAGTCGCACGGCGCGCTTGGCAATGGATAAACCGAGGTTAATTCCTTCCGTCTTCTCGTCTCGGCCTTCCTCCACACGAAAAAAGGGTTCGAAGATTCGGGTGAGAGATTCCGCAGGCACTCCCGGGCCGTAGTCGCGGACTGCGATCGTAATGAGGCGAGCGCTCTCCGCCAGTGCAACCTCGATGGCGGCTTGTTCGGGCGAATAACGAATCGCGTTGCGCAGGACATTCTCGAACGCACGGCGAAGAAGTTCTCGATCGCCGGCGACTTCTCCCAAAAGTTGCCTTCCACCCGTATCGTGCAACCGCGGAAAAGTTGGGCTTCGACACGACAGTCGTCCAATGTTTCTTCGACCAATTGTTTTAGGTGCACTGGCTCCGTGTTGCGAGACAGGGGATCCCCCTCCATGCGCGTCGCCGCGAGACTTGGTTGGACCGTGCCGGCATGGGTGTCGCACCCCTGGACGCCGATGTGCGCGCTGATTCTCGTGTTTGCCCTCCAGCGTCAAAGTGACATCGTGACCCACCTGCTCGCGGTGATCCTGGTCTCGGTCGTGCCCCGGCCCTGGGCGATCCTGAACAATAGCGTGGCCCGTTACCTCGGCGCTATTTCCTACTACTCTACCTTTGCCATGGCTACGCGCGCGATGTCGTGTGGGGGTGGGTCACGGGCGGAGCTTTCTTTCACAATTCCATAGTTGTCTTCGTTGCTCAGCTTGTGTTGGCGCTGGCAGTGGCGTCGATTCTTCATTTCCGCTCGAGCGGCCATTCTTGAGGCTCAAGAATCGCTGCCGCGACAAGAGACGACCGAAACTTAGAGTTTCACCGACTGCGACGCCGGAAAATTGTTTGGGGGTTACTGTCAAGAAGCCAGTGCTCGCTAGAAAGGACTAGCGACCCAATACACACATTTTTAGTTTGCGTGTTCCATCGTAAATCTGATGCGCATTCACGCCCGCGTATCCTAGAATGAGGCCGCCCCTTGCCGGTGGCCTCAAGTAGCACGCCGATAACGGAGTTGCTGAAATGCCCTTTTGGGCAGCCCTCCTCGAGGCGGCAACATCGTTCATGCCGGGAGGCAGCAAAGCCGTCAGATGCATGCCAGCTTCGGCGCCTATCACCGCGAGCATATCTCCCATCTCGGCGCCGATCGCTTTCACCAATGCTCTTCGCCGCTCCATATAGAGCATTCTCATCCGACGTATGTGGCGAGCGAAGTGCCCCTCGCGGATAAAATCGGTCAACACTGCCTGATAGAGAGTTGCGGAAAAAACATCGGCGGCGTCTCGAGCGGCGGAGAATGCGGGGACCAAGTCCCGGGGAACGACCACGTAACCCACGCGCAGAGCCGGGAACATGACCTTGCTGAAGGTCCCGACATAAATGACCCTCGCATCGGTGTCGAGTCCTTGAAGAGAAGCAATAGGACGGCTTCCAAAGCGATACTCGCTGTCGTAATCGTCCTCGATGATCCAGGCGCCGGTGCGCACCGCCCAATTGAGGAGGAGCATACGGCGTGTGGCGCTCATCGTCATGCCCATCGGGTATTGGTGCGATGGCGTGATATAGACGGCCCGTGGGTTGTGACCGCGACGGATCGTCTCTGCTACGTTCATGCCCTCATCATCCACCGGAACTGGAATCAGGTGAGCCCCGGCCGCGATGAAAGCCTGGCGAGCGCTGGGATAGCCTGGCTCTTCGATCCACACCCGGTCTTTGGGGTCCAACAAAACCTGCGCGGAGAGTTGCAGGCCCTGTTGTGAGCCGGTGGTCACCATAATCTGCGAGGCCTCGCAGCGCACGGCGCGAACTGCACCCAGATATTCCGCGATTGCGTCGCGGAGCGGGAGGTATCCCATGGCGTCGCCATAGGCCATGATGCCCCTACTCGGCCTCCGGGAATGCCGCGCCACGAGGTTCGACCAGACGCCAATCGGAAAATGGTCGAGGGCAGGCAAACTCACCCGAAACGCACCCACGATGTTCAGCCATGATTGCGTCGGCAGCTGCGTCATCCCTTGTCCACGGCGCGACATGCGTCGCGGGCCTTGTTTCTGAGAAGCTTCCTGCACTCCCTTCCGCGCAGTCCTGGCATGCAAACTCAGCGTGTCATCGGGAATGGAACTCGCCACGCACGTACCCGCCCCGACGAAAGTCTCCAAATAACCTTCGGCCAGCAATTGCTCGTATGCGTTCAGGACCGGGATGCGCGAAATCTTCAGCTCAGCGGCCAAGCTTCTGGTGGAGGGCACTCGCCGTCCCGGCCTCAGCTGGCCGGCGATGATGGCCCGTCGAAACCAGTCGTACAACTGTCGGTACAGCGGGGTCTTGGCGTGGGAGTCGAGTGCGATGGGCGGGAAGAAGCTAGCAGGAACGCGTTTCATTTTGAAAGTGGTTATATCGTATCACCATGAAGTGGCTATTGTCGGAGACCACTGCGTGGGGTAAGTTTTGGCGAGTGGGCACCAAAAAACAAACGAACTAGAGGCGATCTAATGAACAGCAGACGTATTCTGATTTATCTCGTGGTGTGGAGCTTGGCCGTCATCTTGCAACCCCTTCAGGGACGGGCACAGCAGAATTCAGATGCATCGCAAACAAGTACGCAACAGGCGTCGGCTGAACGCGACGGCCAGCACGACTTTGACCCCCTTCTGGGCAAATGGAAATATCACCTAAAGCGCCGCCTGCATCCCCTGACCGGTTCCAATACCTGGGTCGATCTGGACGGCACCGGAGAATGTTTCAGGGTTTGGGACGGCGGCGCCGAACTGGACACCATCGAAGTCGATGGCCCGTCAGGCCATATCACGGGCCTGACCCTGCGCGTGTACAATCCTCAATCCCACCAATGGCGGCTTTATTGGGCCAATCGCAAGGTCGGAATCCTCGACCCACCCCAGGTCGGAGAATTCAAGAATGGACGCGGTGAGTTTTTCGCGCAGGACACAATTAACGGCCAAACCATCTTGATTCGATTTGTTTGGACGGACCTGACCACGAATTCACCGCACTTTGAGCAGTCATTCTCCGATGATGGGGGCAAGACTTGGGAAGTCAACTGGATTACAGACCAGACACGGGTAAACGATGAATTCGACAAAGCGAAGTGATCTCCGCCGCATACCCGTCAGAGGCTCGCACGACTGGGAAACCATCAGCCAGATTCTGGACGCGGGCTTTATCGCACACGTCGGATTCTGTGTGGATGGCCAGCCATTCGTCATCCCGACGTTATATGGCCGCGATGGGGAGACTCTCTATTTGCATGGTTCCTCCGCCAGTCGCATGCTCGGGGAACTTGAAACCGGCACCCCGGCGTGCGTGACGGTGACGCTCGTGGATGGCTTGGTTCTGGCGCGCTCGGCCTTCCATCACTCCATGAACTATCGCTCGGTCGTGGCATTCGGAAGGGCGCGGAAGGTCGCGGATCCGGAGCGGAAAATCGAGTGCTTGCGCGTGATCTCCGAACACCTCATCGCCGGCAGGTGGAACGATGTTCGGGGACCGAGCGAGAAGGAATTAAGAGCGACAACGGTACTTGAATTCTCGATCGAGGAAGCTTCAGCAAAGGTACGAACTGGGCCGCCCATCGATGATGACGGCGACTACGGGTTGGCGGTGTGGGCTGGCGTGTTACCGCTCGAGATCAATTCTCAGACGCCTGTGCCAGACGAGAAATTAGTCGAGGGAGTCCGTCCGCCGGACTATGTCCGAATCTACGGTGATCGGCGCAATGGCAGCGAGCATGCTTGAGGCGCGAGACCGGCTGAAAGTGAGCTCAGCCGTGCTTGCGTGCCGCGATGTCGAACTTGCACTTTAGTTCGTCCTTCACCCCGATCGTCCCAGCGGCGGCTGAAACCAGAGTGATGTGATAGCCGGTTTGGCCGACTGCAAAGTCACCGGCAGCCCGCAAGACGATCTCGGGGAAGCGATCGGTCTGCAATACTTCGTCGTGCATTCTGCGATGATTATCCAGCCGATCCTTCTCGGGAATGTCATCGGGCCAGACCACTACCGGAGGACACTACCGTTCGGTACACCATAGAGACCCAGGAGAGCACGTTCGTTGTGAAGGCATTTTCCACCGGCCTGTTGTCGGCTCTCAGACATAGGCCCAGTATCGCCATCCGTGATTTCAGAGGGGAGGTGCAGTTCAGCCCGGGCGCGCCGGTCGAGAATGCCCGCGTCCTGGCGAGCATCCGCGCCGATTCCCTTGAACGTATCGCACCACAAATTGGCTACAACATCACGGTAAATGCGGTCGCCCCCACATTTATTCGCACTCCGGAGACAGAGGGCTCCCTCGCAAACCCCGAGTTTCGCCCAGACGTGATCGAGCGCATTGCTGCGTTACACCGCATTGGTGAGCCAATGGATGTGGCGGGTGCGGTCGTTTTTCTTGCGTCTAGCGCAGCCTCTCTTATTACAGGGGATACCATTCTCCTCGTTGGCGGGTGGACGGCACGGTAGCCGGTTATACGAAACCTTGAACGTGCTAGTTGCGCGTCTTCTGCAGCGTCCCGCCTCGTCGCTTGGGCGACCTCCACCAATTTGTTCTCCCGCGACAAACGTTCTCTGAGTTGAGATTCAGAGTCGGGACCAAAGTTGCAGACGAGAACCGGACCGAGCTCGGTGACTTGATGCGGACGGAGGGGACAAAGTTATTGTACGAGTACGATTTCGGGGACGGCTGGCAGCACGAGCTTGTTCTTGAACGAGTTTTGCTTGGAGACGAATCGTTTCAGCAGATTTGCGTTGCGGGTAAGCGCTCTTGTCCACCGGAAGACTGCGGGGGACCCCAAGGATTTGCAGAGCTTCTCAAAGCACTTCAGGACACCAATCACCCTGGTCATGAGGAGGTTTGTGATTGGCTCGGTGATTTCGTTCCAGAATCTTTCTCTCCAGACGAAATTAACCGAAGACTGCGCCGCCGTAAGAAACATTAACCAAGACACGAGCTGGGGTGAGTGCGCTGTCCTGGTACCTGAAAACTTCTTCGCATCATCATCAGCAAAATTCCCCGATGGCTCAATAACGTCAGTGAGTGCGATGGCCTGGTTACGTAAAATTAACTGCCCTTTCCGATGCTGGGCCACCAGATCCATCGGCGTAGAGTGTAGAGCAGTGTAGAGCAGCTCTTAGCTTGACAGCTCCCTTCGGCCGGGGTATTTTAACCTCGGCTAGCGCCTTGGAAGCACCCAATTCCCCACTCTGGTGCTCTGGCAATTTGGATGTCCAAACAATTACGGAAATCCGAGGAAAGCCACTATGTTGTGCCTTTCGTCCCGCCGTCAAAATCGGAGTGCAACTCCACCCTGCAGGCAGAACTGGCGAGGTTTGCGTCTCGTTGAAACCACGCATTCCGTGAGGCAAGGCTTACTTTGGGTGGCCGTGCTGTCAACGATGCTGGGAAGTGTGTGCCCCTGGGCCAACGCGCAGGATCCGTCCGTGGTTGGGCAATTCTCCGCGCTGATGAGCTGGCCCGGTAATGCCACTCATGCCGTCTTGCTACCCAACGGGAAGGTACTGTGGTGGCCCTCGTTCGCCAACGGCGGCAAGCCGCAGATCTTTGACCCGGTATCCAATACCAACGCCTTGGCCATAGCGCCGGGTTACAACATTTTCTGCGGGGGCCATTCCGTACTAGGTAACGGTCGGGTGTTGATCACGGGCGGAGACTCTTCGCTGAACACAGGGATGGCAAACGCCTCCCTCTATGACCCAGTGACTGGGAACTGGACGTTTTTGCCGAACATGAATGCGGGTCGTTGGTACCCGACCAACACTGTGCTCCCTAACGGAGATGTCGTGGTAATTTCGGGCGAGATCAGCCCAACGTTGGGAGTTAACCCATTGCCGCAAGTCTTGCAGGTCTCCCGTGGCACATGGCGAGATCTGACCACCGCGCAGTTGGATCTGCCACTTTACCCAGAGATGTATGTGGCGCCAAATGGCACGCTCTTCTTTGCGGGCCCGAGCCAGGTCTCCCGATACCTCAATACCGACGGCACTGGCAGTTGGTCGATCGGTCCAACTATGCAGTACGGGCCTCGCGGCTACGGTCCTTCGGTCATGTACGACACCGGCAAGATCATGGTAGCTGGCGGGGGCCCTGGGCCAACGGCGACCGCGGAAATTATTAACCTGAACGCGCCCGCCCCGACCTGGAACTACACAGGGTCGATGGCGAATCCACGGCGCAATGCGAACGCGACGTTGCTTCCAGATGGGACGGTCTTGGTGACAGGGGGAACGAGCGGAGCACAATTCGACGATTATACCCATCCCGTATTCCCCGCCGAATTGTGGAATCCAACCACCGGGGCTTGGTCGACGATGGCTAGCCTGAGCGTTTATCGCGGATACCACTCGGTGGCCCTACTTCTGCCCGATGGCCGGGTGCTCTCGGCAGGTGGAGAGTGTAATACAAGTCCACCCTGCAATAGGAACGCTGCAGAAATCTTCTCGCCACCCTACCTGTTTAACGGACCGCGGCCGACCATCACCTCAGCTCCCAGGAGTATCGGTAGCGGCCAGACTTTCTTTGTGGGAACCCCCGATGCCGCTACCATCACCCAAGTGACCTGGATCCGGCTTGGCGCAGTGACTCACACTTTCAATCAAGAACAGCGCATCAGTTTCCTCGGCTTCAGCCAGGCTACAGGCGGCCTCAATGTGACCGCGCCACCGAGCGCAAATCTGGCGCCTCCCGGCTTCTACATGCTCTTCCTGGTGAACGGCAGCGGGGTCCCATCCGTCGCCTCTAACATCCAGGTGGACAACCCTCATGGGCACAAGCACAAATGAGAACCGATTTTTCGATCAGTAAGCTGATTGCGATGCTGGTGGTAGCCATCCCGTGTGTACTGGGTGGCCCGGCATGGGCCGGCGATAGTTACAGTGTGGTCGAGCTTGGCGCTTTGCGGCAGGGCGGCAGTAGTGTCGGACGACACATGGACGGCACCGGCGGGCAAGTCGTCGGTAGCTCCGGGTTGATTCACGGAAGCGCAATGCGAGCTTTTGTTTGGAGTCGCCCCACTGGTATGCGTGATCTCGGTACCCTTCCGGGAGGAGATTACAGCGAAGCCTTCGGAGTAAATGATGCGGGCACTGTGGTCGGCGACTCCAATACTCGAGAGACGATGCGGGGGTTTGTATGGAACGCACGGGAGGGAATTCGCGAACTGAGTCCGCTGCCGGGAGATTCCTCCAGCCGCGCCTTTGCCATCAACAACTCTGGACAGATCGTCGGATACTCGAGCGGGAAACACGGGATTCGTGCGGTCGTCTGGTCGACAAAACTCGAAGTGCGAAGTCTGGGAACCCTTCCCGGAGGGAACTACAGCGAAGCCTATGCCATCAACAATGCCGGGCGAGTGGTGGGTATGTCGACGAGTTCGTCGGGCACGCGCCCTTTTTTGTGGACCAGTCGCGATGGAATGGTCGACCTTGGGATACTGACCGGAAGCGAATCGTGTAAAGCCGTGCGCATTAACAATGCAGGTCAAGTCGTGGGATCTTGTACTCTCGGTTCCGCCAGCCGTCCCTTTCTGTGGTCGAAGGAGATTGGCATGCAGAGCGTCGGTTCTCTGGGTGGCAAAGAGTACGCCGACGCGCTCGGAATCAACGATTCGGGACAAGTGGTCGGCGCTTCAGAGACCTCGCTGGGTGCCCGTGCTTTCTTGTGGACCAAAGCCAACGGAATGCAGGACCTGAATTCATTGATTCCTCCGACGCACGATGTACTACTAGCACAGGCTCTTCATATCAACAATAACGGCCAGATTCTCGCGGTCGGCAGTGTCCATCAAGATCTTACGCGGGACCGGGAGTCGCACCTCGATGATGAGACACACGCTGCACCTCTGCATGTGTTTCTTCTGACGCCGGTCGGCTCTCTTCATTAATATTAATCACCCTGGGATCCGGCGTCGAATTGCCTAAGGCGAAGCGATAGGCAATGATTTTCGTTCCACACCCTGACCTACCATGGTTGACGAGCTGCGGATCAAGGAGAACACTCTTCCAATTGACACGTACCCGACTCAGAGCGGGACTGCGCGTGTCCCACGGGTGGGCGAGTGGTTTAGCGGTTTCCCCGCGAACATCGAAGTCGTTGTATGTATGGGTTAAGCGAACCTTGACACGGTAGAAATCAAGCGCCCGATTTTGTCGGAACCGACGATTGATTCCATACGCTTAGACAAAAAGAGCAAGATTCTCCAGCCCGTGATTCCGCAAACCTGGGGCGAGGCAAACGTTGCCGGAATTGCCCGCTGCCCGTAGAATTGAACCCAGAACCGTTCGCATGTAGGCCCGTAGCTCAGTTGGTTAGAGCGCCTCCCTGACACGGAGGAGGTCGATGGTTCGAGTCCATTCGGGCCTACCATTCATCCACTTTTCGCTTTTCCGATTTCCGTTTTCCAATTTCTATTTTCGGCTGCGTGGCTTCGGCGGATCGGCAGGCCCCGATGGTGCGGACGAAGCCGGCGCGGCGGTATTTCCCGGCGCATCCTTGGGCGGCAATTTCGCGGCTTCCTTCACGATGGCTGCGGCGCGTTCCTTGCTGATATTGCACGCGGGATCGTAGATGCGGCATTGCGCCAGCGTGTACTTGCAGCCGCAATCGCAGGCTTCCGCGTTGAGCTTGTGCAACGCGGCCATGCGCTGTTCCGGCGTCAATTTCGACATGTCCACGCCCGGCAGCATGGTCGCGCGGTCCGCGTGCTTCAGAAACACTTCACCGGTATCTTCAAAGGTTTCGACTCTCGCCGGAACGGGCATATCCAGCAGCGCGCGCGCTTCGATTTCGTAAAGCGCCGGATTGAACAACCCTACATGCTTCTGCACCACTTTGCTGTCTTGATTGATGACGAACACGGTCGGCAGCGCGGCGATGCCTCCATAAGCGAGGCGCACCGGGACCGAGGTTATCCCCACCGGATAGTTGATGCCCTGGGCTTTCACAAAGGCGCGCAGTTGCTCCTCGTCGTCGTCATCTACATCCATGCCGATAATCTGCAAACGGTCCTTATACGCCTCCTGAATTCGGATCAGGCTGGGGATTTCCGCGCGGCACGGCCCGCACCAGGTGGCCCAGAAGTTCAACAGCACCACCTTGCCTTTGTACGCTTCCAGGCTGAGTTCTTTTCCGCTCAGGTCTTTGGTCTTGAGGTCCGGCGCAAGATCGGGATTGCGCACGAAGCGGATGACCAGTTGCTGTTGCTGCTGCTGTTGTTGTGGCTGTAGCTGCGCGCGCGACTCCAGCGGCATCAGCGCCAGCCCCAGGCCCGCCAGCGCGCACACCCCGAGCGCGATTCGCCGACTCTTTCCTTGTTGGCGCATCCGGCTCATTGGGCTCTTACTAGGAGAACATACTTGGGTGCGCATGCCAAGCGCCGAGCGTGAATGGTTTTCGGTGACGACGCTAATATCAACCCCGGTTCTGTGACTGACTCCTCGCGGGTTCAGGTTTATTCACATGCCCGGAATCCGTATCCACATCCTCCCGGAATCGTTATTCACATCGCCCGGAATCTTTATTCACAATTCACATGCCCCGGAATATGCAGTTGGAGGTATTGAATAACTGAACCTTGATACGGTAGAGCTCAGGAGTTCGAGTCTCCTCGTGCCTACGATATCTTTCATACAGATAGCGGTAGGGCTCCCATCCTCGTTGGTAGCTGGTAGCAAATCGGCAGACGCCGCGGCTTGATTGTGCATTAGCTCCTCGCACATCGACTCAACCATCCGCCCAACGCTCTCTGGCAACTCCTGCATGTACTCGGTTGGCCGTGGTATCAGCCTTGGCGTGCCGCAGGTGAGTTTGGATCTCCTTCACCGACCCCTTGACCTGCAGCGTTGCATCGTTCTGCGCAAGACCTGGAAGTCGCACAGTTCAAGCAAATCTCGCAAAAAGCGCGCTGGGTGCGGGAACCCTCGTCAAGGGTCTCTCGGGGCCAAGCGGATAAGATGCGTATGGACGCCCGCGCATTTCGTTCCCCCGATATCAGAATTCAAACGCTTCACTGCAGTGCTAGACGCGCCCTCGAGCGGCAATCCCCGGTTGAGGCGGTTACTCAAGGCGAGCCTCTCGAGCCTCTCTGGGAGTATCGATCGTTTGTGTGCTACAATATTAGTGTCTGTGTGCTACAAAATCGGGAGCAATGATGATGAAGCGTGGTGCCCAAACCCGTTCACCCCGGAGAAATGGGCGCGCTCGCGTTCGCGGTTCTCTCAAGCTCAACGAAGTCATGGTTATAGCAGAGAAAGAGGGCTTGTTGCGCGGCGAGCGGACTGAGATGGTTCGCGGGAGGATGCCTGAAGCTTTGGTAGCCAGGGCCAAGAAGCGCACTGGTATCACTTCCAACACCGACCTTATTGAGGTAGCACTGGCGAACATTGCGGTGGGCGATGATTACGCGGATTGGCTGCTTTCCCGTCGTGGCAGCGTCACTCCCGAGGCTGACCTTGAGTTCTGAATTTCAGACCACTCTCAGGCGGCTCAAACCAGAAAAGCGTAGGGCGCAACTTAAAGCGCGTCCCGAAGCAGACCTTGCTTTCATCGAGACCGCCAGCATCCGGCCACCGAAGCTGCTCTACGACACGACAGTCTACATCGACATCCTACAGAACCGATTTCCCCAGAATGGTGAGCCGATGCTTCGCGCCGCAGAAGCCTGGCATTCTCCGGTGACCGAAGCAGAGCTGGCGGCGGCTATTGGCTTGCTTGATCCCGCCCATCCCCAAACCCAAGAAATCACAGAGCAGATATCTAATGTGATCGAGCGCCGACCGACCTATAGGACGATTGCGCCGGACCCTGAGATATGGAGGGAAGCTGGCATCCTATCGGGTGTTCTCGCCCGTTTGCACGGATATGGCCGGGAGCATCGGCGACGAGCATTGAATGATGCTCTGCTTTTTGCGACTGCCCGAAAGTGCGGGTGCACGGTTCTGACTCGCAACGTTGTTGATTTCGACCTTCTCGAACAACTTGATCCTTCGGGCAGCGTCCTCTTCTACAAATAGCAGCATCTCTCTCGCATACACGTAGGCAATAAAGTCGCCCAGTCATCGTTGTCCGCTCGCTTGGTTGTGCGGCAACTCTCTCCAAATACCCGCCTCCCTCGTCGCCGCCAAACACAACCGACAGGACCATCAACGGCCTGCGGCCTTGCCGTGTGGCAGGGGGAGGAGCCTCGTAATGTGAAGAGCAGTCCAGCATAAGTCTATGAAATAAAATAAGATGCTTGTGTATTGAAAGACGCACCGGATCTATAAGGCCTAAGTCGTTGGCGGGACTGGCGATGCAGAATTACACAAATTTTTGGGAGACCACACGTGGCAAGCCAAGCCGGGACGGACATTAGCTGGGAAAGTGAAGAGACTAGACGGGCAGCATCTGGGCTCGGCTCTTCCGGAGATGGGTAAAGGGATTCCAGACCGCAAACGGCCCTCAAAGGTTCAAATCCCTCCGCCCGCACCATGTTTTGCTCTAATCCAAGCCAGTTTCGCCCCATGCCCAATTTAGTTTGACCACGATTGTGTTGCTAGAATTCTTTCCAGTTGCACAACTTCCGGCTAAACCCGTCATACACCCAAGGTCGCGGTTTGACTGCATCGTCCGTTGTATAAGCGGTCTAAGTTCAATGCGGTGGGAATTCCTGTATACCGTCGGCTTTTGTCCCCTTGCACTTCTACAGGAGCTAGTGTAACTTCTTGTAGAAGCAATAGGGGAACGTAATGCCATCTCGATTCATTGATCTTCCGCAGGGCACGCTGGACTTGCTGATCCTCCGCACCTTGTCGCTTGAGCCGCTCCACGGCTGGGCCGTTTCTGAACGTATCCAGCAGATCTCCAGCGACGTCTTGCGTGTGCAGCAGGGCTCGCTCTATCCCGCGCTGCACCGCCTGGAGCGCCGCGGCTGGATCAAGGCCCGCTGGGGTACCTCAGAGAACAATCGCAAAGCAAAGTTCTACGAGCTCACCAAAGCCGGACGGCGCGAACTCGAGATCGAACAGGACGCCTGGCAGAAGCTGACGGCAGCCGTGAGCCAGATCCTCGAAACTGCCTAGGAGGTCGCGTGTTGCTACACGACTTACTCTTCCGGCTGCGTAGCTTGATGCGCCGCCCTGCCGCAGAGAACGAACTCGATGACGAGCTGCGTTTTCACCTCGAGCGACAGACTGACAAATATGTGAGGTCGGGAATGAGCGAACCCGAGGCCCTGCGTCGCGCCCGGCTGGAGTTTGGCGGACTCGATCAGGTTAAGGATGAGTGCCGCGAGGCTCGCGGCGTCAGCTTTGTGGAGACCCTGATGCAAGACTTGCATTACACCTCTCGCACCCTGCTTCACGCGCCCGCGTTTACGGCTTGCGCTGTGCTGACGTTGGCACTCGGGATCGGAGCCAACACTGCGATCTTCAGCGTGGTCAACCGGGTTTTGCTGAATCCGCTCCCATATCCCAACCCGCAGGAGTTGCTGGCTGCACGGCAAAACGAATCGCTACCCAATCTGAAAGACATGCAGCGTCAGACTCACTCGTTCGCCAGCAGCGGTGGAGTCAACATCGCACCTATGGACTTCACGGGCAATGGCGAGCCGGTGCGCGTGCACGCCGCCTGGGTTGATGCGGGCCTTTTGGTGACACTCGGAGTCCAGCCGATGTTGGGCCGTTGGATCTCCGCCGATGAAGACGTGAAAGGCGGGGCACGAAATGTCGTGCTAAGTTATCCGTTCTGGCGGGACTTCCTGGGCGGCGATCCTCATGTGCTGGGCAGAGGGATCCGGCTGAGCGACAAGACCTACACAGTGATTGGTGTGATGCCCAGGAATTTCACTCTCCCGAAGGAGCTCGCGGATGTCTTCATTTCGTTGTGGGCGGGATATCCCGAGGCCGCTCCCGAGCGCGGCGTGCATTTCATGCACACCTACTGGCGGCTGAAGCCGGGCGTGCCCCTCGGGCAGGCGCAAACAGAGATCGCACAGGCGGACCACCGGCTTGCCGAGGAGTTTCCCGACACTGAGAGGGAGCGCGGCACCGTCCTGATGCCACTGCATGAGTGGCTGGTGGGGGATGTTCGCCCGGCGCTGCTGATTCTGTTTGGAGCGGTCGGGCTGGTGCTGCTGATTGCCTGTGCGAATTTCGCGATGCTGCTGATGGCCCGGGCTTTGACACGCCAGCGCGAGCTGATGATTCGCGCCTCGCTGGGCGCCCGGAATGGTCGCCTGATTCGTCAACGGCTCACAGAGAGCACCTTGTTGGCGCTGGTCGGCGGAGCCGCAGGACTGATGGCTGCCAAGGCAGGCACAACGTTGTTGCTGGCATTGAAACCGGCGGAGTTGCGTCGCTTGGACGCAATTCCCATGGACGCGCGGGTCTTCCTATTCGTATTCGCCATCTCGCTGCTGACGGGGCTGCTGTTCGGACTTCTGCCGGCATGGTCCGCATCTCGCGGCGATATGGCGGAAGCGTTGCGTGAGAACGCACGCACCACCGCCACGGGTGTTTCGCGCAGTCCCTTTCGCAGCTTGTTGGTGACCGCGGAGCTCGCCCTGGCGCTCATTCTGCTGGCGGGTGCGGGATTGCTGATCAAAGGCTTTCTGCACTTGCGATCCGTCGATCCGGGATTCAATCCCGCGAACGTTATCACGATGTACCTTCAGCTGCCGGGAACCCGCTATCCGCAGATTCCCTTGCAGACGAATTTTCGCAGAGAGTTGCTCGCGCGGATTAACTCCTTTCCTGGGGTGGAGGCGGCGATGATCACCGACCTTCCCTTGGCCGGAAATTATGTAGACCATCGCGTCGCGATCGACGGACAGCCCGCGCCTGCGGTGGGAGCGGAACCAGAGGTGCAAACGCTATCGGTCATGGGTAATTACTTCGGCGTCATGCAGATTGCCCTTCGCACCGGACGCGACTTCAGCGCGATGGACCGCGAAGGAGAACCGCGAGTGGCGATCGTCAACCAGGCGTTCGTGCAGCAACTTCTTCCCGGCCAGGACCCGATTGGAATCCGTATTGACTGGGCCCGATCGAACCCCCACGAGTGGATGACGATCATTGGTGTTGCGGGCGACGTGAAGCATTCCGGGCTGAACCAGCCAGTAGACCCAGCCGTCTACGCTCCGTTCAGCCAAAATGATGAGGCGTGGCGGAAATGGATGACGCTGGTGATCCGGACGCGAGTTCCGGTAGCAGGCCTAGTCGAGGACGTGAAAAAGCAGGTCTGGAGCTTGGATAGCCAGATTCCCGTAAGCGGCATTCAATCCATGGACGATCTGTTGGCGGTCTCGGTAGCGCAGCAGCGCTTCAACGTGTTGTTGCTCGCAAGCTTTGCCGCGCTGGCGGTGGCGCTGGCCGGAGTAGGGATCTACGGGATGGTTGCGTATCGCGTCAACGAGCGCACGCACGAAATCGGAGTCTACATCGCGTTGGGCGCGCAACAGCGCGATGTCCTGCGACTGGTAATGAAGGATGGAGTGAAGCTCGGGCTGCTGGGCATCGTGCTCGGGCTTGCCGGCGCGATCGCGCTTACCCGGGCGATGGTCAGCCTGCTCTTCGAAGTGAATCCTACCGATCCGGCAACACTGATTGGTGTGGCGTTATTGCTTGCGGCAGTCGCTATGCTGGCTTGTTACATTCCGGCACGGCGGGCCTTGAGCATCCATCCCATGACCGCCTTGCGCCGCGAATAACCAGCTTCGCACTGGACAACTTCAGGTGATCTGCAGATTCAATTGGTCAGTTGTCGGCAAAGCGGAAAGTGAGGGGCTCGTTCAGCCCGGTGGCTCTATCCCGATTTTGTCGTTGACGGCACCTTGAATCCGCTGTTTGCAACCGAGATATCGTTCGGTTGTCTGAATCGAAATGTGACCGAGCAGAAACTGAACTGCTCCAGTTCGCCTCCCGCGGCGTGGCAAAGCCGTGCACAAGTCCGGAGATCGTGCGGCGCTAACTTGTCGATAGCGGCTTTCGCGGCATACTCCCGAACCACGTGCCACACAGATTTTTCTGTCAGCCTCTCTCCCCAGGTCTTCCCCATCTTGTGCACACGACGAAACAACTTGCCCGATGTAATGTTCGCTGCCTGAAGCCACTGGTCCAGGACATTCTTTACCCATATTGGCACCGGGATGGTGTGGATGTGGCCTGCCTTTCCCTTCAGATCGACAATGGCCCAGTGTTCTTCACGCTGCTGAATGTGGCCGAAGTTTAGCGGGAAACGGTCCCACATGGACCGAATGCAAAAGAACATGGAATCGATGGGACCCGGCATGATACACGAGCATGGCATGGGTGGCCCGCCTCCTACTCCGTCAACGGAAAAGAGCCCTGAGTAAGCGCACGAAGTCCCACGGGGGCCGGGTTGCCTGGAAATCACGCGGAGAAAGTGATTGTGCGCGTGTATGCTGGCTAGACAGAAGCAGTCTGCGCAGGGGCAGGTCCACCGCGAACGTCACAGCGCCGGTTTCTCTACGAAGTTCGAGTCCGAGGTGGCGCACAGCGCGTCCGAAATGCGGACCTCCACCATGTCCGCGTCTTCTTTCGCCGCGATTTTCTCGCCGTTCGCGAGGTAGATGTCACAGCCTGTCTCAGTGGCGAGCACGTGCGTCACTTGCAGCGGGTTGACGTACACTTTTCGGTCGTAAGCGCCTTGGACCTCAAATAAGACTGCCATCTGAAAACCTCCGACCACAGCGTAACGCTGTACGACCGCGCGCTACCAGATTACGAAGAGGCCGCTTTGGTGACGGTTAGCCGCCTACTACTTTTTAAGTGCGTGGCTATGTCGAGAAAAAGACTCGCGGGTGTGCCGTGCCGGTCGCAGCCTGTCCGTAGGCAATCGGTGCGGGCTTCGCGGAAACGGGCCGCTTTTTCGCCAGTACCACGAGTAGCTGCTCAATCTTGCGCTGCTCGTGCGGGATGGGGAGGCTGGGTTTAGTCATGAAAGGATTCTGCCATAGTCCCCACGGGTTGGACAGTTGCCGTATCAGTAACGGTCGATTCGTACACGGGGATTTTGTGAAATGGCCTTCTGATTTCGAGAGTTGCAGCTAACCTTTGTCGAAAAGTTAAGGAAGATTTTTGCGAATCGTGGTATCCCTGTGTGCACGGAGAATCTTGCTATGCGGAGGGTTATCCTCCAACTTCACCTCATTGTCGCGTTGGTTGGGGGCATATTCATCGTCACACTGGGGTTAACGGGAAGCATAATGGCTTTCGAGCCGGAGTTGAGTCGGCTCCAGCATTGGAGGATGGCCCATGTAACGCCCTATGGGACACCTCTAACGCTGGAGGAAATAGGCAAGGCACTGCGCAAGACGTCGCCGAACCGTGACATTAGCGGATACGGCCTTTCTGACCGGCCTGATCTTTCGTACCAAGTAATGATCGAGCGGCAACTCGTGTACGTCGACCAGTACTCTGGGCAGGCGCTGGGCACGATTAATGGAGGAATGGACTTCCTTGGTTTCGTGCACCAGCTCCACCTTCGGTTGGCTCTGTTGGATAAAGGTCGGGAATTCGGCGAGACGACGGTGAGGTGGTCAGCCCTAGCGGCACTATTCTTGCTGATTTCCGGCGCGTACTTATGGTGGCCAAGCAAGCGCTTTGGAATTGGTGGCAGCGCTAGGACAGCGAAATTCTGGTTCGATTTACACAATAGCTTCGGAATCGTGCCTCTGGTCTTCGTCTTGTTATTGGTCTTAACCGGACTGGTAATCTCTTTCGAGGCGCAAACAACACCGTTCCTGTATCGAATAAGCCATTCACAGCCGCCTCGTTGGCCCAGACTGCTGGTGGCTCCTGTGCCCGGGCGCACTCCGATCAGGCCCGATCAAGCCTTGGCAATCGCACGCGCAACTGCGCCGGGAGCGACGCCGTTTCTCGTCACGGTGCCGCATGGCAATCAGGTATATCAAATCTTCTTGCGCTACCCCGAGGACAGGACGCCCGGAGGACGTACGAGAATCGCTGTTGATCCGTATAGTGGGAACATCTTGATGGTGATCGACTCGCGCCGTGCTCCTGCTGGTTACCGGCTTGTGAACCTAAATCGCGCATTGCACACCGGGGATGTTCTGGGGATCCCAAGCAAAATTGTGGTATCGCTGGCCAGTCTGATAATGCCCTTTCAACTGCTGACGGGATTGGTGATGTGGACCAAACGGCGACGAACAAAGAGCAAGGCGAGCGCTGTGGCGAACACTAGAACTGAGGTCAGGGAGAGCAATTAGCGAAATTCGCCATTACCCTCATCGACCTCGCCGTCGCATCGTTAAGCCTCGTAGATCGGGTAGTGAATCAATCTCGAACACCTTTCCCGTAAAGTCGGGGGATTCTCAAGGCTGGCGGTCCAGTCATCCAAGAAATCGCGTGCAATGAACACATCCAAGAAATACTTCATGTTGAGCCGTTCAATAACGGTGGGAGGCATTTCCGATTCTGGTGCCACAATTGCTTCGCAATCTGTAGTCCACTGCTTGGATGCGTAAATGGTGCTCTCGGTATCGTCGGTATCGAAGGAAGCCAAATTACTGACTATTTGGATCAGTTTCATTCTTATCCATTTAACATCGCTTGCTCGATTCACTGTTGCAAAATCACTATTACTCAAAATTCCCCAGCCCCGGCGCACAAACGGCGCAAGATTGTGACATCGCCTGAATTTCATCACCCTCGTTAGGCAATTGTATGGGGTCATTTCGTACTCGATCGGAGAACGCCGCCACGAACCTGGCCTGAGAATGGCATTGGGAGCGGAACGCGGGCAGGTGCTGGGATTAGTCTTGCGGCAGGCAATGGTGCTTTCGCTGATAGCAGTAGTGATCGGTGTCGCCGGTTCGTTCGCCGCCACGCCTCTGATGAGCAAGTTCCTCTACGGCGTGAAGCCGCACGACCTGCTGACTCTGGTTCTTGTGTCGTCGCTCTTGATGGCCGTCACATTCGTCGCCAGCCACGTTCCCCACCCGCCACGCGACGAAGATCGATCCCATGGAGACCCTTCGACACGAATAGCCTGCCATTAGACATAGAGTTCGAATCAGGGAGCATCCACCCGTACGCGCGTCCTTCTACGAGCGTCGTACCCCGGAGGGCCCCTTGACCACCCTTATATCGTCGTGATCGCATGGCAGTGGTGGTGGAGAAAGTATTCAGCCGCCTGCATTGCTTACTTCCGTAATCTTGTACTCAAGATGCGGACGGTGTTCCCATTGTGACAAGGCATTCCTTTTCCCCAGGAGTATCACCGATGGCCCCCACGCTTCCTGTCCGTCTTCGCATGGAACAGCAGATTCGACTTCTGAATCTACCTTTCACGGGCCCCAAGCTGTTAAGACCGACATGCGGCGCTCCCACATACTTGCCTAGCGTAGGTGGGCTTTACGCAATCATGATTTACGACGCGACGTGCCGTCCATTGCCATATCGCTCAATCTATATGGGTGAGGCAAGAGACTTAGCAGAGGGCGTGTGTCGGGATCACGAAAAGTATGAATCATGGGAACGAGTCGCTGGTGGAGCGCCGCTCTACGTTGCTTTTCACCCCATTAACGACGAAGCGGCAAGAAGGATAGCGGAGCGGCTGCTCATAGAGCACTACGGACCCGAGTGCAACACGACATTCAATCGCAACGCGCTTGCGTTGAGGGCACTATTGGACATGTACTCAGGTGAGTCGAATTGGCAGTTCAATCTCTGAGCACAAGTGCAACCGGGCTAGCGGCGAGAGTGCAGTGGGCGAGGATGATAATGGAGAAGGTGGACAGCGCGTGCGGGAGAGAGCGGGAGAGATTAGTGGCAGGACCAAGCTTACGGACCTATAATAGTATTCCCAGAGAAGACCTTCCGCGTATATCCCACACGATCTTACCAAGCAGGTTCCCCTCGGAAAGAAAACTAAGAGCGCCTCTCGCCCATATCTTGCCTCAAGGGATGGTCAACGATGATGGCGCGACCATCGGTTAGGGCTTTGACCGAGTTGAGCACATTGCTCGGCACAATCCCGACCACGCCCGGTCGAGCAACCTGTTTGACACCGTCGATGGTCAGTTCGAGTTCGCCTTCAATGACCTCGTAGACTTCTTCTTGGGGATGGAAATGTGCGTGGATGGACGAACCGCGTTTGAAATCGTAGTGGGCGAACGTCATGCTGGAAGAATGAAAATAACGTCCATGCCAGACGGGTAGACGCTCAATGACTTCAAGTGTACTGGTGTCAATGAATGGCACGGGCCTGCTCCGGTGAGCGATTGTAGCAGTTCCTTCGCCAGAGGAAGCTGTCATGAACGGCGTGCGCTCGGCTCTTTTTTCAAGGTCACCGCTCTGAGTTGTGATGTCATCAAAACTGTGAGACCGGCGCCAGAGGTAAACTATCCGGGTATGCGTAAGCGGGCTTTTACCCCTACTCCGCAGGGTATTCAATCTCATGACGAGGGCTGGCTAGACCTCGACCGTGCAGGCATTGTTGAGGTCACATCGGAGGATAAGGATTATCCGGTGGAGTCTGCACTGGTCTCAGGAGAAATGCTGGGCTGGCATGCCGCCGAGTCTGGCACCCAGACCATCCGGCTAATCTTCGATGAGCCGCAAAGACTCAAACGCATCGCGCTCGTCTTCGAGGAAACCGAGACAGATCGTACCCAAGAGTTCGTCCTGCGATGGTCTTCCGATGGCGGGCACTCGTTTCGAGAAATTGTGCGCCAACAGTGGAATTTCAGTCCCCCTAACACAATTCGTGAGGTCGAAGAGTATCGAGTTGAAATCTCCGATGTCACGATTCTTGAATTAGTCATTGTGCCCGACATCAGGCGAGGATCGGCTCGCGCCTCGCTCAAGACTCTGCGCATGTCTTGACCGCGGCGTTTGAAGGCACCGAAAGAGCGCATGGATCGAATGTTGCGCCAGATTGCTGAATTCGTTGCAGTCCCCTCGTGCAGCCTGTTTACAGGAGCCTCCGTCTACATCAGCTTTGTCGAACATCCAGCAAGAATGGATTGCGGCGTCGAGATAGCCACGACGGAGTTCGCGCCCAGCTATCGTCGAGCCACTGTCATGCAGGCGACCTTGGCAGCGCTGGGATTGATCTCCTCCATTGCAGCATGGCTCGGTGGGGCGACATTCTGGTGGCTGGTTGCTGGAATCCTACTGGGCAGTGTCATCCCGTTCACGCTGTTCGTGATCCTTGCGACGAACAAGCAATTGCTGAGTCCTACACTGGATAGGCGATCAGTCGAAGCAGAGCGGCTGCTGACGCGCTGGGGCAGATTGCATGTCGTGAGAAGCGTCTTGAGCGCCTTAGCACTCTTGCTATTCCTCTACCTCGCAATGTTTACGAAATCCGCGTAACTGAGAATGGCAGATGATGAAAAGGGTTTGAGGGGCGCTATTTGTCGCCGAGACGGTGTGTTTGCTAACCGGGTGGTACAGGAAATCCTGTACGCAAAACTCCCAAACCTGATGCTGAAACTGCACGCGCTGGTTTGTGAGCCATAGACAACAGAAGCATTTAGCATCGTGGCACCAAACATGCTTCATCCTTTACCGCAGCATTCGCACTGGCTCATCGGAGGTCAAATATGGCTGACGCTATGCAGAAGGACTGGCGCGAACTTTGTGTTGCGGTGACAAGAGAAAGTTACTCAACGAAGCTGACCTCGCTGGTTCAGGGACTGATTGAAGCGTTGGATAGGGGCGAGCGAAGCTGGCTTCCCGGCACCTGTCCACTTGAGGCAAACACGGCGAATCGGGACGCTGCGTGAGTTAAGGAGGTCTTTACGGCTGACACTTTGCGAATCACTCACCGCCGTCTGCGCCAACCCAGCCACATACCGAGCCCGATCCCCATTGCGACCGCACCAGCCAGCTTCTTCCGGTCGCTGATCGGAACAAAACGAGTTTGCTGATCGCTGACTTCTACAACACCCACCGGGATCGCTCTTGCTCTTCCCACCGTCCAGAGCACTTGTGAACTCTCAACCTTGTATCCATCTATTCTGGTTGCTGCCGCAGTCGTAATGCCGTGGCTTGCGAAAGAGAAGCGGCCAATGTCAGGAGTTACAGGCAGTGCAGCGTTGAGGGCGGACGCCGCACAGTCCGCTCTGTGTGCTTACCTGTCGCTGATCGCGTTGGCGGAAATGGCGGTCAACCTGAAGCGGCAACTAGCGTGAAATCCCTCGCTTCGTAGCCAGATAGGCGGCAAAGCTACCCAGCCAGTGACCACCTTCATAGTGTTCGCCCGTTACAGCGCCCAAGCCAGCACTCGTGTGCGCCCCGGCAGTCGCCATAATCGACGGTAGCCGCTTGTCGCTTTTCGCTAAACCAGCGGCGATTCCCTCCAGCATCCATGCTCGGCTGAGATTAAGCCCGTCCAAGTGCGCCAGCTTGGGATCGCTGGGATCGGGCGACACAACGGGCTGCAACCACTTACCCTCACCTGAGGTAGGAATTTGGGGCATGAATATTCGCAGCCAGCGTGCAAACTCTTCGTTTGGCAGGACACGCCGCATCAAATCGGCCTCGCCGAGGCATGGGGACAGAAAATCCTCTCCAGAAGGCTCATAGGCCAAGGGGCAGTTCTTGTCGCCGAGGTAGAACTGCTTGGCTTTGGAGACGACTAATTCGGCCAACTTCTGATCACTACTTCCGTGCGCATAATCGAGCATCAGACCGAGCGCGAACGCGGTCTGGTCGTGTTCGCCGACGCGCACAGGGTGCGAGAGTTTGGGCAGCCAGTTGTTCAGCCGTTCCAGTACAACTTCCTCAAGCGGATGCAGATTAGGTGCCATCTCTTTACTCTGCGGATCGTCCCATTCGCGTAATTCCGCAACTAATTGAAGGAGCCATGCCAGCCCATACGGGCGCTCAAAACTGGCTCGTCCCTCTCCTCGGAGATACGCGGCCTCCTGCGCGATGTTTTCTGCCGTAAGACTCTGCCGCAATGCTTCGCGAGCAGCCGGAACAAACGGAGCGTCCGGAAACGTCCTGACCAAGCGAGCGAGAAGCCAATGCCCGTGCACAGACGAATGCCAGTCGTAGCAGCCATAGAAGGCGGGCGTCAATTTCCGGGGTGGTGCCGCGTCTGCATCGCTATTCAAGGTGTGGCTAATGTGGTTTGGATACTCTTTGTGGACGCACGCGAGTGCAAGATTGGCGAACCGTTCAGCCGCTTTGATATCGAACTTGCTTGTATTTTGGGCGGCAGCACTCACGGTGAAGAGCAGGAACATGGCGCAGAAAGTCGATTTCATCGGCTACCACTTTAGTCGAAGACTGAGAACATGGGCGAAGACGAGATTCGGGACTGCGACCGCTGGGCAGAGTTGGTGGGACTAACTCATATACCAACCACCATTGACCGAGATTGCCTGCCCGGTCATGTAGTCATTCATCGCCAGCATCACCGCTACCGAAGCCACGTCGTCAACCGAACCGAAATGCCCCATCGGAATCAGAGCGGGACTTGCGTTCGGATTGCTGGTCACTATACAGGCGCGTGCAAATTCAGGTGTCGTATCTCTCTTAAGCAGCCTTCTCCACAGGCAGCCCGGCTTCCATCCACCCCTGTTTTCCTTCGGGGTAGGGCGCCACGTTTGTGTAGCCCATCGTCGCCCATTCACGGGCAGAGTATTCGCTGGCGTGTCAATGCGTGTTCGTGCAGTAGGTGATGATCGCAACGTCCTTGTTGGGCAACAACTGCGGGGCGAGTTCCTTGATCCGTGGAGGAGGAATGTTCAAAGCTCCGGGGATGTGGGCCTCCCGGTAGCGTTCAGGTGCGAGGGTCTCGAGTACCGTGATTCCTTGCTTCTTGTCGAGTTTCGACTTCAGGTCTTTGGTCGAAATTGTGCTGTCCATTTTGATCTCCTCAATGTTCAATCTTAATAGAATCTTAATCATGCAGTCGCGAAAACGTGGCTCGATAGTCAGCCGTGAATTTCACGATGCCTTTGCGCGTAAGCTCGTGTTCTATCTCAAACGTTTCCCACCCTTGCTCCAAGTCAAGCTCCTCGTAAGGAATCGGTTTACCGGAAGCCTTGCATTGGAACTGGTTGTCGGGCGTTGGGAAAAGTCTTGCTCGCCCAATGCATACATCAAATATCCATGCACGGCTGAGGGGCTGCTCGCGATCACTATGCTTGCTGTTAACTTCTCTCGTCGTAAAGAAAGCTCATCCGCGGCCGTCAGGTTGTTGATGGCAGCTCGAATCGCTTTCTTGGCTGATTCATCTAAGACTTATGGGTAACCAGTTGGCTGTTTCGGTACTGGATCTGGTGGGCATGCGAGCCGGTGAGCCCGCAGGCAGCGCAATTGCCCGATCGGTGAACCTGGCGCAGCGCGTGGAGCAAATGGGATACAAGCGCTACTGGCTGGCCGAACATCACTCCATTTCTGGCCTGGCTTGCTCGGCCACGCCCGTACTGATTGGACATGTGGCGGCGGCGACGAAGACGATTCGCGTGGGCAGCGGCGGAGTGATGCTGCCGAACCACGCACCGCTGGTGGTGGCGGAACAGTTTGGGACCCTAGAAGCGCTGTATCCGGGGCGAATTGACCTGGGTCTGGGCCGCGCTCCGGGTGGCGATTTTTCGACGATGCGTGCTCTGCGTAGAGATCTGGGGCAAAGTGGGGAGGACTTCCCGGCCTTGCTGGAGGAACTCCGGACGTATCTGGGCCCCGAGAGGCCGGGGCAGGCGGTGAAAGCGATTCCCGGACAGGGAAGCAATGTGCCGATTACGCTGCTGGGGTCGAGCGATTTCAGTGCGCGACTGGCAGGAATGCTCGGGTTGCCATTTGCATTCGCGGCACATTTTGCTCCTGATTATCTGTATGCCGCGGCACGCCTCTACCGCGAGCACTTCCGGCCAAGCGAGGCGCTGCCGAGTCCGTACCTGATGGTTGCGGTGCAGGTGATTGCGGCAGAGACGGATGCGGTAGCCAAACGGTTGTTCACGACGCCACAGCAACGTTTTTTGCGGTTGATTCGAAGCCAACCAGTCGAGTTATTGCCTCCAGTTGATTCCATGGAGCTGCTTTGGCAGGAACATGAGCGGGCCGCTGTGGAGAACAGACTGAGAGCGGCGATAGTGGGATCGGATGCAACGGTGAAAGCGGGGCTCGAGAAGCTGGTAGGTGATACGGCCGCGGACGATGTGATCGTTGTGACTGACACCTATGACCATGCGGACAGGATCGAGTCGTATCAACGAGTGGCGGCCCTCGCCGTGACGGTCGAGGTGAAGCCAGACGTTGCCGTGGAAGCCTAGAGTCTAGCCAAACGCCGAAGTCGGGCAGGCTTGGCGATGAAATGCAGAGCTGGAAGTGTCAAAAAGGACCGCCAGAACCGCCTGAAGTGGTCTGGGCGTTGTAGAGAATCTGGTCGGCCGATACGTCGACCGATGTGCTCCTGAGTCGTGACAGGCCTGATCAGGTTGCGGCGGGCGAGTTCTTTTATCACCTGCTTCGGATCGCGAGCGACAACGACCGCCTTGTCCTGCCCGCTCGTCGAAAATCATTTTTTTTGCTTGGGGCTGGCTTTCGCGCGCCGATTGAAGTCCAGACAGAGATTCACCCAATACTCGAAATCCTTGTTGGATTTTCGCGCCCTGCTCGTTTACATAAAGGTAGCCTCGATATTCGCGATTATTCATCACCATCGACTCCCTTTTTCTTGATGGCAACATCATAAATTTCCGGATCGATGCGGCACATCAGCTCATCACCGCTCACGCTGACGCACACCTTCCCGTCCACCATGAAGGTGATCCCGCGAAACATTCTTGTCTCTGTAACTTTTGGCACGTCCGCGACTGCCGTTCGGAGGCGTTGGAGAAGTGCTTCGTTGGCAGCCATGATTACAAAAAGGAGCGGCTTAGTTCCGATGCAATAAGCAGTTGCCTGCGCTCAGAGCTCGATGGAACGAGTGCCTGTTCCGCGACGCGCTTTCCACGAACTAGCGTTGCGAACCGAACGACGACAGCTCACCCCCAAATTGAATGTTGAGGCCCGAGTACAGTTGAAGCCCAAGCCGCTCAGATTGGAATTAGCCCCCGCCGGATTCCCAGAGTAACCGCTTCGGTACGGGTGGAAGCACCGAGCTTGTCGAGAATCGAGCTGATGTGGAACAAGACCGTATGTTCGGAAATACCCAGACGCGCCGCGATATCTTTGTTGACGAGTCCCTCCGCTAACATTCTTAGCACTTCGGTTTCGCGGGAGGTGATCTCCTCAGATAATTCATCGTCAACCTCCGCCAACTGATCACCGAAGACGCCGGCCAAGCTATCTGCGGTCGCTGCGCTCAACAAAACAAGTCCGTCATAGGCGGCATAAATGGCGGAGAGAACGTCGTCGGCGTCGCTCTCTCTGGAGAGAATCGCGCGCACCCCGCTCCGCAACAAGCGAGAGATCGACCGCGCGTCGCAGACCCCCGTGAGCAGAACAATCGCAGCGTCCGATGTCAGTCCACGTGGTAAATGGCGGATCAAATCGGAATCGATGACAATTACATCCAGTTCCCTGCTACGGGCAAATGACACCAGGCTCGCGAGCGTGCCAAAACTTCCTGCCAGATGGAACTCAGCGTGGCTGCGGATGACGCTTTCGAGCCCGGCGCGGCGAACGGCTAAGGTCGCGACCACCGCAATTCGGATCGCTCCTCCGCCGCTTCGCTTTGACATTCGTTATCGCGACCTCTCACCCAAAGTAATCGGAACCGGCTTGATCTCGCCGGCTCGAATGATCCTCACCTGGAGAACCTCACCGACCCTCGCGGTGGCAAGTGAGTCTTGGATTGCATCCATGTGTTCGACTGTCTTTTCGCTGACTTCGAAAACAACGTCTCCCAGCAACACTCCGGCCTTTTCTGCGGGTCCACCATTTTCGACGTGCACGACGAGCAGCCCGGCTCGCGTTCCAGCTGGCAGCTTCGAGCGCATATTTTCCTGCACCTCCACTGGCTGCATAGCAACGCCTAGATAGGGTCGAGCGATGCGGCCCTTTTCCAGGAGTTCTTCGACTACCCGATTCACGGTTGCGACTGGCACCGTTACAGCTCGTCCGTGGGCTAAGCCCTGCGTATTCATGCCGACAACCTCACCACGGGCATTCAGCAGCGGCCCGCCGGAAAATCCCGGATACAGCGCGAGGTCGAGCCGGATGTGCTGATCGAGTTGTCCCCCCCGCCGGTTCCTCCACTCGCCGCTGATGCCGCCAATGATTCCGCTGCTCGCCACCAGGTCCCCGCGGCGCGTGCGGCCGAGCGCGAGAACTAGATGGCCGAGCCTCAGTTCTGTTGAGTTGCCGAGTTGCGGCGCACTCGAAGCTCCCTCCTCGATCCTTAGGACAGCTATGTCCGTACTGGGATCCCGTCCGGCCAGTTTCGCAGAAACTGCGAGGCCACCACCAAGCAGAACTTTGATGTCTTCGTCGCGCTGCACGCCGTGATGAACGGTTACGACCACACCGTTCTTCCATTCGATGCCACTGGTCGGCATCCAGCGTCGGGCATGAACGGCAACTACGCTACTGCCTACCCTCTCCGCGGCAGACGCAAATTCGCCTGAAATTGTTTCTACTATTGAATTGGCCATGTTTAGTAAGCCCCTTTCCTGAACTGTGGGAACAGGATCAAGGATAGCCACGGAGGGCGCATCCGCCAGACGGCTAGGTGGAGACCAGAAAGGTGGTTTCAGAGGCGGTAACGCAAACCATTCCTGTGAGTGCTGGTAATGGCATAGACCTGAAGAGGCCGCTAGGAAGCGTCCTGGCCGGATTAATTACGCATCGGCGACAATACCGTAGTCGGCCCCCATCAATAATCACAAGCGCGTTCAGAGAACCTAGCTGGCTAAGTTTCTGTCGCGAAACCCGAAAGACCGCGCCAAATCTGGGGTTGGCAAGGTTGTTCGCGTGAGATTTCTACGATTTTTGTCTTAACATGTCTGTGTGTTGTGTAGCACATGTACGCTATGTCAACTAAATCCCCATCTCCTTCCGACGTCCAACTCTGGTTCCAGCAGCAAGCCGCCGGCCTTTGGCCCGCCGCGCTCGGCTCATCGACTACATAGTTGTCGCAAAACGAGTCGTCTGTGGCCGACTCGTTTTGCTCGTGGCGCACCTAGAACAACATTTTCACAGCTAGTTGGATCTGCCGCGCCGATGTGGTTGCATCGGGCCGCGTAATCGTTTGCGTTGACAGACCGAACGTGTTGGTTTGCTCTACTATATTACCTGGCTGCTGGAATTGGGGATGATTCAGCAGGTTAAAGAATTCCGAACGGAGTTGCATCCGGAAGCGCTCGTTGATGCGGACGTTCTTCATCAGGACCACGTCGGCATTCGTATAGTGCGGACCGTAAAACTGATTTCTTCCCGAATCCCCGATATGTCCAAGAAACGAATTGCTGAATGCCGCCACGTTCGACGCCCCGGTTCTAACGCCACTCGCGCTGATTTGCGATCCTGAACTTTGGAACGGATTGCCAATCACGTCGGGGTAGGAAAAGCTCGCGATACCGGTACGTCCGTTATCAAATGCACTGGTGAAAATTGTGTATGGGTGTCCTGTCTGCGCACTGACGATCCCCGAGATTTGAATCCCCTCCAGCCCCTTCCCGAGCACACCATGGCTAAGCAAGCTTTTGCCGGTACCGAAAGGCAGTTCGTAGGAAAAATCAACTACTCCTCGCTGCCTAATGTCGTTATCAGAATTGCCTCGGGAGACTTTATTCGGGTTCCGCGAGTCAACCGGAAAGCTGCCCGTTCCCGCTTCGGGAGTGAGAGGATCATTCGAGTCATCGGTGGCGTGGGACCAAGTGTACGCCCCACCGATTTGCAAGCCGCGTGAGAGCTGCTTATTCACGGTCGCCTGCAGAGCGTTATATCTTGAGTCCGCATTCGTCCTGGTGATGCTAGAAGTCGGGAAATTAGCCGCCGTCTGCAGCGCGGTTTCACGAATAGACGGCGGAATCACTAATGTGCCCGGGTTGTTGATACCTCCATACAACGCGGACCCACTTATTACCCCTTGTGGATCACCAGGCGCACAGCCACCCTGAGCGACGCAAGAAGCGATGTTCTGCTGTGTCAAAGCTGGATCGGGTGGTACTGCGTCGAGAAGTCGAATGACGTGCGTCGCGTGGGATCCAACGTAGTCCAACTCGAGAAGAGCACCTCCTGGTAGCGTCCGCTGGATGCCGAAATTCCAGTTCTGGCTTGCCGGTTGTCGGATCTTGGGATCGAGCAATGTCACAACCTGGTTTGCCCCGTTTGTGAAAGTAGTTCCAGGCGCCGGTTGCGTTGCTGGAGCAGGGATCTGCTCCGGAGTCAGCACCGTGGACGGGACATTCAGGAACGTCCCCTGGAAAGGTGGATTCGACCTTGCGTTGCCAAAGAGATTATCAAAGATGCGATCATGGAAGATTCCGTACCCGGCGCGTACGGAGGTCTTGCCGTCCTTGAACGGGTCCCACGCGATGCCAAATCTGGGTTCGAAGTCTTTGTAATCGTTGCTATAAACTTGGCGGCCCGTACCCGGCCCGACCAGGGTAAACGTATAGGAGGTGGCAAAACTATCGGGATTCTGGAACAAATTCGAGAAGTTCCCGCCGGTTTCGAAAGGAACTCCGTTGAACTGGTAGCGAAAGCCGTAGTTCAGGGTCAGATTGCGGGCAAGCTTCCACGTGTCCTGGATAAAACCGTCGAATTCGCGCTGGCGGAAATCTTTTGTGTCCGTTGCCACGCGCGCGCCTGCGTGGTTATAAAACTGTGCTTGGAATTGGCCGAATACACCGCCGACGAGGAACCAGGAGAGGTCCTGAACGGTTGAAGCAACGTTGCTGGCGATGGTCGAGCTCAGACCGGACACCGCAGCATCCTGGAAGCCCGAACCCGAGAAGCGATTGAAAAACAGAAGCGAACGCGAGTTGAAGTTGTCGTCTCCCTTTGAGCGGACGTCCCGGAAGTCCCCTCCAAACTTAATGGTATGGTTGGATTTTACCCAGGTCACCGCATCGGCGTAGCTTGTAGTCCCCGTGTTTCTCGTCTGCCCTGCGGAATCGAACAGCGTATTACAGCCAAATACATTGACGGGACCATTCAGAAAAGCAGCATCTGGCACCTGGATATCCACTCCGTTGCCGAAGGCATCGGTTCCGGTATTTGGATTGAAGAGGTTACAGTTGCTGTTAAAAGCTGCGTAATTCTTGTTCCAGCCAAACTTAAAGTCATTGATCAGTCTGTTGCTGAAGGTTGAGGTCAGACCGGCGAAAACGCCGTGCTGGTAACTTGGTGTGCTCAAGAGGTCGAGCCCTGGACCCAGTTCGAAATGTCCCTGATTGGACTCTACACTGCGGCCATAGACATAGCGCAGGGACAACTGGTGCTTCTCCGAGAGCTTGTGATCGATCTTCGCCGTCCAGTTGTAATCGTTGAGCGCATCCGGACTGGCGAATTTGAGAATTCCCGAAACTCCCGGGATCACATCTCCTCCATTCGGATTCGGCAGTAAATTGAGTAGCCTTTGGATTTCAGGGTCGGGACCGAGGCCGGTCAAGTTGTCCGCAGCTCCTGCCGTGAGATTTACAGTTTGAGTTCCGGTAGCCGTCGGCACGGTGAAGACTCCGGACTTGAAAGCGGCGGTAGGCACTGTCCGCGACTCCGTCAGGGTGGTTCTGAATCGCTGATATTCGCTATTTATGAAGAAAAACGTCCTATTTTTGATGATGGGTCCGCCAACCGAAAATCCGAAATCATTCCGCACGTAGGGATTTTGTGGCGCGGGGCCAGGGTTAAAAAAGTCGCGCGCACCCAGGGCATTGTACCGTCCAAACCAATATGCGTCGCCATGAAACTTATTAGTCCCTCCCCGAGTGATCACATCAATGATGGCTCCTGTGTTGCGGCCATACTCGGCGTTGAAGTTATTGGTGATGACCCGGAACTCCTGGGTCGAATCCGGATTCGCCCCTAAAATGCCTGCCCCACCCCCGGGGACCGAGGTATCATTGTTGTCTACCCCATCGAGAAGAAAGTTGTTGTTGCGATCACGGGAGCCGTTCACTGCAAAACCGTTATTACCGTCGTTTGTTTGTATCGTACCCGGCGACAGCAGAACCAGTTCATAGGGGTTGCGCGTAAGCAGGGGTAGATCCGTCATGGTTTTGGCGCCTACCAGCGTGCTGAGTTGGCTGGTCTCGGTGTCAATCTCGGCTACCGAGTCGCCGTTTACCTGAATACTTTCTTTCACCGTTCCCAGCGTCAATCGCGCGTTTAATACCAGTGCCTGCGCGACTGTGAGTGGTACGCCTTTAAACTCCGAAGTGCGAAAACCCTCTTTCCCGACATTCACCAAATAATTGCCGGGCGCGAGACCAGGAATCGTATAGAAGCCGGTTGTGTTAGTTGTTCCGGAGCGCACAGTGCCCGTACCGAGGTCGGTAACGGTCACATGGGCATCGGCGACCGCAGCGCCACTAGGATCGGTCACGCTACCGGAAATAGATGCGGAGGTTTGGGCGAGCAGCGTGCCACACAATAGCAGAGAGCAGGCGAGGCAAAACACTCTAACTGATATCATTGGTAACTCCAGTCATTTATATCATTCGTCTCTTAGTGCGAGGTTCTACCTTAGGAAGCAAGATAGATACATCATCGGCACTTCACATACTGTTCGGCGTCAAGTTCAGATAGTTGTTGCTGCCGCTCCGGGATAATGCGCCGGCTCCTTTGACGAGGCACGTTTAGTCTTTGAGTAGATCTTCGCTCCGCCGTATTTGTCATCGCACGAAGAATCGTTCCCCTTGCACACCACGCTACTGCCCTGCTAAGACTTCGGTTGTCACGCCGTTGTTACATCTCTGTCAAACAACGACAAGACGCGTTCGAAATCAGAACAAGTGCTCTCCTCGGCTTTTCGTGCCCTCAATTACCTAAACTTGTCGAGCGCGCTTTTATTCCGCCAGCGATAGTTTTTTTTGCTGTAAACATGGTTTTCGCGTGGTGGAACGGCGGTTCAAATCCGCCCCCCCCGCAACCATGAACGCCACTGTTGAAACGCAGTGGCGTTCGCCCGTTTATAGAGGAATCAGTTCCCCAGAAGCCGCCTTGAAACTTCCCCAGGGTCTGTCTGGTGAAACGCTCCAAATGCGTTGTCTGTCGGCTCGGCGATGATCAACACACGCCGGCGCGAGTACCGCGCCGGCGTCTTATGATCTAGCTTCGAAGTAAATCCCTAGCGAAGGACATCTGCTCGATTGCAGAATCACCCTTCACCTGGGAAGCAGAATGGTATCTACGATTGACTCTGCGACCCTCGCGCCCAGACCTTTGCCAGCGACGTGATCAGTCCGGAAGTGCTGGCCGGCATAAATTCGGCTCAGACCTGCCTCCTGCGCTGCCGCCGAGAAGCTGGTGAAGTGCCGCGTCACTTCCTTCAACGACTCGGAGGTGACATCGAAAGTGAACCGATCACCTAGTTCAGACTTCAAGACTTCGGCTCCGGCAAAACTGATGGCACTGTGGGCACCGGGGTACGAAGGGTCTGGGGCGGTCTTGAGCGACAGCGGAAGCCAATTCGGTTCTGGCTCCGTGTCGGGATTGCCGTCATCGCCGGCCAGCTCGACCGCGGTCACCGGCCGCCAGAACTGGTAAGTGTACTTAGCCTCAAAAAATGCGATCGTAGTATCCGCCAGGCTGATGTTCAGCAGAGCAAACAGCCGTGCGCTACGGGCCAGCCCGAGGTGATGTCCCAACGCTGCAGTCTGCGCGATTTCGTTCCAGAAGTCCTGAATGTTACCGTTCCAGAACTTTCCAATCTGGGTCTGCTCCTGGGTACGGGTCTTGCTAGTAATGAGACCCAGACTCTTGACTTCATCGAAGGCCCTTGTGTACTCCTCGCTGGTCAGCCGCGGTGGCGGCCCGGGGCGAAATTCATCAGCCCGCGCCAAGGCGAACGGACTGACCTGAGGCCATTGTATGAAGTCAGCCGGTGCGAAATTGGGAGGCGTGAGTTGGTAGTCTCCTGGCTGGTTTCCTGGAATATAAGGAGGCAGAGTGACGTTCGCTCCGTCGGTGCTGCGGAACGATAGAATCTCAGCGGCAACTTTTTGTCCGACGGTGACGCCGTCCGCCTTGTCCTGTCCTTCCGGAATCTGCGCCAGGTCCTGCTGAAGTTCGGCGTCGAGAGTTGCCTGAAACGTCGGGTAGAGTGTGACCAGGACATCATGCGCCGCTTGGTCTGCCGCAGCTGGTTGCGACGCCAGTCGCGAGACGTCCGAGAGACGTACCAGGTACGGACTGTAGGTTCCATCGATGTTGTTGACCGCGTCAAAGATGGAAGCATGCAGAATGGCGAAGCTGCGAGTGGAATGAATGGTGGGAGGCTGGGCGCCGGCGGTCCGCAGGATCACCAGGAGAGTTCTATTCCACTCGATGACTGGATTGACAGTTGTAGCGGAGCTTGTTACGGACGGCTCAGCATCTGCCGCAATCGAAGCTCCTGTGACTTGAGCCTGAAGACTCGCGCACATGAGAGCAAGGGTAACTAAGGTTCTGGACATATCCTTATTCCTTTGTTTGGATTTAGTGCCCGACTGGGTGCGACGCATGTCACTGCGGTCTGGCACTGATACCATCTAAAACTAGCCACGAAGGAAAATATTCCCGAGGAGATTGTGAATTGCCAAACTTCGGTCCGTGCCTGTTGTTCCATGGACGCCGGCGTTGGTTCTCTTGGCTCAATACGCCTCTTTGTTGAACATAAGGCTGTGATCGCCCGGATGATCATCACCACTGCGGTCATCCTTAGCTGAGATTAGGCGGATCGACATACTTTTGGGACCGCTTCAATGATGCTCTGCGGAGCCATCGTTGGAATGATACTCGTGAGCTCGTAATTGGCAGCATCGAGCACTGCGCGAAACTCGGCTCTGGTGCGTTCCCGTCCTCCGGTCATCACGAGCATATTCAGATCGAGAAGTTTACTGAAAGACATGGCGTCGGTGTCTGGCACAACCATATCGACAATTAACACTCTTCCCCTCGCTGCCATAGCCCGACGGCAATTTCTAAGGATCGTGATTGCACGCCGGTCGTCCCAGTCGTGAATGACGCCGCACAGAAGGTAGGCACCTGCACCTTGGGGAACCGAAGTGAAGAAGTCCCCGGTAAGGTATGAGCAGCGCCTGCTCCATGCGTCGTTGCCACGGCATTGCTTTGCTCTTTCGATTGTCGACGCAGTATCGAAAACAGTACCTGTGATGTGCGGATTGAACTGCAGAATCTTCTCCAGGAATTTGCCTTGGCCTCCTCCGACGTCGACGATGGAAGAGATTCCCGCAAAGTCGTATGCCATCAGAACTGCGCAGGCCAACATCGACGACAGGTTCGTCATACCCTGATTGAATGCGTCCGCGGCGGCGTTGTTTTGTCGAAGATAGTCGAATAAGCTTTCTTGAAAGACATTGTTAAACGCCGGAGACCCGGTTTGGACGCTATGAAGGAGGTTTCCGCACGCCTGGTAGTGAATTTCACCGATCGTGATCACCATCGCCCTGAGAGATCCAGGAACTTCGGTCTGAAGGCTCACCGCAAGCCGGGAGAGTGCGAAGCAGTCTTTCCCGAGTTGCGAAAAGATTCCCACGCTGGATAAGGCGCGCATCAGACGGAAAAGTGATGGGGCATCGGAGCCGGTCGAAGCCGCTAATGCGACAGACGATTGCGGGCCGTCTCTCAGCAGGTCGGCAATGCCTAGCTTCGCTGCGACGTAAATCGCCTGCGATAACCAGTAAGCAGTTGCCATCTCGAATAGAGCGGGAGGGGAGGGATTCTCTGCCGTCCTTCTTGCGATTCCCATCGGAAGGGGTCGACCGTTCAAGAGCTGTTTGATCTTCGTCCAGACGCCCTCACTGCTTAATAGACGCAGAATCTGTAACAGCCGCCAAGGAGTCAATCGTCGAGCTACCATTTGAGGAGTGCGACCTCCGCAGCCATTCCTGGTCCAAGCGCGATCATCACTCCCCAGTCTCCTGGTTGCGGATCTCCGCTACGCACGACTTCCTCCAAAACAAACACAACCGTGGGGGAGGACATATTTCCGTAGTTCCGCAATACGGTTCTGGAGAAACGCAACTGGGTATCCGTCATGCCGAAATGCTTTTGAACGTTGTCGACCACCTTGCGTCCGCCCGGATGAACAACCCAGAAGGCGATGTGAGATCTTGAAAGTCCATGTCGCTGCAGCAATTGCTGGAGCGCCGCTTCGATCATGGGACCAGCCAGATGTTGAACCGAGGCTCCAAGCACGATTCGCAACTTTCCGTCGCGATGCTGAAGTCCGACCTCCTCGATCTGCTCCGTATCGATGAAAGTCTCGAAGTCAACAACTTGTGGATAGCTAAGATTGGCTTTCTGCCCCCCGGCAAGGAGCAAGGCTGCGGCGCCATCGGCGCAAATCGCGTTCCCCACAACTGTTTCCAGGGTGTTATCGACATAGTAACAAGCTGAGCAAATCTCGACAGCCAGCATTAATGCTTGGCGGCCTGGATTTGCGCGAACGAAATCGACCGCTCTCTGCAACGTGGGGAGGGCACCCGCACATCCAAGCCCAACGATTGACGCTCTCTGTAGGTTGTTACTGAAGCCCATATGCGCAATGAGGCGACTACCTACATCCGGACACACATAGCCGGTGCAGGTGCAGACTGCAAGGAAATCGACATCCTGCACGCTAGTTCCGGCTGACTTCACACAGTTTTGAATCGCTCGGCAACCTGTTTGCATGGCGCCGCGCAGATACCTCTGATTCAGCTGATCAGAACTTTCTCCGCGATTCAGAGTGCCTTCCAGATAAAAATGGCGATGATCAATATCGCTATTCAGGAAGATCTTGCGGATGCGCTCGCCCTGGTAGCCCGCAGCATGAAAGCTCTGCTCTTGCGTCAGCCTAACCAGTGGGTTCGCCGTTCCGATACCGAGGATCCGTGGATGGTTCACTGGTCGCCAACCAATTCATGCGAAGTATCAGTTTCTCTCTCCTGATGCGTAGCATCGAGCTCCGCCTCGAGCTGAGACTTGAGGCCGCGGCTCGCCTCTTCGAACTGACCCTTGGCGCGCGCCACATGTCCTATTAGTGCGTGCAGCCGCCTCGGACCCAATATCAGTAATCCGAGCACAAGGATGAACAGGATTTCGGTGCCCAATCCCACAATTCACCTCTTAGTTGCGATTTGGTCGTCGGCAACGGTAGCTGCAGTGCTGGCCGACTTGTCTTCGTCAGGTCTCATGGCAGCCTTGAAGCCACGGATGCCCTCTCCGATTCCTTTACCAAGTTCGGGGAGCTTTTTGG
This sequence comes from Candidatus Sulfotelmatobacter sp., assembly GCA_035511455.1. Lineage (GTDB taxonomy): Bacteria > Acidobacteriota > Terriglobia > Terriglobales > Acidobacteriaceae > Sulfotelmatobacter. The sequence goes on along the minus strand of DATKFH010000165.1, from coordinate 14,716 downwards.
GCCCGAACACGAGCAGGGCAATTCCGAAAATAATCAGCAGATGCATCGGTTGAAAAAGTCCCTCAAACATACAGCCTCCTTGAATCGTTAATCCAAACCTGGTTGTAAAAGTGCGGGCGCGCAACCGGTGAATCAGTGGCACGCCCGCCTGCAGCGGGGGAGGACTTACAACAATCAAAAGCCGCGTTGGACGGAATCAGCTTCGACGGCCAGACGCCTCACCAAGGTGAAGAACCCCTGCGATTGACCAAGGAACAGGAGGTCATCCGTGAAAGCCTTGATCGTGGCCACGGCTCCCCCTTCCTTTGTCGACGTGGGTCGAATCACCGAGCACACAGGTAGATCTTTGCTGACAAATTCAGCGGGCTCAGGCAGGATCAGGTTGGTCTGGTCAAGCTCTGAGTGGCGGGCATTGAGATCCGGGAATGTCAGCCCAGTTACTGGATCAGTTACACCAGCCAACGGCTGAGAAACCGCATTGCCTGACTTGTCATGCCAGAGCCCGAAGTGGTCGATCTCGACTCCGCCAATGCTCACCAGGATTCGCAGGACTTCGGAGTCGGTCGCCTTGAAAGCCAGCGTAGGATACAGGCTTGCCCCGCCTTGCTCGATGAACGCAAAGTGAAATCCCGCCGTGTTCGCAATCGCCTGCATTCGAGACTCTTGCGGGTTCGCAGGAGGAACCGGCTGAGGTTGGTTGGGAGGTGTGTCGGTGTCGTTTAGCGGTATGGCGGGCTGGTTATCTATGGTGAAAGGTCCCTTGAACGTCACTCCGAAGTCAGGGTTCTGGGCGCTGCGGTAGCGCGTATACCAACTGAGGTCGACATTGAGCTTCAGCAGGTTGGTCAACCTTCCGATATTCTTGGCCCCGGTCGCTTGACTGCTGGGCAAGTTTCGGAACGCATCCAGATCAACCGGCTCTTCGCCCTTAGAGATCAGGTAGGCGTTCAGGAAGGCCGCGTGGCTCAATTCATCATCGGTGTTATCAGCGATGTATTGAGCCATATCGCCATCGAGGTTGCTGAGCGCGGCTATGTAGGCCGGATTGCCACCTTGCACTCCTCCCAGTTCGTTATATTGCTGCCACAGATCAGCCTCGATGAGTTCTACTGCCGCCGCGAACCGCAGGAGTGCTGCGTCGCCTTTGGAAAGCTTGCCCGTGCTTCGGGTGCTTTGCGCGTTGCCCTGGGTCCCCAAGATCGCGCTGGCCGATAACGTTGCTCCTGCAATCCCCAGTCCCTTGAGAAATGAACGCCTCTTGACTACACCTTGCCAGTGACGCTGAACGTCACCTGTCAAGGACTGGTTGGCTTCAGATGGATTCGTCTCGGACACCACCGTGGTTAGAGAATTCTTTTCTTTCATCTTTTCGCTCCGATTCCTTTTCTTGTGATTTTTGTTGCAGTGGAACTGTGCGTTAGACAGTGTTGGCGTCGCCGGAGATACGTCAGAGATGTCATTTGATTGTCAACTCTTTGGTACGGTCGGCATAAGAGCATCTCCGTCTTATTTGGACACGAGGTGTCCTTGCTTCTTCGTTATTCTGGTCTTCCCTCTACAAATACAACTCTGTTGTTCATTACTTATTCCACATTAGCTCGATAACTTCTGGTAGGGGCATGGCCAAGAGTGGAATTGCTTTATAGGGGCTGAGTAGCGGCAACCAAGGACGACAGAAGGGTTCAGAAGGGTATTCAGTTGGGCCAGGAGACTCTGGAACGCTCACGACGCGGTCCTGCCAGCCATGCCACGCCGCATTAAGCCGAACCGCCGGTCTGCGAACGACGAGCACTGAAGAAATCCGACCAGTATTCCAAGAATTGAAAAAATGATCCGCCTCCTCAACTCCAAGTGGGCCAGGAAAGGCATGGCTCGCTCATGCAGGGGCAGGACGGAAGCAACAACGTTTTAGCCATGTAGGTACCCTTGGTGTTGCTGACCCTGTAGCCATGTGTCGCCGTTTGCGGCGCAAGTGCATCGCTCAACCGGCTTCGGATGGCGCAACTTTGCGTCGTACATTCGACCGGACGAAGGCTTGTCGCTGAATGAAGAGGATTCGTCTTTGCATGCGAAACAGAACGCGACGAGCAGCATTGCAACCAGCCCTGTAAGACCGTATGACGTTAATTCCAGCATTTGCGTCCTCTCCGCTTTCCAATATCCGCCGCGCGTTATCCCCCACACGCGTGGAAACTGTTGGCATAGGCGCCACTTGCCGCACTCGGGGGGATCGCCGACTGTCAGTAGCCCGCAAACTCCTCGGTCCGGATGTCGTCTTCATTTACTCCCGCATTACCGAGAGTTTGGATTGTCGCCGCCACCATGTCAGGCGGGCCGGCGATGTAATCGATGGGGCCTCCCGCCTGTCCTACTTGCGCGAGGAGCATTTCCGAGCTGAAATATCCCGTCCTTCCCTTCCACGACAGGCCAGGAGCGGTCGGGCGAGTCAGGGTCGGGACAAAGCGGAATCTTGGATTCTCACGCTCTAACTGCCAAAGATCATCGATGAATGCTGCATCCTTGAGTTGCCGGTTGGCGTAGAAGAGAAACAGCGGATGGCTCAGTTTTTCCTGCGCGGCATAAGAAAGAATGCTGAGAAACGGCGCGACTCCGATTCCACCGGCCAGAAGCACGGCTGGCCTGGCCGTATTCTTATGGAGACGAAAAGATCCCATCGGTCCTTCGATCTGCGCCGCTCTGCCGATGGACAACACGGCTAACGTTCTCTTCAAAAGGGTGTTTTGCATGCGGGTCGTGAGTAGCAGATCTTGGCTCAAAGGCGAGCTTGCGATCGAGAAGGTATGCGGGATTGGGCTTGATATCTCGTTTTCGGGATCCGATGTTGTCAGTTCAATGTATTGTCCGGGTTTGAAATTGAAGTGTTTCCGATTTTCAAACTGAAATGCCATTGTTCCATCGGCGACTCTTGACCGACCTAGTAGACTGGCTTGATAAACGCTCATCTCGTCTCCTTGCTTCGATTGTTAATGATGGGAATCGGCACTCACCCCGATTTTATGGAGTACGATTTTGGAGTTGGAGCAAGGGCGCACCGAGAGTACGCCCTCGCCAGGATTCGCCTCTTAGTTGACGGTCACGCTGACAGGTACGCTATGACTTACCGCACCAGATGTGCCCGTCACCGTCAAAGTCGTTTGAGATGAGACAGGTGCTTTGGCGTTGTTGCTGCCGCACCCGAGAGTGAATAGTGAAGCGAGCAGCAGCAAGCCTAGTACGCTGATACCCACGAAGTGTTGGCGAGTGAGCGGTTTCCGCCTGCGAGTGGTTATCAGAGTTCCAAAAAGCCCCAACCCAGGCATCAGGATAGCCATGCCGTAGCCTCCGCCGTAGCCTCCAGTTGGAGGTGTAGAGGCTGCAGACACCGTCAACGTGGAGGATGATGCGCTCGACCCCGGAGAAATCGTGGAAGGGCTAAGAGTACAGGTCAGACCGTTGGGCGCTGAACAAGTAAGGGAAATCTGACTGTTAAATCCGCCCACGGCGGCAGCACTGACCTTTAAGGTGGTCGAACCGCCCGCCGTGACAGTCGCACTTGGTGCCGAAAGGCTTAACGAAAAATTGGGACCCGCGACCGCGGCCGCGGGAACGAGACTAGCGAAGACGCTGGTTGTGCTGCCTCCAGTCGGGAAATTAGGTTGGTTGCTGCCGCCAGCGGTGAGGTACAGAGTTCCGGGGTCGCCAGAGGTACCGCCTCCGCCAAACACCATATCCCACAAGCCGGGATTCGCCAGCACCTTGTTGGAAGAGTCGCTGAGCTGACCGAGGAACTTTCCGGTGGTGTCGAACGCGTTAATGGTACCGTCGCCAAAGTTTCCGACCAGGATCGCACTCGGAAACGCACCGAAGGTGGCCGGAGCTGCCACAACACCCCAAGGCGCGTTAAGTTTCCCACCTGCGGCGACAAAAGTGCTCACGAAATTGCCATTCGTGTCGAAGATGTCGACCTGCCCCATACCGGCGCCGGGCTGAGCGTCGTGCTTAGCTCCATCCTGCATGGCGTAGGCAACAAAGATCTGGTTCCCGATGACGTGGATGCCATGGGGAGCCAAGCCCCCAGGAAGTTTTGGGTCAGTAAACGAACCGCTCAAAGAGGTGGGGTTGAAGTTGCGATCGAAAACGTCGATCTTTCCGCTATTGAAATTCGCCGCCAAAAGAAAGGTGCCGTTGATCGACGCCAGGCCTTTATAAACCGCGCCGCTTGCAGAGTTATCGAAAGCCACTGTTGCCGTGTTGCTTGCTCCAGTCCAGCTGGCGATAAGGCCATCCTCAGTATCAAAAATGAACTGCCCTCCACCGAAATAGGAACCGTTTCCGTTCGAGACGTTGCCCGTAGGACAGCCGGGGCTGCAATTACCGTTCGGATTGTTCGTGGCCCCGGGTATCGTCACCACGAGACCGGTATCCTTGTTACCCTGATTGTCGTAGAGAGTCGAAGTGCCGCTGTTGTTGTTGGCGATCCAGAAGTCCTGCCCAGGAAGAAGAGAAATCCCCCAGGGATTCAACAGTTGAGGATCTGTGGTATTGGCTACACCGGCAGTATTGGAGACCAGGTTGGTCTGGGAATAGCCGGCTTGCTGGGCGAGCAATCCCGAAGGAATTGCTAACGTCATCAGCAGTCCGATTAACGAGATTGCTTTTTTCATTTTGTCCTCTAAGACAATTTTGCTTTGGAATTTGTGTAACTCTGACGCTGAACAGTAGTTTCACTGTTGAACACGCCGGCTGGGCAGAGAATCCAGACACAGGTTGATTTCTAGTTCTTGAACTCTCTGCCACAACCGTATGGGCCCATCAACTTTGATCTCGCCTTAACGAGTGCCCGAGGACGTTAACCCGCTTGCAGTGCTCATCCGGCCGAGCGTGATCATCTCCCGTGATGCCGCTATGGTGTAGACGCCTCCCGGTGTTTTGATCCTGCTTAAAAAGTACTTGCCTCCGACATGCTCGAAGCTGAGCGTTGGCATGTCGTTCGCAACCTCGTCGAACGCCACAGGAGACAGAAACGTTCCCCCTTTGCCATAACCGCGGATTGCCAGCTCTCGAGTTACACCGGGATTCGCACGATCTATCCTGTATTCGCCCGCTGGGAGCGTTGCGCCTCCGGCGACGAATTCAAACGGAACACTTACGACTACCGCATCGGCATCTTGAGCACGAGCACTTACCCCAACGCCAAGCAGGCACGTCAACATGAATACAGCTGCGAAGTACGACCTCTTCATGATTTCTCCTTGTGGAACTTAGTTTGACTCTTTCATCGTCGATAACTGCATTCGTGCGTCCTTTATTCCAATAACCGTTACGGCGCACGCTTCAGTAATCTAGATATTTGTAAGCGTCAGAACGTTAGACGCAACAATGACTGACGCGATACATCATCGATGTCATTTGATTGTCACTTCGGTGTCGAGCGGCTGTAATCCGCCCGGGCACCAGTATTCATAGCCATGCGTCGTACTGGCCTCCATTGGCGTTCTAGGTCTTGAGTTTCTTCTACTGGGATGGCGTGGCGGTGGTTCCGGGAAGGATTGGGTTATCTAGCGACACTAGTCGAGTATGTCCGGGGCATTGGGTCACGAAGGCAATCGGCACAAAGACCGATAATCTTCTTCGTCACCCTGCCTGCCTCAGCTAACTCCTCGGGTCCTAAGGTGTTCCGCTCGTCGATGTGTTTGGTAATGCGTTCGCGAAGGTGTGATCGAACTCTCCACAGCCGCGCCTTTACTGCCTCCTGGCTTAGGTTTAGCAGCTGTGCGGTCTCTTTGATTGAGAGTCCCTCGACGTCACGGAGTACAAAGACCGTCCGCAAGATCGGACGAATCTCTTCTAAGGCTCTGACAAAAATGGCTCGCAATTCAGATCCCCAGCAAAGTTGTTCCGGATTCGGGGCTCGATCGGGGACGTCCGCTGGAAACACCGCCCCGTCCGCCTGAAGGTCCTCATCCAACGAAACCTCTTTGGGGGTACGCTGTTTTCGAAGCTTCATGAGCGACTGGTTTACGGTAATGCGAATCAGCCAGGTTGAGAATTGGGAATCTTCTCGGAACGCTGCTAGATTCTGGAAGGCTTTCAAGAGCGCTTCTTGGACCGCGTCTTCGGAGTCTTCCCTATTGTGCGTGATGGTTTGGGAGATTCGGAGAAGTCTACGGTCGTATCTCCTTACGAGTCGCTCGAAAGCAGCAAGATCCCCTTTCTTGCTAGCGTGGACAAGGTCCAAGTCGTCGCTTGCCACGTCCCTCACTGCGAATTGTGCCGAGTTTGCAGCCATATTCGTGCACAGCGTTTTGAAGAACAAACGGGTTTGCGGCGGCAACTGATTCGGCCACTAGCGGAGGGCCGTCTCCTTCCGCGCCATCTAGAAGTCTGAGCTCACTGCACCACGACTTTGCCGGTCATTTTCGGGTGGATCGTGCAGTAGTAGGGATACGTTCCCGCCTTGGTAAACGTGTAGGAGAATTTTTCATCCGTATCCAGCACCTTGGACTTGAACACACCCTCCGTGCTGACCGAAGTATGGGGAATGTCATCTTTGTTTGTCCACGTGACTGTTGCTCCGACGGGCACTGTGATCGTTTGCGGGCCAAACACGAAATTGTCGATGTTCACGGCCGCGTTTGCCGTGGAGGGCTGGTCATTGGCCGTGACGGTCGGTGATCCCGCGACTAGCAGTACGATCGCAATGATTACCGATGCTGCGAAACTTGCAACCCAGACACTGTTCCGTTTCATTGTTCTGTTTCCTTTAATAGATTGATTTTCTTCGTTGATTCTCACCGTTCGGGGACCGGATCGTTGGCGATCCACGAAAGACTTGAGTTAACGACCACCAGGGCCGCTGCCACTTCCTAAAGCCGAAGACACTGGGTCCGCAAGTGGCGAATCGACAACCGCAAGGCTGCGTCCGCTGACCAGATAGTTCACGTCCGTGATTCCCAACACCCGTTGCAACTGGTCGGCTGGCACTTTCATGGGTCCGGCTGAGGGAGCAGTTCCCGGCGCGGGTTGAGGGAAGGCGGTGGACATCGCGGTGTGGAACGAGACCTTGCCTTCCACCTTTTGCATGATCTGGTGGATGTGGCCGTTTAACACCGTCACGGAACCGAAGCGCTTGACGTAAGACAAGGCTTGTTCACTGTCGTCGGTTCCCCATCCCCAATCCGGATAGATGGTCCACAGTGGAATGTGTGCAAAGAGCACAATCGGAGTGCTGGCAGAACGGCCCTTGAGATCGTCCTCCAGCCACTCCAGTTGTTCGTGACCAAGCGACCCCATGCCGCCGGCCTTGAGATTGGCGACATTCACGAGCCCCACAAAGTGGACCCCCTTTTGATCGAAGCTGTACCAGCCACTGCCTTTTGCGCCTTTCCCATAGCGCTGGAGATATTGCTCGCCATTGTCGGTCAGCATGTCGTGCTCACCGGGCACAAAGTAGATCTGTTTCGCGGACGCTCCCTTTAATACCTGGTCCAGCGTGTCGAACTCACTCGGCTTCGAGAGCTGACTCAGATCACCGGTGTGAATAATGAAATCCGGGTTGTGGGGCATCGCGTTGATCTTGTTGATCGCCACCTGCAGGGTAGCGGTGACGTCTGGGTTGGCGGGTTTGTTAAAACCGATGTGGCTGTCGCTAATCTGCACAAAGCTGAAGTCCCCGCCTTTGCCGGCTTCCTTGTCGTCGCCTTTGGCGAAGGCCCGCGACACTGGAATGCCTCCGCTCATGGTCCAGACCAGGCCGGTACCCGCCCAAGCCATACACTTCAGGAACCCGCGACGATCAACGCCGTCGTTGTTGAGGTCTTGCAATTTCTGATCGATAAGATCTTTGTTTTTGTCCGTCATCTGGCCTCCGGTGTTTTTGTAGCGTTCACAGGTGATAACTGGACTGAGTCGCTTTTATTCCCGGTAAAAAAAGAGGGGGGATCAGGAACTTCCACGGTTGTCTGGACCGGATTGCCGCCTTGTGTAGGGGAGACTGCATAGGCGAATACAACGGTGGCGATGTCCCCGGGAGGGGATGGCATCCGAGAAGGGGGACCTAATTCAGATCTGGCTTCGTGGTGCCGTCAGTGGCGGGTTCGGACCTGCGTTGAGCGAATTCGACGCGGCGGGCGTTCCCGCGCCCGCCGCGTCTTCCAGTTGAGGCTGATCTCACCTTGCCAACCACCAGGCGAGCGCTAGCCACAACGGCAACACCGTCAGTAGCACATTCCTCACTCCCCGCACCAATGCTCTGGCGTCGGAACACGCTATTTCACGATCCTGGTCGCCGCAGGCGCGCCTTTGCGCAAGGGATTCCAGCAGTTCGACTTCGCCCGTGCGTATCGGGGATTTCCGCGCTTTGCCTTCCGTATTTCCCGTCATAAATGACTCTCGCTCCCGTATGTATTCCTAAGCTGGATCTCGTCGGAGCACCCTAACTAGGGAGATTCACGCCGCTCAGAAAGCCGCCCAAATGGCCGGTCAGCGCAACAATACCCACTGCCAGAAATTCCACAGCGAAGCGATAGCTAGGCAAGAATACCGTCCGCCGCCGAGCACGGAAATGCACCCACCACACCAGGCAGATCAGGACGCTCGAGACACAAGCAAGTACTAGGTGCAGCAATAGGATCCCCTTCAGTTTCTGGCCCTCGAGTTGGAACTGCCACGCCAGTAGCCCGGTGGCGAGAACGGGAAGCGTTGAAATCGCCGCCGCGAGCAAGTTGTAATACGCCGCGTCTGCGAGGCCGCGGCGCTTCGTCCAGAGTGCTATGAGGTCGAACGCTACTGCCGCAAGAAACAGACCGATTGGAAAATGGATCAGCACCACATGTTGTGCGTGCTTCGCCAAGAGCGCGGTCTTTAGATCGAAAGGATTTACCATCGCCTCACCCCTTCTAAGAATCTGCTTCTCCTGGAGTTCACGATCCGACTCCTGTGCAATCAGCTTCACCATGGATAACGGACTTTTTGCCGCTTTATTCCGCTTGGATTGCATAATTGTCGAGCGGCACGACGAATTGATACTTCAATGGAATTTTTACGTGGAAAGGTAGTTCTTTAAGAGTAGCGGGGATTATTTGAGCTTTCATGAGAAGTGGTCACCATTCATTGCAATGTCTGTCTCACCAATCATTTAGCCTGCCACTCAGTTTTCCCCAACAATTTCTTGTTCTGAAGGGAATAAATCCAGGACTCCGAAGTTCTCATCGTGTGGACGTGTCAGGAGCGAATCTCCAACTCGACTCGTTCGAAGAGCTGGCCATCCCGCTCTTCGATCGGCTTTACAATTTCGCTCACTGGCTCACGCAGAATCGCGATGAAGCTGAAGACCTAGTTCAGGAAACCTACGTTAAGGCATTGAAAGGATTCTCGTCCTTTCAGTTGGGTACTAATTTCCGCGCATGGATCTATCGCATCTTGCGCAACACGTTCTTGACCTCTCGCAAGGGCCTGAAAGTTACAATGACCGTACCTCTCGATTTCGACCAGGAGGAAGAGGGACCGGAACCTGCCATTGAGCGCGACACGCCAGAGACGCTCCTGTTGGCGCGATCGAGCCACGAATTGCTGCAGAAGGCGATCGATGAACTCCCGGTGCATTTCCGAGAGATCCTTCTTTTGTGTGAGGTAGAAGAAATGTCGTATCAAGAGATTTCCGACACGCTTGCAGTGCCCATTGGTACGGTAATGTCGCGTTTATCGCGTGCCAGGCAAACTTTACGGAATCAATTGCGGGCACAATTGCAACAAGGAGCAGGACAAAAAATTGCTAGGGGGACGAACCATGGTCTGTGAATCCTGGAAGACACAACTCGACACCTACCTGGACGGAGAGGTTCCGGAGGAGGAGATGCGCACTTTCGACTCTCATGTGCGCAATTGCCCCTCGTGTTCTGCGGATGCCCTCTCGCGCGTACAGTTGAAGCGCGCGATTCAGGTGGCTGGAAAACGTTTCACCCCCAGTGCTGAGTTCCGGAAACGAATGCAGCAGAGCATTGCGTCCAAGCCGCGGATTAGTTTCCGCCTGGGATGGACGTTAGCGGCGGCGGCAGCCGTCGTTCTCGTGGTCGGAACCTTAACTTCAACCTATCTGGGAAACCGGTCCGGCAGAGATCAGGTCTTCAGCGAGATTGCAGACTTGCACGTGGCAACACTAGCCAGTTCGTCGCCCGTCGATGTGATCTCGACAGACCGGCACACGGTAAAGCCCTGGTTCCAAGGAAGGATTCCTTTCGCGTTCAATTTGCCGGAAGTCCAGAATAGCGAGTTTGCTCTGCTAGGCGGGCGGATGACGTACCTTGAGCAAACGCCGGGTGCGCATCTCATTTACGACGTGCGGAAACACCATATTTCCGTCTTCGTATTTCAGGAACGGTCCTTGCCAGCCAGGTTGAGTGATAGCGCTTCCCAGCCCGGCAAACTGTCGTTCAACATGGAAACATGGAGTCGGGGCGGCCTTCGCTATTTCGTAATCGGCGATGCGAGTGCTGCCGACATCGATAGTCTTGCGAGATTGTTTAAAGCCGCGTCATAGATCTGACGTCCATGTGTTGGTTCCGCCTGAAGGGGAGAGAGTGTGCTCTCCGTTAGTGGGTCATGAAATGGCTCCTGTTTGGTGTCCAATTTCGTTATGCGCCCCCATTGTCTCAAGTCGGTTTTGTGCTCTCTAGTCGTGCTTTGCGCACTGACAGGGTTTGCGAGCGTAGTTCTCGCACAGTCTGGCGGCCTTGCGCTCACGCATGTCACCATCATCGATCCAGGTTTTGGCAAAGCGCAACACGACATGACCATCCTCGTCCGCGGACACGACATTATCGCTATCGGCCGAGTGAAGCAGGTCAAGATACCCACCTCCGCGAAGGTGATCGATGGCACCGAAAAGTTTGTGATCCCAGGACTGTGGGACATGCATTCTCACTTCCGCGATGCAGCCCGTGACCTAAAGTTGTCGTAAGTGGGCAACGGTTGGACCGTGCCCAACTCGATCAGCTGCTCAATGATGCCAAACTATCTGACGCTGGGAACAACTCTTAACCACGGTGAGTCCGTCAAGCACACCTGAACCGTATTGACGGACAGGGGCCAGTTCTTAATCAAAGACGTAGTCCCGTTGGGCGCCTCATATTGGAGGCCGCACGAGCCCTTGGTGTAGTCCCAAGGAGGATCGACCGATCGACCTGCCAGTCTGACCTTTCGTGGCCTGTCTTGGAGTCTTGTCAATTAGACAATTTCAGCTATGTGTTTGTGTTTTATTAGGCTGGACGACCGTAATTCCCATAACTTGTACCGTTCTTCGATTCGATCTCCAAATCCAGGGCCTCAAGTGGCGAAAGACCGTTGCCGGGCGGCCGTCATGAGATTGACAGCCAAGGTACACCTGTGCTGCTTCAGCCGCAAACTCCGATCCTCTCTTCCGTCCTCTCGGATTTTTTCTCGGCGGTGGGAATATTCTCTGGCCAACCCAGTTTGGATAGTTACAGGACCTCTGACTCAAGCCGCAGTTCTCGATCGGTTCGTCACGGCTTTGAGGAGTTGAGGTCAGCAAATCAGCCAGCTTAGGTCCTACACCGACGTAAGCGACTGTGTCTTTTGGAGGAACTCTCATGCTCATGCCCCAGTGGAGGAAGGTTCTCCTATGTTCTTGCCTTTTCGCGGCAGTGGCCGCGTTGGGTACGGGACTCGCCAGAGTCGCAGCGAAGTCAGCAACTGAAGCACCCGCCGGTTTTAACACTCCCAGCTTCAACAGTGCACAAAGCATCAGCAACGGAATCGTCGAGCCACCTGGAGACACTTTTGCTCTGGACCAGCAGGTGTATGAGAACAACAAGGCAGTCGCGGATGGCCTTGGACCTGTGTACAACGCCACGAGCTGCGTAGTTTGCCATCAGAATCCAAATAGTGGATCCGCCAGCCAGATCACAGAGCTTCGCGTAGGGCACAATGATGCGAACGGCAATTTTGTCAACCCGACAATCTTCATCAACGACGGAAAGGACACGATTACCGGGAGGTCCATCGTCAATGATCGTGCTATCGGCCCGGAGGCCCAAGAGCACATACCTGCGACCGAAAACATCCGTACGTTACGCGCTGCCCTCAACACCCTGGGGGATGGATTTGTAGAGGCCATAGACGACGGGACTCTGATTGCAATCGCCGAGAAACAGCCCGAGCTGACCGACGGTAAAGTTCATGGGGAAGTGGTGCAGGCTCCGATTTTCGAGGCCCCTGGACAGACTCGCGTCGGACGCTTCGGCTGGAAGGACCAGCACAGCAGCCTGCTCTCCTTTATTGGTGACGCCTATCTCAACGAAATGGGCATCACTAACCGGCTGCGCCCCAAGGATGTTACGACCGTGCTCAAGACCACGCAGGACCCGGAAGATCAACCGGATAACCTTGGCTTGGCTGACATCGACCACTTTGCTCAGTTCATACGCGGCACAATGGTTCCACCGCGCGACGCAGTGCTTGCTGCGACGCCAGCAGCCTTGAAAGGTGAAGAGCTTTTTCGGCGGGTGGGCTGCAATGTTTGCCACGTCGAGTCCATAACGACGGCTCCTGCAGGGACGGTCATCGATGGTGGCATGTTCACTGTTCCGGAGGCCCTGGGGGATAAGATAATTCATCCCTTTAGCGACTTTTTGTTACATGACATTGGAACCGGAGATGGCATTGTCCAGGTTGGACCGCAAGACACGGCCAATAAACTAAGAACTGTGCCACTTTGGGGCTTGCGCACAAAAGCGCGCTTCATGCATGACCTGAAGTCGTTATCTCTTGAAAATGCTGTCTCGCGTCACGATGGCGAGGCACACGATCCTGCGAACCGTTTTAAGGAATTGAGCCCTGAGGATAGAGCCGCATTGATTACTTTTCTGCAGTCGCTGTAAAGGTAGTCACAAGTTACGAGCTACAGAAGGGCGGAGCCCATTTGAGGTAACGCCCAAAGAATATTTCTTCACCTGACACAGCTACACTGGCCAACGTTCAGCGGCTCAGCGTAGCTGTGCTCTCTTGTGGAGGTGGATAAACACGCCGCCATCTCGATTCCAAAATTACAAACGGGATTTTCTTGCGAATGCAGGAACGTTCAAGCGCTTCCCTCTGTAGCACACTCTTGCCCTGCGTAGCGACAACAACCTTCGTGGCGCGCTTTGTCCACTCTGTAACCTTTCTCGCGCGAACTTATCTTATTAGGACGCGGCACTTCGGCCATGGGCAACAGGTTGTGTGCTTCAGTTGCCTTATGGTCAAGTGGACTGCGACTCAAACTGTGGGAGCAATCCAATGGGTAAAGTAATGCGCACACTATTAATGGCCGGACTTGCAATGGGTTTGGCTTCGTCAACACTCAGCAAGGCACAAGATGCAGATACACAGAGCGCAGGCGCGGTGTTTGTTATGACCAACAACGTAGACAAGAATGAAGTGGTCGCATACCGTCGTGCTAACGACGGCGCATTACAGGAAAGCGGCAGATTCGCCACCGGTGGCCGGGGGAGCGGTGGTAACAACGATCCCTTGGAATCTCAAGGATCGTTAACACTCAGCCCGGATCACTCGCTGCTGTTCGCAGTGAATGCCAGCAGCGGCAGTGTTTCCGTATTTAGCGTTCACGGCTCAAGATTATCGCTGGTGGACAAAGTGATCTCCGGCGGCAGCGAACCGAATGCACTGGCGCAGCACGGAAATCTCGTGTACGTGGTCAATGTTGGCGGCAGCAGCAATGTCGTTGGTTTCACACTGGACCATGGCAAGCTTAAGCAGATCCCCAATTCCACTCGCTTTCTTTCTACCAATAATTCGGGTGCGGGAGGGTTAGCATTTAGTCCGGACGGCAGGTTTCTGGTTGTGGTCGAGCGCTTGACCAACGACATTGACGTCTTCAGTGTCCAGGGCGATGGCACTCTATCTCCAATCGTGGTGAACCCGAGTGCAGGCCCTGGAGCATTCTCGGTGAGTTTCGCTCCGAACGGAGCGGTTCTGGTCTCCGAGACCGGGCCTTCTGGAGTGACCAACGGCTCGGCCATTTCATCGTATGAGATCGCTGCCAATGGCACCCTATCTCCCATCAGCACCAGCGTTCCTACGTTGGGAGCTGCGAACTGCTGGAATGTGGTCGCCCCTGACGGTAGCTTCGTTTACACCTCCAATGCCGGCTCGTCCACCATCTCGGGCTTTGCCATCGCGAACACTGGGGCATTGACGGCGTTGCCTGGAACGTTGGTCGGCACGAATCCCGAGGGATCTACCAACCTTGATATCGCGGTCAGTTCTGATGGCAAGTTCATTTACACCTTGAACTCCGTCGCTGGAGCGATCGGTATCTTTTCCGTCCAGAAGGACGGAACGTTACTTAGTGTTGGGTTTGCCAGCGGCGTCTCACCGCTCAGCGGCTTCAACGGAATAGCGGCGTTCTATCTTCCACAAATTCCTACTGTGGGTTGCGGTGTCGCCATCGCAACTCACAGTAGGCTGTCCAAAGTTTAGAAGCAATGTCGAAGCTATTGAGTATTCACAAATACAAAACACTTTTACCTTAAAGGAGATTGGAGAGTCTGGCGCGAAGTGCGCCAGAATGGCCTAAGGCACAAACTTATAGCCCAGGCCGTGTACCGTGAGAAAGTGGGACGGGTGCGAAGGGTCGATCTCTAGCTTCTGTCGGAGCCTGAGCATATGGTTGTCCACTGTCCGTGTGCAAGGGTAGCTC
>DATKFH010000164.1:0-23710 GCA_035511455.1 Candidatus Sulfotelmatobacter sp. | reverse complement strand
AGTTGCCAAACCGTGTTGTCGGAAGGAAAATCGTCGTTATGAATCTAGGCGCTATGCCTGAAAAATCCCTTACTCCCGACGAAAAACTCCAGCAGGAATTCAACCGCTGGGCCGCTGCCGGCGAAGGCCCGAAGATGGAGAACCATCATCTCGACATCACGGCGAAGACGATTCGCCGGATGAACCTGCGTCCTGGCGAGCGCGTGCTCGACCTGGGTTGCGGGTCGGGATGGGCGACGCGGCTGCTGGCGCGGCTGGTCGGTGAAGGCCCGGAAGGATTCGGCCAGGTGGTCGGTCTCGATGTCTCCGACGAAATGGTGCGGCAGGCGCGGGAGGCGTCGAA
Organism: Candidatus Sulfotelmatobacter sp.; assembly: GCA_035511455.1. Taxonomy (GTDB): domain Bacteria; phylum Acidobacteriota; class Terriglobia; order Terriglobales; family Acidobacteriaceae; genus Sulfotelmatobacter. Next base: position 23,367 of record DATKFH010000164.1, on the reverse strand, counting down.
GGACTTCGAGAACATCCTCTACGTCTGGGGGTCGGCGCAGCAGATTCCTTGGGAAGAGAACTTCTTCGATAAAGTCTTGTCGGTCGAATCGTTTTATTACTATCCCGATCAGGACCGCGCCCTGATGGAGCTATTCCGCGTGATGGCGCCGCGGGGAAGGCTGTTCATTCTGATTAATCTGTACAAAGACAACCGGTACTCGCTGCAGTGGGTCGATAAGCTGAAGGTTCCAGTTCACGTGCGGTCCGCGGCGGAATATGTGGAACTGCTCAAACAGCACGCGTTCGAAAACGTCGAGGCGCGCCGCATCCCTGATGACACACCCACGCCGGATGATTACAAGACGAAATCCTTTCACAGCCTGGACGATCTACGGGCCTTCAAGCGCGAAGGAGCGTTGCTGCTGTCGGCCTCAAAGCCCGACCTGCGCACGCCCGCGCCGGGATACACGATCTACTAGATTTCGTCGTCATCGTCGTCCTTGTCATGATGGCTGAGGTCCTTCACTGGGCTCAACCCCCGTCCATCCTGAGCGTGGTGAATCTCAATACGGCCGTTCACATCCCCCAGCTTAATGTGTGTGCCGCCATTGCCGAGTTCCCCCCGCAGGTCATGGCCTACGAAACGATGATGGTTCACATGCAAGCCAAGATCGTTGCTGATTCCTCCGGAAACAGTGCTGGCCTCGATCTCGGCTTGCGAGTCTGAAGGGATCGTCAGTGCCACCGAACCGTTCACCGAACTCAACTCGACCCAGTTTCCCGTGAGCTGCTCGAACCCGGCCTCCAGACGGCCGTTCACCGTCGAGAGGTGAGTTCGTCCGGCAAGGTCATGCGCTTCCAGTCGTCCATTAATGCAGGAGGCATGCACTTCGCCACTCACGCCCGCAACGTCGAGAGATCCGTTGATCAGCTTGATTTCGTCCAGGCGCACGCTACGCGGCACCGTCAGAGTGTATTCGACGCCGGCTGGATTGTTGTGCGAGCCCCAGTTGAAGTCCAGGTCATGGTCGCGATACTTGGTGCGAATCGCAAGATAGTCTTTCCCGGAATCAATCTCGATCTTGGCTTCATCCAGCCGCTCCTTGGTGTCGGCATACTTCACGGCGTCTACCTTTACCTCATTTCGGTCCCAACTCGAGATGTGTACGGCGCCGTTGATGTTGTCGAGTTCAACCCGGCCGTCGGGCGTCAGCGCGTAGGTCTGATGGAATTCTTCCGTCAGGGCGCCACGATGTTCGGAGGCATGGGCGCTTAGAGCAAAGGCGAGCAGGGCGCAACCGGTACCGAGGATGATTCCCGACCAGGTGGCGGATCGATGGCGGTTCATGACTCCCTCCGTTTCAGTGGGTTAGACGTAGTGGTGCTGAATTGGTGAGAACCGAAGCCGTGGGGGATTTATTCCCGCACCCGCGGTTGGAGAAGTTACCTCCGTGATGTTCCCAGCGGTGGCCTAGTCAAGGACAATCCAATCAAGAGCTTAAGTGGGGTTCAGCTTGTTGCATGTGTGCCAAAAAACCGCGCTCCGGCGCCGCCAGGGAGTTGCCTCGTTTGGCGTGCTCGCACTGCTGTTTCTGCTCTTGCTCCCAACCTGGCTCGTGGCCCAGACCGTGGATAACGAAAAGCCTGTCCCCCTCTTGAGCGGCAGCGCTGGCGCCTTCAGTTTCGTGAGCGGCGGTCAGAACCTGATCGACACGCAAATCAATCCGGTTCTGCTGGTGCCGTTGGGCGATCGCTGGCTGGTGGAATCGCGCGCGGAGTTTGAAGGCAAGTTTCAACGTCCCCCCGATGGTGGACCTTACGGCGGCCCGGTGAACAAGCACGTCGACTACGCTCAGGTCGACTACATCGCAAGCCCTTACGTGACGATCACGGCGGGCCGGTTTCTTACTCCGTTCGGCATCTTCAACGAGCGCCTATATCCGGTATGGATTCGCGCGCTGCAGCCCGATCCTCTGATTCTTCCCATCAATACTGCGCCCAGCGACGGCGCGATGCTGCGTGGCGGCTTCCCGGTCAATGCCAAGGCCAACATGAATTACTCCGCCTACATTTCTGCCACCAGCATTGGCATCGGCAGCGTGGATTCGGAGCGCCACGTCGGCGGACGAATGGGTTTCTTCCTTCCCGGACCAAGGCTCGAAGTCGGCGGCTCCTGGCAGAAGACGCTGCAGGACGATCGCAAGAACGCGTTCGGCTTCCACCTGGGCTGGCAGCCAACCCAGGCGCCGTTGAACTTGCGCTCCGAGTATGCCCACTCCTTTGAGGGCAGCGGATATTGGATCGAAGGCGCATATCGTCTCAGCCAGGCACACTTCTGGCAAAAAGCCATGCGTCGAACCGAAGTCGTCGCCCGCGCCCAACAGTTCTACACGGACGGGATCAGTAGTGACGCCCGAGCGCAACTCGGCCTTCCATCCGCCAACACGAGCGAAGCCGACTTCGGCGTCAATTACTTTCTGCGCGACGGGCTGAAAGCCGTTGCCAGCTACGGACGTCAGTTCAGTTCGGCGGGGAATTTCAATGAATGGACGTACGGCGTCGCCTACCGCTTTCTGATTCCGCTCGGCCGTGTGGGGGCGCAATGAAGAAGAGAAAGAATCAGGTCATGAAGACGGCGGTGGCGGGGTTGCTCAGCATGCTTGTGCTTGGTTCCTCACTGTTCGCAGGCGCTCCGTCGGGCAGGAAAGAAGCGACCAGCGTCGCCGCAGTCGTGCGCTACACCGACGCCGATAGCATGCGCCTCCAGGGCGAGCAGCGCTTTCGCGCCAATTGTGGCCGCTGTCATGCCGCACCGCAGAAGTTTCCGCCGCGAATGATGGCAACCGTGATTCGCCACATGAGAGTCCGGGCCACGATTACCGATCAGGACATGCGGCTCGTCCTGGTCTATATGACCCAGTGACCGCGAAGCAACCGGATTCGAGCGGATGATAACAGCAGCGCGCCTTCGTCATGCGTTTGTATTGTTCGCGGCCGTGAGTGGCTTCCTCGTCGGGCTTCCTCGCGCCAGTGCGCAGGCCCATGTCATCGAGTTCACCGCCGACAGCGACAGCCGCTACAAGATCGCGGGTCAACATGTTCCCGAGATCACGGTGAAAGCGGGCGAACAAGTGCTTCTGCGGGTCACGGCCCGCCGCGCGAAATCTTGGAATCGGGATGGTTCCATCCATGGCTTCACCCTGCTGCGAGCCAAAGATCGAACTAGAGTGGATGGTTGGGACCTGCTCTTCAAGCCCGGGAAGCAGGAGTTTCTCCTTAGCGCTCCCACCGAACCGGGCCAGTACGAAGTCGTTTGCACGGTAATTTGCAGCGAAGAACATGAAGGCATGCACATGAAGTTCACCGTGCTACCCTGATGCTTCGCGCGACAGGAGCGATGATGAAGCGAAATCCGATTTGCTATGCGGCAGGAGTGCTGGTGCTGGCCAGTGCCGCTTGGGGCCAGAACGCCCGCGTTTTCAAGGGCGAAGTTTCCGACAGCCAGTGCGCGTTGAACGTTCATTCTCTGACCAGGTCTCATCAGGAAATGCTGAAATCAAAGTCGATGGGAGGGACGTCGAACACTTGTGCCGTTTACTGCATTGAACATCTCGGCGGCTATCTCGTGCTTTCCTCCGGAAACGACGTCTACCGCCTGGATCGTGCCGATCTGGTGCACGGTTTCGAGGGACGACGCGTGAAAATCACGGGAACCCTCGACTCCAAACTCAAGCAGATTCACGTTCTGAAGATTGACTTGGAGAACCAGCCTTAGTTTTTCTTCCTGCCTCGGTCAACAGGAATACGCAGAGGATGGCCATCTCCGGCTCAACGGGATGCCGGTAGCGCGGGATAGCGTACACCACGTAGTAGATCGCCGGATACAGCAGAACCAGCCAAACGAACAGCCACGCTCCCGGCTTGCGCAAACGCAGGGCTCGGCCTAATCCCCAAAACATCAGCGCCGAAGAGGCCAGGAAGAGAGACATTTTCGCGGGCTCGAGCCAAATGGGCTGCGTCGGCTTGGGTGGCGACGCCCAGAAGCAAATGAATCGCTTCGCGCAGAGGCCAGCAAATCGACGGTAGTCCTCCTTGATGTAGGCGACGGCCTGTTGTTTGCGCAAGGCGATGTAATTGAGTTCGCCCAACGACTGAAACTGCCGCATCGCGTAGAGATCGTGCGGCGGATCCAGATACAACATCAAGGTCCCGTCGGCGCCCGGGCCGTTGCCCAGCCGAAGTTCGGCGCCAAAGTTGTCGCGAATAAAAATGAACTGGCCGAACGTCCGGTAGTTGCGGACGAGCCATGGCGTAATGCAGGCGAAGAAAATCACCGACGCCAGCACGACGCCGGGAAGCGATCGCTTGCCGCGCTTGGCGCGCCGGTACCAGGCCCACAATCCCGCCGCCGGTAGAAACGACAGCAACGACGTGCCATTCAGCGCGACGATGCCCCAAAGCAGCCCAAACTCGATCCACGGCAGCAGGCCGTCACGGTCTTCCAAACTGAGCGCGAGCCAGAAAATCACAGCCAGCAGCAACGCCGACAAGCTCGTTTCCCACACCGAGCGCGTGCACCAGAAAAGGACATTAGGCAGCAGCGCCCAGGCCCAGGCTGCACCGACGGTGACCTTCTCGGAAAATGTCCGACGCGCGATGTGAAAGATCGGGATGCAAGTCAACGCGGAGAAGACGCTGTTGAGGGCCAGCAGCACGAAGGCGGATGCCTTCGAATAAATGCCAAAGACAAGAAACACGCCCGCCGCCAGGTACGGGTAGAGCGGAGGCTCCCAGGCGGTCGCCCCTGTGGGAGGCCCGAACGGGTTGCTGAAGCCGTGACCGGAGGCCAGCGAGGCGGCGACCCGGCCCATCTCCCAGCCAAAGCCGAAGTTGTCGTCTGTGCTCTTGAACTTGTAGGTGTGGCCGATGACGATCCAGCCGATGCGAAGACCCAAGGCGATGGTGACAATCCAGAAAGGCGACGTGCGGATGCGAGCCCAGACTTCAAAGAGCAGTCCGGAGCGGCGGGCAGACGCCGCGGATGAGGATTCCATGGATGGTTCTATTTGTAACTGAGGGAGGCGGCAGGGGCAAATAGGGCCCCTTTTCGAAGAGAACTTAAGAAGGGGCTCGCACCGGTGGTGCAGCCTGACTTTCTAGACTTCTGTTCTATGGCGTCATCCTGACCGAGCGGTTTTTTCAGGCGGGAACGATCTCCGATGCACACGGGCAGTTGGTTCGGGAGATCCCTCACCCGGCTAAACTGCGCCGGGTTCGGGATGACGCCTCCAAAACAAAGACCCAAATCCGAAATCGCACCGCCAAATTGAATCAGGCCATCTGCTCCGCAAGAACGCGGGGTGGAGGCACCCGCGTTGATTGCGTTGATTGCGCTTGGGTATTGACAAGACCCCGGTAAGGGCACATAATTTGCGCCCATCGGGCCGGACACCGTTACTGGCCCGCCTTCCCGGGGCATCACACAATCTATCGATCACCAGAGGAGGGAGCATGCGCCCCTTTAGGACTCCCGTGCAGCTTCTGCTGTCTGTTTTGATCGTTCTTCAAACCGCACAAGCGAAGGTACCGTACGCCTACGTGGCGAACAACACCGATAACACCGTGACGGTGATTGACACCAGCTCCGGAACAGTGGTGAAGACCATCGCGGTAGGCAGCTTCCCCTACGGGGTGGCGGTGAACCAGGCGGGAACGTTCGCATACGTGACCAACTCGGGATCGAACACCGTGTCGGTCATTAGTACCGCTACCAACGCGGTGGTCAGCACGATCACACTCACCGGACTATCTGGCCCCTTGGAGATCGCCCTTAGTCCGAATGGAAAGACCGCGTACGTCAGCAGCGGTAACTCGAATGCGGTGGCTGTGATCAACACTGCCACGAGGACCTTCAAGTCGATTGCCGTTCAGAATCCCATCGGAGTGGCCGTGACACCCACCGGAGCTTTTGTCTACGTGGTGAGCTCGGCGGCGGGCAAGGTACTGGTGATCTCGACTTTGACCAACGTCGTGGTGGCAACGATCGCGGTCGGCACCAATATCCCGATTGGAGTAGTAATTTCTCCGGACGGAACAACGGCCTATGTCACCAACTACAACGCACACACCGTGACCGTCATTCAGACGGGGAATAACGTGGTTGCCAAGACGATTAACGTCTCGGCAGGGCCATTTCATGAGGCGGTCAGCCCCGACGGACACTGGCTGTACGTAGCCAACTACAACGCGGGCGGTGGCGATCTGGTAACCGTGATTAACACCAGTACTCAGACAGTTGCGGGGACCGTCGTGGTCGGGACAGGTCCGAACGGTTTGGCGTTCACTCAAGACAGCGCTTTTGTCGGCGTCACAAACGAGAGCTCTAATACCGTTTCCGTCATCAACACTGCGTCCCGCACGGTGACACAGACGATCCCTGTGGGGAAAGGTCCGATCGGAGGTGCCGTCCTGGGCCCGCAGACCGTCTCCACGGTGGCGGGCGGATTCGTTGGCGACAATCGTCCGGCCACCGGCGCCGCCATCGAAGGCCCCGCCGCTTCCGTTCTCGACAGCGCCGGGAACCTGTATGTGAGCGACGTGTACGGGAACCGAATCCGAAAGATCACTCCCACGGGAACTATCACAACCTACGCCGGCGACGGGATCTGCGGCTATAACGGCGACAACATTTCGTCCACTCTGGCGATGCTCTGTCTCCCCAGTGGCATCGCGCTCGACGCCGGCGGGAATTTGATCGTGGCCGACCAGGTGAACGGCCGAATTCGCAAGATCAGTACCGCCGGCAAGATCAGCACGATTGCCGGCAACGGATTGTTTGGCTGCAGCGGCAATGGCGGCCCGGCCGCCAAGGCGTCGATCGCCCCGTTTTCCCCTACCTACGATTCTTCGGGGAACCTGTATTTCTCAAACGTGATCAGCTGCGTGGTAAGCAAGGTCAATACCAGCGGGGTTATTACGACGGTGGCGGGTACTGGTAGGTGCGGGTACAACGGCGACAACATTCCGGCAACGACGGCCCAACTGGACCAGCCCCTTGGCGTGACTTTTGATTCGGCTGGAAACCTGTACATCGCCGACGCGATCAACCATCGAATCCGCATCGTGACTCCAAGCGGGACGATTAACACTTTTGCGGGCAATGGGAAGATGAAGTTCAGCGGCGATGGGGGCCTCGCCACCCTGGCAGGGATTGGCAATCCGCGCAGTGTCTTGGTCAAGAATGGCGTTCTTTACATCTCGCGCGGCGGTCAACAGCGTTTTCGCCAGGTCAACTTGTCCAGCAAAATCATCAGCACCTATGCCGGGTCGGGCCCTGGGTACGATGGCGACGGCAACTCGCCGCTTTTGACCTTGTTTAACGGAAGTTTCAACATACTTTTCGATTCTGCCGGAAATCCGGTCTTCGACGATGCCCTCAACGGTCGGGTGCGCAAAGCGAGTGGCGGGATCGTGAAGACGATTGCCGGAGGCTTCATTGGAGACGGTGGCGCCGACACGGCGGGCGCCCTCGTTTTCCCGGAGGCTGTGGCCATCGATAAGTTCGGGAACTTCTATATCGCGGACTACGCCGGCAATCGCGTGCGCAAGGTCAGCGGCGGAAAGATCAGCACGATTGCGGGCACTGGCATCAGCGGCTTCTCCGGCGACGGCGGGAATGGTCAGATTGCCAAACTGAGCGGTCCCCAGGGAGTGGTGGCCGATTCTGTTGGCAACGTGTTCATCGCGGATACCTTGAACGGCCGGGTCCGCAAAGTGAACACCACCGGCACGATCTCCACTTTTGCCGCCAACGTGAATTTCACCGACTTGCTTCAAATGGCCGCCGACAGCGCCAACAACCTGTACGTGGCCGACGATGGAGTGTGTGTGGTGTGGAAGATCACTCCGGCGGCCGTCGTGAGCATCGTCGCGGGAGTGCTCGGCACTTGCGGCTATAACGGCGACGGCATCAAGGCCACGGCCGCCGAACTCAATGGCCCAAGCGCGGTGGCGATGGACGCCAGCGGCAATCTGTTGCTCGCCGACTACGCAAACAGTCGCGTCCGTGAAGTGAATACCTCGGGCTTCATCAGTACCGTCGCCGGCAACGGGACTTGCAACTACACCGGCGATGGTGGATCCGCCGCCGCGGCGGAACTGTGCCCTTGGGGGATTGCGGTAGACAATAAATCGGGAATGATCTACGTTTCGGACCTCACGTTCGACCGCATCCGAAAAATCAGGGGCGGCACCATCACCACCTTTGCGAGCTTTGGCTTTGGGTTTAACGGCGATGGACTGTGGCCGCTGTCTACCGGCTTTGACGATCCTGTGGCCTTGGCGGTCGACTCCACAGGAGCCGTGTACGTGCTGGATGACTCGGAACACCGCCTTCGCAAGATCCAATGATGAAATCTGGACGGTAGCGATGCCAGCGACTCCCTGACGTCTGGCTGGTGGCACGACCGCAATCCAGTTGCTAAAAGGGAGCCGCACCGTCGTCACGCGAACCCTCCAGTTGGAGCCGCGTTCCTCCCAAGCGGGTGCTCCATCCCTTCGCGTGCTTATGCGAAGGATGGCATTGGCTAGGTCAATCCTCCTGCCAGGAACTTATTCCTCTATTATTCAATGACTTGGAATGATATCAACAGGGTCGGTCCAGATTTCCATTGACAATCGCAAACGCAGAACAGTAACTTAACGATGTTAACTAAACAGTGTTAACCTAGGAATCATGGATATGGGAGTCAAAGAAAGACGCGAGCGTGAGAAGTCGGAGACGAGGGACAAGATTCTCGACGCGGCCCGCGAGTTGTTTGTTACCGAGGGCTACGAGGGCGTCTCCATGCGGCGAGTGGCGGAGAAGATCGAGTACTCTCCGACCGCCATCTACGTTCACTTCGCCGACAAGAATGAGTTGTTTCACGAGTTGTGTCGCCAGGATTTTGCCCACCTGCAGCAAGTGATGACCAGCTCGGCAATGCCTTCGGATCCGCTGGAGCGGCTGCGGCAAATTGGGCGGAACTACGTCGAGTTTGGCACGCGCTTTCCGCATCACTACGTGTTCATGTTTATGACGCCGCACCCTCCGCATGAACTGGATGAAGAGGATCGCGAGATCGTGGGTAATCCCGAGATGGACGCCTACGCCATGCTGAAGTGGGCGGTGCAGGCGGCGATTGATGCGGGATGCTTTCGGGAAGAGGTCCGCGATGCGGAGTTGGTATCGCAAACGCTCTGGGCGTCGGTGCATGGAGTGATTTCGCTAAACATTGCCAAATGCAAAGATCCATGGGTGGAATGGCGTGCCCTCCGGGATCGGGCGGAAATGATGCTGGATGTGACGCTTCGGGGGCTGGTCAGAAACCCGCTTCTGGCAGAAGCTAGAAACGGAGAACCGGAAAATTCCTCACCGATCGCAAAGAACGCGAAGGATGGGGCCCCTGGTGCATATGAAACGCCCGACCTTCCGACGGAGGAGAAATAACCATGCCTCCTCTGGCGCAACGAAATTTGTTTCATGACAAGGTGCGGCTGACGGTCACGCTGACCGGGATTGTCTTCTCGGTCGTGCTGATCGTGGTGCAGCTGGGATTGTTTATCGGATTCACGACGGCGACCTCCAACCTGATTGATCACTCGGGCGCAGATTTGTGGATCACGTCGAAAAATGTGCCCTACGTGGAGCAGGGAGTCGCCTTCAGTGAGCGCAAGCTTAATCAGGTGCGAGCAGTCGAGGGTGTGGCCGACGCGCAGAAGATCATTGCGCGCTGGACACAGTGGAAGCGGCACGATGGCGGCCAGGACTCCGTGCAGATTGTCGGGATCAACGTGGACGACCGGCTGGAACGGCCGTGGAACGTGGTCGAAGGCCGAGTGGAGGACTTGAAGTCTCCCGATGCCGTGATCCTGGACGAACTCTACAAGCGGAAGCTGGGCGTGACCCGCGTGGGCGAGGTGTTCGAAGTCGGAGGTCATCGGGCGCGTGTGGTGGGATTCACGCGGGGGATCCGGTCGTTCACGACTTCGCCCTACGTCTTCACCAGTTTCAAGAATGCGCAGAGCTATGCGGGTCTGCGGGAAGACCAGACGATGTTCATCCTGGTGAAACTGGCTCCGGGAGCGGATTTGCAGCGGGTGCGGCGAGAACTGCTCGAACATGTGACGGATGTGGAAGTATTCACAACCGCGCAGTTCAGCCGGATGACGACGTTCTACTGGATGTTTACAACGGGCGCAGGCGTAGCGGTACTGATTGCGGCAGCGCTGGGCCTGGTGGTGGGATTCGTGGTGGTGGCGCAGACGATTTACGCGACAACCGTGGATCACATTCGCGAGTTCGGCACGCTGAAGGCGATGGGAGCCCCGAACAGTTACGTCTACAAGGTGATCATGAAGCAAGCGGCCATCAGCGCGGTGATTGGCTATGTGCTGGGGATGATCGTTAGCGCGTTTGTGGTGAACGCCAGCCAGAAGGGCGGGGCGGCGATCCTGATGCCGACGTCGATGGCGGTGGGAATGTTTTTTCTGACGCTGACCATGTGCGTGGGGGCGGCGCTGGTTTCGATCAACAAGGTGACAAGGATCGATCCCGCGATGGTGTTTAGAGGGTGAAGTTACCTGCTGTGGGGAATTGTCGTTCCGAGCGAAGCGAGGAATCCAGGTTTTACTCGGCTAGGCGAGAACCGAGGGTTCCTCGTCGCTTCGCTCCTCGGAATGACAAGAGTTAAGGAGATGTGAAGATGCAATCTGCAATCGCAGTTCGACAGCTCACCAAGAGATACGAAGAAGGCGCGACCGGCACACTTGCCTTGCGCGGTGTTGACCTGGATGTGCATTCAGGCGAAATGCTCCTGTTGATGGGCCCCTCCGGCAGCGGCAAGACTACGCTGCTGTCGATCATGGGCTGCATTTTGACCGCATCGTCGGGAAGTGTGCGGGTGGCGGGAAGGGAAGTGGTGGGGCGGAGCGAGAAGCAGTTGCCGTCGCTTCGGCTGGAGCATATTGGCTTCGTCTTTCAGGGATTCAACTTGTTCCCAACGCTGACGGCCGGCGAAAACGTAGAACTGATGCTGGATCTGAAGGGAATTTCGACCGCCAAGGCCAAGAAGCGGGCGCACGAACTGCTGGAGCAGGTGGGCCTGGGCGGAAAGTACGGCAGTTTCCCGGCCGACTTGAGCGGCGGGCAGAAACAGCGGGTGGCGATTGCGCGGGCGCTGGCGGGCGACCCCGGAATCATCCTCGCGGATGAGCCCACGGCGGCGCTGGACTCGCATACCGGCCGCAACGTGATGGAGATGATGAGCGAACTGGCCCACCAGCGCGGCCGCGCGGTCGTGATCGTGACGCATGATTCGCGGGTGGTGAGTTTTGCCGACCGCATTGTGAAAATCGAAGACGGAGCGATTGCGGCTCCAGATGAGGCGGAGATGGTGTCCCCCGGCTTGCTGGCACCCAGCCTGACCGAGGCTGCGGTGGGTTTGGTTTGAACGTGGAACATCAGGCTTGATGAGGACTGGGGTTTTTATGACTGGAGAATATTCGATTCGAATTCTGTTCAAGAGCCGCATTGCTTGGGCGGTGGGGTTGGGCGTCTTTTTGCTAACTGCCTCCGTGGTGGTAGCGTCGAGGCACGCACATGAGTCTGCGACGGCTGCGGCTACGGCCTCGGCGAGCCCTGAGCCTCTTCCAATTGCTGGACCAGGGCGCGTAGAGCCCTACTCCGAGGACATCAAGATTGGGTCGGAATTGAGCGGACGGCTCAAGTCGGTGAAGGTTGAAGAAGGAGACGCGATCCGCCACGGGCAGGTGTTGGCCGAGCTCGAGAATGCGGATTATCGCGCTCAGGTTGAGTCGGCACGGGCCAATGTGGTGGCCAAGGAAGCGGCGCTGCGCAAGGTCATCAACGGCGCAAGGCAGCAGGAGCGCGACCAGGCCTGGTCGTCGGTGAACGAGGCCAAGGCGGTCATGGAGAACTCGCAGTCCGAATTGCACCGTCGTCAGGAATTATTTTCCGCGGGCGTGGTTTCGCGCGAGGAACTGGATCGCTACGCGCGCGAAGCCGACGTGGCCAAGGCCAAGTATGACGCGGCGGTACAGCAGCATGCGCTGGTCGATGATCATGCGCGCGAGGAAGACCAGTCGCTGGCGGAGGCGGATCTGAAACTGGCGCAAGGCCAACTCGGCGAGGCCGAGGCACGCTACGAGAAGACGTTCATCCGTTCGCCGATTGATGGCAGCGTGCTGCGCAAGCATCATCGGAGTGGCGAGAGCGTGTCGAATTCCTCCACCGTGCCCGATCCGGTCTTGACCATCGGCGATCGCCACACGCTGCGCGTGCGCGTCGACGTCGATGAGACGGACGTGAGCAAGGTGCGCGTGGGCCAGCGGGCCTACGTGACCGCCGACGCCTTTGGCAAACAGAAATTCTGGGGACACGTGGTACGGGTGGGCCAGCAACTGGGACCGAAGAACGTGCGGACTGACGAGCCTACAGAGAAAGTGGATACTAAGATTCTGGAGACCCTCGTCGAACTCGACTCCGGCTCGCAATTACCTGATGGTTTGCGGGTGGATGCGTTCATCGTGCCGGACGGCGGTGAAGTAGCCGAGAATCGCTGAGGTCCTTCAAGTCTAAATTCAGAATCCCCACCCTTCGGCTTCGCTCAGGTCAGGCTTTCTCGCCCAAGGCGTGGAAGTGGGAAATCCGAATAATTCAATGAACGAGCCCGTGCGGGCTTATAGGAGGAATGCATGACTCGGGAAGCTCGAATAATGGCTGGAGTTATTCTTGTCACCGTCCCAACGATCCAATATGGCGGATTGTTTTTGCTGCACTCAATGCGGGATCGCAGCAGCCACTACATGGACAATGCTTTGCGCCAGAACTTTTTCCGCGCCGGTCATGCCCACGCAGGGGTGATCGTAATTCTTTCGCTGGTGTGCCAAGTGCTGGCGGATGCGGCCACGCTACCTCCCTCGTTACTGTGGATGGTGAGGATTGGTGTGCCCGCCGCCGCTATTGTGATGCCGCTGGGATTCTTTCTTTCGATGCCCTCGGCCCAGGCGACTCAGCCCAATGGTTTGGTATCGCTCATCTACGCCGGAGCCGCGGTGCTGGCTGTGTCCGTCGTGACGCTGGGGATTGGCCTGCTCCGATCCCCCGCGATGTGAGCGACTTCACAGTGGGAGGCAGGCGAATCCGGTAAAATACAGGTTTTGACCGGACAGCGCTTTGACCTCTGATTTCATTTTTTCCATGGCATTGCTGGTATGGGCTGCCTCCAAAGGCATCGGGCCCTACATCCGCCAGCACTTCCTCGACACCACGTTTCGTGGTCTCTACCACGCAAATGCATTCGATGTGGCGCTACTCATCCCCTATTTCATCGTACTAATTCTCCTCGCAGGGTACGGGGCACACCGCTACGTCTTGGTTTATCTCTACTACAAGCACCAGAAAAATCGCACTACGGAGCCGGCTGGGCGTTTTGACGAACTGCCGCGGATTACGGTGCAGCTGCCGATTTTCAACGAACAATACGTAGTGGAGCGCCTGCTGGAGTCGATCTGCAGGCTGAATTATCCGCGGGAGAAACTCGACATTCAGGTGCTCGACGATTCCACAGACGAAACCGTCGAGGTGGCGCGAGACCTGGTAGACCGTTACGCGGCGTTGGGACATCCGGTCAGCTACCACCATCGCAGGAATCGCGAGGGCTTCAAGGCCGGCGCCCTGGCGGAGGGGATGAAGACGGCGGCGGGAGAGTTCATCGCCATTTTCGACGCCGACTTCACACCGCCAGAAGATTTTCTGCTGCGCACCATTCATCACTTCGCCGACCCCATAATCGGGATGGTGCAGACGCGCTGGACGCACCTCAACCGCAATTACTCCTTTCTAACTGAGGTCGAGGCGATTCTGCTCGACGGGCACTTTGTGCTGGAACACTCGGGGCGGGCGCGCACCGGGTTGTTTTTCAACTTCAACGGCACGGCAGGCATGTGGCGTCGAAAAGCGATTGAAGAAGCCGGCGGCTGGCAGCACGATACCCTGACCGAGGATACCGACCTCTCCTATCGCGCCCAGCTCAAGGGATGGAAGTTTCTCTACCTGCAGGATGTGGAGTGTCCGGCCGAACTGCCGGTGGAGATGACGGCGTTCAAGACACAACAGGCGCGATGGGCCAAAGGGCTGATTCAGACAGGGAAGAAGATATTGCCGCAGGTCATGCGCAGCGACGCTCCGCTGCACACCAAGGTCGAGGCGTGGTACCACCTGACGGCGAATATCAGCTATCCGCTGATGATTATGCTTTCGGTGCTGCTCCTGCCGGCCATGATCATTCGCTTTTATCAGGGATGGTTTCAGATGCTCTACATCGATCTGCCCCTATTCATGGCGTCGACGTTCTCGATTTCCAGTTTCTATCTGGTATCGCAGCGGGAACTGTTCCCGCGAAGTTGGCCGCGGGCGTTGCTGTTCCTGCCCTTTTTGATGGCGCTGGGAATTGGGCTGACCATTACCAATACCAAGGCCGTGATCGAGGCTCTGATCGGGAAAAAGTCGGCGTTCGCACGCACGCCAAAGTATCGCGTCGTGTCAAAGAAAGATAAAGTCGGGGTCACCAAGTACAGGAAGCGGCTGGGATGGGTGCCATGGCTGGAATTGGTCATCGGTGCGTACTTCGCGCTGACGGTGTACTACGCCGTGGATAACGAGAATTACATCACCGTCCCTTTCCTCTTGCTTTTTGTCGTGGGGTACTGGTACACGGGATTAATGTCGCTGCTGCAGGGGAGATTTGGAGGGGCTGCACTGCGGACTACGGCGCATACGAAACCGTTTCCGGTGGGTGTGTAAGGAATTTTCTGGCCGTAACCTCTTTGCGCTTTCGTTCATCTTGTCTGGCAGAGACGTAGCAAGCTATCTTTTTGCGGGTGCTGCTGGAGGTTGTATGCGGGCGTTTTTGATGACGGCGACTTTGGTGGTGGGGCTGGCTGCGACTTCGTTTGCGGCGGACAATCTCAAGCTGAATCGCAATCTCGATTACACCAGCGACAGCCAGGACGGCCCCCTCATTACCGGCGACCACATGGAAGCTGGCGCGGCTTCCGGCAAACCCACGTACGTGATCATGTATGGTGAGGCCTGCTACAACTCCAAACGGCAGGCGCGACGCACGGTGAGCCTTTACGAAAACTACAAAGGCCGCGTGCAATTTGTGGTCGTCGACCTCGACGGCTACCTTTCCCGCAGTCAGCTGGAACTGCGCAAGAAGTATTATCGCGGCAGCATCCCTCACGTGGTTGTGCTCGATTCGTCCGGCACCGCGGTGTATGACCATGCCGGCGAAGTCGACGAAGCGGTCATTTCCAGCCTTCTCGACAAAACACTGCACTAGAATTCTGGCCTCCGCTTGACCGCTCGGTTAGAATCCTCTCGCTGAAAGTTTGCATCCGGCATTGAACGTTTGCCCGGATGAGGCGAAGGAGGGTGCTATGTTGCTCTCGCGCAGATTGATCCACCTGACCGGTCTCGTGATCTTGTTGTTGCTCGTTCTCAGTTGCGGCTCGGCGCACACTTCCGATGAGTATTATGTTTTCATTGCCGCGAACATACAGCTTCCGTACTGGAAGGCCGCAGCCGCGGGGCTTTCCAACGCCGCGTCGGCGCTGAAAGTGCGCTCCGATTTCGATGGGCCTCCGAGTTACGATGCCAAAGGCGAGCGCGATTCTTTGGACCAGGCGGTGCAAAAGAAAGCGACCGGCATACTACTGGCCGTGACCGATCCCGCAGTGCTCAAAGACAGCATTGACAAGGCCGTGGCGGCCGGCATCCCGGTCATAACGATCGACTCCGACGCACCGGCCAGCAAGCGTTTGTTTTTCATCGGCACCAACAACTATCAAGCGGGCTTCACGGGCGGTCAGCGCCTGGCCCAGGAACTGAAGGGCAAAGGCAACGTAGTGGTGTTCACCATGCCCGACCAGCCGAACCTGCAGGATCGTTTGCGCGGCTACAAGGACGCCCTGGCCCGCACGCCCGAGATCAAAATCAGCCGGGTTGTCGATATCCAGGGCGACCCACGGATTGCATTCGACACCACGACGCAGATCATCGGCAAAGAGCGCGATAAGGTGGACGGCTTCGTTTGTCTGGAAGCGCAATCGGGGAAAGAAGTCGCTGGCGTGCTAAACAGCTATCACGTCACCGGAAAAACGGTGATGGCGATGGATACGGACCAGGAAACGCTGGATTGGATTCAGAAGGGTGGAATCGCGGCCACCATCGCGCAAAAACCTTACACCATGGCCTTCGTCGGCGTGCAGATGCTCGACGCTTTGTATCACCACGAGCCGCCATCGCTCGATAAGGATTGGTCCAAAGACAGTTACGCGCCAATCCCCAGCTTCGTGGACACGGGATCGGCTCTGATTGACAAGTCCAATGTGGATGCCTTCACGCAAGCGGGGAAGAATTTGACTTCTACGCCCAAGTAAGAACTGCCGGGCGCCTTGCCCGACGTGCTGAACAGGTGGGGTGATGTCGAGCGTTTCCTGGGACTTCAAATGTGGAGGTGTCGGCATGCGATTGCTCGTAGGGGCAACGGTGGTGTTCTGGACTCTGCTCGCCACTTCCGCTGAAATACCTTCGGCCGACGAACTGTCGGAGGCGGTGACTCGCATGGCCCGGATCGGGCGATGCGGTTCCCCCAGTTTCTCACCGGATGGAGAGACCTTGGCTTTCGTCTGCGACTTGAGCGGTATTCCACAGGTTTGGACCGCCCCCTCCAAAGGTGGATGGCCCAGTCTTGTCAGCACGCTGGACGATCCCGTGCAAGCGGTCGAGTGGTCTCCCAGCAGCCATTGGCTCGCGCTCTCCGTCGCTCCTGGTGGTGGCATGAACACGCAGATTTACCTGGTTCGGCCCAATGGGAATGAGCTGAAACGTTATACACGCGGCGCCAAGGACAACAATTGGCTCGCAGCTTGGACCCACGATGGCTCGGCTCTGATGATATCGTCCAACGTGCGCGACAGCGCTGCCATGGACTCTTACCTGCTATCCGTTCCCGATGGAGAGATGAAGATGGTCGCCCAGAATCCGGGCATCGGGACCTTGGAGGACGTCAGCCGCAACAATCGCATTTCCTTGGTTGCCCGCATGAAAAGCCGCGGCAGCAACGATGTCTACCTGATCGATACCGGCAGCGGCAAGGAGACGAACCTTACGGCGCATGAGGGCCCGGGAGAATTCTCTGCAAAATTGTCGCCCGACGCTCACACGGTTTATCTCTCTTCGAACAAAGATCGCGATTGGGTCGCCTTTGCCAAAGAAACCATCGGCGAGAACGGAGAGGCAGGACCGATCAAAGTCGTGGCTGCTCGCGACGACGCCGAATTGGATAGCTTTACTATCAACGAGCAAGGCACGCAGGCTGCATTGATTTGGAATGTGGCAGGAAAATCCGAGCTGTCATGGGTCGATCTCCGTACCGAGAAGACGACTCCTGGCCCCAGCTTGCCGGCGGAACTGGCGTTCTCGCCGAAGTTTTCGCGGGATGGAAAGCAACTGGCGCTGGTCTTGAACGGTGCCGCCGCGCCTTCCGATGTATGGGTGCTCGATGTTGCCAGCGCTCGCTTCAACCAGATCACCCACAGTCCGCACGCTGGCGTGAATTTCGATGACTTGGTGCACCCCAAACTCCTGCGCTACAAAGCCTATGACGGCCTCCCATTGAGCGGTTGGCTCTGGTTGCCAAAGAAATGGAACGCTCCCGGCCCGGTAGTCTTCAGCTATCACGGCGGGCCCGAGGGTGAGGAACTGCCCGGCTTTCGCAGTGACTACCAGGCCTTGCTCATGGAGGGCATCGCCGTGTTCGCTCCTAACGTGCGTGGCTCGTCCGGATTCGGAAAGCGTTTCGTCAATCTCGATAACGGCGAACTGCGCGTCAATGCGGTCAAAGACATCAAGTCCTCGGCCGATTTCCTTGTGAGTGAAAAGATTGCTGATCCCCAACGCCTGGGCATCATGGGCGGCTCTTACGGTGGCTACATGACTATGGCTGGCATCACAGAATATCCCGATCTTTTCAAGGCAGGCGCCGATCTATTTGGCATCGTCAATTTCGAGACATTTTTCGCCCACACCGAACCTTGGATGGCTGCAATCTCGACCATTGAGTATGGCGATCCCAAGACTCAGGCGGACCTGCTTCGGCGCCTGTCCCCCATCCATAAACTGGATCAGGTCAAAGCTGCGACCATCGTCCTGCATGGAGCAAACGATACTAACGTTCCTGTCGTCGAGGCCGAACAAGTCGTGAATAGCCTCAAACAGCGCGGCGTTCCCGTGCAGTACGTTCTTTTTCCTGATGAAGGACACGGCTGGCGGAAGGTTCCCAATCGTATCCGTTCGACCGTTGAAATCACGCGTTGGTTCTCGAAGTATTTGGAAGCACCTGGAACGCGCAATTGAAGCCGGTTTAGAATCGGTTCAGCCGCATTCTCAGTTTCACGTCAGCCTGGACCGAGAACCCGATTTCGCGACCTTCCGCAAATCTGGTTTCTAGCTCATACGCCTGCTTTTCCAGAGGAATTTCCTCGTAAGAGCTGGCTCTGAGAAAACCGCGAACATAGTGCTCTGCAAATCCCTGCAGGCCAAGATCCTTGTACTGAACAGAGTGGACGAGTTCGTGGAAAAGAAGCGCTTCCGTGAGCGGTTCGACATGCACAACGACATCCTGAAACGTGATGCCTGCCATCTGCGAGAACCGAGGAGCCTTGCCGATTCCAATCGTTTTTAGTTTTGGATAAAACGAAGGTTCAGAAGCGCGCCCGCGAATGACCCTCACCTGGTCGAGAATGTCCGCTGGGAAGGCCGGACTCAGGAGTCGCTTGTACTCAGGAGTGACGGGGCGGGCATTCGGCATAAAAAAGTCCCGCTGCTCTGCGATATAAGCCGCGACCGAGTTGGAAAGCTCCGCGATTTGTTCCGGCGGAAACTTCGTTCGTGGCATGAGTGGCCTACGAAATATATTCCCGGATATAGTCGTCGCGGGTGTGGGACAACTGGCGGACGTCGCCATCGAAAATGACTTTGCCATCGCGCAGAACCAGGAAACTCATGGGGACGTCGCAATACTGGCCGCGGGGCAGGGCCCGCACCTGGTTGGTCTTCTTATCAAACTGGTGCGTGGCCATGGTAAACGCGTCCTGGAGGCGGTGCGTGACCAGCAGGGAACTGGTCTTGTACACATCGCGCTGCTTCATGATGAGCTCGACGATTGTGTTGGAAGTCACGGGATCGAGGCCGCCAGTGGGCGAGTCGTAGAGCAGCAATTCCGGCTGGGTGATGATGGCGCGGGCAATGGCCACGCGGCGCCGCATGCCGCCTGAAAGTTCCGACGGGAACATGTCGAGGGTGTGCTCCAACTCGACGAAGCGCAGCGCTTCGCGCACTCTGCGATCCGTCTCGTTATCGTAGACGCCATGTTCTTCGATGAGGCGGAAGGCAACGTTCTCCCGCACCGTGAGCGAATCGAACAGCGCGCTTTCCTGGAACACCATGCCCAGGTGACCGCGCAGGGGGAACAGGTCCTGCTCGCGCAGGCTGGTGACTTCATTGCCGAGAACTGTGATCCGTCCGGAATCGGGTTGTAGCAGGCCGAGCGCAAGCTTCAAAATCGTGCTCTTGCCAGATCCGGCAACGCCGAACAGCGCCTTCGTTTCTCCGTACGGAAGGTGAAAGGAAACGCCGCGCAGGACGTGATTATCTTCAAAGGAGAGATATACATCGTCAAACACGATGGCGGCCCCGGAGGGTGGTTGTCCGGGGCGGGCAACTTCGTCGATCGGTAGAGTGGGAGCGGACATAGATCCCTTGTAGCTTCACTTATACGACAGCACGGAGATCAGCAGCTTGGTGACAAAGAAATCGGTAACCAGAATCAAGACGGAGGCGGCCACGACGGCCTGGGTGGTCGCCCGGCCCACGCCCTGCGTCCCGCCGCGCGCCCTCATTCCGTAGTAGCAGCCGATCGTCGCGATGATGAAACCAAACAGTGTCGGTTTCAGCAAGCCCATAAAGACATCCTGAAAGACCAGCACCTGCCAGGCATTGCTCCAGTATTGACGGGCATCGAGACTCAGGAACAGCTTGGCCACCATGAGCCCGCCGGCGAGTCCGACCAGATCCGAAATAATGCTGAGGAAGAACAGCATGAAGACGGTTGCTGTGACGCGCGGGGTGACGAGTTTCTTCATGGGATCGGTGCCAAGCGCGCGCATGGCGTCGATCTGCTCAGTGACGACCATCGACCCCAGTTCGCTGGCCATGCCCGAAGAGTTGCGTCCGGCCACCATGAGTCCGGTAAGCACCGGGCCCAACTCACGCACCATCGAGGTAGAAACCAGTTGTCCGATCAGGGTGATCGAACCGAAGCGCTCCAGAGTATTGGCCGTTTGCAGCGCCAGCACGCCTCCCGTAAAGAAACCCGTCAGTACGACGATGGGCAGCGAGCCTACGCCGATGACGTCGGCCTGCTGGACCATGTCTCCAAAGTAAAGAGGCTTACGGAAAAGATTCCCCACGGCTTGCGCGGCCAGCAGGGTGTAATCCTGAACCGCCTGGACTTTCTGCTTGGCAAACTCCGTGGGCGAGGTCAATTGCATGCGGTTCGGCAGTCCGGCTTGCGATGGGTTCGCGCAAGTGCAGGCTTGACCGCACTATAACAGAGAAAGCCGTCAGCGATCAGCCGTCAGAGTTCAGTTGCTTGCTTCCTTGGCTCGCGCTTCTAATCATGAGGTCGCGTTCGCATTCAGCGACTCGATTTCTGCTAGAATGCCTGGCGTGAAAAGACGAACATTGCTCCAGGCGCTTCCCGCGGCAACATTGCTTCCGGCATCACTTTGGGCCGCTTCACAGCAAGACAACCCCACCCACGCCGCGACAGGCGTTTACGAACTCCGCGTGTATCATGCAGCCCCAGGAAAATTGGGCGACCTGCACCAGCGCTTCCGCGATCACACCATAGAACTCTTTGATCGCCACGGAATAAAAAGCGTTGCTTACTGGACGCCCCTCGACGAGCCGGACAAGAGCAACACCCTGATCTACATTCTTCAGCATCCGAGCCGCGAAGCGGCGGCCGCCAACTGGAAATCTTTCCAAGACGACCCGGAGTGGAAGAGTGTCCACGAAAAATCCGAGGTGAACGGCAAGCTCGTGGAAAAAGTTGACTCCACCTTCCTCACCCTAACCGACTTCTCTCCGCGATTGGGCTAGCCGACCGACATCCACCGCTCCCATAACCGCGGAATGCAAAGAAAAGCCGCCCAAACGCTGGGCGGCTCAGGTTTGATTCAGGCTCCGCACTTCAAAAGCTGTGCTCGCTGAATTCCCCGCAACTCCAGACAGAATCACAAGTGGTGCGGCCGCCTCAGTTCCTTCCCTGGCTGCGGGCCCGTACTAGACGGAGACGCTGGCGCGATTTGGCCATTCCCGCGCAGTGCGTTCCGCTCGTGCGGCGGTTTTAGCGTCGTACCCTTGATGTGGTCGAACGGTACCGTCGGAGCGAAAGTGGGCAGGTTGTGCGCGCGCACCCTGGTGACCGCCTCGAACCCGGACGCGAGCGTGATCAGCTTGGGCTCGCTGAACGCCGTGCCAAAGAAGCTAATGCCCATTGGGGTTCCGAACGCCATGCCTGCCGGAACCTGGACGATGGGATAACCTTCGGGTGCGGCGAGGCTCGACGTGCCAAAGATGAAGTGATCGCCGTATAGCAGGTCAGTGGCCCAGGCGGGGTTATCGGTTGCACTGACAATGGCGTCGAGACTGAACTGGCTTAGCGCAAGGTCGATGCCGTTGACTCCAAGATTTTTATCCTCGGCCAGCGCCTGGTTGTAGGTCACGCCTCCGAACGCCGGCTGGGGGTCGTTGGGTCCAGCGGCGAGGCCGTTACAGAACTCCCAGAGATCCTGATTAAAGAACGGCATCTCCTCGGCGACGTGGCTGTTGTTGAAAGCTATGGCTTCGGTCAAGGTTTTGCCCGCCACTGGGACACCGACCCGGGTGGCGAAATATTTTGCGAGATCGTCGCGGAAATCGAAGCAGAGCACTAGGGTCTCGTTGTTTGCGGGAGGGAAGGTAAAGCCGGCGGCGTCCAGATCGACGACGGTAGCTCCAGCGTTCGAAATCGCGGTGATGGCATCTTCAAACTGCGCCAGCACGAGAGGAGGCGTGGGCACATTGGTAAAGCCACTTAGCCCGACGCGGGTAACGCCGATGCGCGCACCCTGCAGGCCGTTGGGGTTCAGGAATTGCGTGTAATCAGTGGGAATGTTGGTTGGGCGAGTGAAGCGGCCCTGCCATCCCAGGGGAACGCCGCCGGTCGCAGGATCGCGGCCGTCGTAGGTGCGGCTCTGTACCACTCCCAGGGCCACCGCAACATCGACAACGTATCGGCCATGCGGACCGAAAGTATCTTGCGTGTGGGAGATCGGCACGATGCCCGCGCGGCTGGTGAGGCCCACCGTCGGTTTGAGGCCCACCACACCATTCGCATTCGCGGGGCAGACAATGCTGCCATCGGTTTCCGTCCCGAACGACACTGCGGAAAAGTTCGCCGACACTGCGGCACCCGACCCGGAACTGGAGCCGCATGGATTGCGATCGATGCCATAGGGATTATTCGTCTGCCCGCCCCAGCCCGACCACCCGCTAATGGATTCGAAGGAGCGGAAATTCGCCCACTCCGACAGGTTCGTTTTTCCCAGAATCACCGCGCCACCATCCCGCAGGTTCTCGGCAACCGTCGAGTCGATCAGCGCCGGCTTGCCCAGCAGCGCGAACGAGCCTGCCGTGGTCTGCATCTTATCGCCAGTGTCTACATTGCCCTTAATCAACACCGGGATTCCGTGCATGGGGCCGAGCACGATCCCGTGGTGTCGCAGCACGTCGGTGTAACGCGCGATTGCCAGTGCGTCGGGGTTGAGCTCAATCACCGCGTTCACACCCGGACCATTCTGGTCCATTGCGATGATACGAGCGATATACTCCTTGGTTAGTTCCTCCGAGGTGAGTTTGCCGGCGGTCATCGCCGCCTGAAGTTGAGCTACCGTCCATTCGTTGTGCGCCTTCGGACCGTCGGCTGACTGCGCCGCGAGCTGAACCGGGACCACCAGCGCAAACCATAACGTCATCGCGGGAAGCAACGTCAAAATCCTCGATCTCATTTCGGTATCTCCTTGTGCGCCGGTTAAACCGGCGAGGTGTAATGAATGAAAGAGTCGTACGAATGTGAAGTAGCGACCCACATCGGCCCTGAGTCATGCGGAGCCGCTCGCGAGGGCGGCGTCGAAGCGTTGACAAGGGAACGTGCGG
>DATKFH010000163.1:0-46950 GCA_035511455.1 Candidatus Sulfotelmatobacter sp. | reverse complement strand
GTGGATGGAGTCTGGTGCCACGCCGCGTTTTCACGCGATCGCAAGCTCCACTTTCCTCTGCTCGCTGACTTCGAACCCAAAGGCGCGGTGGCGAAGCTGTACGGTGTTTTCCGCGAAAGAGAAGGAATCGCCGAGCGCGCTCTTTTTGTCATCGATAAGAATGGAACCATCCGCTGGAGCTATTGCTCTCCCATAGCAGTCAACCCTGGGGCCGACGGGATTCTCGAAGCTCTGGAGAACCTTCCGAAATGAGGCAGTTATGGCAAAGCTGAAAGTGCCGGTCGGTCCTGACGATCACGTCCAAGGTCCCGCCGACGCTCCGGTCACACTGGTCGAATATGGCGACTACGAATGTCCTCACTGTGGACATGCATACCCGATCATCAAAGCGCTTCAGAGGAGGTTCGGAAAACAGTTGCGGTTCGCGTTTCGAAATTTCCCGTTGCGAGAAATCCATCCCTATGCTGAGGCCGCTGCCGAAACTGCTGAGTTTGCCGCAACCCAGGGCAAGTTCTGGGAGATGCACGACCTCATCTTCGAAAACCAGAATTCTTTGAGCGAGCAAATGCTCGGTGAACTGGCGCTGCGCCTCACGCTGGATACGCAAGTGCTCACGGAGGCACTGGGATCGGGTGCCTTTGCCGAGCCTGTGCGGAGGGACTTTTCTGGCGGCGTGCGCAGCGGGGTGAACGGAACTCCGACATTTTTTATCAATGGACACCGCCACGATGGTGACTTCGAGCTAGAGACGCTTCGCCAGGCGATCAACAAAGCGGCCGGCAAATAGACTTCTCTCCGGAAAAAACTGCCATTCGAACGTACCCCATTGTTATTCAATCGGGCCGTCAATGAAACGTGGCGGCGTCTGGACACGAGCCTTCAGGGCTGTTTGAGGGGCCGCGAACCGGCGATAAGGATATCCACTAGCCTTTTAGCGCTCTGCTGCCAGTCAGGGGTGCTCGCGACATTGGATACACCGATAAGTGCCCGGAGCAGATCGAATGGTTCGAGATCTTTACGAATGTCGCCACTCTTGATTGCGCGCTTCACCAGCGAATCAATTGCCCCCTGAATCTGACCGCGCGACCCTTCGTACAGCTTCGAGGGTCCTCCGACGAGCGTATTCAGTGCAGGTGCGATGATGTGCTTGGTGGCGATGTAGTCGACGAATAACAACATCCACGCTCGCAAGGCCTCGATAGGAGGCAGGCTCTCGGAGAACTTTTTCTGCGCTGCAGCGAGCTTCTCCACCTCGGTCCGATAGACCGCTTCGATCAGTGCGTCCCGTGTAGGAAAGTGTCGATAGAGAGTTCCCGGTCCGACGCCGGCCTCTCTAGCGATATCGTCCAGACTCGCGTCCGCGCCAGAGCGGGTAAATGCTTCCTTCGCCACCTCCAGAATGCGCTCGCGGTTCTGCAGCGCATCGGTACGTGGCTTCCGGGGGGCCTGTTTTGAATGCGTCTTGGGCATACAAAAAAACTTTGCAACCGGAGAAAGTCTCCGGTTATCCTATCTACTGATTCGGAGACACTCTCCGTTTTAGTCCGAACTGGGCGGCCTGTCAATAGCGTCCGGAGAGGGTCTTCGGTTCCGGATTTCGGGAGGTGACCAATATGAACCCACTCGCTCGTTATAAACCAGTGAAGAATTCCAACCCGGGTTGCGCCGGCCTCATCACAATGGCCGAGCAAGAGTTGTCGGCATTCTTCAACGCCGTCACCGACTTGTTCGGATCAGAGCAGGCGGAGATCTCAGCCGAAGACTGGCTGCGCGAGTTGATCGAGATCGATGGTCTGCCTGCTTCCACCCGCGAATGGAGATTGATCACAGCCAGGGTTTCGACTCGGCTTGCCAATCGCGTGAACGCTTCGTCCCAACTGCATAGGAGGAAAGGAACATGCGTGCATTTGTTACAGGAGCTACAGGCTTCGTTGGTTCCGCAGTCGTCCAAGAACTGATCGGAGCTGGTCATCAGGTGCTCGGCCTTGCCCGCTCCGAGAAGGCAGCCAAAGAGCTGGTCGCCGCGGGAGCGGAGATACATCGCGGTTCGCTCGAAGATCTCGAAAGCCTTCGCAGTGGCGCAGCGGTTGCCGACGGAGTGGTCCACACTGCTTTTACCCACGATTTCTCAAACTATGGGCCTGCGGCTGAGGCGGATAGGCGTGCCATCGAGATTCTCGGAGCCGCGCTCGCGGGCTCTGATCGCCCGTTGATCGTCACTTCCGGGACCTTGCTTGCTCAGCGCCAAGGCTCGCTCGCAACAGAAGAGGATGGGCCCACTCCTAATTTTCCTCGCAAGTCGGAGGAGGCGGCGCTTGCGCTGGGTGCACGGGGAGTCCGCGTCTCTGTGCTGCGGCTTCCTCCATCGGTCCACGGCGGCGGTGATCACGGCTTTGTGCCACGCCTGATTAGCATCGCACGTGAAAAGGGCGTTTCCGCATTTATAGGCGACGGTCTCAACCGCTGGCCTGCGGTGCATCGGCTCGATGCCGCCCATCTCTACAGGCTGGCCCTTGAGAAGGGTTCCGTCGCAGCACGGTATCACGGTGTGGCCGAGGAGGGCGTGCCGACTCGGGACATAGCTGGAGTCATTGGCCGGCAGTTGAATGTAGCGGTCGTTAGCAAATCTCGCGAGGAGGCCGCCGATCATTTTGGCTGGATCGCTCCCTTCTTTGGTATGGATGGGCCGGCTTCCAGCGCGCACACGCAGCAACGCCTCGGATGGCTACCGGTTCAGCCTGGGCTCATTGCCGATCTGAACGCGGAGCATTATTTCGAACCCATCGTGGGTCACGTGTTATCACACAGCTAGGGCGTGAGTCATACATGAACGGCCGCCTGACCGTGTCCGCACAAGGAGATAGAACAAGGAGATAGAAATGACGAACATAATTGAGGCAACCCCATTCGGGGCAACTTCGACGACCGATGAAGTATTGTCAGGCATAATTCTGAAGGGCAAACGGACCCTGGTGACAGGCGTTTCGGCTGGACTCGGCGTGGAAACGGCGCGGTCCATGGTCGCCCACGGCGCTCAGGTTGTAGGCGCGGCACGGGATTTGAAAAAGGCCACGGCTGCAACCGAGCAAGTAAGAAAGGACGCAGCTGCCAACGGTGGAAGCTTCGAATTGGTAGAACTCGACCTGGCCAACCTAAAGAGCGTGCGTGCTTGCGCCGACGCACTGCTGGCAAAAGGTCAACCGTTCGACGTTGTCATCGCCAATGCAGGAGTGATGGCCACACCGTTCGGCCACACAGCCGACGGCTTCGAAACGCAGTTCGGGACGAATCATCTTGGCCACTTTGTCCTGGTCAACCGGATTGCGTCGCTTCTCCGGGATGGCGGGCGGCTGATCAACTTGTCTTCCGCCGGTCATCGCTATTCGAACGTGGACCTTGACGATCCCAACTTTGAGCGCACGCCTTATGAACCTTTCGTCGCTTATGGCAGATCGAAGACGGCGAACATCCTCTTCGCTCTCGCATTCGACAGACGCCATAGGGATCGCGGCGTGCGCGCTGCGGCTGTCCATCCGGGGGGCATACGGACCGAGTTGGGTCGTTACGCGGAGCCCGGCCGGATCGAAAAAGTAATCGAAGAAATCAATCGCCAGCTCGCCGCACAGGGCAAGGGACCTTTCCAATGGAAGACCATTCCCCAGGGAGCCGCAACTTCGGTGTGGGCGGCTGTCGTTGCTCAGGCTGACCAAATCGGTGGGCAATATTGCGAGAACTGCCACCTTGCCGAAATCGTACCGGACGATACGCCCATCACCGCCGTCAGCGAAGGGGTGCGCAGATATGCGCTTGATCCAAAGAGTGCGGAGGCACTCTGGAAGAAAAGCGAAGAACTGGTCGGAGAGTCCTTCTAGCCTTTTCTGGGTGCCGAAAAATCACAGATTAGGAGATACGGAGATGATTAAACAGACTGATCACGCCAATACCTTTTCGCTGCCAGGCACATCGATAGCCGTAAACCGCATGGGCTACGGCGCAATGCAACTCGCTGGTCCGGAGGTATGGGGACCACCGCGTGACGTTGACGCCGCAATCGCTGTTCTGCGCGAAGCCGTTGATTCTGGTGTGAACCACATCGATACCAGCGACTACTACGGTCCTCACATCACTAATCAGCTCATCAAGCGGGCGCTTGATCCTTATCCCAAAGGTCTCGTAATCGTCACCAAGCTCGGCGCTCGTCGGGGTGAAGACAAGTCCTGGATTCCTGCTCTTTCGCGCCAGCAACTCATCGACGGCGCTCACGACAACCTTAGAAATCTTGGCCTCGACGCTCTCGACGTCGTGAATCTCCGCGTTGGAGGGTTCACGGAACCGTCGGAGGGATCGATCGAGGAACCTCTGACCGTGCTCGCGGAACTCAAGCGTCAGGGATTGATTCGTCATATCGGTTTGAGCAACGTAACTGCCAAGCAGTTGTCGGAGGCGCGAAGCATTACCGAGATAGTTTGCGTGCAGAATTTTTACAACGTGGCACACAGGAGCGATGATGCCTTCATCGATGACCTCGCCAAACAAGGGGTGGCTTACGTTCCGTTTTTCCCGATGGGAGGCTTCTCTCCATTACAGTCGTCGGCGCTCGATGCAACCGCAGCGTCGCTTCAAGCTACGCCGATGCAGACTGCGCTCGCCTGGCTTCTCCAGCGTTCGCCCAACATTCTGCTGATTCCGGGAACATCTTCTCTGAAGCATCTTCGCGAGAATCTTGAGGCTTCGATGCTGAAGATTCCTACTGAAGCGGTTACTGATCTCGACTCAATCGGCAAAGGTATCGCACATTGAGAGGAAGCGTTGCGGCGAGGGTTCTAGGGTGGGGCGAGGGAGAGGTGATGTACCTCGAGCGTGATCGTGAATTCCCCACACTGGTCGGAACAGGTGCGGAAGATTATGCCGGAACGAGTTGGGGAATAAGGAGTGCATCCGCAAACCTGTATCACGGGGTTTCTTTTGTAGATAACGACAAGATGCGGTTTTGTTTGTACCGCTATCACATTCCGATCCGGTCAATTTCAGGCGCGACATTCGGGTCACGGTTCAGCAGATCGGTATGGTCGAGGAGGATGATCCGCTCTACAAGAAAGGAATTCCGATCTACCGGGCAGGGTCGGGGTTAGTTGAGCGAGAGACGGGTTCGTTTGGCTTCTTTGAACGGCAGGACGATTGGTCAGCCGTCGCCTACTTCTATCTGGATAAGCCTGAGGACGCCTTACCTCCGATCCAGCCATCTAACGAGCACATGCAAGGGCTAGGTTGGGGTGGACCCTATTTTGGGGATTCGAAGTGATGTCCTTCGAGACTGGATACCTTCTAAAGGTGGTCAGAAGGTATACCGGGCGGACTAGCAGGTCTGAGAATTTCTCATCAACAGAATCATTGGTTTGCCGCCGCTGCGGGAAACCTCTTTTTGACCGGCGCTGATTCTCTTGGTTCTAGCGGACAGTTGCCAAAACGTTGCGGTCGGCGAATATCAGCGATCACGGAACCAGCACGATTTTGTCACTGCGCTGGTTCCCAGCCCTCTGGCAGCATATCGAAAGCCAGCGTGTCACGGTAGGCGTACTGATTGCCTTCCGGCACTGCCACTGGCGTCAACATGTGCCAGATGCGATCATCATCGAAGACATAACACTCACCGCATTCGCGCATCGTGAAGCGATCCATTTCGTGTTTGTCATTGTCGGTGATGATGACTTCGCCACCGCGAACGCCGCAGCAGTTCAATAGATGCGTGGCGATGTACTTTTCCCCGTCTTTATGTAAGCCCGGTGGACTCGTGTCGCACGGTCGACCCGGTGTGGCCGTGAACCTGATTAGGTGGACGTTGACCAAGTACTTCGTACCCACTGCCGAGAGCGGCAGGTAATGAAGGTGGTGAGCAATCATCTTGCGAACCCCGATGGAAGCAGCGATTGCTGGGGGCAGCGGAGCATACTCTCGCGGCTGGTCGCCTAGTGTCGTGTTGTATTTTTTCAACTGCACGTAAGGCGCGTTTTCCTCGCTCAACCAGACTCTTACACCGTCCTCAACAATCTCAGCGCGGACACGATTTAAGGACCGAAACCTGTCGCCCCCGTCATAGTACTTGTCCTTTGGTATCGACCAAGCTGCATGGGCTAACGCTTCCAGCGAGCGGGCTATGTCCACGTCAATTCTGAGCGGCTGCCGACTGAACCCGCGCTCGATGAGGTCGTTTCGCGACTTGGTATTGTTTGTAACGGGAATGACGCTGTCCTGACTCATCATTGCTCCTGACAATTGATTGACGATTGCATGACCACGGAAATTCCGTTCTCTCGCTGCCAGCGTATCGAGACACACAAACGCCATTAGACGGGAATCTCCTTTTTCACTTCAAGAAGGCTGGCGATCATACGCCCGCCTCATCGTCACCACAATGTGGAAACACTTTCGCTTGAAGTTGCGCGATTCGCGCACACGGGACGCCGCCTACGAAGGGTCTCTCCGCCTCTGGAAAGAGCCGACCACATTCCCCATTCTGAAGCAAGCCAAAACCGAGTACCCGAAACTGCAATCGCCGCTAATCCGCCTTTTGCGCGATGGTACCTCCCTGCAATTCCGACCTACCATTTCCGCCAATGTCGAAGCAGTCCCAACTGATTGGGCAAACCATCTCGCGCTATCGCATCGTCGAGAGGCTCGGCGGCGGAGAAACCATTTCGAACGACTGGGCAGAAAATCGCCTCCGAAGCCTAGAATGGCAGCGTTGACATTCTGCTTTCAAGCCCCGAAGCTTCGGGGCTTTAACCTTTCCAACGGCTGTAACATTCCGACTGCGTTATCCGTGCTGCGTATTATCTCCGTGCTTGCAGGGAGCTTGTGTCTCTTTCCGGTCGCATTCGGCTCTTCAGCGCAGCTTGCTGGGCACTGGGAAGGCACGATGGTCCGTGACGGTGTTTCCCTTGAAGTCAGCTTTGACTTCAGCACATCGGGGTCCGAACCCAAGGGCACCTTCGTGACTCAACAAGCTATGGACTATCCACTCAATGTGGTTGCGATTAGCGCCGATGGAGTGCATTTTGCACCAGGATACAGAAGGTCTTGAACCCAGCCCGACCGGGTCAGCCTGCCGTGGAGCGGTTCGGCTGGCGGTTCCAGATAGGCGACAAGGTTATCCGGACGGAGAATGACTACGACAAGGACGTGTTCAACGGCGACGTGGGGATCGTCGAGCGATTCGATCTCGTCGAGCATCAGGTTGCAGTCCGTTGCGACGAGCGGCTGGTCAAGTACGACTTCGGGGAACGGGACGAGATTTCGCTGGCTTACGCGATCACGATTCACAAGTCACAGGGATCGGAGTTCCCGGCAGGGGTGATCGCGCTCGCCACGCAGCACTACATGCTGCTCCAGCGCAATCTGATCCACACGGGCATCACGCGGGGCAAGCGGCTGCTCGTGCTGATCGGGCAGAAGAAGGTGCTGGGAATTGCGGTCCGCATCGACCGTCCGCAGAGGCGGTATTCGGGGTTGCTGAGGAGCCTGAGCAGCGAGGGTGGGCAAACAATCACGGCTACTGCGCCCGATGGAATAAGTAAAAGAACAAAGCGACACTGAAGCAGCCAAACGCATAGACGAATGACTGCAGCAGCGTTACCGCAGGAACCAGGTCCCGCAGCACATTGAGAAAGGTGAGGACGAACGACCACAATAGGAGAGCCGTTATCGATATCGTCCCGATCAGCGCCAGCAATGCCGCAGTCTTGATTGTCATGGTCGGAGTATGAACGCCGTCAGTGTCAGCCGCAACTTCGGCTCCGTCCATCTCGGCTTCGACATCGAGATTTAGAATCACTGCATGAAACGAATCTGCGTTTTCTGCGGCTCGAGTCAGGGTAGCCGCCCGGAATACCGTGCTGCCGCCGAGGACATGGCTGCGGAATTGGTGCGAAGAAACATTGGGTTGGTGTACGGCGGCGGCAATGTGGGTCTCATGGGGATTATCGCCGACGCCGTGCTGAAGGCGGGCGGCGAGGCCCAGGGAGTGATCCCGGAACACCTCATGGCGCGGGAGGTCGGGCACAACGGGCTTACGAAGCTCCACGTCGTTCGCTCGATGCACGAACGGAAAGCTCTGATGACTGACCTGTCGGACGCCTTCATCGCCCTGCCGGGAGGATTTGGAACGCTGGAGGAGTTCTGCGAAATCGTTACGTGGTCGCAACTGGGACTGCACGCGAAGCCGTGTGGCATTCTGAACGTGCATAGGTACTACTCGCGGCTGCTCGCGATGTTCGACCATGCCGTGCAGGAACGCTTCCTGAAGCCGGAGAACAGGGCGCTCGTGCTGGCGCGTGATTCTGTTGCGGAATTGCTGCAAGCGCTGGAGGAATGGCATCCGGTGCGCGTCGAGAAGTGGCTGGATCGGGAGACGCGGTGAGGAGGTCATGCCTCGACTTGATACAATCCCCAACGAGGAGAAATCAATGGCTAACTTGGCTGGCGTTGTCCAGCAGTTGCGCAAGGAACGGGATCAAGCGGCGCGAACGGTCGAGCGCCTTGACGCGGCACTCGCCGCTCTCAACGGCGGTTCCTACGGGAGGAAGACTGGAACTAGGCGCAGGATTTCACCAGCAGGAAGAGCAAGGATCGCCGCTGCCCAGAGAGCACGATGGGCAAAGGCACGAGGGAACGGAGCGCGAAAGCAGAACGTCGTCAGCATGCCCAAGAAGAAAACGATGTCAGCCGCCGCTCGGAACAAGATCGCCGCAGCGCAACGAGCGCGGTGGGCAAAGGTAAAGACTGCCCGGAAGTAGACCTCTCTCGCGTCATCCGAACTTGGGTCTTTGGAGGAAATCAAAGATGAAGCAGCTAGTTCTCGTGATGACGATATTTGTGTCTCTGATCGCGATGGCGCAGCAGCCGCCAGTCAGTTCGCCTCTGCTCGACCATCTTGTTGGCAAGTGGCTGATGCAAGGGACAGTGGGGAAGCAAGCCGTGACGCATGACCTCGATGCAGAGTGGGTGCTCCAGCACCATTACCTGCGGTTCCACGAAGTCTCGCGGGAGAAGAATGACAAAGGCGAACCGCAGTACGAAGCCACGGTATTCATCGGCTGGAATGAGAAGACCAAGCAGTATGCCTGCGCGTGGCTGGATGTATACGGCGGTGCAACATCGGAGTCCATTGGGCTTGCCACGCCCAAAGAAAATGAGCTTGCTTTCCTTTTCACCGACGAGCACGGCGACACCAGCTTCACGAATACTTTCACTTATGACCCCAAGACCAACGCGTGGGAGAACCGCCTCGATAATGTAGTCAAAGGCGAAGCCAAACCATTTGCGCGATTCAACCTGACGAAGCAATGAAACGCACTCAGAGCGGAATGGTTCTTGTGACGTGCCGATAGCGCTTATTGGCAACCTCTGAGACGGCTTTTACCTCAAGCCTCGGCAGCCCAGTCGCCCCAAAGCTGCTTTCCAGCACAGGGGGGTTGATAGAATCCCCGGTGAGGAGACTGCGCCCTCAGTCGCAATCGGGAAATTCTCGCCAACAAGGCTGAAAGGCAACTGCGAAGAGATCACCAACCCGTCCACAGCTTAGGTCGGCGGCGGCGCCACTGGATCGACGCACACGGCTCCGTTCCTTCCGCTCAAGTTGTCGATGCCTCGTGCGGGAATAGACACTGCGTCGCGCTGAAGTACTCCTACCTCCGTCCACGCATCGAGCAACCGGGGAAGTACCGCAAGATTGCCGACCGCGTTCACCGACAGGGCGTCGGTGCGCGGGCAGCCGGACGGGAGCGTGCGGATCACGAAAGTCGGTGAATGGTCGAGCGTGAGTGCATAGGTAGCGCTGAGGTATCGAACCCGTTTTTTGTCCCAGTTTGTCCCCAAAAATCCTCGAAATCGGCTCTTGCATTTCACCATTGTTTGTGCAAAACGCTGCGGTCGAGAATTGGTGCTTCTGAGGCGATTCGTAAGTTCTACGTGCGAAAAGACTAAGAAATTCCCATTTTTCTCGGCAAAATTCAATGGGTCACAACTTCGATTCCCGGTAGCGCTACCAAACCCTTGCTGTCATCTCCTATTTTTCGTGCACTTGCTGCTCAGCCCCTGAAGTGATCAGGTTATCCCCGAAGGATAAGCCGGTCGTGTTCGGGTTCGGTCTGTTGATCCCAAAAGCCTCACTTCTGTGCTCACCTTCCCGTCAAAATTCCGTCCCATTAACTATTGGCGAAAACTATGCCTGCCTTCACGCTGAACGTGAATGGAAAGCGGCATCTTTTGGATGCCGACGTGGATATGCCTCTGCTCTGGGCCCTGCGCGACTTCCTTCGTCTCACCGGTACCAAGTATGGCTGCGGAATGGCTGTGTGCGGCGCCTGCACCGTCCATGAAGACGGCGAGCCGGTGCGGTCCTGCCAGATTCCACTCTCCGCCACAAGGGGGAAACACTATGTGACCATCGAGGGGTTGTCGGTCCACGGCGATCATCCTTGCCAGCAGGCGTGGCTTGCGGAAGACGTCTCGCAATGCGGCTTTTGCCAGGCCGGCATGATCATGCAAGCGGCGGCGCTGATACAGCGAAAACCCAATCCCACCGACGCAGATATTGACGCCGATCTCTCCGACCATGTTTGTCGCTGCGGCACCTATCAGCGGATACGAAGAGCAATTCGTCGCGCCGCCAGCCAGGTAAGCAAAACATGAGAGCAACACGGCGGTCTTTCCTTAAGACCAGCACGTTCGCTGGTGCGGGACTGGTTCTCTGCTTCGAACTGCCTCCATCAATCGCCGGCGAAGGTTCTGAGGCTTTCAAGCCGAACGCATATGTCAGCGTCACTTCCGACAACCTCGTTCATCTGTGGATTACTCGCTCGGAGATGGGGCAGGGCGTTCGCACCACCCTCCCCATGATGCTCGCCGAGGAGTTGGAGGCGGACTGGTCGCAAATCCAATACGAACAGGCTATGCCCGGCGGGCGCTTCAAAGGTATCCGCTTGCGTACCAGCGGAAGCGGAAGCACCGTCGGCACCTACGACGCGCTGCGTAAGGCGGGCGCCACGGCACGGGAGATGCTCATTGCCGCCGCCGCGGAAAGATGGGGCGTCGAAGCTTCGTCGTGCCTCGCGGACCAAGGCAGTGTTATCCACCTCGCCACCGGGCGCAAGTCGACTTATGGAGAACTTGCTGCTGCGGCTGCGCGACAGAGGGTACCCGACAATCCGCCGCTGAAGCATTTCAAGGATTTCCGCATCGTCGGCAAGCCCTTGAACAGAATCGACGGCCGCAGCATCGTGATGGGACAAGCTATCTACGGAATTGATGTCCACGTTCCCGGCATGCTGTATGCAGTCATGGCAAGGTGCCCCTTTGTCGGCGGAAAAGTGTCTGGCTTCGATGCCACAAAGGCGTTGGCGGTGCCCGGAGTTCGCCACGTGGTTCCGGTCACGACTGGCATTGCAACCGGAGTAGCCGTTGTTGCCGATTACACCTGGGCTGCGATGAAGGGACGCGATGCACTCAAGGTTGAGTGGGAGCACGGCCCTAATGCCGACTTCGACTCCGCGCACTTTCTGACCCAGATGCAGGACATGCTCTCGCGGCAACCGGAAGGATACTTCGTCCGTGATGATGGAGACGCAGGAAAGGCGATGGGCTCGGCCGCAAGAAAACTGGAGGCGACCTACGAATTTCCTTTCCAGGCGCACGCTCCGCTCGAGACTATGAATTGTGTCGCTGATGTGCGCAAGGACTCCTGCGAAATTTGGGTGCCGACACAGTGTCCTGAGGTCGCTCAATCGGAAACGGCCAAGATGCTGGGGCTGCAGCAGGATTCAGTCAAGGTTCACATCACGCTGCTGGGAGGTGGTTTCGGCCGCCGGCTTTTTGCGGACTACGTCCCGGAAGCGGTGGAAGTGTCGCGTGTCGTGGGCAAGCCGGTGCAGATGCTGTGGACACGCAGTGACGACATGCGCTGCGGATTTTTCCATCCGGCGGACGTCGAACACATTGCAGGAGGATTGAATACGGGTGGGCGGCCTGTGGCTTGGGTGCAGAGATCCGTGGGTTCCAACCTTTCCATGTTTGGCTTTCCCACCGAAGAGCAGAAGAAGAAGCCGCGGTTTTACTTCGATGATGGCAGTCCCTGGGGTTCGTTTGATAATCCTTACAATTTCCCAAACCTGAAAGCCGACTTCATCCCGCTGAATTCAGCGGTGCCGACCGGCCCCTGGCGCGCGGTGGAATACCCACCTACGGTGTTCGCACGGGAATCGTTTCTGGATGAAATGGCGC
Source organism: Candidatus Sulfotelmatobacter sp. (assembly GCA_035511455.1). Taxonomy (GTDB): domain Bacteria; phylum Acidobacteriota; class Terriglobia; order Terriglobales; family Acidobacteriaceae; genus Sulfotelmatobacter. Next base: position 34,674 of record DATKFH010000163.1, on the reverse strand, counting down.
ACGCAGCAGGACAAGATCCGCTCGAGTTTCGCCTGCATTTGCTCGAACCAGGAGATGTTCTCAAGATCGGTAATTCAAAGATTGACCGGAGCCGGCTGATTCGAGTTCTGCAGGTGGCGGCAGAGAAGTCGCAGTGGAAACGCCCGCTCGCCGAAGCCGGTGACCGTCAATGGGGCCGCGGCATCGCTTGCAATGTCTACGCGGAGGACTGCTTCATCGCCCAGGTGGCCGAAGTCTCTGTGGGCCGGCAATCCCAAGACATTCGCGTGCATCGCGTCGTGTGCGCTGTGGATTGCGGGATCGTGGTCAATCCCCTCGGCCTCGAAGGCCAGGCGGAGAGCGGGATTACCTGGGGACTCTCGGCAACTCTGCACGGGAAGATGGACTTCAAGAATGGGGCCGCCGTGCAGGAAAGTTTTCAAGATTTCGAACTAATCCGAATGGACGAGGCGCCCGAAATCGAAACCCACATCGTCGTAACCGACCATCCACCCGGAGGGTTTGGCGAAACTGCCGTGCCCCCGGCGGCTCCGGCAGTGGCTAATGCCATCTTCGCCGCTACCGGGAAACGAATCAGGAGTCTTCCCATTACTCCGGAGAAGCTTAAAGCGCTGGGTTAGCAGAGCGGCCTCGACCGCCATATTTTGTGGGACGACTCCGTAGATGGCGCAGTGACCTGTCTCATTTCGGCCGTGACGCTCTTTTGACCGAATGCCTTAGGTTCGGAGTCCAGCAGCCGAATTTGGCATCCTTTACGCAGCCCAGTTATTCTAAAAGGAATTCACATGCGAGGAAGACTATGCGCTTGAGTGTGAGCAGAACGACTGCGGTAGCTGTTTTTTTCTTTCTTTCTTTTACGACATTGTGGGGCATCGACAAAAAGTTTCATGATGCGCCGGACTCGGCGAAGGCTCAGAAGAATCCGCTTGAGGGTCAGCAGGAGGCTGTGGACGCGGGCAAACCGCTGTACGCGCGGAACTGCCTGGCTTGCCATGGGAAGTTGGGCAAGGGCACCGGCAACGTACCGTCTCTGGTTGATGGAAAGCTGAATGGCGTTGCGCCGGGTGAGGTTTTCTGGTTCATCACCAAAGGAGATACGGATAACGGGATGCCGTCGTGGGCATTTCTGCCGGAGCAGAAGCGGTGGCAGATCGTGAGCTATGTGGAGTCGCTGGCAGCGGGGACGGCCACTGGGGCCGCGAGCGCGGCTCCGGCAGCAGCGGCGACGGGATCGCCGCTGAAGGATCCTTCACCTCATGCGCCGTTCACCGACTTCCGCTATCAGTCGCCGGGCACGACGCGCAAGATCACGGTGAGCGATCTTCCTCAGCCGTTCGCGACCCAGTCGTCAAACAACGGCGCGGAACTGGTGCCACGCCCGGCAAACGCGTGGCCGGTGGCGCCTGCCGGCTTCAAGGTGGAACTCTACGCATCGGGACTCGACAATCCGCGGTGGATGCGGACGGCTCCGAACGGCGACATTTTTCTGGCGGAGAGCGAGCCAGGACGCATTCGCGTGTTCCGTGGCATGACCAGCGACGGAAAGGCGGAGCAGATGCAGATTTTCGCCGACGGATTGAAGCGGCCTTATGGGATAGCCTTCTATCCTCCCGGGACGGATCCACAGTGGGTTTATATCGGCGATGAAAACGAGGTGATCCGGTTTCCGTATCACAATGGCGATTTGAAGGCCAGCGGCGCCTCGCAGCACATTGCTGATCTGCCCGCGGGGGGTGGGCACTGGACACGCGCAGTCGAGTTTTCTCCGGATGGTAAGAGGATGTTTGTGGCAGTGGGCTCGGCGTCGAACGTGGACGACCCCGATACGCATCCAGGGGAGAAGGACCGCGCCGACATCCTTGTATGTGATCCGGGGAATTGCGAACTGAAAGTGTATGCCTACGGCATACGCAACGCCGGGGGTGGCATTCAGGTAAGTCCGCAGAATGGCGAGTTGTGGTGCTCGGTGAATGAGCGCGACGCGCTCGGCGACAACCTGGTGCCGGACTACATCACGCATGTGCAGGAGGGGGGGTTCTATGGCTGGCCCTGGTGGTACATCGGGGCACACCAGGATCCGCGGCACAAGGGCAAGCATCCGGAGTTGAAGGATAAGGCGATCATTCCCGACGTGCTGCTGCAGCCGCATAACGCGTCGCTGGAATTCTTGTTCTACGACGGAGACAAATTTCCGGCTGAGTTCAAGGGAGATATTTTTGCTTCGGAACACGGATCGTGGAACAAGGCGGTGCGTGTGGGCTACGAGGTGATTCGCGTGCCACTGCGTCAGACCGGACACGCCACCGGTGAGTACCAGGATTTTCTGACCGGATTCGTATTACCGGACGGGCAGGTGTGGGGGCGTCCGGTGGGGATCACGGAGGCGACGGACGGTTCGCTGCTGGTGAGCGACGACGGATCGAATTCGATCTGGAGAGTGAGTTATACGGGAAAGTGAAAGGAACTTCACCACAGAGATACAGAGGCACAGAGAAAATCTATAGCCACGATTAAACGGATTCCCACAGATTTCAATCAATAATCATGATTTTCTCTGTGCCTCTGCGTCTCTATGGTGAATCGTTTTAGTTTTAGTGGAAGTCGTGCGAAAGCGTTTCGGCTTTGGTGACGAAAAGGGGCTGTACGCGTTCGGCGCGGACTGAGATGACGTTGTCCTGATGCTGCAGGATGCCTTCGATGGCGAGGAAGCGCTCGCTTGCCAAGAGCAGGCGGTTCTGATGAAACAGGTCGGGTGTGATGATGGCGTTGGCCACGCCGGTTTCATCTTCCAGGCTGATAAACACAAAACCTTTCGCGGTGCCGGGACGCTGACGAGTGATGACGCAGCCTCCGATGCGGAGACGCTTCCCGTTGGGAATGTCGCGCAATTCGATGGCGCGCCGAATGCCCATGGCATTAAGCCAGGCGCGGCGGTAGGCCATGGGATGCGGGCCGACGGTCAAGCCGGTGCCGTGGAAGTCGGCGACCAGACGCTCTTCGTGGTTCATGGGCTGGAGCGGGGAGGGGGAGTCGGGCTCGGGCTGGTTTTCCAGTAACGGGCCGGAGGGGCGGACGGCGCGTTCGACCTGCCAGAGGGCGTCACGGCGGTGGAGTTTCGAGGTGCGAGTCCCGGGTTGTGAGTCGGCGAGTTGCGAGTAGCGTGTAGCGAGTACCGAGCCACCCCGTGATTCCTCCGCCCCTCGCGTTCGCTCCGGGGTCGGAATGACAAGAGCTTTATTTGCGATGGCATTCAATGCGCCGATTTCCGCCAGCATGGTGAGTTCGTCTTTGCGCAGTTCGGGGACGCGGCGGGTTAGGTCGTGAATGGAGGTGAAGGGAGCGCGCAGGCGTTCGCGGAGTAACGCTTGACTCGCTTCTTTGCGGAGGCTGCGGACGTAGCGTAGGCCCATGCGTAGCGCCGGCCCTTCGGCTTCGCTCAGGGCAGGCTCGCCGGCTGTCGGGTGGGCGTCCCGCCCACCCTGCACGGGCAAAAGTGCCCGAGCCACACGATACAGCTCCAACGTGCAATTCCATTCTGACTTCGTTACATCAACGGGAAGCAGCTTCAGGCCGTGGCGCTGCGCGTCTTTGACGATCGTCGCCGGTGAATAGAAGCCCATCGGTTGATTGTTGAGTAATGCGGCGGTGAAGGCGGCCAGGTAGTGGCACTTCAGATAGGCGCTGGCGTAGGCGATCAGGGCGAAGCTGGCGGCGTGGGATTCGGGGAATCCGTAGAGCGCGAAAGACGTGATGGAGAGAATAATTTCTTCCTGCGCTTTGGGCGCGATGCCGTTGTGCGTCATGCCGGCGCGGAGTTTGGCTTCGATTTCCTTCATGCGAGCTTGCGAGCGCTTGAATCCCATGGCACGACGCAATTCTTCGGCTTCGCCGCCGGTAAAGTCGGCCGCGATCATGGCGAGGCGCAGCAGTTGTTCCTGAAAAAGCGGGACGCCGAGCGTGCGTTTGAGTACGGGTTCGAGCGAGGGGTGCGGGTAGGTGACGTCTTCGCGTCCTTGGCGGCGCTGTAAAAACGGATTCACCATCTGGCCGACGATGGGGCCGGGGCGGATGATGGCGACCTGTACCACGATGTCGTAGAAGCGCATTGGGCGCAGTCGCGGCAGGCACGACATTTGGGCGCGGCTTTCTACCTGGAACATGCCGATGGTATCGGCCTGCTGCAGCGTGGAATAAACCTGGGAATCATCTTGCGGGAGATGCGCCAGGTCGACTTCTTCGCAATAGTGGTCGCGGATGAGTTCGAGGGAATCCTTGAGCACGGCCATCATGCCGAGGCCGAGCAAGTCCACTTTGATGATGCCCATGTCGGCGCAATCTTCTTTGTCCCATTGCACGACGACGCGGCCGGGCATGGAGGCGGGCTCGAGCGGTACGACAGAATCGAGTTGTCCCTGGCAGATGACCATGCCACCGGAGTGCTGGCCGAGATGGCGCGGCATGTCCTGCACGGCGAGGCAGAGTTCGTAATATTTGCGCAGGCGAGGATGAGTGAGGTCGAGTCCGGCGTCGCGGAAGCGGCGGTCGAGGGCGTCGTTTTCGTCGCGGAATTCCCAGGTGGCGACGGCGGCGGAAATTTTGTTGAGCGTTTCGGGATCGAATCCGAGGACCTTGCCCATTTCGCGCGCGGCCATGCGATTGCGGTAGGTGATGACGTTCGCGGTCATGGCGGCGCCGCGTTCGCCGTATCGCTGGTAAACGTACTGGATGACTTTTTCGCGCTCATCGCCGCTGGGCAGGTCGAGATCGATGTCGGGCCACTCGCCGCGTTCTTCGGAAAGAAAACGCTCGAAGAGCAACTCCATGCTGACGGCGTCCACCGCGGTGATGCCGAGCGAGTAGCAGACGGCGCTGTTGGCGGCGGAACCGCGTCCTTGGGCCAGAATGTTTTGCTCGCGGCAAAAGCGGACCAGGTCCCATACGATGAGGAAGTATCCGGCAAGTTTGAGTTTGTCGATGAGCTTTAGTTCTTTTTCGATTTGGAGGCGGGCACGGGTTTGCATGTCGGGCTCGGCTCGGCCGTAGCGCTGGTGGAAACCTTCCCAGGCTTTTTGATGCAGAAAGGAATTCATCGTCTCGCCTTCGGGCACGGGATAGAGCGGGAATTCGTAGCCGAGATCGTTGAGCGTGAATTCGAGGCGGGAGGAAAGTTCGAACGTATTGCTGATGGTTTCGGGAAGGTCGGCGAAGAGTTGTTGCATTTCCTGCGCGGATTTCAGAAAGCGTTCGGAATTGCGGGAGAGCAGGCGTCCGGCGGTGGACAGAGTGCGGTGGTTACGGATTGCGGTGAAGGCGTCACAGAGTTCACGAGCTTTGGCGGTGGCGTAGCAGACGCCGTTGGTGGCGAGCAGAGGAAGATTGAGCGTGCGGGCAATGGTGATCGCGGCGCGGTTGCGGGCTTCTTCTTCGCGCTCGAAGTGGCGTTGTAGTTCGACGTAGACGTTGCCGGGGCCGAAGATGGCTATGAGTTGATCAACTTGGCTGCGAGCTTCATCGAGGCCGCCTCGCTGCAAGGCGTCCGCCAGGGGGCCTTCGGCGCCGCCGGTGAGGCAGATGAGACCTTGGGAGTGTTCGTCAAGTTCTTCTTTGCAGACGGCGCCTTCGCCTTTTTTCGCGCGCAACTTCATTTTGGTGATCAGACGGCAGAGATTTTGGTAGCCGGTGCGGGTGGAAACCAGGAGGGGGAGACGGAAAGCTGGCCCCCCCATAGCATTGTCATTCCGAACGAAGCGAGGAATCTCTACCCTCTTTGCGGACTGAGGGTAGAGGGCCCCTCGGCGAGCTCGGGGCAGGCTCTTCGACTCCGTCAGTGCTTCACTTCGTGAAGCACTGGCTCCACTCAGGATGACAGGGCGGAGGGGTGCACATGAGACTTCTGCTCCGATGTGCGCTTTAATCTTTATTTTTTGCGCGGCCAGGTGAAAGCGCGGAGCGCCGTAAACGCCGTCGGTGTCGAGCAGCGCCATGGCCGGCAGCTTGTGTTGAGCACACGTGGCCACCAACTCCTCGGGCAGGGAAGCGCCTTCGAGAAAGCTGAAAGCAGAACGGGCGTGAAGCTCGATGTAGGGCATCCTGTTCTCAGCCAAAACCTTTTCACCACAGAGACACAGAGAAAGACAAGGACAAGGGGAACCCCAAAAGACTATTCCTGGTTTTCTCTGTGTCTCTGTGTCTCTGTGACTCTGTGGTGAAAACCGCTTCAGTCATACGTTCCTTCCACGAACCAGCTACCGCCGAGCAAATCGTGCACGAGGCGGTAAAGGGCGATCGTCTCGCCGTTTTGCAGGGCGTTGTTTTGAAGAGCGATGTCCCACTCGTCGCGGGACCAGGCTTGGCGTTCCCACCAGTCACCGGAGAAGCGCCAGGGGCCAGCCTTCCAGAGCACCTCGCCCTGCACGTCTTTCTTCTTACACACCAAATGCGCAGGCTGGCCGTTTTCCAGAGTTACATGGGCACGCAGCGGCGGGCGGAAGCGACGCAGAGCTGTGACAATCGATTCTTCGGTCGAAGCGGTAGTTTTGGGGTGCGGCTTCTCTGGTGGAACTGCCGCCACGAAACGCTGCATGCGGAAGCCCTCGGGATGGTGTGTGTAGAGCAACTCCAGCGCTCCGACTTTTTGTTCGCCGACCATGGCTGCGATGCGAGCGAGGGTGAGCTCAAGTTTTTCCGGTTCTGGCGTTGGAGGCAGAAATAATCCGCCCTGGGCCGATCGCGGCCTGGCTGGTTCGGCGGCCAAATGAATCTTCACAATAGGTGCTCCGGGGGGATTGGCGTTTAAGTCCAGTTGCAGCAGCTTGAGAAAAATTTTGGCGTCGAGCATGGGTTGAGGCAGGCGGAGGGTACGCGCAAATTTAGTTTGCCGGCAGTGAAGCAGCGGAGCTTCGCTCCGCCGGACAGCCGAGGGCGGCTGTCCGCACATGTTTTCCTTACCCTCGACTCCGTCACTTTCGCTGGGCATGCCGATGTTTTCAAATTCATCATCAATACCCGTGAGGTTGGCGAGATCCAGCGTGAGGCGTAGTTCCTGCGTGGCCAAGGCGCGTGTCGCCAGGCGGGCGCAGAGTTGTTCGAGCAGGCGATTCAGGAGGAAGGCCAGCGGTTCGAGCAGGACGATAGGGTGCTCCAGTTCGACTGCTTCTTCGAACAACAATGGGGCTTCGATCGGGACCAGCGTGCGTGAGGCGGCACCGCGCGCCAATTTTTGCAGACGCAGGCCTTCCTGTCCGAGACGTTCGCTGAGCGCTACTTCCGGCAACGCGGCCAGCGCGCGCAGGTTGCGGATGCCCCAACGGTTTAGTGTTTCCAGCAGCCGGGTGGCTTCTTTTTGTTCTTCGCCTTCCAGACGATCGGGAAACAAAACTGCTACGGGCAGAGTTCCCAACTGCTCTGCTTCCTGGCCCGGGGGAATTACGGTGACAGCAACGCGGGCAGAGCCTGCCCTGAGCTGGTCGAAGGGAGTGCCCGCGTCACACAATCCGCGGGCGGCGAGCACAGCTGCGTCTGGATTGGAGGCTATGGCAACGTTGGCGTCGAGTCCGAGCGTGGTGGCGCGGTGGTGGATCGCACGGGAAATTTCTGACAGCGATCCGAAGAGAGATTCCATTCCTGCCAGATCGAGAAGAGCCCTGTCACAGGCGGTGTCTTCCACGCAGGGCGAGAACGATTGGGCGCAGTCGAGAAGGGCTGCGTGCGCGGCGGATTCCTGCAGTGGAGAGCGCGGGCGCAATGCCAGATCCGAGCATAGTTCGGCTTGGGCCTTGGTCATGGCGGGCGCAATGCCCATGCGGCGGGCATCTTCATTGACGGCGATAATTTTTTCGAGCGGAGGGGTGCCTTCGAGAATGGCGACGGCGCGTGCCTGCAGCTCCGGTTCGGCGCGCAGGGCGGCCGCGACGGGAAAATTCGGGACGTAGATGCAGGCGAACGGCATTGGAGGAAATCATTTAGCTATTGGGTGAGTAATTGAAAACTTGATTTCATTCATATGCGAATCCTTTATCCGGCCCAGGCGGTTTTGCTTCCAAATCTCACGGAGTGCGCGGGTTTGCGGTCCAGACGGGAGCGGATCAATTCCGCATTGATATCCATTCCGGTTAGCAAATGCACGTGAGTAGGTTCGGCAAAATTAGGATCACCAGCAGCATTCATTTTCTTTCGCCCCTCCGGGGCTGCATCATCTTCCATGCCTAACCCACGGCTTGCGCCGTGGGCTGCATTCTTTCGCCGCTTCGCGGCTGGCTCATTTTCTGATCCCAACTGCAGCAGCAGGGAGGAGCAACTACCGGCTATGGGCTGCGGTTCGATGGCCAGCAGGATTGTGGGGGTGTGCTCGATGGCGCGGCGGAAGCGGAACCACGTGGTCAGCGGGATACGCCGGGCGGCCTGGGGAGGCAGGTCGGCGAGATCGAGGACGATCAGGCCGAAGCCTCCGCTTTCGAGCAGCAGATCGGTGGCCCGCAGTACTTGTTCCAGGCGGCGTTCTGATTGCCGCAAGCTGGTGCGATCGAAATCGAAAGCGGCTTGGGAGGAAAGCCCCCTTTCTCCCGCCCCCACTTCTCGCGCCAAAGACGCGCGAGAAATGGGGCACCCTTCTTTCTGATTTCCGTGTTTCTCTGTGACTCTGTGTCTCTGTGGTGAATTGTCGCCGCAGCGCACCCATAGGAGGCGGTCCAGGGCCACACCGGCGGAGGCGGCAGAGTGGGGGTCGAGGGCGTCGCTGGCATCGACGACGGTGCAGAATTCTCCGCGGCGGGTGGCGGCGGCTAGAGCAGCCAGCAGGAAGGTGGTGCGTCCGGAGGAAGCGGGGCCGCAGATTTCGGTCAGGCATCCGCGAGGCAGGCCGCCGGTCATGGCGTCGATGGCGGGGATACCGCTCGGAACCATCTCGGGCGCCGGGCGGATCTCGAGCCGCGAAGCCGAGGTTACGGTGGAGGGCAGAATTTTTGATGGAATCCAAGACTTAGGGTGGTTTTCTGGCGAGCGCCGGTCGAGCTGCGCTCGACCGGACAGCCGGGGGCGGCTATCCCCACATGAACTTTCAGCCTCGGGCTCATCGTCAAAGAAAAAAGGGCGGCCTTGGGCCGCCGAAGTGGAAACCACTGCGGAAGACATAGATTCCTCGGATGATTTCAGGGAACTCCGGGGCTGGTGCCGCGGAGGCGAGTTTCTTTCGCTTTTTATTCGCCTAAAAAATTATGCTTTATCGGGGGGCGGATTGTCAAGATGTGACTTGAACCATCGTTTGGCCATTTTTGAACCATCGTTTGGCCGCTGCCAATCGCAAGTCCTTTAGATCCGTACTCCGTTGCCAATTTCTGGCTTTGAATTATCGTTTGGCCGAAAGTGCAGATATTTCCTTGCAAGGAACCGATTGCGAAAAATCTCTTGCTCCCGCGGGTGTATGTAAGCAAAATGACTTATATACATGACTGAAACTCCCGAGCAAGCTATCCGATGGTTCCATGACGAGGTGCAAAAGCTTTCGGCGGTTGCCGCTGGATCCCTGTGCTTGAGGAAGTGCCCCTGCATCCGTAAGAACTGCCCGGCGTGTGCCAAGGGAAAGGGCCATTCCAGCTTTGCCTTGTATGGCCGCAAGCGGGGCCAGCGGTTCACGATTTATGTGCCCGAAGAACTGGTTCCGGCAGTTCGCGAGGCGATCGCTAATGGGCGGCGCGTCCAGGAGCTCGTCAGTGAGGCCGGCGTGCGTTACACCAAGGCCTTGAAAGCCAAACACCGGAAGGTATCCCGCTAATGAGTTGGCAAGTTGGAGGGTAAGACCAAGGTAAAGGTTGAGCGATCAGGATTTCGCGGCATGGGCCAAGGGGGTCGGCCTTTCCGACGAAGCGTTATCCGTAGTCGCTCAGGTTCGGCGTTCGAATCCGGCACGGCGCGTGGGCGGCGGCCATTCGAACGTCACCGGGCGTTATCCCAGCAGAAAAATGGGAGTCACGATCCAGTTTGAGAGCCACCGCGTTGAGCTGCCCACCGTGTACGAACTGGAGCACGACGACCAGGTATTCGAGTATTACGACCAGGCTCCCCCCATTAAGCTCGACTATTCGGCCGATGGTAAACGTCTTGGTGTCTCTCATACTGCGGACTTCTTTGTAATCCGAGCCGACCGTGCGGGATGGGAGGAATGTAAGACCGAAGCAGACTTGATTCGGTTGTCGGAGCGCAACCCGAACCGGTACTGTCGCGGCGACTACGGATGGATCTGTCCACCCGGCCGGGAGTACGCTGAGCGCTTCGGTCTCTACTACCGGGTTCGATCTTCTGCTGAGATTAACTGGGTTTTTCAGCGCAACATTCAGTTTCTTGAAGACTACCTGAGAACCACTCTGGAACTCAGCTCCCTTTCTCGGTGTCGGGTTCTCGCTCAGGTTGCAGCCCAGCCGGGGTGCTCGCTAGAAAATTTGTTCCGGGCAACGGATGGCGAGGTGAGCCGCGACGAAGTTTACGCTCTCATCGCAGCCGGTGACATTTTCGTCGATCTCCAATCGGTGTTGCTACCAGAACCGGAAAAGGTCAGCCTCTGGTTGGAGAAGACGCTGCGGCCTGATGGTGTACAGGCGGGACCTCTCGCTGCCCACCAGCGCTCCGGCGCAGAGATTTGCGCCCCAGAGATCCAGCATCTTCTCTTGCTTGCGAGCGAGGCCGACCTGGCTGAGGCCACCCGTCGGTTTCACATCGTTTCACGGAAGCTTCGGGACGAGCGCCACGATCCCGTACCCTGTCGGACCTTACGGCGTTGGATAGCGGCTTACCGGGCTGCACAGATCGAGCTCGGGAGCGGCTATTTGGGTCTGCTGCCCAAGCCGAATCACGGCAACCCCACGAATAAGCTCCGGGAACAAGCAAGGGTTTTGATGATGGAGTTCATTGATAAGGACTATGAGACTCTGAAGCAGAAAACCATGTATGCGACGTGGTCGGCGCTCAACCTAGCCTGCGACCGCGAGCAGATCTCCGCTCCGAGCTATAAGACTTTCACCCTTGCTGTTCATCGTCGCGCGGGTGCTGAGCAGGTCCAAAAACGGCGCGGCCACCGCGCCGCTTATCCCCATCAGCCGTTCTATTGGGAGTTGGAACAAGGTACGCCGCGCCATGGAGACCGACCCTTCGAGATAGCCCACATCGACCATACGCAGGCAGATGTCTGGGCGGTATGCTCGCAGACTGGGCACATCCTAGGACGTCCCTGGGTTTCGCTTTTGACCGACGCCTTTTCTCGTCGCATCCTCGCTGTGAACCTCACATTTGACCCTCCCAGTTATCGTTCCTGCATGATGATCCTGCGCGAGTGCGTGCGGCAACATTCTCGCCTGCCTCAGATCCTCGTAGTTGACGGAGGCAAAGAGTTCGCCAGCATCTATTTCGAAACATTGTTGGCACGATGCGAAGTTACGAAAAAAACGAGACCGCCGGCAAAGGCCCGCTTCGGTTCCACCTGCGAACGCATTTTCGGGACCGCAAACCATCAGTTTCTTCACAATCTGCAGGGCAACACGCAAGTCGTACAGCGCACCCGCCAGATCACCAAGAGCGTAGATCCACGCAACCATGCCGCCTGGCCGCTGAAAGAGTTACACCGCAGACTGCGCGAGTATGCCTACGAGTTCCCTGCGAGCCCGAACAAATCCCTGCTTCCCGGAACCGGACGAAACGAAGGCCGGGTCAGCGTGCTCCCCGAAGAGACCTTATCGAGGCGACAGCCCAGGTGTATGCGTGAAGTAACGACATACCAAGCTTGGAAACTGCGGACTTATCGAATGACCAGCCGAAGCTATTTGTATTCGTTACCGCCCATCGGAGGAGGCGGGCCACTGGTGGAGAGCCTCACGAGCTACATTCAGCGGCTCGCAGAAGCCCATGCTGTCGAAACCGGTACCCTCGTCAACCACGAGTTGCGGTTGCGAGTTCCGTTTGCGAAAGGCAAGCGCCCCGGCCAGGTTCCCAGTAGGCCTACTTATCCGTTTTACCTGGAAGCGTACAGGCTGAATGGTACTGCAGACCGCACGCGACTTTGGGTCTCTATGCTCGAAGAATTGACTCGGGTTCGTCGTCTTGATCTTCTGACGGCATTGCCCTGGGCCGACGCGATCGATTGCCGACATCTCCTGCGAACAAACCGCGCCTGGTGTTCTTCTTGCTATGAGGGCTGGCGTTCTTCGGGACGCCCAGTGTACGAACCACTGCTGTGGATGCTTCAGGTGGTCACTGTTTGTCCTGATCACCGGCAATCGCTCGACTCTCTGTGCCCCGTGTGCGGCCGGACGCAGTATGTGCTTTCTTCCAAGGCTCGTCCATGTCACTGTTCACGATGCCAGTCATGGCTGGGGCGAGTGCAAGTGGCCGACATTATGGGTCACGATGAAGCTGAGGACCTACAGACAGCAGAAATGGTTGCTGATCTATTGGCCGCTACACCATACGGCAGAAATCCCATCCGACGGAGAAAGACGCAGATCAACTCCCTCCTCAAGTTTTGCCACATCCACAACCTCTCCTTAATTCGTGCTCTGGCGGAACAGATCGATCCCGCGCAGAGACGTGAATAAGGGAGAGTCTCACCCATCTCGAACCATCGCAGCTTCTGTAGGGCCGCCCACGACACTGGACAAAACTTCTGCGCGATTTTCGTCTGGTCATCGTCGCCAAGATATGCGGGCGGCCGGTGACTTCACCGTTTCCCGCAACTGACTGGGAAGCTGCGAGCTAGCAGGCAAGTCGCGCTGCCTAACGGCACCATTGGCCAGGGCCCTCAGCAATCGGGGACATAGCGCCCACATCGGGAAATTGTACGACTCTGTACTCCCGGCCAAACGATGGTTCAAACCTCTAGACCCGCATTTTGGGGTACGTTCGTGTCTAAAGGACTTGCGGGTGTGTCAGCGGCCAAACGATGGTTCAAAAGCGGCCAAACGATGATTCAAGTCACAAAGAACAACAACAAGAGGAGGTAAGAAAGGACTTTATTCGGTTCGGAGTGAGATGGCGACGATTTCTCACCAGCAACCTTTTTGAGCATCGCCAACTCCATGGCTTTCATTAACTTGCCCATTTCTAGTAGACGAAAGATTCGCGCCGATGATCGGCAAATCCTCCTCGCACTATCACAACGTCGGGAGCCTCGATGGTGTGAATGGGCGTCGTCAACAAGGCTCAGCGGGCCCCGAGCTCAGGTTGTTTCGTAGCGCTCAAGGTCCTCGACGAAGTTTCCCGAGACCACGATACAAGCAGTAACCGTTTTCATTTCCTTTCGTCTCTAGCAATGGGTAATCTATACCGCCATGCGACGTCTCGCACTGCTGCTCGTACTGCTGCTTACACTGCTCGCTGTCGCCAGTTATTCGCAGGAGCCCGTTCGCGTCAAAGTCAACCTTGTCAATGTGTCCTTCTCAGTACGGGATTCCCGTGGGGCACTGGTCGAAAACCTGACCAAAGACGATTTTGAGGTTCTTGAGGATGCAGTTTCTCAAAAGATCGCTTTCTTCTCTCGAAGTTCCGACGTGCCGCTCACCCTTGGATTAATTGTGGATGCCAGCGGCAGCCAGGATCATTTTTCCAAGCAGCATAAGCACGACCTGGAAGTTTTCCTTCAAGACCTCCTCGGGCCAAAGGACCGTGTCTTCATGGTGTGCTTCGGCAACCATCTGCGCCTGGTGAGCGACTTCACCCAATCGAGCGCCCAAATTCTAGATGGCCTGAATCGCTTCGAACACGGTGATGTGCATTTCCCGGAACTCGGTCCGAAAGAGTCGCGCGATCTGGGCACAGCGTTTTACGATTCCATCTTCTACTCCGTAACCGAAAAACTGGCGAAGGAGAATGGACGGCGGGCTCTCCTGATCTTCAGCGACGGCGAAGATAATTCCAGCTCTCACGACATGATGACGGCGATTGAAACCGCCCAGAGCGCGAACGTCATGTTGTTCTCCATTCGCTATACGGAGAAGGCACACGGCAAGCTCACGGCCCGGAATAAATACGGGATCAGCGTGATGGAGCGCATCGCAAAAGAAACGGGTGGCGCCGTGTTTGACGCGGAAGTCGTCGATCCACACACGTACTTTCGTCAAATCGGCGAGGAACTGCGTAGCTCCTACGACCTGGCTTATTATCCAAGTAATCCCATCAAAGACGACTCTTTCCGCAAGATCGTCATCCGGCCTAAGCAGGATGGACTCAAGGTGCGCTCGAAGACTGGTTACTTTTCGCGTTAGACTCGCCGCGATTTCCTGTCCCTCTTGCTCACCTCACCTTCCTCTATCCGTCTAAGCCCAACAGCGTCTCGATCCACTTGTGTTCAATTCGAGATTTCCAATCCAGATTCTGAGTCGTCGGCTGCCCGATCCTGGCAGCGAGAAGGAGATTCCATGCACAAGCTTGTGAAGTACGAAGTTCGTCTGCTTGCCTTGTTGGCCGGTGTTTTGTTGGTAGCGCATTTCTGCCAAGCTCAAACTGCCACCAGCGAGACCCTTATGCTCACTCTGCCCCGGCAGAGCCAGCATGCGCTGATTACCCAACGCATCGGCCTCACGGACATCACCATTAACTATCACCGGCCGCTGGCCAATGGCCGCCAGATTTGGGGCAAGGTCGTGCCCTATGGGCAGGTCTGGCGGGCGGGGGCGAACGAGAATACGACGATCTCATTCAGCGATCCGGTCACGATCGAGGGCCAAGCGCTCGACAAGGGAAATTATGGTCTGCACATGATTCCGGGAGAGAATGAGTGGACCGTCATCTTCTCCAAGAACTCGACCTCGTGGGGAAGCTTTGCTTACAAGGAGGACGAAGATGCCCTGCGCGTCAAGGTGAAGCCGCAAACGGCTGACGCTCACGATGCACTGGCTTACGATTTCGACGATGTGAAACCGAACGCGACGGTCGTGACCATGCGGTGGGATAAGGTTGCGGTGCCGTTTAAAGTCGAAGTCAATGTGAACGAACTGGTCACCGCCAGCATCCATCGGCAATTGCATGGGCTGAACCAGTATTACTGGGAGGGATGGGACGACGCGGCCGGCTACTTCCTGGCCAACAAGATCAATCTCGACGACGCGCTGAAGTATGAAGACCAGTCGATCCAGTCCGAAGAGCGCTACGACAACGTGCTCAACAAGTCGCGAATTCTGGAAGCGCTCGGTCGCAATGAGGACGCCAAGGCATTCCGCAGCAAGGCGCTGGATATTGCCAGCCCGCTGCAACTTTATTTTTATGCTCGCCAGCTGCAGGGCCAGAAAAAGCAGGACGAGGCTCTGGCGGTATTCCGTTCGACGGCAAAGAAGTTTCCTGACTACTGGACTTCGCACATGGGCATGGCCCGCGTCTATAGCGCTCAGGGAGACTTTGACAACGCCGTGAAGGAGGTCAAGCTGTCGCTGACGGGAGCGCCCGATTCCAACAAGGCCAACTTGG
This sequence comes from Candidatus Sulfotelmatobacter sp., assembly GCA_035511455.1. Taxonomy (GTDB): domain Bacteria; phylum Acidobacteriota; class Terriglobia; order Terriglobales; family Acidobacteriaceae; genus Sulfotelmatobacter. The sequence goes on along the minus strand of DATKFH010000163.1, from coordinate 19,233 downwards.
AGAACTACGTGAAGCGCTTGCAGGCGAAGGAGGACATTAACCGGTAAGGTTGGTCGTGCAGATGGCGCGGGGCTTCGCCCTCGCTTGGACGGCCGAGGCGGCCGTCGCCACATCTTGTCCACGAGAAAGGGGAAGGGCCAGCTTTGCGGCTGGCCCTTTCAACTTGAGCGACTAACTACCACACGCGGCAAGCGTTGGCCCTCACCATGCGTTGTCCGGCTTTGCAGCCGAAGGCTTGCTGGAATTCCGCCATGTTGGACATCACGTTGTCGATGCGGAAGACCGGGAGGGAATGGGGGTCAGTTGTCACGATGAGGCGCGCGACTTGCGGGCGGACGTTGGCGCACCACGAGTACGCGTTCGACAGGAAGAAGCGCTGGCGGTAGGTCCAGCCGTCGTCGCCTTTGTCGTCGAGCGATTTGCTTTGCTGTTTGAGAGCTGTCTCGAGGGCGAACAGCGCAAGGTGGAGTCCACCGTTGTCGGCGGTATCTTCGCCTTGGGTGAGCAGGCCGTTCTGCTTGACGCCATCGCCTGCGTCGGGGACGTCCTGAGTATATTCGTCGGAGATGCACTTGCCGCGTTCGTCGTATTGTTTGCCGTCTTCGGCGGTCCACCAGTCGCGCAGGTTTCCGTGGGCGTCGAATTTGCGGCCCTGATCGTCGAAGCCGTGAATGATCTCGTGTCCGATGACCATGCCGATGGCACCGTAGTTCACGGCGTCGTCCTTAGTGGGATCGAAGAATGGCGGCTGCAAAATGCCGGCAGGGAAGTTGATGGTGTTCAGTTGGGGATCGTAGTAGGCGTTGATGGTGGGCGGAGTCATGGTCCACTCACCGCGGTCCACGGGCTTGCCAACTTTGGCGACCCAGCGCTCGAACTCGAGAGACGTGGCCTGCGCGACGTTGCTCAGGTAGCTATCACGTGCGATCCTGACACTCGAATAGTCGCGCCAGTGCGAGGGATAGCCGATTTTGTCTTCGATTCCCTTCAGCTTGATGAGGGCCTGTTCCTTGGTCGTCGCGGACATCCAAGCGAGGCCTTGAATGTCGGAGGTCAGAGCGGTTTCGATGGAGTGCACCATCTGGATGGTGCGGGCCTTGCTTTCGGCCGGAAAGGCGCGGTCTACGTAAGCCTGGCCGAGCGCTTCTCCGAGATCGCGGTCGGCGGCACGGACGCAACGCCGCCAGCGCGGTTGCTGCTGCTCGGCGCCGGCCAGGGTGTGGGCGAAGAAGTTCCAGTTTTCGTCCACGAACGACTTGCTGAGATACGGCGACGAGAAGTGCAGCACCTGCCAGCGCATGTACGTCTGCCAGTGGCCCAGCGGATGGTCGCTGATCAATTTCTCTTCGGCGCGGAAGAACGCGGGCGAAGTCACAATGTAGTGCTCGCTGGCGGGGGCTTTCACTGCCTTCAGATAGGCGTCCCAATCGATGGAAGGCGTGAGTTCACGAACTTGCGCCAGCGTCATTTTGTTGTTGATGTTCTTGGGATCGCGGCGCGTCACGTTGTCCATCTGGGCTTGCGCGAGGGCGGTTTCCAGTTCGATCACGGTGCCGGCATCGGCGGCGGCTTGGGCTTCTGATTCTCCCGCAAGGGTGAACATCTTCTCCACGTGGGCGCGGTACTTGGTGAGAATTTCCTTCGACTTGTCGTCGGTTTTCAGATAGTAGTCGCGGTTGGGAAGGCTGAGGCCGCCCTGATCAATCTGAGCCACAACTTTCGACGCGTCGTCATAGTCCTGCTGGCCGGTGAAGCCGAACAACGGCGCATTGGTCTGGTTGTCGCTCTGCTCCCAGGCGCCAGGAAAGAGGTGGTGCAGGTGGGCGATTTCGAGGGTGATGTCTTTCTTGGACTTCAGTCCGGCGATGCGATCGAGTTCAGGCTGCAGGGGCTTCATACCGGCGGCGTCGATGCCGCTTTCGTCCATGCACGCAGCCCAATAGTCGCCGATCTTCTGGTGGACGGCGTCGCGCTTTCGATCGTTGGCGCTGGCGGCTTCCAGAGTTTCGCGCAGCAGAGTTTCATTCCACAGCCGCAGGCCGCTGCCGGTGCTCCAGTAGACCTGATCGGGGGGGATGGGGTTGGCGGCCAGCCACTTGCTGCAGGAGTACTTGTAGAAGTCGTTGCAGGGATCGAGATCCTTGTCGACCAGGCTGGGATCAAAGCGCTCAAGTTTCGGTTCGTTGGGCTGATCGGTGGGCGCGCCGCCAAGGGCGGCGGAGTTGGAGAGAACGGCCGGAGCGGGCAGGCCATGTGCAGAGGTACTCTGAGCGAACGAGGCTCCAGGCAGGGCCAGGCCCAAGGCAAACAGGGCTGCTGCAAAACGCGAAATGTTCATATCACCTCTCTGGAAAATTGCATGTCTTGAGATTGCAGACTGGGCCGGTAACGGTTACGCATAGGGGAGGAACAAGTTCCATGGTCAGCGGAGACACACTTCAACCACGGAACACAATACTACAGACGGAGACGGCGGCGCGAGGTTAGCAGGGACGGAAGGGAGCGCTAAGCCCGGCGCCTCGCGTCTGGCTTCTATCCGGTGTTGTGCAGACCGGCGGCGATTCCGTTGATGGTCGCGCCCAGTGGGTACTCGAGTTCGGAACTCTTCTCGCCCTGCTGTTTGCGCCGCAGGAGTTCGACTTGAATCAGGCTCATGGGATCGACGTAGGGATTGCGCAGGCGGATCGATCGAGCCAGAACGCGATTGCGCGCCAACAGTTCGCGCTGGCCCGTCACGCGGAGAATCATGCTCCGGGAGCGGAGAAATTCCTCTTCCAGCATGGAGAAGACGCGATTTCTCAGGACCGCGTTTTTGACCAGTCCGGAATAAACGCGGGCGATGCCCAGATCGGCTTTCGCCATCCCGAGTTCGACGTTGCGGATCAGGTCGGAGAAGATGGGAAACGTGCGTGTGATCTGGCGTAACAGCTGCTCGTGGCCGGGGCCGCGGTTCGCGAATTGTTCGAGAGCGTGGCCAACGCCGAACCATGCGGGCACAGCGTGGCGGCTTTGCATCCAGCCGAAGACCCAGGGAATGGCGCGCAGGTCGTCGAGCCGGCGGCCTTTGCTGCGGCGAGCGGGGCGGGATCCGATGCGGGCCGCATCCAGTTCATTGACCGGGGTCGCCTGCTCGAAGTATTCGAGCACGTCGGGATTCTCGGCGATCTCACGGCGGTAGATGCGATACGCATGCGCCGACATTTCTTCGATTGCCTCTTCCCAGCGCGCCGGATGCGGATCTTGCTCTCGCCCGAGCCGGGTCAGAGCTTCGAGGCTGGCAGCGATCATCAGTTCCAGGTTCCACTCGGCAAGGACAGGGTCGGCGTATTTCCAGTTGAGGACTTCGCCCTGCTCGGTGAGACGAATCTGGCCGGAGAAACAGCGCGGTGGCTGGGCGAGGATTGCGGAGTGCGTGGGTCCGCCGCCGCGGCCTACCGTGCCACCGCGGCCGTGGAACAGGCGCAGGTTCACACCGGAGTCGCGCGCGGCGTGGTGCAGTTCCCGATGCGCCTTGTACAGTTCCCAAGTGCTGGTGAGCATGCCGCCGTCTTTGTTGGAGTCGGAGTAGCCGAGCATGACTTCCTGCCAGCGTCCCCAGGAATCGAGTAGCGCCTGATATTCGGGATCGCTCCATAGGCGGCGCATGACGGCGGCAGCGGTGCGTAGCGATTCAATGGACTCGAATAGAGGCACAGGCATCAGGCCGGGATCAGCGGCTGACCCGACAATCTCCACGCCGCCGGCTTTCGCGAGACGCACTACCGAAAGCACATCGCTCTCTGACTCAGCGCCGCTGATGATGTAGTGACGAATTGAGCCCGGGGGATGGGTGCGTTTCAACTGCGCGATCGTGCGGAAGGTTTCGAGCAATTCGCGAGCGTCGGCCGACTGCGCATCACCGCTGAGGGCTGGGCCTAGTTCGGCGATCACCTTCGCATGCACCCGGGCGTGCTGCCGGATGTCGAGCGTGTGCAGCTGTAAGCCGAAGGTGCGCACCTTGCGCAACAATTGATCGACGCCGGTTCGGGCCAGGCGTTCTCCGCGGTTCGCCTGCAAACTGAATCGGATCAGTGTTATGTCATCTTCGAATTCCACTGCGCTGCGGTAGGCCGCTGGAGCATCGGCGGATTCGCGACTCTGTTGCAGTCGGTGAAACACGTAGGAGAGAAACCGGCGGTAGCTTTCAGCTCTGTTGTGCGCTCCCCAAGCAAGATGCACACCCGCAATAGTGCGCTCATAGTGCACCAGGCGCGTAAGCAATTCCGGTGAGACGGCGGTCTGCCGGCGCGAAGAACTGAGGCGGTCGCTCAGAGCATCGATGTCGTGGAGATACTCGCGGAGGATCAACCCGCGGGCTTGATCCAGGGCGTCGCGAACGCACTCTGGCTTTACCAGCGGGTTGCCATCGCGGTCGCCGCCAATCCACGAACCAAGTTGCACCAGGTTCGGTAAGACTGCCTGGTCGAGTTCGACTCCATAAACGTCGCGGAACGACTCGACGAGTTCGGCGTAGATTCGCGGAAGCGCGGCGAACAGAGAAAGTCGAAAGTAGCGCAGCCCCATGCGGATTTCATCGTCCACCGTGGGTTTGGCCAGGCGGACTTCGTCGGTCTGCCACAAGGATGTGACCTCGGCGCGAATCTGGTCTTCGCAATCTTCGGCTTCGTCGGCCGGGAGCGGGAGGCGGTCGAGGCGCTCCAGTTGCTTGGCGATGCGGCGCCGCTTCAGCAGAACGGTCTGGCGCGCAACTTCGGTGGGGTGTGCGGTGAAGACCGGAGTGATGATGATCTGTTTCAGTGCGGCGAGGGCATCCTCGGCGGAAATTCCTGCTTCTTTCATGCGCAGCAGCGTGCCCCGAAAGGAACCGGGAAGTGGAGGATGCTCGCGATCCAACTTACCGGCGCGCCGGCGTCGCTTGCGGTGATTTGTCTCGGCCAGATTGGTCAACTCGAAGTAAATCGCGAAGGCCTTGGTGACCTGGTAGGCGCGTGTCACCCCCATTTTAGAGACGATTTCTTGTGCCTTGAGCATCAACTCGGGCGCGGAAGCCTGGCCCGCAGCACGGCGCGCCGTTTCGCGATATTCGATCAAAAGACGGCGCAGCTCTTCCACCGATTCGAACAAGTCCTGACCTGCTTGCTCGACCAAGACCTGGCCCAGAATCGCGCCCAGAGAACGAACATCGCGCCGCAACGGGTTATCTTTCGTGGGTTCGTCGGAATGCGCGGTCAACTCGGCCAGCCGAGCGCTCTGGTCGGCGGCATTCCATAGCGGCTTGGGCTTGAGGACCATTGGAGAGGGATGCAGGACAGAATAAATGACGGGGAGCGAGGAGCGAGATGAAAAGCGTGGCCGGAGTAGGAAATGCCGCCCGGCGCGCGTTCTACCGGGGCACTTCGAGGCGATAGCCGATACCTCGCAAAGTCTTGAGATATTGGGGATGGCGCGGGTCGGGTTCGATTTTTTCGCGCAGGCGGCGGATGTAGACATCAATGGAACGTGGTGTGACAAACGGGGTCTCTTTCCAGACGGCATCGAGCAGTTGGTCGCGCGTCAAGACGCGGCCGCGATGCGCCGCCAGATATTCCAGCAGGCGGAATTCACGCACGGTGGTGAAGACATTGCGGCCTTGCACTTGCACGGTCATGGAAGCAACATCAATGTGCAAGTCGCCCAGCCGCAGGACCTCGGTGGCCACGGGCGATTGGCCTAATCCGCGCAGCACGGTGCGGATACGGGCTACCAGTTCGCGCGGGCTGAAAGGCTTGGTGATGTAGTCGTCGCCGCCCAGTTCCAGACCCTTGACACGGTCCGCCTCAGCAGTTTTCGCTGTGAGAAAAATGATAGGAATGGCAGAAAGCGCCGGAGTTTGACGGATGTGGCGGCAGAGTTCGAAGCCGTCGGTGCCGGGCAACATCACGTCCAGAAGGAACAATGCCGGCATTTCGCGCATGGCTTCGGTCAGTACGGAATGTCCGCTGACAAAACTCTGCACCTCGAACCCGGCCGCCTGCAGATTGTGGGAGACGAGGCGGGCAATGTCCTCATCATCTTCGACAACAAAGATGACTGGATGGAAGGAGTTGGGACGAGGATTGCTCCCGGGGCGGTCGTAGGGTTCGGCTGGCAGATGCATTTTCGCGTCGGGGGACCCCCCAGGCCCACAACAGGCGGCCGATTTAGGAGGAGGGTGCCAACTGAAGACTCTATTGGTCCAATGTTGCGCGAATGTTGCTCGTTTGTTAAGGAACTATGAATTTGTAAGGAAAGCTCTCAGGTCCCGAGCCCAGTCAAAGAGCTAACATCTGCTAATTGGCCTTCTTCTTGGGGGCGTGCCGCAGGCTACGGCCTTCGATCAGGCTGTAGAGTTCTTCGGCTAAGTTGGTGGTGTGGTCGCCGGCGCGCTCCAGAGCCTGTGCCATCAGCAACACATCAAAGCCGGCCGGATCCCCTTGGGCGCCGCTTTCTGACAGGTGTTTCTGGAACATGGCGTGACAGATGCGATCGACTTCCTTATCCATCTGCAAAACCTTGCGGGCGCATTCCAGGTCGAGGGTGGAGAAGCCCTTGTGAATCAGGTCGAGCATTTCGCGCAAGACGGAGGACATTTCCACAAGTTGGCGCACATCGGAAGCAGGCATCTTCGCGGTCCTAGCTTGTACCCGCATGGCCACGCTCATCACCAGGTCGCCGATGCGCTCCAGATCGGTCGTACACTTCAGGCTCGAGAGTAACTGGCGGGCGCGAGCCTCATTGACTCGCGTGATCGCGGCAGGCAGCCGCTCATCAATTTGACGTTCAATAAGGTCGAGTTCTTTTTCGCAATCTTTGATCGCCAGAAAAGCCATGCGAGAAGAATTTGTGATCAGATCTTTCACATTGAACGCGGCATCGCGGGCGATCAGGCATCCGTTCAAGGCGAGGCGGGTTAAGTCGTCGCCCGCGGCCGGCCTTGCGCTTGTGGGCGTCACGGTCCTGGCTTCCATCTTTTCATCGGTGCGAGGCGGCGGGACTTTGCGCGGCATGGGAGCTGAGGGAAACTTTTGCTACAGAACCACAGTCGCTCAGTTTAGTCCAGAAATGTGAAAGGATGGTTACAACGTTGCCGCGGCAACAGAACAGCCATTACATTGTTGCATTGCCGGGATTCCCCGAGGAGGTCGGTTCGTGAATCTTGCTGACTATCTGCGTCGCCAGTTCGCCTACGACGAATGGGCCAACAGGGAAGTTCTTGCCGCACTCCGAGCCAGTGGCAATGCGAGCCAGCGGTCGCTCCAGCTCGTGGCTCATCTTCTGTCCGCGGAACGCATATGGCTGGAGCGGCTGAAGCATCAGCCGCAGAGCTCCCCGGTGTGGCCGAAATTGGCCCTGGAGGAGTGTGAGGCGCAAGCGGCTGAGATGGCCGGCCTGTGGCGCGAATATCTCGATCTGATCACGGCCGGCGATGTGAATCAGTCGGTTTCCTACAAGAACAGCAAAGGTGAGGAGTGGACAAGCACGATCGTGGATATCCTGACGCACGTCGTGATGCACTCGGCGTATCACCGCGGGCAGATCGCCAGCCACATGCGGGAGATCGGACAAACGCCGGCATACACCGACCTCATTCATGGTGTTCGCCAGGGCCTGGTCACTTAGGCGAACGAACCGGCGGAAGACCTGGTTCTAGGTCAGTTTCACGGTTGCTGGATCCGAGAGCGATCTGTCAAGGCCCGTCGTATGTTCTTGTGCTTCGAGCCGTCCTTGTGCACCATGATACGCTCCAAGAACTCTTACCCGGGCCCAGTACCGGCGGAAAGCCGGGAGTATTCAAGTGGGAACTCGCTCCTTAGCCGGGAATCGGCTAGAAGCGCAGCGACATCGGCATAACGGGGTGATGGCAAACTCGCCTGATCCTGCCCGGCAAACCGGGCCGACTCCCTCAGCCGTGCGTACGTCGGGTACGGATCGACTTGCACGTCCGGATCCGATGCCTGGAATTTCGGAGCAAGCACAGAGGTAACTTTACCCATAAACACATGGGAGACTAGCTCAGTCAGGGTGCGCTGCGATGTGCAATTCTCGCGCAAGGGCAGACAACGCTCCAAGGATCGGTGAACACCTAGCAATGACCGGCACTGCATTTCTAGCGCATTGGACGCGGCGTAGCACAAGACCGCAAGACTATCTGGTCACCAAGGTTTTATCCGGCTTTCTTCGACTTCTTTGGCTGATCTACACGCTTCGCGCGTGGAGGCACGTAGTGAAACCGAATGAGATAAATATTGTTGCCTTTGCCATGTTTTGCGACTTTTGGTAGGTCAAGTACACCCAGAAAACCTGATTCTCGCGCCAGTTCCGGCGTAATATCGGGAAACCCAATCGGTGTGATTGACTCAATTTCGATCTCACCCTGGCCCATGCGATAGCGCTTACCCTCCGTGACGTAGGGGCTCATCCAAATCCGGACGCTACACGTGATTCCCCCTCGGGCAACTCCATCGCGGAGGCGTCTGGCGAAGACCATAGGGCTGTTCCTTTCTGAAGTTATGGGCGACGCTTGACAGGTTACTGCTGGCCGATCCCTCACACAATCAGCTTACGGACGACTACGCCCCAACGGGGGAAACATTGCACACGTGCTGCGTGAACTCCCAGCCGGGACCTTCAAGATCGAGCGCCAGGAGTTGGCACCCTTCAACATTATCACCATAATATCCGAGCAAGGCAGGATGAGGCACTCGTCCAGATGTTCTCGATCCGAGCGGATGACACCATGAAATCAATGGACTAGGTTGCGCCCTTTGCCGCGGCCCGATCGAAGCGTAATATCTCAGCGATGAAAAAACTGGCGGGCTTCTTCTTCCCGGTGCTGTGCGCTGTTTTCCTGCTGGCCGTAGACCAATCGAAAATTCCCCCCATGCCGGCCGCCGTTTCCGACAACGCGGTGGCGGCGCTCAGGGGCGGCCTCGATGTTTACTCGCTGATGGGCATTGGGACCAAGAGGACCTGGGACGACGTTACCAATAAGGTTTATGTCCTGCATATCTCCTCGGCGAAGTGGAGCGAGGGCCGGGCTGTGCCGGGCGTTGGCGGCCGGCTGGGCGCCACCGCGGTTGGCGTCAAGGGACAGATTTTTCTTTTCGGCGGATATCTGGTGGACGGTCAGGGGGGGGAGTTGACCGTGTCGGACGTCAACGCCTACCTTCCCGAACAGAAGCGCTGGTACCGGGCCGAGGATATTCCGGTTGGGGTGGATCGGGCTGTGATCGGGGTGAATCACGATCGCTACATCTATCTAGTCGGCGGACGATCGAAGAATGGACCGGTCAACAATGTGCAGGTCTACGACGTTGAGAAGAATACCTGGAGCCAGGCCACGCCGTTTCCGGGAGCGCCCGTGTTTGGCCACGCTGGAGGGTTGGCCGACGACGTGATCGTCTACGTTGATGGGGCCAGGAAAGGCACAGCCGGCGCGCCTTACGTGGCGTCCGACCAGTGCTGGATCGGTAAGCTTGATCACAAGGACCCGAACAAGATCGAGTGGAGCAAGCTGCCGGCGCATCCGGGGGCGGCGCGCTTTGGCACGGTGTCGGGTGAGAAAGACCGCCGGATATTCTTCTCCGGTGGATCGGCCAGCCCGCACAACTTCAAGGGCATGGATTACGACGGCAAGCCCGTCGAGTTCTCCGGTGTTACCTTTGCCTATGACGTCCGCGCCAACCGATGGGAGACCATCAGCGAGGATACGTTTGACGTCCGCAGCGACACTCGCGGGATTGTTAACACTCCCATTGGACAAATGACTGTTGGCGGCTTGGTGAAGAACACGGCCGCGACCGCGAGAGCGATGATATTGCCGAAGAGGTAAGAAGCCAGAAGCCCATCCGTCTGTCAAAAATCCCCACTTCTTGCGCAAAGAACGCGCGAGAAATGGGGCACCTGGGAGCATTCCCGTTTTGGAATTCTTCCCGGAAACGAGATCTTTCGGTGAGTTTGACTCCAGGAAATACCATCTCCACCGCTGCGAGTCACGGAGTTAGCATCGGCTTGTTCCAGAGAGCGAACATCGTTCATACCTCCTGAGGGATGCGGCGGGTGGTGACCTCCAACCATCCGCCGTTTCTGTTTTTGTTGGCAGAGGGTCCGAGGTTGCGATAAAATCCACCTGATAGTTGTTCGTTTCCCTGTGGGATCTGTATTGTCATCTGACCCGCGTTGAGGAACTTCATGTACATGCCTCGCTAATCCGCCCCTCTGCTTCGCCCGCTTCGCGCGGGCTCTCTGATCCACTTCATTGTCTGGTCTTAATGCGCCGTGTCCGCCTTGCGGATGCGGTTCGAGAAAGTCAAAGGGTTTTTATGGAAGCGACTTCTGTTGCCTCGAAACCGCAGCATTCCCTGTGGTCGTCGCTCGTCGAGGCGGTTCGCGGATCGCATCAGGACTACACCGAAGGGAGCTTGAACCGCGCCATTCTTCTGCTGGCGGTTCCCATGGTCTTGGAGATGGTGCTGGAATCCCTGTTTGCCGTGGTGGATGTGTTCTGGGTGGGGCGCCTGGGCGCGAGTGCGGTGGCCACGGTGGGGCTGACGGAATCGATGCTCAGCCTGGTGTTCGCAGTGGGCATGGGCCTCAGCCTGTCGACGACCGCGATGGTGGCGCGCCGCATCGGTGAGAAAGACCCGGAGGGAGCGGCCGACGCCGGCGTGCAGGCCATCGCTCTCGGACTGATTGTTTCGCTCGCGATTGGACTGCCTTGCCTTCTGCTGGCTCCGCGCCTGTTGCGGCTGATGGGGGCTAGTCCCGAGATTGTCGCGGTGGGCAGCGGCTACACGCGAATCTGCCTGGGCGGCAGTTGCGCAGTGCTGCTACTGTTTCTGAACAACGCCATCTTCCGCGGCGCTGGGGATGCCGCCATCGCCATGCGCCTGCTGTGGGTGTCGAACATCATCAATCTGATTCTGGATCCTTGCCTTATTTTCGGTTGGGGACCGTTTCCGCGGATGGGTGTGACCGGGGCCGCGCTAGCGACCTTGACCGGGCGCAGCATTGGCGTGCTCTACCAGTTCTATCGCCTGCTGAAAGGGACGGAGCGAATTCACATCCTGACCCGGCAGATTCGGCTGCATTGGGATGTTCTGTGGCGGCTGGTGCGGGTTTCGCTGACGGGAATCCTGCAGTTTGCCATCGCGCACACAAGTTGGATCGGGCTGGTGCGCATCGTGAGCATCTTCGGCGCGGCTGCGCTCGCGGGATATACGATCGCCATTCGCATCGTCATATTCGTGATCCTGCCTTCGTGGGGGCTGAGCAACGCCGCGGCCACGCTGGTCGGGCAGAACCTGGGTGCGGGCAAGCCGGAGCGCGCCGAGACCGCGGTGTGGCGCACCGGTCTCTACAACATGATTTTTCTGGGGGCGGTGGGCGTGTTCTTCGTGCTCTTTGCCGAGCCGGTGGTGCGCCTGTTCACACACGATCCATCCGTCGTGCCGCTGGGCGCAACCTGCCTGCGCATTTTGAGCTACGGCAACATTGGCTACGCCTACGGCATGGTCATGCTGCAGGCGTTCAACGGTGCGGGAGACACGGTGACTCCCACGATCGTAAACTTCTTCGGCTTCTGGCTGTTGGAGATTCCACTTGCCTACTGGCTGGCGATTCCGTTGCACATGCAGTCGAACGGGGCGTTCTGGGCCATTGTGGTGGCGGAAGGAGCGATCGCCGGGGCCAGCGCAATCCTGTTCAAACAAGGGCGCTGGAAAAAGAAGAAAATCTGAGGAGGACAACTGGGGCGGGAGGAACGGTATCGAAGCGTCATCTCCGGGATGGAGCCCCGGCGCATTGCCGAAGTTATACTACTCCCGCGTACGGAGTTGTAAAGACCGAGGCACCGAGGTATCGCATGCGTGTTGTTCTGTCAACGCGAGTTGACAAGCGTTACCGCGCTCGAGCCAGCACGAGCGTGACGTCATCGGGCTGTTCTTTGTCGCCGATCCAGTCGTCTACCGCCATGGTCACGATTTGACTGATCTGGGGCAGGGGCAGGTGCCGGTTTTCGCGCACGAGATCGATCAGGCGCTGCTCGCCGAATTCGCCGAAGTCGTTTTCCGGCTCGGTGACCCCGTCGCTATAGGCCAGGAAAATTTCGCCGGGGCGCATTTCGACCGCGCCCTCATCGTAGGTCATGTTGTCGAACAAGCCCACCACCGTGCCCCCGGCCTCAAGCCGCCGGATGGTGCCATCCTCGCTGATCAGGATGGGCGGCAAGTGGCCGCCGTTGCTGTAGGTCAGACGGTGCACGCGGCCATCGTAAATGCCGACGAAAAGCGTGGCGTATTTTTCCGGCGGAGTGCTCTCGAAGAGCTGGTGATTCAGCAGGCTGAGCAGGGCTGAAGGAGAGACTTCCACACCTTCCGGCCAGGCTGCCATGACTCGGCCCATTCCGGCAACGGCGCCGACGGCGACCGGCTCGCGCATCTGCGGAAGATTTTCCACGCTATAGGCACGGACGGCGGAGTGGATGGTCGCCATCAGCAGGGCGGCCGAGATGCCTTTTCCGCTGATGTCGCCGACCGCCAGGATCAGTTTGTGGGAACTTGCCGAGACGAAGTCGTAATAGTCGCCGCTCACGGTGCGGGCCGGACGGCAGAAGCCGTGCACTTCGAGCGACTCGAGTTCTGAAACCTGGCGCGGGAACAACTGCGCCTGTACTTCCTGCGCGATGGCCAGTTCGTTTTCCAGGCGTTGCTTTTCTTTCTGCTCCTGGATCAGCTTCTCGATGGAGGCGGTCATCGAGTTGAACGAAAGCGCTAGTTCTGCCAGCTGGTCGCTAGATTTCACGGGGATGCGGTGGCTGAAATCACCGCGATCCACATGCCGGGTCGCGTCGTGCAGTTGCGCGACGGCGGCGGTGACCGTGCGGGTCATGCGGGTGCCAATGATGAGCGCGATCAGTTCGATGATGGCGAAGAAGATTCCTACGCCCAGCAGGATGTAGGCGACGCCGCGAACGAACTCTCCCAGCGCGGCAAAAAGATGGCCATACAGAACTGCGGGCCGGGTGGTCACTTGCAGCACCGCGCCGACGCGCTGCGGTTCGCCGGTCTTCCAATCCGTGACCGCCAGCGGCGTTCCGAAGGTGATCTCGCGATCGAAGGCGCCACTGGCGCCGGACAGCGCGCCGACGGTGAAGGTCGGATGCAGCACTTCCCGATCCGGCTGCGCCGTGGGGGTCTGCTTAGTATTGATGACGATTCCACTCTTGTTGGTGGCCGCCGCGCCGGCATCAGTCCCGAGCTTTTCTTGCGGTTTTGCCGGCGGCTCGTCGAGAGTAATGCCGGCGGAGTAAAGCGTGATTTCACCGAGATCGGCGGCAATGTTTCCGACCAACTCCTTGTCAAACGGTTCGCTGGTGACCACGGTCAAGCGCGAGGACCCGATAGGCATGGAGGAAGCGACCCGCAAGTGCAGTTGATCGTGTTCGCGGACGATGTCGCGGAACGTCCCTTTCACAAAACCGGGGGGAGTCAGAGCGGCGCCCTTGAAGTCACTGCAAAGGGGCAGCGGTTTGTCGCCGTACCAGGCGCACACCTGCCGGCGGCCCCAGGCCCGATCGCGCTTTCTCAGTCCCGCCAGCGACTCTGCCGTTGGCTTGTCGCCGCGCTCCAGGCGGGCCGCCAGTTCATTGCTGACCGCGGCGTTGACCGCCTCCAGGCTTCGCAACTGCGAGTGGATTTCGGAAGTCACGACGAAGACTGCGAATTGTCCGGCCAGACCATAGAGCGTGATCACCGCCATCGCGATCAGCAGCGCGGCGGGAATCACGCCGATGAATACATAGGTGACGATCAGGCGGTTCCGCAGGCGCCACAGGATTCGGCGTCGCACCCAGCGGAACGCGAGAATAAAAAACAGCACGCCGGCGAGGAAGGTGAGGAATCCGACCCAGCCGCCCAGATGCTCGCCCCACGAGGCGGCGAATAATCCCAGAAGCTTTTCGAGGACAAACAACACTGCGGCCATCCCGGCCAAATAGCAGGCCAGCCGCGCCATCCGGCCTTGGGGCCACAGTTCGGCCTTGATGAGCCGCTGGCGCAATTCTGGATAGGACCATTGCATGCGATTCGTTACGAAGCTCTAAGAAGACCCGAATTCTAGCGGCGACCGGAGGTCGACCTCAACTCCAGGGCCGCCGAAGCCCTTGCTCAAAACCAGCGGGCCCGTGGTCGCTCGGTTCGATCAGATCTCAGGGTAGAGATCGAAGAACGCCTCCAGGCTCGTGCGCAACTGCTTCTCGATGTCTTCCTTGCTGCCTTCGAGCACGTGCATGGTGACGTGCGCTTCGTGGCCGTTCCTGAGCTTCACCGGAGCCTGGCCCACCTCGGCCACGTCCTCTGACGGTAGCAGCCTCATGCCATAAACCAGAGTCAGATTCGCCATAAGAGAATTCTAAGTCTTTCTCTGCTTTCTTGGCGAAATCGTTTGGAGTCTGGGCGGAAACAATGCTCAGGGTTAGGGGCGGGCATGTCCCCACATACCTGTCCCATGGGGTCATCCCGAGCGCAGCCGTTCTTCAGGCGGAGCGAGGGATCTCCCGCTTGCTGAGTGCAAAGTAGAACGAGATCCCTCCCGCGGCTGAGGTGCGCCGCGGTTCGGGATGACGCATTCAATAGGACGTTTAGCGGATGGGTGACAGACTGAAAGATCGCCTTTTGCCCAGGCAGGCATGCCACGGGGCACCCGAAGATTTTTCGATGCTTCTCATTTAGAATTCCGCCGTGCCTAGAATCGTGGTTTTTCCCCTGTTGACCGGTTTTCTTGCCATAGCATTGCAGGTTGGAGCGCAAGAGCAGCCCGCCAATCCGCCCTCCACCCAGCCGCAGGTGAAAGTCAATATGCTGAACGTCTGCACGCCCTCGGCCGAGGAGCAGAAAGAGATCGCGGCGGCATTGGCGCGTATTCCGAAGCAACCGCTGTTTGGGAGCGATTTCGAAGTCTCCCGTGGGCGCTCGACGCTTGAGGACATGCCGACTTTCCTGCAGCCGGGACAGGGGGGGCATGTGGCAGGTGAACCTCCGGTGGCGAGTTACGTCCGTATCCGCCGCGAGTTTTCGGTGCAGGCGCTATTTGCCAGCGTGCAGTATTCCTTCAGCAACGACGGCCAGACCATGATCGAAACACTGGTGCTGCACGTCCGCGAGCCCAAGGATCTGATCCAAGTGTCGCTGGAGGATAGCGCCTCGTCGGTAGCCAGCGCCGAGGCCATGCTCAGTGTGAATACGCCGGCCAGCCGGGTTCGGTTGGAGCGATTCGGCAAGTCCTCGGTCGCGCTTGCCCGTTGCTCGCCGGCGCAAGACCGTCCGGTGCCCGATCAGAGCGCCTACGAACCGCTGTTTCGTGGCGCGTCGGATGTGCTGGCCAACTATCGCAGGCTGTTGGGCGTAGGTGTGATCGTTCCGGAGGAGCTGGCGAAAATCAGCGGAACATCGAAGCCGAAGGCCGCCCCGAAGGCGAAAACTGCCAAGCCTGCGGCAGGGAAGCAGTGAAGAGAAGAAGAAGTGAAGCCTGCTTGCGCTGTTGTCCGAGACGCCGTGCATCAAAATCTGGCCCTAGCCATCTAATCTGCAACTACCAAAATTATCTATGAGCGAAACTCGAAATGTTGTCGTCATCGGATCCGGATGCTCCGGCCACACTGCTGCTCTCTACACCGCGCGCGCCAACTTGAAGCCTTTGGTGATCGAGGGCCACGAACCCGGCGGCCAACTCTCGCTGACCACGCTGGTGGAGAATTTCCCAGGATTTCCCGAGGGCATTCTTGGGCCGCAGCTGGTCGAGAACATGCGGAAGCAGGCAGAGCGCTTCGGCGCGGAATACCGCATGGCGCATCTCACCAGCGTGGATCTAAGCCAGCGCCCGTTTCTGCTGCATCTGGGCCATCAGCAAGTCCACACACAAACTCTGATCATTGCCAGCGGGGCCTCGGCGCGATGGCTGGGTCTGCCGCATGAGCAACAACTCATCGGTCATGGCGTTTCTTCGTGCGCGACTTGCGATGGGTTTTTCTTTTCCGGAAAGGAAATTGTGGTGGTGGGTGGCGGAGACTCCGCCATGGAGGAAGCGATTTTTCTGACACGATTCGCGACCAAAGTGACGGTGATCCATCGCCGCGACTCCTTTCGCGCGTCGAAAATCATGTTGGACCGGGCGCAGCACCACGAGAAAATCCAGTTCCTGCCTGATACGGTGGTGGAAGACGTTTACGACGCGGGCAAACAGGAAGTCACCGGGCTCAAGCTGCGCAATGTGAAAACCGGCAAGGTCTGGGATTTTCCCACCAGCGCATTGTTTCTGGGCATCGGCCACGAGCCCAACGCGAAGATGTTCGCCGGTCAGCTTGACACCGACGCCGATGGCTACCTCAAGACTCATAACTACGTTCACACGCGGGTTCACGGGGTCTACGCTTGCGGCGATGTGCAGGACAGGCGCTATCGCCAGGCGATTACGGCCGCTGGCACAGGTTGCATGGCTGCCATCGAAGCGGAGAGGTTCCTGGAAGAGCACAGCAAGTAGTAGGGCAAAGGTGATCCTCCTGGGCAAACCTTTCTGTAGCCCAGGTAGGCATTAATGCCGTTACCACGGTGACCTTCTTGGCGAGATCAGTGCTCGATTAGACTTTTCTCATTATGAAGACCCTGATGCGGCAAGGGGCCATGAAAGCGCTGCTCCTTGCTGTCGTGCTCGCCTTTGTTCCAACTCACTGCTTGGCGCAACAGACCTCAGAAGCCAGGAAAGTCCTGGTCAAGACTCCGCCCGCCTATCCCACTCTCGGCCGGTCCATGCATATCCACGGTGTTGTGAAAGTCGAGGCCCAAGTCGCGCCGAACGGCACGGTAAAGTCGGTACAAGTGAAGGGTGGGCATCCGATCCTTGCCCAGGCCGTTGTGACCGCCGTCGGCCATTGGAAATTCGAGCCCGCCGCTCACGAGTCTACGGAACTGATTGAAATCAAGTTCGATCCGGAGTGATCGCGGCTTGGTTTCGGCCTGTCCTCTTCCGCGTTGGTTCGCGGGAGATCCCTTCGGCTGCGCTCAGGGCAGGCCTCCTCGCTCCGCCGGAGAAGCGGCTGCGCTGGATGACGGCCCCTTTTGCTCAACGTGATCGTGGTCATACCTTCGGTGTCCCCGGTTTGTGATACAAATTTCTGTGATCTTCATACGGGTACGCAGCACTCCTTTCCTTATCATTTCTGACCTGGCAGGTACTGCATGCTGAGGACGTTCTTCGTCCGCCTTTCTGAAAACCGCTCTCTGCGCAATTTTGCCGAACAGTCCGCAATCGGACGCCGGGTATCCGGGCGCTTCGTGGCCGGCACCGAGATCGCGGACGCCGTCCGCGTCACCCAGACTGTGAACCGTGCGGGCATGAGCGTCACCATCGACAATTTGGGAGAGAACGTCACCAATCCCGACGAAGCCCGTCATAGCGCCGAGCTGTATCAGCAAATTCTAGGGGCGATCGCGGGCAATCAACTCAATGCCAACATCAGCTTGAAGCTGACTCACATGGGTCTCGATGTGGACGAGGGGCTGGCCCGTGAATTGGTCGAAGGTCTGGTAGCCAAGGCGGCATCGATGACTCCGCCCGGGTTCGTTCGCGTCGATATGGAAGGCTCGCCCTACACCCAGCGCACGCTCGATTTTGTACATGAGCTGCACCGGATGCCGGGGAACGGAAATAGCGTCGGCACGGTGATTCAGGCTTACATGAAGCGCTCCGAGAGCGACGTCGAAAAGCTGCTGGCCGAAGGCATCCGCATCCGCTTGTGCAAGGGTGCCTATAAGGAACCGCCGAACATCGCCTTCGAGAACAAAGCCGACGTGGATGCAAACTATATCAAGCTGATGAAGATCCTGATGAAGAGCGGCGTCTACCATGGCATGGCGACTCATGACGAGAACATCATCCGAGAGGCTCAGGCGTTTGCCACAAAGGAGAAGATCGCTAGCGATCGCTTCGAGTTTCAAATGCTGTACGGGATCCGTCGCGACCTGCAACAGAGCCTGGTGCGCGATGGCTGGCGCATGCGCGTCTACATCCCGTTCGGAACAGAGTGGTATCCCTACTTCATGCGGCGGTTGGGAGAGCGCCCGGCGAACGTGTTCTTCATCGCCCGCAACCTGCTGCGCGCATAGCTGGAAGTGCCAGGCGATGGCACCTCCGGGCCAATTTCCGGCGGTGGGTAGTTTGTTAGCATCAGTACGTGCATTACACAACCTCGCCTGAACTGATTGAATCCTTCTCCATCTTCGTTGGTCCCGACATTGAGGATGAGGACATCGACCTCATCCGTGCCACTCTGGTGATCGCGCGGACGGAGTATCCGGGCCTCAACCTGGAAGCCTACGCCGCGCGCATCGAAGAGCTCGCGCGCCGGGTAGCCGGGCTGGTGCCTGAGCTCGACCCGCACAGGGCGCTGCCTGCGCTCAACCAGGTGCTGTTTGGAGAACTGAAGCTCCGCGGCAACCGCGAAGACTACTACGATCCGCGCAATTCGTTTTTGAACGATGTGCTCGATCGCGGGCTGGGCATTCCCATCACGCTCTCGATCGTCTATATGGAAGTGGCGCGGCGCATCGGACTTGCCTTATCCGGTGTCGGCATGCCTGGGCATTTCCTGCTCAAATACACCGCTGAGGATGGCAAAGAGACGCTCATCGACTGCTTCAATCGTGGGGATGTTCTCAGCCGGCAAGACTGCCAGAGTCGCCTCGACGAGATCTATTCCGGAGAGATGAAGTTGCGGCCGGAATTCCTCCATCCCATCAGCCGCCGCCAGATTCTGACCCGGATGCTCAACAATCTCAAGACCGTCTATCTCTCCACGCGTAACTTCCGCAAGGCGCTCGCTGTTGCCGACATGGTCCTGGTGATCTATCCGCAATCAGCGGAAGATGTGAAGCAGCGCGCCCTTCTGCGGTATAGCCTCGGATTGCAGAGACTCGCTGCCGAGGACTTGGACGAGTACCTGAAGATGTCGCCCAATGCGTCCGACGCAGAAGACATCCGGCAGATGTCGTTGTCGATTCGACGGATGCTGGCGCTCATGAATTAGTCGGTTATTGGGGCCCCAACGAGAACTTTGTTCTCGTTGGAGGATTGAATCAAGCAGCAAGTTTCAGCCCGACCGCAGCGACCAATTCATCTAGAGCAGCAGCGACAGATTGGTAGAGCTTGTCGAGTTGATGCAGC
>DATKFH010000162.1:0-8062 GCA_035511455.1 Candidatus Sulfotelmatobacter sp. | reverse complement strand
GAATGGACCGCTTGGGCTTATGTCCATGGGGAGCAAGCGGCCCAACAACTTTGGACAAGAAGACCTCGACATTTTGTCCCAAATCAGCGCGCAGATTTCCCTCGCGTTGGACAATGCGCTCGCGTATGGACGACTCAGCGCCTCGAGAAATCGCCTGGAAGACGAGCGCTTGTATCTCGAATCCGAAATCCGCGCGGAATACAACTTCGAGGATATCGTGGGCAAGAGCCCCGCTCTGCGCAAAGTCCTTGACCAGATCGAGATTGTCGCCCCAACGGGATCTACTGTCTTGCTACACGGCGAGACGGGCACCGGCAAAGAACTGGTTGCGCGCGCACTCCATAGCCTTAGTCCAAGACGAGACCGAACGTTTGTCAGGCTCAATTGTGCTGCAATTCCGTCCGGGCTGGTCGAAAGCGAGCTCTTCGGACACGAGAAAGGTGCATTCACTGGCGCTTTGATGCAGAAGCGCGGGCGTTTGGAGCTTGCAGATCGCGGGACTTTGTTCCTGGATGAAATCGGCGACATTAGTCTGGAGTTGCAGCCGAAGCTGCTCCGCGCGTTGCAGGAACAGGAGTTCGAACGGCTGGGCAGCAACAAGACCATTCATGTGGACGTCCGCCTTATCGCGGCGACGCATAGAGATCTGTCGTTGATGATCCGCAACAATCAATTCCGTGAGGATCTGTTTTACCGGCTCAACGTTTTTCCGATTGAGATACCGCCACTTCGTGAACGACGCGAGGACATCCCACTGCTCGTTCACTATTTTGTTTCGCGGTTGTCGCCTCGGATGCAGAAGCGCATCAAGTCAATCCCCAAGCCCGCAATGGATGCACTGAGCAGCGCGGCATGGCCCGGTAACGTCCGAGAATTGGAGAACTTCGTTGAGCGCGCCGTCATCTTGACACAGGGGGATGAGTTGAATGTTCCCCTCGCTGAACTCAACAAGTCATCCGTCCGAAATGCCGCTCCCGTATCGACGTTCCAACAAGCGGAGCGCCAAGCGATCATTGATGCGCTGAAGGCCGCATCGGGAAGAGTCTCCGGTGCAGGAGCGGCGGCGGAACGTCTCGGGCTGAAGCGCACAACCCTGCAAAACAAAATGCGGCGACTGAACATCACAAAGGCTGACTACTGAGACCGACGCGCTCGCCAGCATCGAGGGCCCGAGATGGGGACCGACCTTCATTTTCGGACCGGTCTCCAACCTGCCCACATTCGGGCACCGCCCGCAATAGGGCATGACCGCGAGCAGCGTCACGTTTTGATCCGCTTGTACTCGCAACAACTTACGTCCAACTTTTATTGGCATGCTGCCTGCGCTGTCTTATGCGGCGGGGCCATGAAGGACTCGCCGATGGAGGCCGTATCTCCGCAGCGGACGACGGACAAAGAGCGTCATGATGGATGGCTCTCGGTGTTCACGTATCATCTTATTATTACTGATCGCCGTGGTTCCGCTTGGCGGCTGTTTGTCCCGATCACGCCCAGTTGCTCTTCGTACGAGCACAGCGCAGCTTCAAACAGCGACCGGGAAGGACCTAGTTGAGCGCATCAACGCCGCGGCCACCGAGATCCAGACGTTAAAGGCTACGGTCGGCATAACGGCTTCCGTCGGCGGCAGCAAACTCGGCAAGATCACGGAATATCAGGAGATCCGTGGCTACATCCTGGTGCGCAAACCGTCCTCGCTGCGGATAATCGGACTCTTCCCCATCCTGCAGAGCCACCTGTTCGACATGGTGAGTAGCGGCCAGGAGTTCAAACTGTGGATTCCATCTAAGAATCAGTTCATTGTGGGCGACAACGAGGAAGCAAGACCATCCATAGAGCCTCTGGGAAGTCTTCGGCCGCAGGTGATCTACGACGCTCTGGTTCCGCAGGCGGTAGACCTTCAGAGCGAACTGGCTGTGCTGGAAGCGAGCGAGCACGAAGTGATCGATCATAGAACGCAGAAAGCGACGCTCCAGCCTGACTACTCGCTTAACGTGATTCAACAGAACGGCAGCGAGTGGTATCTATCGCGCAAGGTCGTGTTTGACCGAACCGATCTGCGGCCACGCCAGCAGCTCTTGTATGACGAACACGCGTCCATCGTCACCGACGTTCACTACGACGAATATAGGGAATTCAACGGCGTGCTTTTCGCAACGAATATACGGATCTGGCGGCCCCAGGAGGAATACTCCATCAAGCTTAGAGTAACGAAGCTGACCATCAATGGACCCGTTTTGGATGATCAATTCGTGCTGGACCTCCCATCGGGCGCAGGCTTGGCGTCGCGATAGCTTTCACTCTAAAACCGGAGCGCTGCCAATGGGAGGACATCATGGAATACGCCACCCTCGGCAATACGGGTCTCCTGGTTTCGAACCTCTGTTTCGGAACCTGACGATCGGGGATGGCAGAGGACTCTCCAAGGCCATCAGCACCGTTGACCAGGCCGGGGCCGATGACCTGGTCAAGACCTCGATTGACGGTGGCATCAACTTCTTTGATACGGCGGGCAATTACACCTAGCGATCATGTCAGCGGTGCGTCGTAAGAAAACTCATTACCTCTAGAAGGAGAAACCCATGTCCGAGCTGTCGCACATCGATCCCGGGAGCACCGCGCCGCTGGTGATGGATTATCAAGTCGATAACCTCACCACGTTCATGACGGCTGCGCAGTCCGCCGATGCGATCGCGTGCGTGCCTGATCTGATCGCCACGGCACGAGACGCGGGCATGACGGTGATCCATGTCGTTGTCGCATTCCGGCCCGGTCATCCCGAGGTCAGCCCCCGCAACCCCGACTTCAGTGCGGTGAAGGCAAACGGAATGATGGTGGCCGGGAACGAAGGCGCCGCGATCCATCCGGCCGCAGCGGCACGAGAGGGGGAACCGATCGTGGTCAAGCACCGCGTCAGTCCGTTCGTTGGCACCGACCTGGAGACGCTGCTGCGCGCCAAAGGCATCGACACGCTGGTGCTCGCCGGTGTCCACACCAGCGGCGTCGTGCTGTCGACTGTTCGCCAGGCCGTCGATCTGGATTATGGGTTGGTCGTCGTCCGCGATTGCTGCGCCGACCCAGATGCAGAGGTGCATACGATGCTGCTCGACATCGTCATCGCGAAGCAGGCGGTCGTCGTCACCACGGCGGAGCTCGCCAGCGCCCTGCCTGGCAGGTCTTCATGAACGAACGCGAGCGATAGACCCGGAGAAGCGTTACCACTCCGTCCCCCAATCCCTTTGCTCGGCGCTTTGATCCTCGCGCTCTGGGTCCGCTTCGTACCCAGCGGCGGTCCGCCCCAACACCGTGAGCGTCCGCGGCCACAACAGCGCGCTCGCCTTGGCGTCGCTCCGATACTTGGCGGCTTCGTCCTCTCCTGCCCGCCGCCATCGGTCGGCATCCGTGTCGTTATGCCCCGCCGTTTGAACGGTTGAACAGGCCAAATCGCGAAACCAAATGAATGTAGTCCGGCACGCCTCTCGCTCACATGGCTCTTGGCAAAGCCTGTAGTAACCTCGGTCATCATTGGCGCGAAAAACCTCGACCAGCGTTTATGACACTCTCGCCGCGGTCGATCTCCCATTGACCCCAGGCGAACTTAGGCACTTGGATGAGGTCGGCACTCTTCCCCGTGAGTATCCAGGTGGGTGCTGCCGTTTCAGGGCGCCGACCGTCTGGAGCTACTTGATCGCTGGGTGCGTTTTAGCGAGGCGAGAAAAACAGTATTGATCCTGCAAAACTTCTCCCCACTGCCCGCGTCCAAGTATTCACTCGATATGATGTCCAGGAGCGCCGGCTTCCCGCAAATCGCATGCTGGCCCTGTTCGGAGTCGGTTGAGCCTGACGAAGTAGCACACCGGTGTCGAGGTTGAACTGGGCCGTGTTCTGGTGGCGCTCCCCGCTTCCCGGCTTTGCCCACATTCAGGCACCGCCCGCAATAGGGCATGACACCGACTCCTCTCCCGCCAAAAGATCCTGCGCCTCCCGCAAGTTAGAACACCAACTGCGATGGCATTCCGGCTGCACTATCTCTTGCTGCGGATTGAGAAAGACTCGCTGACGGAGATTATCGATGTTGCGTGTCGAATACCACGATATTGGGGAAACTGTGACCATGCGATTGGAAGGCCGATTCGTCGGGGAATTCGCAAAGGATGCAAGGGATCTGGTGACGCGCTGCAAGATTCCGCTGCGACTTGTTGTGAATTTATCGGAGGTGACATTCGTCGATCTGATGGGTGAGGAAGTACTGTTGTGGTTAGCGCGAATCGGAGGGGAGTTTGTTGCTGAGAACTGTTATCCCCTTCATGTCTGCGAACGCCTGCATTTGCCGATGGCGCCGAAATGCGCTGGGGCTCTCCCCCGGGCGATGTGACGCGTTCGCAGACGTTTTTGGACCTTCGCGATCTGGCGATGCAGACCCGCAACGAAAGGGAGCGAAGTGCCATGCGAACACAAGGAAACCAAAGAGCAACGCGAAAGGACCGGAGTTTGGGCGGGCTGGGCAGTAGTCTGAGGTCCACCGGGTTATCAGAACAATCGCTATCGAAACGATCCGCAATGGCCGGAAACCACGACCCACTGTACTTATTTGCTTGCCATCTGGAGTGGCACCACTGGAGACAACTTGGAGCTGATCAGGCACTCGTTGCCGTATTGGACGATTCCGATCAGAGGATCCGCGTGATCGCAGAGATGTTGCTTCACCGCAGTTCGGCCCGTCCGCAGAGGAAAATTCGTACGTTTATTCAAAGTAAGAGGCCCGTCATGGAATGGTTTCATTCGACTGAGCGACAACAGCCGGAACAACGCAAGGGCGGCATAGCCTCCAGCCATGAGATCCAATCGACTTTTGCTGAACAACGCGACTATCTGTACTGGATCGCGCTGCTCATTACGGGAGACCATGCGCTCGCGGACCCGGCGGTTGTAAACGCGAGCGCTCTGTCCGCGAACTACAGCAGTGTATTTCACGACTGGCTCATCGGGTGGGCGACCTACGGAACCGTCCGGGCGGCGGTGAGAGAGGTCCACGATCTCATTTCCGCGTCGGTGAGGCACTATGTGGATTCATCCTCGGAATACTCTGATGATGACGTGCTTTCCGACGATCAGATCATGTCGCTTCGGAATGTCGATCCGCAAGAGATTATTGCTGCGCTCGACCCTTTGGCCCGTTCCGCATTAGTGCTGCGGGGAATACAACATGCCTCGATTGCCGATTGCGCGCTGCTGCTGGACGTGTCCCGCGGAATTGTAGCCGGGGCCTACTCCCAGGCGCTGCGATGGAACGGTGAACACGTAGGTGCTCACGCGGCGCCGAATCAAGAGCAGATGCATTCCGGAGTTTGATTTACACACGGGCAAAAGAGCAGGTAGCGCCCTCGGAAACAGAGAAAACGATGCAGACGATGAGAATAAGAATGTACCACGGAAACAAACTAACGTTAGAGAGACCTAGTTCCGAGAGTGTCGGCCTGTCAAGCGGAAGAGGCCTCGGCATAGACAGATTAGGCACGTTGATGCTGCTAGTCCTCGCGACGACTGCATCCTGGGCGCAGGTGGTCTCACCGAATCTCGGAAGCGTTCCCAGCGGCCCCGCCACCAGCGAAGTTATACGGCTGACGCTTAGCGAAGCCATCACCCGGGCTATGCGCTATAACTTGGGCGTAATCGAAAGCAACGAGAACACCAGGTCCGCCCGCGGTCAACGACTGATCGCATTAAGCAATCTCCTCCCGCAAGTAAGTGCAGGAATCAATGAGAACGTCGACCAGGTAAATTTCACAGCCCTGGGCCTTGGCGCCGTCAAGATACGCGGCATCCCTGCCGTTGCCGGTCCGTTCGGGTACAGTACGGCGAGTGCAAGCCTTAGCCAGACGCTGTTCAGCTACGAATCGATTCAGCGTTTCCGTGCTGCGCGCACCGCCGAACAGGCCGCCCAGCTCAGTTACAAAGACACGCTCGATATGATTACGCTGACCGTGGGCAATGCCTATCTGCAAGTTATCGAAGCCCGCTCCCGCATTCAAGCCGAAGAAGCGCAAGTGCAGAATGCGAAGGCTCTCTATGATCAGGCGGTGGACGAATTCCAGGCCGGCACCAGTCCACGAATCGACGTGACTCGGACGGAAGTCCAGCTTCATACCGAACAGTACAATCTGAGCGTTGTACGTAACAACTTCGAGGTTGCAAAACTCTCCCTCGGCCGCGCCATCGGCTTGCCTCTTGGCCAAGCGTTCGAGATTGCCGACCAACTTCCGTATGCGGACCTCAACCCGTCCACCGTCGAAGACGCACTCAAGACCGCCTACAATTCGCGCAGCGATTTCCGCTTGGCTCTAGGCTCGGCGAAATCAGCCGAGCAGGCACTGTCGGCGGCCAAAGGCCAGCGCTATCCGGTGGTAGCGGTGAATGGCGATTACGGCGACCAAGGACCAACGTTCGGCCAATCCCACGGAATTTTCAGTTTCCAGGCAGGAGTCAACCTACCGATCTTCACCGGCGGCCGCATCAAGGGCGACATCACCCAAGCGGAAGCGGCTCTGCGCCAGAGGAAGGCAGAAGCAGAAAACATCCGTGGACAGATTGATTACGATGTTCGCACTGCATTTCTCAATCTGAATGCCGCCAAAGAGCAAGTTGATGTCGCTCATCAGAATGTGGACTTGGCCAACGACAACCTAGCTCGTTCCGAGGAGCGCTTTGCCGCAGGCGTCACTGATAGCGTCGAGGTAGTGCAGTCCGAACAATCCCTGGCCAGCGCAAACGACCAATACATCACCAGCCTGCATAGCCACAATTTCGCCAAACTGGCGCTCGCTCGTGCGCTCGGTGTTGCACGAACCGATTTCAGCCAATACCTCGGAGGACGCTAGATGTCTGGACAAGAGACGGAGTTGGACGAAACGTCCGCTCCGGTTGCAACAGTGAAACTAGAACTGCCCGCCGACAACCAAACGAAGCAGGGCCCGCGCCGGATTTTTCGCGAGCATCCACGGGGAGGCCGCGCGGCGGCGGTGCTGCTACTCGCCGTCGTGATCATAGGCGGAGGCCTCTTCGTGAGGAATAGCCTCGCGTGGGAGTCGACGGACGACGCACAAGTGAATGGCCACATCATGCCCTTGAGCGCTCGAATTAACGGATACGTGCTCGAAGTTCCGGTCATTGAAGGACAGCTTGTCCACGTTGGCGATTTGCTCGTGACCATCGATCCTAAGGACTACAAGATCGCGGTGGAACAGGCTCAGGCAACGCTCGCGGACGCGCAGGCCAGTGCCACAAGTTCTCGCTTCAACGTACCCATCACCTCCGTTACCTCCAAGAGTACCCTCGATTCCGCACAGACTGCCGTAGTAAACGCAGAGGCCGGACTCCAGGCTGCCGAGCAAAATTCCGAGTCTGCGAAGGCGATCCTGGAACAGGCCGAGGCCAATGCTGCGAAGAGCGACGCGGATTTGGTGCGCTACGAGCAACTGGTCGCCAAAGAAGACATTTCGCATCAGCAGTACGATCAGGCAGTAGCTGCGGCCAAAGCAAATCGATCCGGTGTGGTGTCGGCCAGAGCGGGAGTGCAGGCGGCTGAGCAAGCAGTACGCCAGGCACAAGGGAAGCTCTTGCAGGCGAGGGCAGATTTACGGAGCGCCGAGACCGCACCGCAGCAAATTTCGATGACGCGCGCCAAGGCAGACGCAGCCGATGCCCAGGCGCGAGAACGCAAGGCCCAGCTCGATCAAGCGGAACTGAACCTCAGCTATACGGTCGTTCGTTCTCCAGTCACAGGAATTATCGGCAAGAAGACAGTCGAGGTGGGCCAGAACGTCGGCATCGGACAGGAACTGGTAGAAGTGGTGCCGCTTGACGATGTCTGGGTGACGGCCAACTTCAAGGAAACGCAACTTGCCCACATGCGGCCCGGCCAACCGGTAGAAATCAAGGTGGACGCCTATGGCCGCACCTGGAAAGCGCATTTAACCAATCTCGGAGCCGGCGCAGGCTCGGTGTTCAGTCTGCTGCCTCCTGAGAACGCAACCGGAAACTACGTAAAAGTTGTGCAGCGGGTGCC
>DATKFH010000161.1:0-38227 GCA_035511455.1 Candidatus Sulfotelmatobacter sp. | reverse complement strand
CGTCTGCAAAAACCTCAAGTGGACCGACCAGATCGAGCTCCATCACGGGAGACACCGCGAGGATAACTACTGATATGGGAGGTCGCCTGCTCGTCAGTGTTGGTTTCGTTGTCAGCCCGGGCATGATTTTCCAATGGCCGGAAAAGTGGATTATATGTCATTGCGGCCACGCCGGCCAACCCCTACCGTCAGTGCCAGAGGAGGGAACGTGAACATGAGAAGGAAAAGAAACCGGGCAAAGGAAGGGAACGATGTCGGCCGCACGAGCAGCTCCACAGCGTCAGGGAGACAGCTCTCAGCCTCGGCGTTAGGCTAATTTCCGCACCGGCTCTGCTTCATGACGGGTTGTTACCGGTTCTGTCCGGGTTAGTCGGCGATGCAGTAGTAATGTTGGAAGCCGAGGCCAACTTCGGGTTTTACCGTGATCTGCTCGCAATCGTCCGAAGATGATGCGCGCATTCGTTCCGCCTTTGCGGTAGGCCTTGAAGTGCATGGAATCAGGCTGGGACTATAATTTGCGAATGGCATCCGCGGGGCAGAGTACCGAGCAGATTCGGCAGGCACAAGACGTTGACGCCATTCCTACTCTGACGTGGTCCGCTCGTCCCGACGGCTCCGCCGAATTCCTCAATCGGCGGTGGCTGGATTACACCGGCCTCTCTGCGGAAGAAGCATTGGATTGGGGCTGGACTGCGGCTGTTCACGCAGAAGACCGCGACAAGTTCATGGATTTTTGGCGGCACCTGCTGGATTCTGGCGAGGCCGGTGAGATTGAAGCTCGCCTGCGCGGATGTGATGGAGACTACCGTTGGTTCCTGTTCCGTGTAGAGCCCGCACGCGACAATCACGGCGGCATCCTCAAATGGTACGGCGCGAATACGGATATTGAGGACCGTAAGCGAGCCGAGGCACTACTAGCCGCCGAAAAACGGACGTTGGAAATGATCGCCAACGGAGCTTGCCTGGCAGATATCCTGGAAAGGTTGTGCGAAACGATCGATGCGCAGGCCAGTAAGATCAAGTCGGCAGTAATGTTGATGGACGCGGACGGCATGCACCTTCGGCACGCCGCCGGTCCTCGACTGCCCAAGGGCTGGGTTGAGGCCATCACTCCACTGAAGATTGGCCCATGTGTGGGCTCATGCGGTAGTGCCGCATCTCGGAAAAGGCAAGTGATTGTTTCCGACATTGCGACAGACCCCTTATGGGCTGACTATCGAGACCTTGCTTTAGGTTACGGGTTGCGCGCCGCGTGGTCTCAGCCGCTACTCTCCAAAAATCAGGAAGTTCTCGGCACCTTCTGCCTCTACTATACGGAGCCTCGGAGTGCGAGCGACACTGATCTGCGGCTGATCGAAGGCGCAGATCACATCGCAGTAATCGCTGTCGAGGGAGAGCGATCGCAAGCTAAGCTACGCCAAGATGAAGAAGAGCTTCGTCGCATTGTTGATCTCATCCCGCAAAAAATCGTCGTTTTGAATCCAGGCGGTAGTGTCATTTATGCAAATCGCGTGGCACTTGAGTATACGGGGCTGTCCTTGGACGAAGTGCGCGCCGCTAACTTCCGGGATCGCGTGTTCCATCCAGAAGACGTTGAGAGACTTCGCGAGGAGCGGCAGAAAGGTCTCTCTGGCTCGGTTCCGTTCGAAAACGAGCAGCGCGCTCGGAGGAAAGACGGCAAATATCGATGGTTTCTGATCCGGTACAACCCTTTAATCGATGAGAGCGGAAGCGTCATTCGCTGGTACGCGACGGGTACGGACATCGAGGAACGTAAGCAGGCTGAAAATAAACTTCGACAGGAAGAGCGCGAGCTGCGGCAACTGATAGATTTCCTTCCTCAGCATGTGCTTGTGCTAGATAGGGATGGCACCTTGCTTCAAGTCAACAAGACGATGCTTGACTACAAGGGCTTGACCCTGGAAGAAATGAAAGGCGGGGGAACTCGCGAGCGGATCAACAGAGACGTTCATCCGGACGATCTAGAGAGAGTTCAAAACGAACGCAGGGCGGGCCTTTCAAGGGGCGTGCCGTTCGAGACGGAAAAGCGGCTGCTGAGCAAAGATGGCCAGTTTCGCTGGTTCCTTTTTCGCTACAACCCTGTGCTCAACGACGACGGTGACGTTGTCCGCTGGTTCGCGACGGCGACGGACATTGAGGATCGTAGGCAGGCGGAAGATCTCATGCGAAGTGAAGCCGTCGCATTGCGAGAACAAATCGATCGTGACTCGATGTTTGAGGACATCGTCGGCTCTTCGGAAGCGCTGCGCAAAGTGCTTCGGCAAGTTGCCAAAGTGGCAATTTCCGATTCCACGGTTTTGATTCTAGGTGAAACCGGCACGGGAAAGGAATTGATTGCGCGCGCTATCCACAAGCGCTCCAGCCGCTCGGAGCGAGCGTTCATCGGTGTGAATTGCGCCGCGATACCGACCTCGCTGATTGCTTCCGAGCTGTTCGGTCACGAGAAGGGAGCCTTCACCGGCGCGACGCAACGGCGCCTGGGGCGTTTCGAAGCGGCGAATGGCGGCACGATTTTTCTGGATGAGGTTGGTGACTTGCCCCCGGAAATTCAAATCGCATTGTTACGGGTGCTCCAGGAGCGTGAAATCGAGCGCGTTGGCAGTAACAAAGCCATTCCTGTGGACGTGAGAGTGCTGGCTGCGACACATCGCGACCTGGACACTCTCGTCGCCGAGGGAAAGTTTCGTCAAGACCTTCTTTACAGACTAAGCGTTGTGCCTATTCAGATGCCTTCACTGCGCGAACGCACCGATGACATTTCCGTGCTTGTCGATTACTTCATCGGTCGCCTTGGAAAAAAGGCTGGAAAGAAGTTCAGAACCATCGACAGGAAAACGGTTAAATTGTTCGAATCCTGCCAATGGCCGGGCAACGTTCGTGAACTACAAAATGTAATTGAGAGAGCCGTCATTTTGAGTGAGGGTGACACCTTTTCCGTGGACGAGACATGGCTTAAACGAGCGACACCTCGATTTGCTGGTCAGATAGTGGCATTCAACGGCGCCCTGCAACGGCAGGAGAAGGAAATGATTGAGGCAGCCCTCGCAGATAGTGGGGGCCGCGTCTCCGGTTCAAGTGGCGCAGCAGCAAGACTCAAAATTCCAACGCGGACTCTCGACTCAAAGATCAAACGCCTCGGAATCATCAAATCTCGGTTTAAGAAGCTGCAGGGCAACTAAGTTATTCCCCGCCAGTTGCTCGAAAGCCGCTTCTCAAATCCTCATTAATCAGAATTCCTGATGATTCAGGAGATCGCTCCCTTCTAGGCTTTTGGTTTTCAATCATTTGAAAATGGCCCGTCCGTTGCCCAACCAAGAGTGCGGTCGGGAGCTGGCGATTCATGACGCTCAAGATCGAGCGGTTCCAGGCGCGAGTTAGGCTGAGCCGAGAGCTGCGATCTGAACAT
Source organism: Candidatus Sulfotelmatobacter sp. (assembly GCA_035511455.1). GTDB lineage: Bacteria > Acidobacteriota > Terriglobia > Terriglobales > Acidobacteriaceae > Sulfotelmatobacter. The sequence goes on along the minus strand of DATKFH010000161.1, from coordinate 34,800 downwards.
TTGGCCGACCTCAGAACGGAATTACGGAAGTGTGGCAAATCGCCGGTTTTGGATTTGGAGGAAGTGAATCTCGTGGATATCGAGGGCGTTCGCTTTCTCAATGGGTGCGAGGCGAAAGGCATACCGGTGCAGCACTGCTCGGCTTACATCAGGGAGTGGATGGCGCTAGAGCGGGGTCGAACGAAAGCTTCAGAAACATAGCGCCATGAGGGAGGGAACGCATTGTGAGCAATCACACACATGAAACGGTCCCGACAGAGTTCGTTGAGGCGGAGGGGGTTCGTCACGCATACCGCCGCTTCGGCAAAGCAGGGGCGGTTCCTCTGCTCTTTCTCGGATACTTCAACTCCAACATGGATGCCTGGGATCCAGAGGTCACGAACGGTCTCGCTGTCGATCATGAGGTCATTCTATTTGATAACGCTGGCGTTGGCGCTTCAGGAGGAGAAACACCCCACACAGTCGCAGAGATGATGTTCGGATGTGTGGCTTTCTGTCGTGCACTCGGTATCAAGGCGATTCACCTCGTGGGCTTCTCTTTAGGCGGCATGATTACGCAGCAGCTGGCCCTGCACCATCCTGATCTCGTCCAGCGCCTCATTCTGCTGGGCACCGCCCCGCGCGGTGGTGAAGGGCTTACCTTCACAGAGCTATCAGCTGAAGAACAAGCGGATCCCTCTGCGTTCCTGTTGGGAGCTTTCTTTACGTCTTCGGATGCGAGCCAGGCAGCCGGACGCGAATACTTGAAACGCCTCGAATCTCGCACAAAGGATCGTGACCTTCCCACGTCGAGTAAGTCGGCTGTCGCACAGCTCGCCGCGATTAGAGAATGGGGAGCGATACCCAGCACCAACCGTTATGCCACGTTGAAAAACATCGCGCAGCAGACGCTCATCGTTCATGGAAATAAGGACATCGTTGTTGGCCCGATCAACGCGCTCATTTTGGCGGAACACCTGCCGAATGCTCAGCTAATCGTGTACTCGGATTCGAGTCACGGAGCGCAGTATCAGCACGCTGGAACATTTCTGCAACACGCGGGGCTCTTTTTAGCCGACATGCGTGCTCAGCTATCTGATCCGAGTTTTGGTCCGGCCAGATCTGCGGTTGCGTAGTTGGCACATCGCAGTGAGCCGCACTTCATCGAGTCAAGCGGGGGCGACATGAGCGCAACGTACAGAGCAATTGAAATCAGCAAGCCCGGGGTCTTCACTGAGGTTAGCCGGCCGCTGCAGGAGCCCGGTTCTAATCAGGTTCGCATTCGGGTTGAGGCCTGCGGTGTTTGCCATACCGACAGCCTGCTGGTAGACCGAGCATTGCCTAACCTTATTTATCCACGCGTACCTGGTCACGAAGTTATTGGGCGCATCGACGCCGTCGGCTCGAATGTTACGACCCGTTCCGTGGGTCAGCGGGTGGGTGTTGGGATCTGCGGTGGGTGGGACGACACCTGCCTAGCGTGCCTTCGAGGTGACTTTGTCAACTGTGCAAACGCCGTGCTCACCGGCATCATGATCGACGGCGGATACGCAGAAGTCATGATCATTGAAGCACGCGCCACGGTAACGATTCCAGACGGTCTGGAATCTGTGAAGGCAGCACCCCTCCTGTGTGCAGGTGTGACGACGTACAACGCCCTGCGAAATTCTGCCTTACGTGCCGGTGCCGTCGTCGCAATCCAAGGGGTCGGCGGACTCGGACACCTCGGGATTCAATACGCAAGAAGGATGGGGTTCAGGACTATCGCCATTGGTCTCGGTTCGGAGTCGGGGAAGCTCGCAAAAGAACTCGGCGCGCACCAATACGTCGACAGCGGAGCGGAAGATGTGGGAGCCAGGCTGCGAGCGCTTGGCGGAGCCGATGCCATCCTAGCCACAGCTCCAAGTGGCAAAGCAATGTCCGGTCTCGTGAGCGGACTCGCCGTAAGGGGAAAACTGTTGGTGATTGGGATCGCCCCGGACCCCCTGGAAGTCAGTACCGGCTCCCTTGTTTTTGGCATGCACTCCATCTCCGGGTCGACCACCGGTAGCGTGCAGGACGAACAGGAAACGGTGGAGTTTTCTTTGCTCGAAAATGTAGAGCCAATGATCGAAGTGATGCCTCTATCCAAGGCGCGCGAAGCGTATGACCGGATGATGGCCGCAAAGGCCCGCTTTCGTATGGTGTTGGTCACAAAGAATGGCCCGTCTCCGAGTGCGCGCTAAGGCAAGGGAAAGTCGGGACCAATAGAAACAGAACGAAGAGGAGAGGAAATGTCTACGCCATCAGAAGCCAAGACGAGCACATCTCAAGCAGACTCCATCCAGTTTACCTCATGGGGCGCGGCCGAAGAACTCTTTCGCAAACAGAAGGCATACTTCGACACAGATATGACGAAGACCTATGAGTGGAGAGTCGATCAACTGGATCGTCTTGTCCGCATGTTGAAGGAAAATTATCAGCGTTTTGCTGACGCCTCGTGCAGGGACTTCAAGACGGCCTCTCAGGAGAACGCGTTCGAAGTGTCCGCATCGATTGCAACGAGCGAATTTGCGAAATCGCAGTTGAAGGAGTGGATGAAACCGGTCGAAGCTCCTCTTCCAAAATTTCTCGCAACATCCGGTCACAAGGGCATGGTGTACCGTGAGCCGTACGGCGTCGCGCTGATTATCTGTCCTTTTAATGGACCGCTCCTTCTGTCGTTGCGCCCTGCGGTTGCCGCTCTGTCGGCTGGCAATCCGTGCATGTTGAAGCTATCCGAAGCGTTGCTGGCAACGGACGAGTTGCTCCTGGAATTGATTCCCAAGTATTTCGAGCCGGAAGCGTTTAGCGCTGTAGTCGGGGCCCGCGAGACAGTAACGAATCTCCTGAAGCTTCCGTTCGATTTCCTGTTTCTTACGGGAAGCGTAGGTGTAGGCAAGGTAGTGATGCGAGCGGCGGCTGAGCAGCTAACTCCCGTGTTGCTTGAGCTCGGAGGGCAGAACCCCGCCATCGTTGACGAGACAGCGAACCTGCCGGATGCCGCCAAGAAAGTTGTTTGGGGTGCCATGACATGGGGAGGGCAGTGGTGCACTTCGCCGGGCTACGCTGTTGTTCACGAGTCCATAGCGGAAGAGTTTGTGAGGGAATGCAAAAAAGCCGTCGTCGAACTTTACGGTACAGATCCCAAGAGTAATCCGAATTACTCCCGCGTCATCAGCCCCTCCGCCGTCGAAAGGCTTGCGTCGCTGATCGATCCCAAGAAGGTTGTTTATGGCGGGAAGTCTGACGCTCAGGCTCGCTATCTCGCCCCGACCATTCTCTACCCGATTTCTTGGTCTGACAAAATCATGGAGGATGAAATTTTCGGGCCGCTCTTGCCCATCCTCACTTATTCCGATCTCGGCGCGTTACTCGCAAAGATCAAGTCGATGCCAAAGCCACTCGCTGGCTACATTTTCAGCCGAAACCAAAAGACGATCGACCGCGTGTTGCAATCCCTCTCGTTCGGTGGGGGTGCTGTGAATCAGACCAACGTCTTTTTGTTCATTGAGTCGATGCCTTATGGAGGAGTAGGAACGTCCGGCATCGGGAACTACTACGGGAAATACGGCTACCATTCTCTCACGCATGCCAAATCGATCCTGATATCTCCACCGGATGTGGCGATCGATCACTTATTTCCACCTTATACCAACGAAAAAGTTCAAGCACTTAACCAATGGTTCGACTACTAGAGCACTTTAGCTTTCAAGGAGCTCATCATGGCTACACGAACTGCCTCGCTGATTGAGACCAAGACGCGCACGATCGACGGGTTATCAATTCGTTATGCGGAAAGTGCTCCTCGCGAGGTGTCAGCGATTCTGTTGAGCCCTTGGCCGGAGAGCCTTTACACGTTTGAGCAGATGTGGTTCCGTCTGGCCGAGCATGCGCACCTCGTAGCGATCGATCTGCCGGGGTTCGGACACTCGGAGCGACGCGACGACTTGCTCCAACCTTCGGCTATGGCCGAATTCGTCGTTCGCGCCATCAAGGAGTTCGGACTCAAACGTCCACACGCAGTCGGCCCGGATATCGGCACGTCGACACTGTTGTTTGCCGCCGCGAAGCACCCTGACCTCCTTCGCAGCATCGTCCTCGGCAACGGCACCGCTGCAGTGCCAATTCAAGTCGGCGGTGTTCTCAACGACGTTTTGGGAGCGCCTGACCTCGAACCATTTCGCAAGATCGATCCACGACAAGGGGTCGAGTCGGTTCTTGCATTCGTCGAGCGCTACAAGCTCCCCGATCATGTACGGGAGGATTTCCTAAGCTCCTACGAAGGAGATCGCTTCGTAGAATCCCTGCGCTTCCTTCGTGCGTACACAACAGAGCTGCCCAAGCTCGGCACGTTGTTGCCCACGATCAAGACGCCCGTACAGATTATTACGGGCGACCACGATCCCGGTGTGCTCCCGGTGAACGGCGACTATCTACATGACCGGCTCCCTTACAACAAGTACGACAAAGTCAACGCCGGCCACTTCCCATGGGCGGACATCGCCGAGGAATACGCGGACTTGACTATCCAATGGTGGAACGGTGGGTACGAACGAGCGTCCGGTGACGCCAAAAGGGCGTGAGTCTTGACGAATGAAAAAAACACAGCCGTGGCCCGGGCGAATCGCTTTCGCAACGATCCGGGTTTCGCAGCCCGGCTGCCAATCAGCAGGAGTGATCGATGATCCTTTGACCATTCGATGCGAAAGCCACGGCTCTTTCCACCGTGATGCGGGACGCGAGGACGATGGTGATGTTCGCGCGTACACCGTATGCGCACCTGCGCATCCGTGGGTCTCCATGGGAGGGAAATGAATATCGCCGCGGCGATCGCGGTGTTTGGATGGTGAGGTACGAGCGCCAGTGACCGATTTGAGGAGAGGAAGTTCAAATGAACAATGCGAGTGAGAAAAACAAACGATTTGTTTTGGAAGCGTTCGACACGTTGTTCAACAAACGTGACTACGCTGCGGCGGAGAAGTTCTGGTCACCACACTACATCCAGCACAGCGCTCACATTGCACCAGGGCGGGAAGGATTGTTCAATCTCGTCAAGAGCCTCCCACCGACCCTCAGATACGAGCCCGGGACTGTCGTGGCGGATGGCGAGTTCGTGATTATCCACGGGCGATTTTCGGGGTTTCAGCCGACAAACTGGATTGCAGCCGACATTCTTCGCATCAAAGACGGCGTTTTTCTTGAGCATTGGGACGTGATCCAGGACGAAGCCACCAAGACAGAGTCAAAGAGTGGACTGCCCATGTTCGGCGAGAAGTTCACGAAATAGGGTCCTCGGTACTCACGGCCAAAGTGGGCTGCAGTTATTGACCGGCCGTAGACCGACGTTGGCGTGGCCGGACCCCAAACGACCTAACGGAGAGGATTGTTGATATGGCTTTAGCCGGGATCAAAGTAGTTGATACGCCCCTGGTTCGCGATGCGATGGAACTGGCGCGGGAGTCATCAGCACCATACCTTTTCAACCATGCGATGCGCTCATGGCTTTTTGCTGCGCTGATTGCCGAAGGGGCAAAACCTACCCCAGATCCCGAGCTCTTGGCCGTCTCGGCAATCCTGCACGATCTAGGACTCACCGACTACTATGCAGGAAGTGAGCGCTTCGAGGTTGATAGCGCCAACGCCGCGCGCTCGTTCTTGAAAGAGCGTCGCGTTCCAGCACATCACGTCCGGTTGGTATGGGACGCCATTGCGCTTCATACGACTCGTTGCATCGCTCTTCACAAAGAGCCCGAAGTCGTTATTACGCATTCAGGAATCGCCGTGGACGTGATTGGGGCGGGATTGGATTCGATTCCTCAGGATAAGGTTCGCGCAATTCTCGCTCTGGGCTTGAGTGCTTCGGGCAGAGATCATTGGGTTGGAACAAACTTTACCTTGAGATACCGCACCCACACGGTAGGTCCGCGTCAACTGCCTAGCGCTGGTTCAATCGCCCTGATCGCGGGCAAACACCACCACGCCGTTCGCGGGGATCACGATATTCGCCGATGTCGGAAAGCCGTGTGCCGGACTACCGTTGGCATCGATGGCTCCTCCATTCCCCGCAGCGATCGGATTCACCCAGTTGTCATAGACATCGCTGTTAAAGACCTCGAGCCAGTGGCCGCAACTCGGGAATCCGATGTTGTAGTTCCACCAGGTGTTGTCGTTGAGACTCGCCACCACGATGACGTCCCGGCCCTGACCTTCGATCCAGCGGTGATAGGCGATGAAACGGTTGGTGTTGTGGACGTGGAAAGCACGCACCGAATCGCTGCGCAGAGCAGGCTGACGCCAACGCAGGCGGATGAGATCCTGGGTGAAGCGCAGGTGATTGACCATCGCCTGGTCGGCGCCGTTGACGCCGTCCCACCAGATCAGCAGATCCTGCGAGAGGTCCCAGCTCCACTGCTTATCTTCAAGGAATTCCTGGCCCATGAAGAACTGCGGAATCCCGGGCGCCGTCAGCAACAGCGAATTGGCTACGCGGGTGCGACTACGCGCGTACCTCCACGGCAAAGACTGGAGCCCATCGGCGTGGAGGGGGTGATGTTCAGTTGCGAGATGGCAGGTACGGCGGCGACGGGAATAGTAGCCACAGGACCCTCCTTTGAAAAATGCGACGGGACGATGAATCGTGGGTCGAAGCGACGACGCGAGGACTCCAGCATAGTGCAGTTCCAACTTGCGAACAAGCACCGCGGAGAAACACTGTCCTACGTGATTTTATGCCGTTGCTCGCCAAGCACTCGAAGTCGTTCCCGCTCATCGGTTGCATTGCAGTTGGAGTGGATTCAAGACGGCAGCGAAACAGAGAGAATTCCGGGAGAGCCGTTTCTCCCATTCGAAACATCACCCCCTTGGAATCGTTCGATCGCTCCGAGTTGTCGCCTGCTTCGAAGAATCACCGCGAAGCGCTGTCGCTGTCTATCACTCGGTCTGACATTGGTTTCCGCTTACGCACTGTCCTTCGAAATGCAGCCACCGCGATCACGCATACGAGCGTGACCGCCGCGGCGATCCAGAGAGCCAAGGTGATGGTTGAAGCGATGAATAGCACCGCGATGAACGTTCCTACTGCGAAAGCAGCCACGAGAAAACCCTGCAGCCACATTTTGAAACGACCCAGTCGCGACGGTGGGAGCGTCTTCTGCGCATGACCGCTGCGATGCCCGGAGACTACGATTTGGAAGCTTCCCTTCACAGCACGCTCTGATCGAGTGGCTCTTCATCCAGCCGCACAGGGGTTGCGCTCACTTGGCAGCCACAGGCTTCATGTCATTCACAACATCGAACCGCAAGCCGGACCAGCCCATCCCGCGACCCGCGCCGGAACTGCGCGCCATCCACAAATATGTTGATCCATCGTAAGAGCGCGCCCTTCGGAAGTAGCGATCGGCCAGGCGTCCCGCTTGCGGGATGATGCGATCCGCGACAAAGAACGGTTGGCCAGGATCAAGAAGAAGCGCCCGCCCCGTCACGGTGATGGGCCCGCCGGATGTTGGTATCTGCATCGTGCCTCTGCGCAAGTAGAGAGCCCCTTGCGCGGTTTGAACCGGCACCATCGGAATCCAGTACTCGGGCACAGGATCCTCTAGTGTGTAGTATATCTGCGGCCCTCCGGCCGTGGCCTGCGGCGGAGGAGGAGGCGGATTCCTCGTCACCCGGTCGAGGTACGCTTCATGCATGTCCACAGGAGCGTCCAAGTCGCCTTGCAACTTATGTTCAACCGCCCAGGCCATGGCCGCCATGTCATCGCGAAGGAACAAGACCTCTTCCATGGCATCGGCGTCGTCGACCACTCCGAGAGTGGGAGCCATCAGAATGAAGTCCGACCGCATCCCGACTCCGGAAAGCTTGTACATCGACCACGCTGTTTCGCCGGGATTCACCGTCGTTTGTTCCGACGGCCGGATCAAGGTGCGGATACCAAACGTATCGGTGACGATGAGAGTGGTCACGCGGCTCAAGTTCCAGGTCGGTGGTCCGCCAAGCGTGGAGATAGGAATCGGGATCGGCACGGAGAACCAGTTGCCGCCGTAAACCAATGCGAATTCCATGACCAGGAGTTTGGCCAAATCCACGTGCTCGGCATCGAGTTGACCGAAGTCGGTCATGCCGTCTTCAAAGACCCACCAGCGTGGGTCGTGCACCCCGCGGAAGGTAACGTGGTTGGGGAAGAAATTGAAATTCACCGGACTAATCTGAGCCGGGTTCGCCGTGAAGACCGGGTTTGGATTGTCGTTCTGCAAGGAGAACGAATACCAGTCGAGATGCCCGCCCGGGAAATCCGGAGCATTCAGCAGCAGATTCTGGCCCGGTGTTGGCGATCCCATGGCGAACTCGTATTCGAGTTGATTGTCAATCCACGCCGGGTCGTTCTGCGGTTCGCTGAACAGGCTGGCCCGGTACGAAACGAATGCTGCAAGCACCGCAGGCATACCCGGGTTATTCGCTTCCGCCGGCAACGGAATCGGCGGAACCTTGCCCGCCTGCACTGCGGCCGCAGAGACATACAGCGCCTCGCCATCGGTGACTTTGCCTGCCATTAACGAGCGAAAGCGCACTGCACTCACCGGAGCATAGTTCGGGTCAGGGACATTTGCCGAGATCGGAAACGAGGTGCGGAATGCGGCAATCACTGCTTCGGGAGTTGCAATGCCGTTTTCCCGCACGAGCCATTCGAAATACATACCGAGTTGCACGGAGCCGCGCAACTTCAGTGCTGCGGTCTCCCGCTCCACATGAATCTCAACCGGAAGACTTGGATCGAGGACCACCGTGGCGCTGTCGTCAACGCCAGGCCGGTAGGTAGTGACCGTCTGGGTTTCGGCAGCCAGCGTTGCCTGGACCGGGGACCCGGCGTCCGCCCCGAAAAACTCGCCCACTTGCCACTGGCGGGCCAGCATCCACAGCGGATCGCGAACCTGCGCCTGCAAGCTGCGCTGCATGGAGGCATCCCGCGCTTGCGGTTCCAGACGCGTCCAGGTGGTAATGGACGGAACTTCGACGGTCGCACGAGCCAGCCTATCCAATCGCACTGGCGACCTCCTCTATCACTGCGAATCGGGTCGAGATGGTTGCGCTCTCGAGGTTGAGGGCAAAATATAAAGCCGGCAGAATTTGTCCTACCTGGAGCACGCTTCCAAGGTCGACGGTCCGCATCTTGGCCAACTCCAGCGTCTCCTTCAGCACAGCCTGGAGAAGTGGGTCGTCCCAGGTCTCCCGATTGTCGGGACATGTGGCCAGAAGCAGCGCCTGGGGCGCTCGCGCGCTCGGTTCTTCAAAGTGAAAAGCAACTGCAGTTTGCCTGAGCATTAGGGATGCGCTCCGGCCATTCATCCACCATAAGCCCGGCGTAGGTCGCCTGGTTCGTCGGATCGCCCGCAGTCACACAAGCGAAGGCCACGCGCCCTTTTTGCGGGGGGTGCGCCGGATCAAGCGGCAAGGCCAGCCAGCGATCGGGCGCGGCCACGGGCGGAAGCTGCGCCAGAGTGAGCGAAGGCGGGTACACAGCGGCCGTGCCAAAGGCCTGTGCCACGCTGAACGCGAGATCCATGCGGGAAACTGCAGGCCGCACGTGTGACAGTTGTCTGAGCCAGCGAGCAGGAGCTACCGTATCGGTCGTCGTCAGTGCGGCGGATTGACCGAAGGCTGCCTGCAGGGTTGTCACATCGGGCGGAGTCACATGCGGGAGAACCGCGAAGTCTGCTGCGAAAACGGTCTTGAAAATTCCTTCGAAATCGGCGAGTTGTGCTCTGGTAAGATCCACTGCGTTGGCCTTGTTGTAGCGAGCCTGCAAAGTATCGATTACACTCTGCGCCTGATCGCCGAGCGTCGCATCGGGGCCGGCGGTCGTGGCCGGAATCGCTCCCGTCACGCCATACCAACTGCATTGGATCAGAGCCTTGCGAACCGGATCGGTCGCTCCCGGTAATCCGCCCTGGGCGGCTTGCAAAGCCGCAATGTCATTCTTCAGACCTGTCAGCAAGGCTTTCACACGATTGGTTAAATCCACGACGTCAATCGCGCCTCCAGCCTGCGCTGCGTTTTCTTCGGGAGTAGTGAGATCCTGCGGTTCCGTGGGACGACATGCACCGAAAAATCTTCGCAGGCTTTGCGCCAGGTAAAGAAGATCAGGAAACAGTACCGTAGCCGCCGGAAGGTCCGGTGACTGGAACAGTATCTGCACGTTCTCGGCGGTTGACGGTGGAGCAGCAGTGTACAGGATGCGTTGTTCGAGTTCGGATTGTTGCGGCACCTCGGCCGCATCGGACAGTACAAGAGTATCGAGCAGACCGACCTGAAGATCGCCCAGGGCAATGATCTTCTGGTTAGGATTACCTCCGTCGGTCCATTTCACCTCGCAGCGGACAGTCGTCGGGTCAGGCAGAAACTGGCTCAGCCATGCCTCAAGCCAGGGCTCAGCGGCCGCCCGGGGATGTTGGGGAATTCCGTTCCAGGCTGCGTTCATCGCCGGCGCGCCGGCGAGCAGCAGAAGGATACGATGGGTAAGATCCACGCCACCCCGGGGCGTGTCCACTACATCGGGAGTTGCGGGGCGAGTGCCTCGTGAAATCGCGTCCATCAGGCCGCTGCCTCGCCCAAAATTTCCGCGGATGACCTGGAACACGGCTTCAGAAATGGAGAGGTCGCCGAGCGCGTCCGCATAGTCATCGAGAGTCTGCAGAATGGCGATGACCGCGTTCTGATCCGCACCCGCAGCCGGTAAACCCGCGCCCCAGTTTCCGCCGACCGCGAGTTGGCCGTTATCCCACGCAGTACGCAGGGCCAGGCCATCGACCACGTTCGAGGCAGCAACCGACTCGCTCGGTTCGCTCGAAGGCGTCAACTTGTTCGCCACAATCGGGTAAGCATCCCGAAATGGCTGAACATACTTATCCAGGTTCTGGTCGTGCATGGCGTCTTCGAACAAAAAGCCCAGCAACGCGTTCAGGCTCTGGCCCTGCTGCACGCCGCTGATCAGGGACAGCGCCTTGCGTACCCGTTCGGAAGAGAGATCGATCGAAAGCAGGCCTTCCTCGGCCGTTGCCTTGTGCGTCATGTATCCATTGCGGAGCACCGCGGCAACCGCGGCTTGCACCTGCGAGGGCGCATAGATGTAACCGCCGCTATCGGTGACGGGCTGAAGGGGTATGGGAAAATTCGCGGTCGGAATTCCTTTTTTCTGTCTGGCCTGATCGAGTTTTTGAACCAGTGCGAGTTCCGCTCCCTGGACTGGCGTCCGGCCAGACTCCGGTCGCACATCTTCGACCCAGCTATAACAACCCAGTCCGTAGACATTGTTTTCACGGCCTCGCGTCCTCTCGAGTATTGCGTTCGCAACCGCTGTCGCCCACACATCGAGACGATGACTGAAAGAATCGAGCGTTTCCGTCAGCAAGCGGTCAAGTTCTGCCGTAGGAAGCGTGGCCAGACGCCCGAGGCTCGCGCGCACGTCATTCAATTGGGCAAACGAAGAACCCGCCGGGAAGTTCGTGGCCACGAGGTAATCAGCCCACGTCATCGAGGGATTGGGCCTTGCAGGACGGTCCAGCAGTTGCCACGGGGTGAGCGTGGTGACATTTTTCTGGATTCCGACGAATTCGCTCTCCTGGATTTGCGCAATGGTGAGCGTTCCGGCGTTCACTTCATCCAACCCGGCGAGATTGGCATACAGGAGAAGCAGCGACTGGCGAAGAATCTTGTAAAGCAGCGACGTTGGTGTAGGGCCCGGATAGTTCTCTGCCTGAAGGTCGCTGACCGAAGCGGTCGCCAGCCAGGTGATGTAGTTGCCCTTCTGTCCTCCAGTAAGGTTGGCGTCCGCGTTGAGGGGGTCGGTTTCCGAGAGCGGGCCGTCCTGGACCGTCGAGAACTCGACGGGGAAGCTGTTTTCCCCGAATGCCATGGTCAGCACTCGCGGATTCCAGTTGTATCCGAGGCCTTGCAACAATATCTGACTGAACAGCTGATAGTTCTGATAGAGCTGATTCTCAAACACCAACGGCACGCCGAGGAAGTTCAGAAAGTTCCACACGAAGCCGTTGCCCAGAACCTGCCGTCCCTGAAAATTCATCGAACTCGCGTCCATCCCCAACACCGACATCAGATTCTGATCGGGGTCTCCACCGCGCTGCATGTGGGGCGCGCCGGAGGAACCCGACAGCCATATCGGCCATAATTTCTTTACCAGGCCGACGAGATTTGATTCAACACTGTTCAGCGCACCAAGGGTGGGAACATTCACAACGTTCTGGTAGTAAGTGAAGGAGGTCACCGGCAGCACACCGTAGGGCGTGCGCCCCACACGGAAAGCGGGAATCGGTCCGCGAGGCGCGGCATAGGCGAGTGAATACTGACGCCCCTGTTCGATCACATTCGCAGAAAACGTATCGGCCATCATCTGGCTCAGGAAGTAACCCATCGTCGCAGGCCAGAGCGCCCGCAACATGTCGGTGCCGTTCACGACTCCGGTATTGTCGGCGGATGCAACGTGATCCAGATAGCTCGACGCGATTCCCATTGTCGAGGCGAATACCAAGCCGTCGCAGTCTGGATTCGTGGTCAGAGGCGCGGACCGCTCCGTGGCGAAGCTGAGCGCAAAGCCAGGATCTTTCCGGCTGTAGGCCGAGGGCGCATCCGGCGTGTTGCTGGTCGATGAACCTTGCGGAACCAATGCCAGGCCATCCGTGTAGTGGTGCGCGTCGAGCAGATCTTCGAGAGTCTGGGTCGGATCCTTGTCACCCGAGCGCAAGCCATAGACGAATATCTGGTCGAATCCAGCCACCCGCTGCTGGGCGCTCAGCGGAATCCTGAGCGCCATCCCGGCTTTCACGGCCGCATCAAAGTCGACCATCCACTGGAGTCCCGCATCGACGACCGCTCCCGCCGGGAACGCTCCTGCATTCGGAGTCAGATTCACCGCAAGCGATGGCGTAATCGGGGTGCCGTGAAAAATGCTGGACTGCCCGCCCGCGATCAACACAATGGTCCATGCATCTGGCAAAGCGTCTGCGGTTGCCGCTTTTTCCCAGGAACTATTCCGAATCGTAACGTTCGGGAAAACGGGAGCGGGATTGGGAGCCGTCCCGACGGGTGTGGGATTCGGTGGCTGCTGGGCTATATTGGTCGGGGTCAACGTGCGCGCGATCCACGCGGCTCTGGGAGACCCGTAGAGTCCGGCCAAAATTCGCCATGGGGCTTTCAGATCGTCCGGGCTCGCGGGATTTGTTCCGGCTTGCCAGAGCGCATTCCAATAAGCCTCCCCATCCGAGACTTCCTGGTTGGTGAGTTCCGGTTCGTGCGAGTTGACGGCGATCTGGTCGGGATAGATCCGTATCCACAACTCCGATGACTGCTTGCGACCATCCGTCACAGGATCAACGAATCTGGTCTGGATATGTACCGGCAGCAGGAGCAGTGGACGCTTGGCGCTGATGACTCCCGGTTTGCCGATCACGGCTCCAGGTGCGACAACTGGCTTCGGATTGGGACGTGTACTCATTTTGGCAGCATCAGGTCCGCGTGAATCAGAACGCGGAACGGCAGTCGGAACAAAATGTATGCGGTCTGTGCGCTGTTCACCCCCCATTGGTTATCCGGATCCGTCGGCGTGTAGTCCGGCGCGCCCGGAACTTCGCCACCGGCGGCAATGGCTACGTCGGTTGGCATCTGGGTGGGGGTCAGAAAGTCTGGAAGTTTCACGAGCGATTGCACCAAGCCGAATACCCGTGACGCCATCCGCCATGGGCTATTGGCGATCAGGCTGCCCTGAGAAATATTGTTGGTGGGAATCGAAAGAGTTTTCTTGGCTGCCAGGGCCGGCTTCGCGCCTGCGTCCGGGATTGCAAAATTCGTCCAGGCAAGTTCGGCCCAATGTGGAACTGGGGAGGCATCCGCGTTCGGTTCCAGGCCAAAGCGGGGCTCCGAGGGTTGCTGCTGAAAAACGAAGAAGAAGCCGTAGGGCGAATTGTCGGTTCCACCCCGGGCATCGGCCGCACCCAGGTTGAATCCCAGAAAGGTCAAATCGGGCGACAAGGTACCGCCAAAGATCGGATAGCGCTCGTCGGTATCATCGAGCACACGTTGCTGCGTCTTTGCATCCAGCTTGGCTTTGCCCGCATAAACTATGGCGTTGGGATAGCGCTTGAACAACTCGCCCCGCACGAGGAGCACGAGATTGTTGGCCACGATGTCGGTGCGGTTCGGATGCGTGCCGAGAGAAGTCGTGAGCGGCAGCCAACTGGTGACGGGAGGAATATCTTTCAGCAGCTCTTCGAGCTTGGCGGGATCTGTGGGATCGCCTTTCTGGGGCACGTGAGCCCGCACATCCCAAAATTGCCGGAAGTAACTGCCGCGCTGGTCTGTGGGGTAGCCGTTCCATAGAAGCTGGCGCGCCATCTCATGATTCAGCCCGACCATGTAGGCTTCAATCAGCCGGCGATTCGCCTGCAGCAGACCGACCGAACTGGACGGAACCTGATCCACTCCGGGCAGCAGGTACGCCTGGGAAAGGTCGCGCAACGGCGCGTACATCGCCTGAGGGAACTCGGGATAAGCCATCACCGGCTCAAGTGGATCCTCGGGTGTCCAGGGCAATATCGAGGAAATCGAGACCAGCCCCTGAATTCGCCTCGGCACCGTCACGGTCGGATCAATCCGGCTGACAATCGTATTGCGAAGACCAACGATGTCGAGCGCCGGTAAAGGCGCTGGATTCGCCGGCAGCGCCTGATAGGCACCAAACAGCTGCGAGGTGGCCGTACGGAAAGCCGCGGCTTGAGCAGAATCGGTTGGGCCCGTGCCTCGTCCGCCAGCCAGAGCAACACCCGGTGCGGTGATCTGGAAGTTCGACGCGGGGGGAACTTGCGCAATCGTTTGCGGAGTGAAATTTGAAAACTGGACTTCATTGGCTGCGGCCGCGTTGGCAAGAGCATTTTTGACACTGAGCCACAGAGCCACACCAATGCCAACGATGGCTGCGACAGCTGCGAGCGCCGCGCCCAACCCTGCAAAGATGCCAATAACAACGGCAACCACGACCAGCAACAGGATGAGGCCGAGAATGATCCACTTCGACCATTTTTGCCACAACGTTAGCAAGGACTCCGCCCAGGCAGGTGCCAACTTGGTTGCAGACTGGTCGAAGGAAACCATCCCTCCCGGCGGCTTCAGGTCAGGGATGATCTTGACTGTTCCACTGCTTACCTTACCTAGCAGAGCAGGAGCGCCGGCTGCGGCCAACCCCAGATGTGCGGGCAGCCGTGCAATCTTGCGAAATGCCCCTGACAGCATGCGCTCCGGCACGCGACTGGCTCGCACCGTCGCCTTCACCGTGGTCGGACTCGCCAAGAGCCGTGCCTGCAGTGGCGACGTGAAATTCAAGAGCGTCTCCGGTTGTGCCGCCACAAAATGCTGCCGGTAGATCTGCTGGGTGACGGCGCGTGCTAGTTGCGCCTGCTTGAGTACCTGGTTCGCTTCGATCACTCCCGCGACTTGCTGCCAAGCCGACGCCATTAGTGCCGTGCGTTCGAGTTGTACGATTTGCGTGCCCATGCCTCCACCGCTGCGGTACCTCGGGTCGAGATTCAGGTCGTTGACCCAGCCTGGCGCAGTGCGGTCGACGCTCGCGACCGCGGCATGCCAGCGGCCGTAGATGGGAGGATTCACCTGCGGGTCCGGGCCCGGGTTGTTCAGATCAATGGTGCTGGCGCTCGTCTGGTTGATCCAGTTCTGGACCGCGGTTTGAAAGTTCGTCTTGTCTGGATCATTCCACGCAGTGGGTTGGGAACCCACGCTTTGGAGCGCGCCCTCAAGGCCCAGAGGTGGACCGGCCGACGGCACACCCGGGTCCGGCTGGCTCACATCCATCATCCTGGTGCCCACAGTTGGCGGCAGCACAGTCGGCGTCAAGGCTCGTACCAGAGACTCGAAATCTCCTGCATCGCTGGTGTTGAAATCGAACCGATAGTAAAACGGCAGCCGCAGAGGGGCTTGCGTCGCATTGGTCCACGCAGGATCAGAAGTCGTGATCTTCGAGACATCATTGCCAAGCCCGATCTGCACGCCGATCTGAAAGGCAGGCACGAGAAACGCAGAGTACGATGTTTCCGGGTCGAGCCTGCGCGGACACAGCAATCGCGAGGTCACGTTTCCCGGCGTTTTCGCCATGTTGTCCGAGAGCGAATCGTCGCCACTCACCTGGACGTGAGCCCAGTTCCACGACACCGTGAGATCCTGCAACGCTGAAATGTTCGATACATCAACCACCGGTAACGGGTTGGGGGCGACCTTGGGAATCTGGAACTCGGTATTCAGCTTGAGCACGATCAGCGCGACCCAGGGATGCCATCGGTCCCCATTGGGCGCTGCCGGAGTGAACAGCCAGGGGAAATCCGGGCTGTCGAAATCGATCCCGCACAGATAATTCGGTTCAAAGTTGACGGTAAACTGCCGGGGCTCGGTGCGAATAACCATCCGCGGATCAATTGCAGTAACATCGCCCGGCCCGAACAGTTCCACCGACACCGGCGGAGCAGCCTGGGGATTCGGTTGGGTTCCACCCTGCACTTGAAGGAAGAGTTGTACGTTCAGGCTCGCCCGGTCGGGCAGCGGACCGTTGTCCACATTGTTCGCGCTGGCGCCGATACCTCGCCTAGCCCAGGCCAGAAAGTGATAGTTCCCGAGTGGGGGATTTCCGCTGCTCATGGCGCCACCTCATGCTCGGGCATGATCTGGACATTGCCAGCATCCTCGGGATGATCGGAGAGGTGTGCCTGCAATGCCGCTTTGGCTTCGAAGTACGAAGTGCTTTGGCCTAAAATATCGGACCGCACACTCAGATCAGTAACACTGGTAATCACGTACTGCGGATCCTGGACGCTGACAGGCGCTGGCGCTGGTCCTGTGCTGTACTTTGCCAGCCCCGTATTCTTCACGGCTGAATTAAAACCTGCTCCCTGAGCCGTCAACGCAAGGTGAATTCCGGCAGGCATCTTATAGAAACGGGAGAATCGCGAGAACCCGGCAAAATCATCAATGTAGAACTCCTGGTAAGTCACCACGCGATCGGAATCCTGGCCTTGCGAAATCGCCGAAGAGCCGATGATGACTCCCGCGTCGAATTTCTCGAAACTGGCACGCGAGAGCTTGTCGGCATCGCTCAAGGTCAGAAACTGCCCGGCAGCGAAGTAATCCGGAATAGTCTGAGTGTTCTCTACCTGTGCGTTGATCTGCACCTGGGAGATCGAGAATTCGGTGCCATCGGCAGGAGTCGCATTTCCGTAGCGAGTGATGGGCAGATCGAGGGGCACCACCGTTTCCTTGACCTGCAGGGTTCCCATGGGATGGACGCGCAGGGTGGTGTCGCCGGTTGGCGGTTGTGCGAGGGTTACAGCGGTAACTGCACCATCCGGCAGGGCGGCGCTCCAGCTTGCGGGATTCTGCAATGCAGCGAACAGGTCGGGCAGCACGGGCCGCTGAGGCAAGACCGCCTGCGTGCTGTCACCCCACGTGAGATCTACCGAAGCGCTGACCGTGAAGAACAGGAAGGTGATCGAAGCATCGCCGTGCAGATGCCACGGAGTTGGACCGGAAATGAGCCCGTCCACGTTCAGGCCACAGAGCGTCGTGCCGTCGTAAGCGACATCGAAACCGGCGGAAAAATCGAACTCAAATGAAAACGGCGAAATGATAATGAGAACGTCGAAACCCAGGTATCCGTGGATGCTGAACCCGCCTGCCGCCGCGTAGGCATCTACGTTGGCGCCGAATTGAACTGTGTTGGAAGTAACCGCGAAATAACTGTTGGAACTGATCCGCGGATTATCGCCGTCACCAATGCTTACCGACATCCGCTGCATGTTTGCGGGAACGTTCAACCCGTTGGTGTTGAAGTGGGGATTGAATCCGCCGAGCGAAAAAACGAAATTCGGGTTGTCGCCCCAGGCGAGCCGTAATGCCAGATCGCCGGCCAGGGAATAAATAAGTACCCGTGAGTCGAAGAGCGATCCATCAATCGACAGCGTTTTGGCGCCGAAATCAATAATCCCCAAAACATCAATGTGCAACTCGATCAGTCCAAGGTCTTCGGTTGGCAACCCCGCGTCAATTAGTCCAAGAATGACCAGCCGGATGGGATCGGGAACTTCGAGAATCACACCTACCGTAAGCGAGATGAGAGTCGGAGTTCCCCACCCGATACCGACGATCGGACCAAAGATGTAGCGGCCCACTGCCACCGGAAAGAAGTTGCGAATGTCGCTGACGATCTGCGCCGCATTGGCGATCGGATCTGACGGCGCAATTACGTCGCCGAGCGTGTGTGCCAGGAATCCAGCGTGCAATGCATCGGTCGACATCGTGCGGTTCACGCCACCGAGCCCGCCAACTGTGTCGAGTGTGAATCCGAACCCTAACTGGATAGGCGGGAAGCCAAACGTAATGATCAGCAGGAACGAAAACCCGCTCGATCCATCCGGCATAACCGTGTCGAGAACGCCGATGATGTTGACCTGGACAATATCGACCAGTGTCAAGGAGAAGACACCGGAGTATTCGCCGTGTTGGGGATCAAAGCTGATGTAGGGTTTCGGAAAATGCCGCAGATTGACATCGATCTTAGATTTTGCGGCCACCGGCACTGCCCGTTCCTGGACCAGCAGGATCATGAAAACTGCGAGAAGACCGGGAACGATGGCCAGATAAAAAATCGATCGGATGTTGAGATGGAACAAAATGAGAAGAACTACGGCGAGCAAAGGCCCCAAGAAAGCGCCTAGATTATCGCCAATACCTTCCAGGCCAAAAGCTCGCCCTCTGTTCTCCTCAGCTACGGAGGATGCGATGAGCGCATCGCGCGGGGCAGAGCGGGGGTTTGAGCGTTATGGCGATTTCTTTCGCGCCCTGGGCGGGAGCGTCCTGACCTCCGTACCCGCAAGGGGACCCCACGCCGACAGCGCCAATTCCGCCGCCAGCAGGCTGATCAAGAATCACTCCTCCAATCACGATGCGAGGTACAATGATTTTGCCAGGTGAAACGGCAACGGGCTTTGCAGGGATGCAACCATGCCGTGGGATAGCTTGGTCGGGGCTCATCGAGACGATCACTGCATCTGCGCGAATATCCTTCTCGTGCTCCTGCCAACGCGCGTCGGATCGGTAAAGCCGCATGCCTTGAAAAACACCAACCGAAGGAAGGAATCTACACTACAGGAGTCTTCCCCAGTTCACGCTGAGGCGGCACATTTGCAGTCTAGCGCGGACTCGTGTGCATAGCAGCGCGGGGCGCAAGGAATGTAAAGACTGCCTCATGGAAGAAGGTTCTAAAATTCGCAAGATCGCGTTTGTCGGTGACCATTTACCGCGCAAGTGCGGCATTGCGACGTTTACGTCTGATCTGCTTGCTGCCGTGGCAGCTGCGCATCCCCAAAGCCAGTGTTTCTCAGTGTCGGTTAATGACATTAAAGGTGGCTACGAGTACCCGGAAGTAGTTCACTTCGAGATTGAGGAGCAGGATTTATCGTCTTATCTGCGTGCTGCGGACTTCCTGAACATCAGCGACGTGGACATCGTCTGCTTGCAGCACGAATTCGGCGTTTTCGGCGGGACGGCCGGCGGTCATATCCTCGCACTCCTGCGCGAATTGAGAATGCCCGTGGTCATTACACTTCATACCATTTTGCGTGAGCCGAACGCCAACCAACGGCGCGTAATGCACGAGTTAGTCGCGCTCTCGACTCGGCTCGTGGTCATGGCTGACCGGGGGCGGCAGATGTTGAAGGAGATTTACCAGGCACCGCCCGCCAAGATCGATCTCATCCCGCATGGCATTCCCGAAGTAGATTTTGTCGATCCGACCGATTTCAAGCACCAGTTCGGTGTGGAGGGCAGGGTGGTGCTGCTCACGTTCGGGCTGCTTTCGCCGAACAAGGGGATCGAATATGTGCTCAACGCACTGCCGCACATTCTAGCGGAGTTTCCCGACGTTGTTTATATTGTCCTGGGCGCCACCCATCCCAACGAGCTACGAGAGAATGGCGAGGCTTACCGGCTAAGCCTCGAAATCCTTGCCAAAAAGAACAAACTCGAGAAGAACGTCATTTTCTACAACCGGTTCGTAGAACTTGAAACTCTGAAGGAGTTCATCGGCGCCGCAGACTTTTACATCACGCCTTATCTCAACGAAGCGCAGATCACGTCGGGCACGCTAGCCTATGCGTTTGGTGCGGGCAAAGTGGTAATTTCGACACCGTACTGGCACGCTGCAGAATTGTTGGCGGAAGACCAGGGCGTGCTGGTTCCGTTCGGCGACGCCCCGGCCATAGCCCGCGAGGTGATGGGCTTGCTGCGCGACGACACCCGCCGGCATACCATTCGCAAGAATGCTTACAAGCTGGGCCGTGAGATGGTGTGGAGTAACGTGGCGCAGCTCTATATGCGCTCATTCGAGTTGTCGCGGATCGAGGGGGCGGCGCGATCTCGAAAATCTCTTGCCACGAAGACGCTCGACCAAAAGCCGCGGGAACTGCCGGGGTTGAAGTTGAGTCATCTCTCACGGATGACCGATTCGACCGGAATCTTCCAACATGCCATTTTTAGCATACCGAATTTTTCGGAAGGCTACTGTACGGATGACAACGCTCGCGCATTCATCCTCGCGGTACTGCTCAGTGAATTGGGAGAAGAGCCGGAGCGCGTGCGGACGCTGGCCACAACCTACGCAGCGTTCTTGCATCACGCGTTCGATCTTAGACTGAAACGCTTCCACAACCACCTGAGTTTCGATCGCCGCTGGCTCGACGAACAGGGGTCAGAGGATTGCCAAGGGCGAGCCCTCTGGGCGCTGGGCGTGGGCGTGGGGCGTTCGCCGTATCGGAGCTTCCAGATCATGGCTGGACAACTCTTCGCGCTGGCGTTGCCAGCTCTGACGGAGTTCACGTCGCCGCGGGCGTGGGCGTTCGGCCTTATCGGCATTCATGAATACCTGCGCCGGTTGAGCGGTGACAGCCTGGTCAACCAAACCCGGGAGACACTCACTTCCCGGCTCATGGAACTTTTCGAAAGGACCGCCCAGCCGGACTGGCGCTGGTTTCAAGAGGATCTGACTTACGACAACGCGAAGCTCCCACACGCCTTGATTCTGAGCGGACGTGCAACCGGACAACAAGCGGTGCTTGAGCGAGGCCTGCAGGCCCTGCGCTGGCTGACGGAATTGCAAATCTCCGAGAAGAGTCACTTTCGACCCATTGGCACCAACGGATTTTATCGCCGCGGCGGCATGCGCGCCAACTTTGACCAGCAGCCCATCGAGGCGCAAGCAATGATCTCAGCCTGTCTTGAAGCCTATCGCGCCACATCGGACCTTTGGTGGTACGAGCAGGCGCAACGTGCGTTCGACTGGTTCATCGGCTGGGAACGATCTCGGATTGGAACTCTGCTCTCCCAAAACAGGCGGCTGCCGCGACGGGTTGCACGTGGATCGGGTCAACCGGAACCAGGGAGCGGAATCAACCGTGGCATTCTTGCTTTCGCTGGCGGAGATGCGCTTGGCGCAAAATATGCTGACGAGTTTTAAGGAACCGATCGCCGCCTAAAAGTAAAATCACCGCTTCCGGTCCTGTTCCTGTGGAATGACCAGTCCATGAACGCCAACTCGATTCACGTCAAACGCACGGCTACGGTCCTCAGGCCCGACCAGTCCCGCGTTCTTCTGCGGCCATTCAGTCCCGAGGATCCCCAGCGGGCCGGTAGGATTATCGCCAGGGTCATGTCGCTCCCGGAAAACCGAATCGGCCCTCTCCTGGACGAGGTATCCGCCGAATTCTCCCGGCGACACCAGCAGATCCACAAATCCTTTCTGGAACGATTCGAACAGGTCCGAGACCTCCTGTTGACCGATGAGGACATTTCCGAACAAAGAAAGCTGTTGATCGGCTCCTATTTCGTGTGCGAATTCTCCTTAGAATCCGCAGCCCTGTTCAACCCGTCCATCGTCCCGCACCCTGACCAGTCTGATCTGCCTCCCGGCGCCTTGCGTTTTATCCTCAGCTTGCGCGCCACCGGGGAGGGACACATTTCCTCTATCACTTTTCGGACCGGCATCATTCACTCTGACAACCGGATCGAGGTTCAAACCCCTACCGGCTTCCTCACCGAGCCGCGTCAAATCCCGAATCCCCACTACGAGAAGGCGCTTTTCGAGCGAAAACTATTTGAGCTGGGCCTGACCAGCGGATTCACACGCCGGATTATGGATAAGTATGGAGAACGGTTTTCACTGGAAGAACTGCGCGCCAATCTCGAAGTCGAAATGAAGCAGTCGCGCTTGTCGGATCAGGAGGCGATCCGGGGAATTTTGATGCTGGCCCGGTCCAATTATGAGGTTCAGTTTCAACCCCAACAGCCGTTGTCTGAGCGGATTCTCTTCCCCGCCACGCCGTCGCAACGCAACGGCATTGAAGACGCCCGGTTCGTCCGTTTTCAGAACGATGACGGCAGCTACGTTTATTACGCCACCTTCACTGCCTTCGATGGCAAGATGATCTTTCCAGAGCTAGTGGAGACCTCAGACTTCCTCCTTTTTCGGTTCATCACCTTGAACGGTCCGGCAGCCAAAAACAAAGGTATGGCTCTCTTCCCCCGGAAAATCAATGGCCTCTATGTCATGCTCTCCCGCCAGGACAATGAGAACATCTACCTCGTGCTTTCTGACAATGTCCACTTCTGGTATGAAAGCAAGGCTCTCCTTAAACCGATGTTCCCCTGGGAGTTGGTCCAGCTGGGGAACTGTGGGTCGCCCATCGAGACCGAAGCAGGCTGGCTAGTCCTCAGCCACGGAGTCGGCCCTCTGCGAACCTACTGCATAGGCGCGTTCCTCCTCGATCACGACAATCCTGGCAAAGTGATCGGCCGCCTCCGCGAACCTTTGCTCAAACCGGACCAGAAGGAGCGTAAAGGCTATGTGCCGAACGTCGTTTATACGTGTGGCGCTCTCGTCCACAACGGCGAACTGATCATTCCCTATGGCATGGCCGACCATGCCACCGGTTTCGCTACTGTTCCCCTCGATGAAGTGCTGGCGGCCATGCAGTAAGAAGTGTCGTCGAACAGCATGAGAGAGCCCAACAAACGAGTGGCTGTCCTGTCGCCGATAGCCTGGCGAACACCGCCTCGGCAATACGGCGCCTGGGAGACAGTGGCTAGCAATATCACTGAAGGGCTCGTCGCCCGTGGCTGGGATGTGACGTTGTTCGCCACCAGGGATTCCGTGACCCGGGCTCAGCTGCATGCTGTGGTGGACAAGGGATATCAAGAGGATGCCACCGTCGATGCGAAAGTCGCCGAATACCTTCACATCTCGGAAGCGTTCGAGCACGCTGCTGAGTTTGATCTTATCCACAGCCACTACGACTTCATGGCCTTGACCTACACTCGGCTGATTAGAACACCGGTCCTAACTACCATCCACGGATTCTCGTCACCCAAAATCATGCCTATCTATCATAAGTATCGTGGTGGATATTTCGTTTCCGTCAGCCACTCCGACCGAGCCGCAGGACTGAATTACCTCGCGACCGTCTATAACGGCATTGATCTCTCGTTGTACCCCCTTCAAAACCTCGGCGGCGACGACCTGATCTTCCTCGGTCGGATCCACCCGGATAAAGGGGTTCATCTAGCCATCGAGGTTGCTCGTCTGAGCCGTATGCGTTTGATCATCGCTGGCATCGTCCAGGATGAGGCCTATTTCCGGGAGCAGATCAAACCTCACCTCGACGATCAAAACATCCTCTATATCGGACCGGTCGACGTGACGGGCAAGAATGAACTGTTTGCTCGAGCCCGAGCTCTCCTGCACCTGAATACCATCCCGGAACGATTCGGACTTGTCCTGGTCGAAGCCAATGCCGCCGGTGTGCCCGTCATCGCAATGGACCTCGGCTCTTGCCGTGAGGTGATCAAGGACGGGGAGACCGGCTTTCTGGTTGCAAATGTTGCTGAAGCGGTTCGGGTCCTTGGCCGAGTGTCTGAAATCGACCGTCGGGCCTGCCGCAGCCGTGTCCGGCAACACTTTTCGATCGATACCATGGTGGAGGGATATGAGCGGGTTTATTCAACGATTTTTGATCTGGAGGCGAGGAGACGATCATGAAGCCGGACATTGTCAGGCGCTACAGCCACAACCCTATCCTCACCAAGGCCGAGATTCCCTATCCAGTGGAAACCGTTCACAACGCGGCGGTCGTTAAGCACGGGAACGAATACATCATGCTATTCCGCTCCCATCTTCGCACCGGACGGTCAATCATTGGTTTGGCACGCAGTCCCGACGGATTCCGCTTCACTGCCGATCCACAGCCATTTCTGACTCCTGACCGGGACGGTCCTTTTGCTGCCTATGAAGAGTTTGGCGTGGAGGACCCACGCGTGACCCGGCTGGAGGGGGAATACATCATCACCTACAGCGCTTACTCACGAAATGGAGTGCGGATCGCCCTGGCCAAGACGAAGGACTTCAGTCAAGTGGAAAGAGTTTCGCTTATCACTGAGGCGGATTATCGGAATGTCGTGATCTTTCCCGAGAAGTTTGATGGGCTTTATGCCCGGCTTGACCGTCCTCATTCGGAAATCGCCCCCTGGTCAATCTGGATTTCCTATTCTCCGGATCTATGCTATTGGGGCCAATCCCAGCTCATCATGAAGCCTGAACCATATCACTGGGATGAAATGAAAATCGGTCCCGGCGCGCCGCCGATCAAAACGGACCAGGGATGGCTTTCCATCTATCACGGAGTTTTCCGAACTATGGATGGATCGGTCTATCGTTTGGGGGTTGCTCTTCATGACCTCGAGAACCCGGCAAAGGTCATCGGTGTGGGCGACTCGTGGATTTTGCAACCGGAAGATCCTTGGGAAATAACTGGATACGTCCACAACGTGGTCTTCACCTGTGGTGCCGTCCCAGAGTCCGATGGGACCGTGAAAATCTATTGGGGGGGGGCAGACACGGTCATGTGCGTGGGCGAAGCGAACGTCTCGGATCTGGTCGCACTATGCCTGCATCACGGCAGACCGGCAAAGTAAACATCGCATTTCAAGTGTCCTAATACCCCGAGGTTCGGATGGTCTGCAGCACTTCAATAACTTGGAGCAGGGGCAGACGGACACTGCGCATGGGACTTTGCGACGGCGAGCCGAGAAGGCAGAAGACGGAGCCACTTGGCCCGCCTCTGCCAATTAAACTTACAAACTCTAGTTTTCGTACAGCAGCACGCCCTCGGTTTTCTGCGAGTCCACCGGACGGTAGTACAGCTTGTTGTCCTCGAGGAAGACGTCGATGAATGCCGGCCGCGTGGTGATGGTGCCTTGGATCAGCGCCTCCGACAATGGATCTTCGACGTACTTCTCCAAGGCTCGCCGCAGCGGACGCGCGCCGTAGCTGCGATCGCCTAGTGTCTGACTGAGGACCCACTTCTTGGCCTCGTCGGTTACGCTCATGGTGATTGATTTCTGCGCCAGATTCTGGTTCAGCTGGCTGACCATGAGCTCCAGGATCTGAATGAGGTCGTTCTCAGTCAGCGCGCTGAACAGGATGATTTCGTCCAGCCGGTTCAGGAACTCGGGGTTGAAGGTGCGCTTGACCTCGTTCCTCACCAGATCCTCGACCTTGTCGGAGATCATTTCTTCCTTGGTTGACTGGAAGCCCAGGCCTTCGCGATTCTGCAAGTGGCGCGCGCCGATGTTCGAAGTCATGATGATGATGGCGTTCTTGAAGTCCACCGTGTTGCCCAAACCGTCGGTGAGCTGGCCGTCTTCGAACACTTGCAGCAGGATGTTGAAGACATCCGGGTGCGCCTTCTCAATTTCGTCAAGCAGAACCACCGAGTAGGGCGCGCGCTTCACGCGTTCTGTTAGCTGGCCGCCCTCCTCGTAGCCCACATATCCCGGAGGCGAACCGATCAGCTTTGAGACCGAGTGCTTTTCCATGAACTCGGACATGTCGAAGCGCACCAGCGACTTCTCGCCGCCGAACATGAACTGCGCCAGCGTGCGGGCCACTTCGGTCTTGCCGACGCCGGTAGGTCCGAGGAACAAGAATGAACCGATGGGCTTGTTCGGGTTTTTCAGGCCAGCGCGGCTGCGGCGGATCGCACGGGCCAAGGCGTTGATGGCCTTGTCCTGCGAGATGACCCGCTTGCGCAGTTCTTCTTCGATGCGCAGCAGCTTCTGGGATTCTTCTTCTTTAATCGAGGTGACGGGAACACCAGTCCAGCGCGATACCACGTCCTCGATGTCCTCCCGACCGACGACGCCGGTGGAGGATTCATCGAGGTGGTATTCTTCGCAAAGGGCGCGCAGGTTCTCGCGCTCTTTGCGTTCCTCGTCCGAGTAGAAGCGCGCCTTCTCGAACTCGTGGTTCGCGATGGCGTTTTCCATGCGGTGTACGATGAACTCGATCCGCTTCTGGACCTCCCTGATCTCCTCAGGCAATGAGGTCTGGCGCAGCTTCACGCGCACCCCCGCCTCGTCAATCAGGTCAATCGCCTTGTCGGGCAGAAGGCGATCCGGAATGTAGCGGTTGGAATGCGAAACCGCGAAGTTGATAGCGTCGTCAGTGTAAGTGACCCCGTGGAACTTCTCGTAGCGGTCCTTAATGCCGAACAGAATCTTGGTGGCATCGCCTTCATCCGGCGGCGGAACCTTGACGGCCTGGAAACGGCGCTCCAGCGACCGATCTTTTTCGATCGACTTGCGATACTCGCCCGGCGTAGTCGCGCCGATACACTGAATTTCACCGCGCGACAAAGCCGGCTTCATGATGTTGGCCGCGTCTAACGAACCTTCGGCAGAACCCGCGCCTACCAGCGTGTGCAGCTCATCGATGAAGATGATGGCGTTCTGCGACTCCATCAGCTCCTTCATGACGGTCTTCAGGCGCTCTTCAAACTGGCCACGATATTTGGTGCCCGCCAGGATTAATGACAGGTCAACGGCCAGGATGCGCTTATCTGCCAGGAACGACGGAACTTCGCCATCGGCGACGCGCTGCGCCAGTCCTTCGACGATGGCAGTCTTACCTACGCCCGCCTCGCCGATCAGTACTGGGTTGTTCTTGGTGCGGCGGCAGAGAATATGAATCACGCGCTCCAGCTCGCTTTCACGTCCCACCAGCGGATCGAGCTGGGTATCCATCGCGGCCTCGGTAAGGTCGCGGGAAAACTCACTCAGCAAGGAAGATTCGCGCTGACGCTGCGGCTGAGCTTTTTCCTGGCTGGTACGGGCCAGTTCCTCGCGGATGGTCGGAAGGCGTAAGCCGCGTTCGTGCAGGATCTCGGTGGCGAAACACTTCTCTTCACGCAGCAGTCCCAACAAAAGGTGCTCGGTTCCAATTTTCTTATGCGAAAGGCGCTCAGCCTCCTCGGCAGCGTACGCCAGAACCCGCTTGCACTCGTTGCTCAACGGGAGGTCGACCGAGGTCGAGACCTTCTCCCGGATCGCGGTGTGCCCCTCAATCTGCTTGCGGATGAACTCGACCGAGGCATAAGAACGCAGGAACCGGTTGGTGAGAAGAGCTTTGTCTTCGCGCAGAAGTCCCAACAGCAGGTGCTCCGTCTCTATGCAAGGAGAACCGGACTGATTAGCCGCGTAGCGCGCAAAGGAGATGACGCGCCGTGCTTTCTCCGTGTAGCGTTCGAACATATAAACCCTCTCCCCGCCAAGTTCACCGGGAAGGTGTCGGGTCGCGCAATGGTGGGCAGCGAGCAGATCGTTTTTGCAGTTCTTTCTTGCAACTGCAAAGCGCCGTCCGAAGCTCGTGTTCTAACTTGTGAAGATCGTTGAGCATTCGCCGGACCTGAGGAAGCTCGACGGCTTTGAGGGAGCGCCCCCTCATTCAATTAGATTCCTTTGGTACGGTGGTTGCAAGACCTTGCCGAGCCGCGCGCTGCCGGACACCCGATAAGCCTTCTTTGGCTGCTTGTAGTTCGTTCGTAGGCTTCTAGGACTCCAATACCAAATTCCTTATTTCTCTGAAGCCGCCGTTGCCCCGCCCAAGCTTCAGGGCTGGATTCAACGTTTCAAGAATCTTCGGCGGAGTGCCACTACATTGTGAACGTGACTGGTGACTGCAACCCCGCGAAACTAGGGACACATTTCAGGGGATTGGAAGGGTTAAAGAAGGGTGCCGGAGGAGCGGAAATCAGCAGTGTGTGCAGACAGATTGCTTTGGAAGCGGGGCGTCACGGCAAGACCATAGGTAAAGACCTGTCGCGGTTGAAATGGACCGCACCGGCCACAACCATTGCTCGCACTATTCTGAAGATGGCGCGGAAGTGATACTCGTTCCTGACATCCTTTAGGAACTTTTCTGCAAAAACTGGGCGAAGGGAAAGGCTGGAAGTTTGCTATCGCTATATACGGGAGCAGTGGCTTTTCTCACGTTACAAGACTCTCGCCCTCATATCCTCTTCGGAACTGTCATCGTCAAGCATCTGCTGGATCTCATCTCTTCGTGTCCGTAGCCAGTGCAGTTCCTCTGATTCGACTCCTGGGACGCTCATCGCGGTCGGGCTATTCGGATCCAGAGTGGCGGGAACCAGCGGGTTTGTAATTTTCAAGATGTCCTGAAGCTCTTTTTCAAGCGCCCTCGTTCGTTCTGCATTCATTGGCTATTCTCCCTAAGCCCCAGTGTGAAGCGGCGGCCGACAGCGACCGCCGGCCGTGCTGCCCGGCTCCATAGGGTAGAGCACGGCGACTATCCTCGTATGCCGGCTGCTTTTTGCTCCCGCGACACGCTTTCGCTCAAGTCTCCAAGTCTTGGACTGCAACTCCGCGATGTCTCGCTCCCACAGTCGTTGGCTGGAAACCGGATCGCGGACTTTACACTTAAGTTGATTTGGGCGCCAGAGCAGCCTACCATATGCCTCTCCAAGAAAGCGGCCGGGCTATGCAACCTTCCGTCAAATCAAAGGGCCCCGCTGACGCCTTCGGCAGGCCTCTTCTCAACCTGCGGATTTCGGTTACAGACCGTTGCAACCTGCGCTGCCGCTATTGCATGCCTGAGGAAGAGTACCGCTGGCTGCCGCGCGAAAAATTGCTGAGCTTCGAAGAGATCAGCGAGCTGGCCGGCATCTTCACCGAAGTCGGCATCGAGAAGGTGCGCTTGACCGGAGGTGAGCCGCTTCTGCGCAAAGAGCTTCCCGTGCTGGTTCGGATGCTGGCGCAGAACTCGCGAATCAGGGACTTAGCTTTGACCACCAACGGCGTCTTGTTGGCCGGGCAAGCGCAGGCGCTCTGGGACGCCGGCCTGCACCACTTAGCCGTCAGCCTGGATACGCTCCGCCCGGACCGCTTCCTTGTGTTAACTCGAAGGGAGACGCACTCGCCGGTGCTGCTCGGGATCGAGGCCGCCCGTCAGGCCGGTTTCCGGGCGCTGAAGATAGACGCCGTCGTGGTGCGCGGCGTCAACGAAGATGAACTTGCTGACCTGATCGAGTACGGAAAGCGGGCCGGTGCCGAAGTGCGCTTCATCGAATACATGGATGTTGGTGGGGCGACGCAGTGGTCCAGGAGCAAGGTGGTTTCGCGGGCGGAGATGCTGGACGCGCTGAGCCGGCGCTACGGCCGCATCGAGCCGGTGGTGGAGGATAGTTCCGCACCCGCGGAACGGTTCCTTTTAGCCGACGGGACCGTCTTCGGCATCATCGCCTCCACAACCACACCGTTCTGCCAACGCTGCGACCGAAGTCGTCTGACCGCAGACGGACTCTGGTACCTGTGCCTTTATGCTCAGAAAGGAACGGATCTGAGGAAATCTCTCCGCAGCGGCGCCACCAGGGAAGAGATCAAGTCCCTCATCGTGAGCCGGTGGACGAAGCGAACCGATCGCGGCGCAGAAGAACGCAAGGATCTGCCGTCGCGAGGGGTGTTGGTCGGAATCCAACAGCTCCAGCAGGACCCACACTTGGAAATGCACACGCGTGGAGGTTAGGCGCGACCCTGCTGGCGCGCAACGGCCCACAGTTGCCCTTCTGCGATGTTTTAGCGGCAGCCAAATCTGCTGGGCATAGAGCATTCTTTAGAAATCTGTCTAACCACGTGAACGACCTGTGCCAAATAACACCGATCCGAAACGCGAGGAGATTATGAAATTGTTCTCAAGCCGCCCGAAGTGGCCTCCTTTTCACCCGAGAATAAACACACTCGTACAGGCGCATGGCTCCCGGAAAAAGGTCTTTGTCCGCAAAGGGCAAAGGATTTGAGGACGGCAAAGGCATAAAGGGTGAGCGGCAAGTATAATAGGCATTAACGGCCGCATTTCAATCCGGGTACATACCGGCCGCATCCTGATACTATTGGGACAAACCTTTCGCCTAGCAGGGGTACCCGTGGGCTGTAATACACCTCAAATGCCGTCTGAACCGGAGAGGCCAGGGCAGCGCAAGGTCTTCTGCGTGAAGTTCCAGAGGGAAATGCCAGGACTGGAGGAGCCGCCGTTCGACTCGGAACTGGGCTGGCGGATTTATGAAAACGTCTCTGAGGAAGCCTGGAAGATGTGGGGCGAGCATTGCAAGATGATCTTGAACGAGTACCGGCTGAATCCCGCCAACCGGCAGGACCAGGAGATCCTGGTCAAGCACTTGGAAGATTTCTTCTTCGGCGAGGGCGCCGCGCTTCCACCGGGATACGTCCCCCCGCGCAACAAGGACTAATTTCAGGTTTCTATGTCCGATCTGAAGGTGCTGCTGATCTCGACCTACGAACTGGGCCGGCAACCGTTTGGGCTGGCCTCGCCCGCGGCGTGGCTACGTGCTGACGGCTTCGACACCACTTCGCTGGACCTCTCGCGACAGCCGCTGGACGAAGAGGCGGTACGCACCGCCAGCCTGATCGCCTTTTATCTGCCCATGCACACCGCCACGCGGATCGCAGTGAGCGCACTGAAGAGGGTTCGGAAACTCAACCCCGCCGCCCACCTGTGCGGATTTGGACTGTACGCCCCCGTCAATGCCGGCCTGCTGCGTCGTTTGGGCGTCGGCACGATCTTGGGGGGAGAGTTTGAGCAGGGGCTGTTGAGTCTGGTCTGCCGGCTGGAGGCTGGCGCGCCCGGTCCTGGGCTGCCGCAGGTTGAGCCCGAGATCTCGCTCGGTCGGCAGAATTTCCTGGTGCCCTATCGCGACGACCTGCCTCCCCTGGAAAAGTACGCACATCTCACCCTGCCCGACGACAGCACCCGCGTCGTAGGCTACACCGAGGCCAGCCGGGGCTGCAAGCACCTGTGCCGTCACTGTCCCATCGTGCCCGTGTACAACGGCACGTTTCGCATTGTCCAGCGCGAGGTGGTACTGGAAGATATCCGCCGCCAGATCGCAGCCGGCGCGCAACACATCACTTTCGGTGATCCCGACTTCTTCAACGGGGTCGGGCACTCGATGCAGATCGTGGAAGCGCTCCACCGCGAGCATCCCGGCCTCTCTTACGACGTGACCATTAAGGTGGAGCACCTGCTTCAGCACGCCGGGCGCCTCCCAGCGCTGCGTGAGACGGGATGCGCGTTCGTGACCACGGCGGTGGAGTCGTTGGATGACCACGTGCTGCGAATCCTAGACAAGGGCCACACACGCGCCGACTTTATCCGTCTCGCCGGGCTGATGGGCGGGCTCGGACTTTTCCTCGTGCCCACCTTCGTGCCTTTCACGCCCTGGACTACGCTGTCGGGCTACGAAGACTTGCTGGCCACCTTGATACGGCTGGGGCTGGTGGAGCACGTCCCGCCGGTGCAGCTCACCATCCGCCTGTTGATTCCCGCCGGGTCGCGCCTGCTGGAAGTTTTGCCACTGCACAGCGCGGCCATCGCTCCTTTCCAACAGGAAGCGCTACGCTATCCGTGGGCAAACCCGGACCGCAAGGTTGACCGGCTCCAGTGCGACCTCGAAGCCATGGTGCAGCGCGATGCCAAGGCTGGCGCGTCGCGCACCGTGATCGTCGGCGAAGCCTGGAAGATGCTGCATTGCGCCATGAACGAAGACGGGGACGAAGCGCCCGCGCCCCTTCCGCTCGGCCAACCCGGACCGCTGCGGGCAACCATCCCCTACCTGACCGAACCCTGGTACTGTTGATCCGAACCCACCAGCGGGCAGTTGGCCTGCTTCTAGTCCCCGGGAGAACACGCAGGATGGCCAGGACCAGGAGATCATCGTGCATCAGCTGGACCAGTTCTTCTTTGGTGAGGGCGCAGCGCTTCCGCCGAATGAAGAGCAAGAATTAACGTAAGCTCGGCCAAGTAGGTGATCAGCGGATTAAGTACCTACTTCCTCAGGATCATTGCAGGGCGGAAGCCCTGTTCCGCTCACAAAAATCAGGTTTTCGTTACGCCCTACACCACTGGAAGGCTGGACGAGATTACGAAGCGCAGCTTGCGGTGCGCTTCCCGGAGAGCACCTTCGACGTATTGTGGCGAGTCGCCACGCGCGAATATAAACCCTAGATAACTTGATCCTTCTGGCAGTGGCACAAGTTTCTGCTGCAGTTTGGCGGTCATCTCGATCGCTTCGATTCCCGGCACCTGCGCGGCTCGCTCCAACTGCTCAACTCCCTTGTAGATTCCTTCCTGCGGGATGGGAATCATCATTACGCCGGAGCTAGCCTCCTCGCGTCGTAAGTGCGTGACCGGCTCATTGAGCGCGTGCCGAATAATCAGTTCCTCCAGCGAGATTCCGTTCCCGAAGCGCAGACTTCGTGCACAGAGCCCACCTATCGGACGCGCCGCGATCTCCAGGATCCAGTTGCAATTGACTTTCACCCGCAACTCGGCGTGGAGCGGGCCATGAAACAGGCCAAGCGCGTCGACCGCCCGTTGCAGCGTCCGAGCGACTTCCGCCTGTATGAAAGGGTCCAGTCGCGACGGAGTGACGTAGATTGTCTCTTCGAAAAATGGCCCGACCAGCGGGTCCGGCTTATCGAAAATCGCCAGCACTTTCAATTTGCCCCGGTCGGCCAGGCCTTCGGCCGCGATCTCCAGCCCGTCGATGTAGTTCTCCACTTGAATGAACTCGCTAGTCTCCTCACGCAAAACACCGACTCCCGGGCTGCGCAAAAGCTTCCGAATACGTTCGAACGCCTGCACAAATTCCTCGGGGGTATCGACGCGAATCACACCACGGCTGCCGGAGAGTGCCAGTGGTTTGAGCACGCAGGGAAAGGTGATTTCCCCAGACGCAACAACCGGGCGCGGATTCGAGTGCAAGGGAAATCTCTTGAAGGTCGGAACATTCAGCCCGGCATCCCGCAACCGCTCGCGCGAGCGGTATTTATCGCGGCAGATGTCGGTCGCTTCGGGAGGATGTCCCCGCAAGCCGAGTTTATGGCAGGCGCGAGCGCCGGTTGACGTGGGTCGATCCCCGATGGAGACGATCGCGTCAAGAGGATGGGACGCGGCGAAATCGCAGATCCTCTGCGCTGAGGCTTCGGGGTCTTCAAAGCGCAGGGGAAGAGCGCCATCCCGCCATGGGTCATCGAGCACGTGGCAGCGGTCCGTTCCAAAGGTGATGGACAGCCCCAACTTCTGGGCGGCCTCGCTAAAGGCGCACGTCTGGTATCCCGTAGTCGTGCACAACACGAGAAGTCTTTTTTGTTGGGAACCGCCGATCATAGCTGGGCCCGATCGCCGTAATCACTTTAGCAGCCGGGCCCAACGACTTGCCAGGTGCACATAGCAATGCGTCTCAGCCCAGCACGCCCACGGTGGCGCGAGCAGACTGTTTGCCTAGCGCGGTTGTGACTTCGCGGCTGACGCGCTCCCTCGGAGAAGCCCCAGCCCCAGCGTTGTGCTGCACGACTGCAAGATGGCTGGGGTCATCTCTCCCGAGAACACTTGTACTGGAAGAAAGTGCCAGAGCGATTGATAAAACGGATGGCAGAACTTGCAGAGTCTAGCCCGTGTCTTCCAGAGGTAGAGTAGCGTGGCTAACAAGATCAGCGTAGCGAAGAACACTATTGGCAACGCAGTATTCTCTGTAGTCTCCGGCTTGGCGATTCTGTTCGCCAACCAGTCAGCGCCTTTTTCAAGAAGCCCTGACGTTCCCTTGAGAGATTGATTCATACATTTTCCCTATCGTTTGGAATTGTTGAGGGTGCGCTTACTCGACGCGGCAGCCAGGCGATCGGCGATCGCACGCCGGGCAAGCAGGAACGCGGACTTGTCATTGAACAGCTTGAAGGCCCAGTTGGCCTCTTGCACGTAGGCGTGAAGCTCGAAAGCCAACTGCGCGGGTTGTATCGACGACGGTATTTCCTTTTTTGATTGTGCGAACGCTATCTCCTCTTGCAGAGCTATCACCCAGTCCCTGGTCAGGTCGGCAATTTCATCGCGGACCGCTCCTGGCCGGCTGTCAAACTCGGCAGCTGCGGCCGCGAAGAAACAGCCCCCGCGAAATACGATTCTTTCCACGTACCCGAGCCAATGCTCCAGCATGGCTTTGAGGCGTGGCAGACCCTGTGCACTCTTCAAGGCAGGGTGCACCACCTTCTCCAGGAAGATTTGCTTGGCGGTTTCGACGGTCGCAAGCTGAAGTTGTCCTTTGGAACCAAAGTGGGAGAAGATCCCGGTCTTGCTCATCTTTAGTTCAGCGGCGAGGCGGCCGATGGAAAGGCCCTCCAGCCCTTCTGCAGATGCGATGTCAACTGCGACCCGCAAGATCTCGCGACGGGTCTCAGTGGCTTGATCGGTGTGGTAGCGGATGGTCGGCTTCATAGAACGATCGTACTATGATAGTACGGTCGTTCTATTTGTCAAATACTCTG
>DATKFH010000160.1:0-48796 GCA_035511455.1 Candidatus Sulfotelmatobacter sp. | reverse complement strand
AGCACCCTACGCTGGCTCTCAGCGGGTCACGTCACGGCGCTGATTTTCTTTCGAGGCGCTTTACGTGACGCTGTCGCCGATGCGACGGCCAAGTTGTGACGCCAAGGCTACCCTCTCTGGAACTGAGCAAAGCCCGAGGGCAATTGTGGTCGCGGAACGATTTAGATAACGATCTGCCTGGGACCTCGAGCCATTCTTAAAACGCATTCGAGACAACGTCAAGAAAGCTACACTAGGGCCAGCGTTGTACCAAGTTCGTGCTCTTTGAGCTTCTGCGAATTTGGCTATCTCGAGAATTGCCCACGGAAAGGAACATAGTAATCTGAATTTGCTGATCCCCTATTCTCGGATTTTCCTTCTCTCTCCGGCAAACCTTGCAGGCATTCGCGCAGGCTACGTGACGAGACCAGACTCGGCACTCGACCTTGCACGCCGCCTGCGTGAGGATGGCGTGCCCCTGGGAGAGCTGTTTAGCTTTATCAGCGGACTCTACTTTCGCGGCAAGCTGGCGTATGCTCGAGCTTTTTCCGCGCCTCCCGCCTTATCAGGGACATTCATTATTACCGCGACCGGGGGCTTGGTTCCGCCGGAAACCATTGTGACCCTCGATCGCCTGCGCGAGATTGCGGCAAACGACATCGATCCAAGCGATCAGCGGTACCGTGCGCCCCTCGATCGCGATTGTCGCGAGCTCTCAGAGAAGATGGCAGATTCATGTGGCGTTGTTCTTCTGGGAAGCATCGCGACATCAAAGTACGTGGAACCCTTGCTTCAGATTTTTCGTGAGCGATTGCTCTTTCCGGCCGAGTTCGTCGGTCGCGGAGATATGAGCCGCGGCGGACTGATGCTGCGCTGCGTCGAAAACGGGAAAGAACTCGCGTACATACCCGTACTGAGCGCGACGCGTCGTGGTCTAAGACCCCCGAAACTCTTACCCCTCAGTCGTTCCACAAAACAGGTGCGCGGAGTCCAAGACAGTTCCAAGATGGGGTAACCGAGAAACCGGAGCCCACCAATCGGTTGCGCGGTCGTCTCGGGGCAAACTCTCGGCTTTGGTGACTCTTCCCTTACGTTGCTAGGCCAGTGCCTGGGCGACTTCCGCGGTGCGGCTTGTCGCTTCTCAGGATTCGATTCCAGTGGCCGTCACCCAAAGTTCTTCTCAGACGGCTCCTCGTGATCGGCGTGAACACGCAACGCTGGAAAGAGCAGGCCAGTACAGCGGGGCTACCACCATTCCCAGCTTTCGCTTGACTCCGTTGTGGTCACGGCATACTGTCGCCAGACGAGAGGGGGGACCTCCTCATGCCACACTATGTATCACTGCTTCGCTACACGCATCAGGGTGCTGCAAAAATCAAAGAGAGCCCGGCGCGACTCGACGCGGCCAAGAAGGCAGCCGAAGCCGCTCAAGGAAAGGTCCACGCCTGGTACTTGACGATGGGGGAGTATGACGCTGTGCTGGTCTCGGAGTTTCCCAATGACGACGCCGCGGCACAGTTCATGCTGTCCACGGGTGCTCTGGGCAACGTTACTACTCAGACGCTGAAGGCCTTCACCGAAGCCGAATACCGCAAGATCATCGCCTCGTTGCCTTGATCTGAAAAACTATCCTGGCGAGCACGAGAGGGGCTCTACGATACGCTGTGGTGTGTCTGGAATCGGTGGTCAGCCGATGTTGCCGCTGGCGGCGGTGCGGAGTATGATCTCCGCCGTCAAAGGAGGAGCCATGAAGAACGTGCTTGCGGTTGCATTGCTCTGTTTGTTTTCGTTGTCTCTCGCTGCCGGTCGGGCGTCGAAGACGAGTGGTGTCGAGGATGAGATCAAGAAACAGGAACAGAACTGGGCACAGGCGACCCTAAAGGAAGGCGCAGCTGCAGTGGATCAGTATGAAGCCGATGACATCATCGACACCGACCCCACCGGCCGCGTTACCGACAAGGCTCAGGACAAGGCGGACTTGAGCTCCGGTGATCTGAAATTTCAGTCGATGGAGTTGAGCGACCTGACAGTCCACGTTTACGGCAACACCGCCGTGGCCGCCGGAATCAACACGGTGAAAGGTACCTACAAAGGGCAGGATATAAGCGCCAAGTATCGCTTCACTGACACCTGGGTCAAGCGAAACGGCAAGTGGCAAGTGGCAGCATCGCAGGGCACCAAGCTGCAGTAAGCACTAAAGATGGCAGCACTCGCGTCCGAAGTAGCAGCGCGAATCTGTTGCGGCACCACAGAAAAGGCCCGGCCCTGAGGCCGGGCCTTTTTTAGAATCTGCGTGCAGTTTATTTGAGCATGACATGCGGCAGTGCGCCTATTGTTTGGTGGCGGTAAACTGGCTGTTGGTGCCACGCAACTTGTCCTCGACCATGAGCATCATGGTCTTGCCGCCGGCAGCTACCGTCATACGCGCTACACTGATCACCTTTCCGTCGCGCTTGTCGGTCTCCTCTATCGTATTCTTGCCCGCGTTTTTCACGGACACGCTGGTGGTTCCGGGATCTCCTTTGTAGGGCGCGTCTGTGCCATCCATCTTCGCAACGTAGGATTGCCCGGTTTGGTTACTCATCTTTAGACTATCGCCTTCCACCTTGAAGGTGACGACGAGTCCGTTGTCGGACAGGGTATCCATCTTCGAAGTCACCCAGGAACCGGAAATCGCATGCGATCCGGTGGGGCCCTTGGCGACCCGTGTAATGCTTCCCTTCCCCGTGACCGGGTCGGCGTTGGTGTTGCTGCTGTCAGTGAACTCGAAAGCCGCGGTCTTACTGTCTGGTGAGACAACGGTCTTACTCGTGGTAACGGTCTTCCCATTTTTCTTGTCGATTTCCTCAATGGTCCGATCATCGACTACTTTGATACTGACACTATCCAGGTAAGGGTCCCCGCTAACCGGCTGGTCTTGGCCGTCCGCTTTTACATCAATCGGTGGAACGCAGGTCTTGCACTGATACTTGCCGTTTTGCAACAGATAAACGTCGGGTTTTTTCGGGAACTGCGCGTCGCTGAGGTTGAACTTCCATGTCCCGTCGATGGCATTCTGGGCGATTGCTGGAGCGGAAGCTAGCAGCGCAATCACCAGTCCAAACAAGAGTAGGTTCTTCATGTTGTTTCCTCCATAGACTTCTGAGACGGGGTTTCCCAAGGCCGCTTAGCGCCCCCAAATGTACTCCTGACCCTGCGCGCCTGCAACGGCAGCCTCCCAGTGTAGGATGAACACGCGCAGTTCGCGTTTCACCGTGAAGGCGGGAGGTCCGCGAGTGACGGCTGAGACAACCAACAGCACTGGAGTTCCGCAACTGCGCCGCAATTCGCTTGGACTTTCGGAACTGGTGCTTCACGGCATCACTCATATCGCCCCTGCGACCAACATCATTTTTACCTTTCCCGTCATTGCCCTCAAAGCGGGACCGGACATGCCGATCTCGTTTCTGCTGACGACGGTGGTCTGTTGCTTCATCGCCAACACAGTGTCGGAATTCTCCAAGTACATGCCGTCGAGCGGGGGCTACTACTGTTTTGCCACCCGCGGGCTCGGGTGCCGCGTCGGATTCATGGCGACCTGGAGCTACTTGATCTATGACATCATCGGCCC
This sequence comes from Candidatus Sulfotelmatobacter sp., assembly GCA_035511455.1. Lineage (GTDB taxonomy): Bacteria > Acidobacteriota > Terriglobia > Terriglobales > Acidobacteriaceae > Sulfotelmatobacter. The sequence goes on along the minus strand of DATKFH010000160.1, from coordinate 45,207 downwards.
GGCCGCTTCCAGCGGATTCCTTGGATACCTGTTGTCGGACACGCTGCATACCAGCTTCGGCATAAACATTCCGTGGTGGCTCATCGCGGTAGCAACGTTCGGCGTCATTTGGATCTTCACTTACTACGGAATACGGCTATCGATGCACACGACCGCAATTCTCGGCGGGCTGGAGATGCTGATCATGCTGGCGCTGGGGATCACCTTCCTCGTTCATCCCGGCCCCGGTTCCACTTACGTCGCACCGCTGAAGCCCTCGCTGTCGCCGCATCACTTTGGCGGCATTCTCGCCGGTATGGTCTTCTCGATCCTGGCGCTCAGCGGGTTCGAGGCTCCAGCGCCCCTCGCGCAGGAAGCCCGCCGGCCGGGCAAGTTCATCGGCCTCGCAGTCATCCTCTCGCTGGTGGTCATCGGAATCTTTTATGTCTTCACGTCCTATGCCAGTGCAATCGGCTGGGGGACGGGCAACATGTACGCGTTCGCTTCCAACCCGAACCCCTACTACGACCTTGGCCACGCACTGTGGGGATCTGCATGGCTGCTGGTCATCCTCGCGATCATCAACAGCGCGGTCGGTGCGGGCCTGGCGTGCACCAATGCCGCTTCCCGAGTGATGTACACGATGGGACAGGCTGGCACACTTCCTTCCAGTTTCGGCAAGATTCATCCCCTGCATCGGACTCCCACCTTCGCGATCGCCTTCCTCCAAATATCCGGCTTCGCGGCGGTGCTGCTCGTTGGTCTGCTATTGCGCCCCGAGGATATCTTTGGTTTCCTCGGTACCATTGCAACGCTCGCGGTCATCGTCCTATATTGCATGGCGAACCTGGCGCTGACGTCCTACATCCGCCGAGAACTTCCGCATCAATTCAGGATCTGGCGGCACGCGGTGATGCCCTGGACCGGGACGCTGGCACTGCTGCCTGTCCTCTTCGTGACCATCTACCCAGTCCAGCCGGCGCCGTACAACATAACGCCTTATCTGTTCGTGGTGACGTTGATCCTCGGTTTTGGTTACATGTACTGGCGCGAGTCACGCACCCCCGGAGCGCTCGCCCGAGGTGCGACGATGCTTGTCGGCGCCCGCCTCGACCCAGAGGGAGACGTGGACTGGGACGCACCGGCAATTCGAAGCTAGTGCCGGCCCATGGGTGTGTGCGCGTGCGAAAGGAGCACTGCGATTCAACGCGACGCAGGCACGGCGGTGACAAAATCGCTTAATCGTTTAATCGCTCACTGACCAGATCTTGTAAACGTTTACTGCTTCCTTGGTAATATCGCCTCGTAAAAAGGAAGTAAATTACCGATTTAGGCTTGACTTATGCGGTGATTGGCGTAAGGTCAGAACAAATACCACGTCGTATACCAACAAATAGCCAGCACCTCGCAGTGCGTCCTATCTAGGAGTTTAGTTATGAATCCGGGCCTGCCCCCATTCCCGAACCGTCCCGACTGGAGGACTCTGTATAGAGCCGCCATATTGGAAACCAACAAGAGTGTTCTGCCGCAGCGCGTTTCAGAGGCAGAAGAAGCAGTGATCACGCGTGGGCGAGAAATCTTTTACGATCCCGCAACCCTCGACGAATTCGACGAAAAGGAAGCGTTAGAAGACGCTCTCTACGCCTTGCGTGCGTACAAAACCTCTTGGCAGAGCGCCGAAGCCGCTTGATTCCAATCAGGTCCATGAGGGCGCGACCTGGCGGCCGCACCAACCGATAGATAGCGTCACCCGCACCAGTGTGTCAGGGACACCGGTGGTGTGGTGTGACTTTTTCCTTCCTGTCAGGCTCTAGATCATTTTCGAATCTTCCCATCCACTTGAAGCATCGCCCGATGCAAGCGACGTCGGGGAGGTGTCGATCGGTCGACGGCCTACCGCGTTCAACTCCACTGCCGCCCCGAGAGTAGAGCGTTAACTCCTTTGCATTGTGCCAGATACTCAAGCCCCCGGCCGCCTCTTTCTTGGAACGGAACCTGCACTTACTCACGGCCGGTGGGGATTGCATTCTTTCTGATTCGCTCTAGCGAAAAAACGGGAGCGTGATTGAACCCTGCGTGAGGCAATATGTGGATTGTTCGACTGGCGTTGCGGCGGCCCTACACCTTCGTGGTGTTGGCCATTCTGATCCTGATCCTGGGAGCATTCTCGATCGTCCGGACCCCCACCGACATATTTCCGAACATCAATATTCCGGTAGTGAGCATTATCTGGAGCTACAACGGACTAAACGCCCAGGACATGAGCGACCGCATTGTTTCGGTGACCGAGCGGGCGCTAACCACCACGGTCGACAACATCGGGCATATCGAGTCTCAGTCGCTCAACGGTATCGCAGTGGTCAAGCTTTTCTTTCAGCCGACCGCAAATATCGAGCGCGGCATCGCACAAGTCGCTGCCGTTTCCCAAACGCAGCTTCGACAATTACCGCAAGGAACCACTCCGCCTCTGATCATCAGCTATAGCGCGTCGAGCGTGCCCATTCTACAGCTTGCTCTTTCGGGAGGAAAACTCTCGGAGCAGCAACTGAATGATTACGGCTTGAACTTCATTCGCACGCGCCTGATTACCGTGGAAGGGGCGTCGGTGCCGTATCCCTACGGCGGCAAGCAAAGGCAGGTGCAAATCGACCTGAACACGGCCGCCTTGCAGTCGAAAGGCTTGTCTCCGCTTGATGTGGTCAACGCCATCAGCGCGCAGAATCTGATCTTGCCGTCAGGCACGGCCAAGATTGGTTCCAAGGAATACGACGTCGATATCAACGGCAGCCCAACCAGCATCGGGGAACTCAACCGCTTGCCGATCAAGACCGTCGGCAGCAGCACGATCTACATTCATGACGTCGGTTGGGTGCGGGACGGCTTCCCACCACAGACCAACATTGTGCGCGTCGACGGGCAGCGGTCCGTGCTGCTGACAGTGCAGAAGGGGGGAAACGCCTCCACTTTAAACGTTATATCGGGCATCAAGTCGTTACTGCCGCAGATAGAGGCGAGTCTCCCACCGGAACTGGACATCAAGCCGCTCGCGGATCAATCGATTTTCGTGCGGGCGTCGATTGACGGCGTGATCAAGGAAGCCACGATTGCAGCATGCCTCACGGGGCTGATGATTCTGATTTTCCTGGGAAGCTGGCGTAGCACGCTGATCATTGCGGTCTCGATCCCGCTCTCGATTCTGACCTCGATTATCGTGCTGAGCGCTTTGGGCGAAACCATCAACATCATGACCCTCGGCGGCCTCGCGCTCGCGGTTGGAATTCTGGTCGACGACGCCACCGTCGAGATCGAAAACATCAATCGCAACATTGCGCAAGGCAAGGAAATTCAGCAGGCCATCCTCGACGGCGCGCAGCAAATCGCGGTACCCGCGTTTGTGTCGACTCTGTGTATCTGCATCGTGTTCGTTCCCATGTTCTTTCTTACCGGAGTCGCGCGCTACCTGTTTGTACCGCTCGCCGAATCCGTGGTGTTTGCCATGCTGGCCTCCTATTTGCTGTCGCGGACATTGGTGCCGACGATGGCGAAGTATCTGCTGCGTGGCCATGAACAGGAGGCTGGGCACTTGCCCGCTTCGAGCGGCAATCCGCTGGTCCGCCTGCAGATACGCTTTGAAGAAAGTTTTGAGCGCATGCGAGAGCGCTATCAGCAGATTCTGGAGCGCTGCCTGCACCATCGCCGGGCCTTTCTGGTGGGAGTGCTCGGGTTTTCCGTCGTGTCGTTGGCGGCACTCATCCCATTCCTGGGGCAGGATTTCTTTCCCACGGTCGATAGCGGTCAGTTCAAACTCCACCTGCGCGCGCCGACAGGGACTCGCATTGAGGAAACGGCCAGGCTCTGTGACCTGGTCGAGCAGTCGATCCGGCAGCAAGTGCCGCCAGCCGAGGTCTCAAGCATCATCGACAACATCGGGATTCCGTACAGCGGCATCAACTTGTCCTACAGCAATTCGGGCCTGATCGGGCCGGCGGACGCCGACATCCTGGTGAGCCTATCCCCGAAACATGGACCGACTGACAAGTATGTGCACGACCTCCGACTCCGGCTCGCGGATCAGTTTCCGGGAATGACCTTTTCTTTCTTGCCCGCCGATATCGTGAGCCAGATTCTGAATTTCGGCCTGCCTGCACCGATTGACATTCAGGTTGCCGGCAACGATCTCGAAGGAGATCGCCGCTACGCCGACAACGTGCTGCAAATGCTCCGCGGCGTCCCGGGAACAGCCGACCTGCGCATTCAGCAGCCGTTCGATCAGCCCGAGCTTTATATCGACGTGGACCGGACGAAGGCCAACGAAATCGGATTCACCCAGCATGACGTTGCGCAGAACCTGCTCGTCTCGCTCAGCGGCAGTTTTCAGACCTCGCCCACTTTTTGGCTTGATCCCAAGAATCACGTCAGCTATTCGATTGCGACGCAGACCCCTCAATACCGGGTTCAATCGCTGCAAGACCTCGAGAACATTCCGGTGACCGGACCGAACCCAAACGCTCCGCCGGAGATCATGGGCAGCCTGGCGTCAGTTACGCGGCGGGTCCACATGCCCGTCGTATCGCACTACGACATTCGTCCCGTGATTGACATTTACGGCTCTGTCCAAGGACGCGATTTGGGTGGGGTTGCTCGCGACGTCAATCAGATCCTTGCGGAAACACAAGCCTCGGTCCCGCGCGGATCGCAGGTGATCGTTCGCGGGCAGGTGCAGACGATGCGCTCTTCCTACATCGGTCTGCTGGCTGGCCTGGCATTCTCCATCCTGCTGGTCTATCTGCTGATCGTCGTGAACTTCCAGTCGTGGCTTGATCCGTTCATCATCATCTCCGCGTTGCCGGCTGCGCTGGCGGGCATCGCCTGGTTTCTATTTGTCAGCCACACCACGGTCAGTGTGCCGGCCCTTACTGGAACAATCATGTGTATGGGCGTCGCCACGGCCAACAGCATTTTGGTGGTGAGCTTCGCCACGGAACAGATGCAGGAAGGAAAAGGTTCGATCGCCGCGGCGCTGGCTGCGGGGGCCACGAGGTTCCGGCCAGTGCTGATGACCGCGTTGGCCATGATCATTGGCATGGTCCCGATGGCGCTGGGACTGGGTGAAGGCGGCGAGCAGAATGCGCCCCTGGGCCGCGCAGTGATTGGTGGGCTGTTATTCGCCACGGTCGCAACCTTGCTGTTCGTGCCCACGCTGTTCAGCGTGTTGCACGGGTTTCGCGACGCTGGGAAAAAGAAGCAGAGCGAAATGACTCTGCAAGAGTCCTGATAAGAAAGCGGGGAAATTATGCCGGTAGGATTGGACAATGAGAAAGAGAAGCAAGTCTTGGTGGAGGAGCCATCACTCCAACCTTCAACAACAGGGACCAGGCACTGGGCGGCGGGAATTGTAGTTTCTCTCGCGATCGTAGGCACGCTGACGTCCGGTGTTCTGCCTCGTGTCACAGCTCGAACAACTCTGCGCAAAGAAACAGCGCAGTTGGCTCTGCCAACGGTGGCCACCGTGCATCCGGAACATGCGGCCCCCGCGGACGAGGTTGTTCTTCCCGCAAATGTACAGGCGTTCATCAGCGCTCCGATCTATGCCCGAACGAACGGCTACCTGAAGCGGTGGTACGCGGACATCGGCGGACATGTGAAACAGGGACAACTGCTGGCCGAGATTGAAACACCGGAGGTCGATCAGCAACTGCAGCAGGCACGAGCAGATTTGGCCACGGCGCAGGCGAATCTCCATCTCGCAGAAATCACCGCAAACCGCTTTCAGGACCTGCTCAAGACGAATTCCGTTTCGCAGCAGGAGACTGACAATGCCACGGGCGCATTGGCAGCCGACAAGGCAACGGTGCAATCGAGCCAGGCGAACGTGAGTCGGCTTCAGCAACTGCAGTCCTTCGAGAAAATCTACGCTCCGTTTGATGGGGTCATTACCGCACGCAAGACCGACATCGGAGATCTGATCGATGCCGGGGCCAGCGGTGGTTCGAAAACGGACTTGTTTGACATTGCCCAGACCGACAAGCTGCGCGTGTACGTCAACGTTCCCGAGGCATACTCGCAGGCGGCAAAGCCCGGCCTCACGGCGAATTTGATGCTGGCGGAATTTCCGGGTCGTCCCTTTCAAGGCCGCCTGGTGCGCACAGCTGAGTCGATCGACCAGGCTTCGCGCACGTTGCTGGTGGAGATCGACGTGGTGAATCCGACCGGTGTGCTGCTGACCGGTTCCTATGCCGAAGTTCATCTCAAACTCCCGGCAGGAAGTTCTTCGTACATCGTGCCGGTCAACACTCTGCTGTTCCGGAAAGAGGGTCTCCGCCTGGCCGTAGTGAAAGACGGTAAAGCTGTTCTCGCGGCGGTAACACCGGGGCATGATTTCGGCGACCGGATCGAAATTGTCGGGGGGCTCGCGGGCGACGAGTCGATCATCGTGAATCCTCCAGATTCCATCGTCTCGGGACAGCCGGTCCGGCTCGCCCAGCCCACCCCGGGAGATTCTCAATGATCGTCCGCTCAGTAACTGCACAACCATGGCGTCTTACGCTGCTGGGATGCTTGTTCCCGCTCTTGTTGCTGGGCGGCTGTGAGGTGGGTCCGCGTTATGCTCGCCCCAGCGTGCCCGCGCCTCCCTCATACAAGGAGTTGCCGCCTGATTGGACGAAAGCGCAGCCCAGCGACGCCATCGCCCGCGGCAAGTGGTGGGAAATTTTTCAAGACACTAAGCTGAATGAACTCGAAGAGCAAATTAACGTATCGAATCAGAACCTGAAGGCGGCACAAGCACAGTATGTGCAAGCGCGAGCTCTAGTCCGGCAGAATCGTGCGGATTATTTTCCGACGATCACCGGTGGAGTGTCGGCCACGCGCAACCATCAGTCCCAGAATCGCCCCATCGGAACTCAGGCGACACAGACTTATACCGATCTCGCGCTTCCGGTCGAGGCGTCGTATGAGGCCGATGTCTGGGGCCGAGTCCGGCGAACCGTCGAGGCCAGTCGGGCGCAGGCCCAGGCGAGTGCCGCGGACCTGGAAGCCGTAAGCCTGAGCCTGCACTCAGAACTGGCGGCCGACTATTTCCAACTGCGCGAACTGGATTCGGAGGAGCAACTGCTGACCTCCACGGTGACGGCGTACCAGCAGGCCTTCGATCTCACGCAGAATCGCTTCAAGGGCGGGGTCGCATCCGAGGTCGACGTGGCCCAGGCTCAAACCCTGTTGGAAACCACGCATGCCCAAGCCATCGACGTCGGAGTGCAGAGAGCGCAGTTCGAACACGCGATTGCGGTCCTGGTGGGCCAACCCGCCTCAACCTTCAGCCTCGCTTCCTCCCCACTGACACTTGAGCCTCCCGCAATTCCTCCCGGCCTGCCCTCAGAACTGCTGGAGCGCCGGCCCGACGTGGCCGCCGCCGAACGCCGGGTGGCTGCCGCCAATGCCAACATCGGAGTCGCGAAGGCAGCGTACTTCCCCAACGTTTCTCTGACAACGTCGGGCGGATTCGAGAGCAACACGATTACAAACCTGCTTTCCGGCCCCAGCGGGTTTATGCTCGCGGGAGCGTCCGCCATAGTGACCGTTCTGGACGCGGGCCGGCGACACGCCATCACCGACGAAGCACACGCCGCGTACGACCAATCGGCTGCCAACTACCGTGAGACCGTCCTCGGCGCTGTTGAGGACGTAGAAGATAATTTGGCTGCGCTCAGGATTTTGCAGGACGAAGCGAAAACTGAGCAAATAGCAGTGCAGGCAGCGCAGCATTCCCTGAATCTTTCCTTGAATCGCTACAAAGGTGGGGTCACAACCTATCTCGAAGTGATCACAGCGCAAGGGCTGGCGCTGTCGGATGAGCGGACGGCCGTACAGATCCTCGGCCGCCGGATCACCGCAAGCGTATTGCTCGTACGTGCGCTTGGCGGTGGATGGGATAGCTCGACGCTCCCCCAAAAGCCGGAGTGCTGCGGCAGACTGATAGGCCAAGCCATTGACGCGCCAGTTGAAACACCGGTGCTGGCAGCATCGCAGAAAGAAGCGAGCAACCGTCGCTAAGTAGGTTTTGGGAGCCTAGTTATTTTCAGGTATAACGTGAACCAAACTGCATTGTCATCCCGAGCGAAGCGAGGGATCTCGGTCCTTGCCTGCGCCATCAGTGTTGCCGCTGCCAGCAAACACCTAGATCCCTCGCTCCGCTCGTATGACAGATCGCTCCCGGACTCGAATCCAGCCTGGTTCACTCAGGCTGCCGCGCGATGCCGAGCCTTTTCATCTTGTAAATGAGCGTCGTTCTCGGCATGCCCAGTCGATTTGCCGCCCCGTCTGAGCCACCCAGCACCCATTGCGTCTCGTGCAACGCTTGAAGAATGTGTTCCCGCTCCGCATCTTCGAGAGTAATCGGCGGGCCCGCAGAATTTTCCCGCGGCCGGGCAAGCTCTGAGACGGGCGCACAAAGAGTGTGGGTCTGCGAGAGAATCACTGCCCGTTCAATAAAATTCTGCAGTTCGCGGATATTCCCCGGCCAGTCGTAGCGCATGAGGGCCTCCATCGTCTCCGGACGAACAACGTCAATCCTCTTATTCATCTGCTTGCCGTAGTACGTGACAAAATGCTTAGTGAGAAGAGGAATATCCTCGCGCCTGTCGCGCAGGGCTGGGATCCGTATGGGGAAAACATTGAGCCGATAGTAAAGATCAGCACGAAAGCGCCGGTCCTCCACCATCTTCCCCAGATCCTGGTTGGTTGCCGCTACCAGGCGCACGTCAACATGGATCGACCGGCTGCTCCCCAGGCGTTCGAACTCCTGCTCCTGCAGAACCCGCAGTAGCTTGGGTTGCAACTCGGAAGGAATGTCACCGACTTCATCGAGAAACAAAGTTCCCTTGTCCGCAACTTCAAAGCGCCCAACCTTTTTCGCGATCGCGCCCGTAAACGCACCCTTCTCATGTCCAAACAGCTCACTCTCGAGCAAGCCGGAGGGAATGGCGGCGCAGTTGAGTTTGGCGAACAGGTTCTCGCGCCGGGAACTGAGGTTGTGAATCGCCCGCGCCACAAGCTCTTTCCCCGTGCCGGTTTCGCCGAGGATAAGAACGGTAGAGTTGGTGGGAGCAACGGTAGAGATGTGCCGCAGCACTTCCTGAATAGCCGGAGTTTCTCCAAGAATTTCGTCGAAGCCCTGTTCCGCGCGAATCTCGGTTCGCAAATACGAGGTCTGCCCGGCAAGCCGCTCCCTCGACTCGTCCACTTCGCGGTACTGCATCGCGTTGTCGAGCGCAATCGCGACCTGGTTCGACACCTGCTGCAGGAACTCCGCATCCGCCTCTGAGAAGCGATGAGGCTGGCGGTCCAACAAGTGCAGGACGCCGAGCTTTCGATCCCCCCGAATCAGAGGCAAAAAACAGCCCGACTGCACGCCTTCCTGGAAATTGATCTGCAGCGCCATCTTGTGCAGCGCCTGCGGCGCGGTCTCATAGAGCACCGGCTCTCCCGTTCGAAACGCCTTGCCCGGACTCGTGCCTTCAATGGGGATTTGCATTTCCTCCTGCAGGAAGCCTCGTCCTTCCGGAAAATCCAACCCATGGATTTCCAGCCTCTGCCTCTGCAGATCCGGCAATGACAGGCAAGCGCCGTCACACTGCATCGCCAGCCGCACGCGACTCGGAATAACTTTGAACAATTCCGTCAATGACAGGTTCGAAACCACTGCATTGTTGACGTCAAGCAGCAGTTTCATCCGGTCCCGCTCATGAGCTACTTGTTGCTGCAACTCCACGGCGTCCTGATAATTCAACGCATTTTCCACGGCCACCGCGACCTGGCTGGCCGCGAGTTTCTGAATCTCGAGTTGATCCGAGGAATAGGCGTTGGGCGCCGCATTCCCGAGAGTGAACGCGCCCAGCCGGCGGCGCGGAGTCGTCAGCGGCATGCTGCAAAAGGATCGCACACCGTATTCCCGCACCAGCTTGACCGGGCGCGAAAATCGCGTCTCTCGGTCCAAATCGTTGAGGACCAGGGGCTCCTGATTTTTCCACACCCAGCCGGCGGGAGACTCGTCCATGGAAAACTCCATACCCGGACGAACGGTGTCAGCACCATCGGAATTCAAGATATGCACGCGCATCACATTGCGCGCAGAATCGTAGAGCAGCACGCTCAGGTAGTTGAATTCGATGATGGAATGAAGCCGGTGGCCGAGATCCTTGAACAGTTCTTCCAGCGTCCGATGCGCCGCAATCGCCGCGGAAACCTCGAGCAGAGCGAGATAACGTCCCGAAAGTGCGTTGCCCTTTTCGTCGGCAATACCTAGCATAGTGACCTTAGAACGCCCCAAACCCGGCCCGTGTCGGACACTGTCGAAGTGCGGACTCCGGTGGCTCCCAGCGTATAGAGTTCAGATGACGCAGTGGACACGTTGGATTCAACAAGAGCTTTGCCTTCAACGAGGTGCAACAACAACGGCTCTCTGCGAGTATGGCGTGGAAAATGCATCCTCCAAGGCGGAGCACAGAATGTGCGCCGCTAAGAAGCGAAGAAATAATTAATGAGGAGGTTCAGATGGAAACAAGGCAACTCGGCAATAGCGATCTCATGATTACCCCCATTGGCGTCGGAGCATGGGCGATGGGCGGCAGCGGATGGACCTGGAGTTGGGGGCCGCAGAACGATGACGATTCTCTGTCCGCAATTCAGGATGCGCTCGATCGCGGTATCAACTGGATTGACACAGCGGCGGTCTACGGTTTGGGACACTCCGAAGAAGTAGTCGGACACGCGCTCCGCGGCCGAAGTCAACGACCATACGTCTTCACAAAGTGCGAGCGGACCTGGGATGTGAAGGGGAAGATAGGCGGCACATTGAGGGCAGAATCCATCCGCAAAGAATGTGAAGCCAGCTTGCGCCGGCTCGGTCTGGATGTAATTGACCTTTATCAAATTCATTGGCCCGACCCGGATGCCGACATCGAAGAGGGATGGACCGAGATGGCGCGCCTCAAAGAAGAGGGCAAAGTGCGCAACATCGGCGTATCGAATTTCAACGTGAAACAGATGAAGCGCGCCGCCGCGATCGCCCCCATCACTTCTCTGCAGCCTCCCTACTCCATGCTGGCTCGCGATGTAGAAGAGACAATCCTGCCATACGCCGCAAAGAACAACATCGGAGTCATCGTCTACTCTCCGATGTATTCCGGCTTGCTGAGTGGCGCTATGACGCGCGAGCGTATTGCTTCTTTCGCGGCCGAGGATTGGCGGTGGCAGAACCCGAACTTCCGCGAACCTTTGCTCTCAGGAAATCTCCGTTTGGTCGAGCTGCTGCGGGAAATCGGAGCACGCCACGGCAGAACGCCCGGCGAGGTCGCCATTGCCTGGACACTGCACAACCCGGCAGTCACCGGCGCCATCGTTGGTGTGCGCAATCCGAAGCAGGTTGCGGGCGTAATTGGAGCCGCGACTTTCCGGCTGTCGTCCAGAGAATTTGAGGAGATCGAGAAAGCGTTGCAGCAGGAGGTGGTCGCGAGCCGGTGAGTTCGCCCCTTCCCTTTATCCAGAGCTCGAATGCGGGCTGGCGTTGTTCGCAACCCTGGTCGCCGGTTGAGCGCCGGATTCAGAGGAACGTGCCATGTCGTGGAGGTAGTTGCGCGGGCACCCGTCGACTGATAGGTTAACGCTGCATAGAGTGTAACGTGAGGCTGATTTATTACTCTCTCGCGTATTCCGGCGGCTCCGTCTGCGAACACCAGTGGATCCAGAGCATCCGGAGCCTACGGCGCTACAACCCAACGATTCCTGTATTTCTTTTCCTCTACACCGGCGCTTCTCCGGCTGTGCTGAACCAGGCGGATCGATCGCGGGTCAATGTCCGCTATCTCGGCGACTACCGCGAGTGTCTTCAACGCATGCACGTTCGCGGTTCGGTGTTGGCTCTGTATCCCACGTTCCACAAGTTTTTCCCGCTTGGAGAGGGCCCCTTGGACGCAGCCTCGCAACTTCTCTACCTGGATTGCGACACGTTCTTTTTCGACGACGCCGAGGCGCTGTTCCACACCTATCGAGGACAGGACTGGAATGCGCGCGAGGAACCCTTGTCGCGCCGCAGTCACTATGGATACAACCCATCCCACATCGACGAATCTTCCCTCGAATCCATCGCGCGGCGCGAGCGTTTACAGCTTATCAGCCCCTTCAACTCAGGGGTTTGCCTGCTGAACAATCCCGTGAGGATCGGTTTCGATCGCGTCCGCGTCAACTTTCTGGATCTGGCCTGGCGACTCCTCGTCGGCCGTGAGCTTTCGACCCGCACTACTTTCGGAAGCAATGTACAGATCCAAAAAGCGGTATTGGAAGCGATCGGCGCGGTTGACCGCCAACGAGCGCTGCCCTATCCTTCCTCCAACTCGTGGATCCTGGAACAGATCGCGTTGTGGCTCGCTCTTGGACATCTGCCACAGATCTCGCATGGCCTGATGTCGCGCGAGCACGTCGTCCAAGGCGGAGAATTTCAAGAGCCATTCGGTTACGGCCACCGCTGTGTGGTCGCGCATTACTACAGCCATCTGACAGCCCAATTCTTCTCCGCGGTGCCGCCGCTCCCGAATTAGTAAAGCAATCGCTTTAGGATTCCCTACCGCGTAGCGTCTTTGGTTACCGCGCCACTGAACCGGTAAATTAGAATCCCATAGCCTACACCTGCCGGATCTCCGGCCCTTGCCGCCTGGAATGCCATGAATCGGCCATCGGTTGACACCACGGGATTCGAGGCCTTCCCGCCGACATAGTCGTTGAAGTGGGTCACCCGGACGAAGTCTTTTCCAGTGCCATCGAGCCTGAGTTTCCAAATGTCGATGTTGCCTGAGCCACGCTCCCCTCCCAGCGACTCGCATTGCCGGTCCGCTTCCACCGTGGTGTAGAGGCCATCCGGGAAAATACCTTCTGGCTCGTTGTACGTGCCCGGCATCTTTGAGAAGTTCGTTACCTGGCCAGTCTGCAGATCAATCCCCATCACCGATGCACCATGGGGCGGCTCGTAGCACGTAAAGATCATCTTGGTATCGTTATCATAGAAATCCTGGGCCTCAAGAACGCAGTTATGATCTTTGCTTTGATAGACGCTCTTCTGGTTGATCAACTTTGGCACACTGCCGGAAAGATCAAGGTCGGCGATCATGAGCCGTGATGAATCCGGCGCGAGATCTGCAGCTTCCGCCGGCAACTGGGAGAACGCTATTTTAAGGCTCTTCTTCGAAATGGCCGCCCCCTCGCTCATCTTCTGCCCTAGCTTAACCGGCTTCGACCCTGGTTCCTTGCTGAGAAACCATAATTCATTGTCGCGAGTGCGACTGGTGTGTATGTCCTCGAAGTGGTCGGGACCAATCAGGATGTAGTCTCCCGTGACCAGATGCATTACTCGCAGGAACGCCGCCCCCGGCACATTGCAGCTCAGGCATGTAATCACCCGTGTTTTCAGGTCGATCAGCATCGCATCGCCGAAACTTTTGTCCATGAATGCGATCCGTTGGTTATCAGGAGAAATATCGGCGCGCTCTCCGAAGTGAGTAAGCACCTCAATGTTCTGCGGCAGGTGCTCGATAGGATTCTCCCTCTTTCTTTCGGCGGGACCGGCAAGAAGAAGCATGACACACAGTGGCAGAAGGAGTTTCATGCCGGCTATGCTATCTGAATGTCACCGGGGATTTCACCAACTCGAAATCTGATGAGTCGCCAGTGCGGTGAAATACCCCGCCGCCCTCGACCAGCGCGGAGCAGGAAGGCTCCCCGCTTACACGGACTGGAGCGTCCGCGAACATCGCTACGGGATGTTGCTGGCCACATATTCCCAATTGGTGGTCTCGGAGAACATTTCGCCCGTGGAGTTGACGAAAGCACCATGAGCGTAGGTGTCGCCCTGAAGACGATCCATGAACCACGCCGTGGGATAGCCCAGATATCCGTAGACCCCGTTGACACAGGGGAACGGGGCTTGCGCGCATCCGGGCTGTCCGCCAAGGTCGTTGTGACTGGGACCAATCAACGTTCCCTTCACCTTGGCGACCGAGTTCGGAACGGCCTGGTAGAAGGCATCGATCGACTGGAGTCCGGTGACGTTGTTACCCTGCTTGGGAGGAGAGATGAAATCGGCCGAGCCATCGACGAAAAAGATCGAGCCAGTCAGGTTGGCAGGATTGAAGAAATTCGTGGAATTGCCCCATACCTGAGCGGGGATTTCGATGGGCACGACAGTCTTGATCAGCCCGCTCGACTTGAGCAGAGCGTTGACCGCACCAGTGGCTCCCTGGGAATGTCCGAAGGAACCGATCTGGTTGACGTTCAGTTTGTGAAAGAACGGACTGGTGGAATCAGAGTTCGCGGCCACCATGTATTTCGCCGCGTCGAGAATGGTTTGCCCGGGGCCGGTCATGGGATCTTCGCTGCCCACGATCACGAAGCCCCACGAGGCCATATGCCGGAGAAAGTACTCGGCCTGCTGGGGCGTGCCAAAGCTGCCATTCCCCCAGGTGAGGATAGGGTGGAGAAATCCGTTGGCGCCCAGGTTGCTGGGATAGAAGAATACGCACTTATTGCCCTGAGAATCACAGGGCACCGAACTCTCGCTGGAGGTAACGGGCCACGGGCCTGAGGCATAGTAGTGGAGCTCAATGGGGCGTGTCGGATAGTTGGGTGGATGATTCGGGCAGGCGAGGATGACAACCAGCGCCAGCGCGACGAGCGAACCAGACCGGCAACGATTCATGGGTCCTCCTGAGTCGTCGGAACATAGTGCATCCAGGAGAGGCCGCGTTTCAACCGACTGATAGCCGTCGAAGGTTTTTCTGCTCAACCTGGCTATCATCGGAGCCCACTGGGGAGAAGACTCACCGTGAATAATATTCGGCCGGCGCTGGTCAAGAACCAACAAAAGATTGGAGAGCGCCTCCCGTGAGTCGTTTCGGATTACCTCCTCTCTGATTATGGCTGCGTCCACACGATCCACTACACTCGCATTGTCCGAGAAACAGCATGCATAGTTTGGGGCAACATCCAACTGCTGCTCTGCCATGTGCACGATTCCACTGCTCTGGAGGTAATCCCTTCATGCGACTTCTCATTCGCCGCTGCTTTGACGGCGTTCTTAGATTCGCCGTATTAGCCCTGCTCGCTTCTGCCACGCTTCCGAGTGTCTTTTCGGCAGACGCCCCAAAACTCGTACAGAAGGATGGCCGTTATGCCCTCATGGTTGACGGCCGCCCGTATCTGATTCTCGGCGGTCAAATTCACAACTCCAGCGCATGGCCCAGCGAACTGCCGCAGGCATGGGAATCGATGGCCGCTTTACACGCCAACACGTGGAGGCGCCGGTCTACTGGGAGCAGTTTGAAGCCCAGGAGGGCCACTTTGATTTCACCAACGTGGACCAGATCGTCGAAGGCGCCCGCGCCCACAATCTGCATGCGGTGCTGCTGTGGTTTGGTACGTGGAAGAACGGAAACATGCACTATGTGCCGGCGTGGGTGAAGACTGACACCAAGCGCTTTCCCCGTGTCATCCGCCCCGATGGCGAACCGATCGACGTGCTCTCGCCGCTTTCCCGCAACACGCTGGAGGCCGACAAGGCAGCGTTCGTGGCGCTAACGCGCCACCTGAAGCAGATCGACAGCCAGCAACACACCGTTCTTCTCGTCCAGGTGGAAAACGAATCCGGCAACATCGGCAGCGTGCGCGACAATTCCGCGGAAGCCAACCGCGCGTTTGCCAGTGCGGTTCCTGCTGATCTGCTCGCCGCGGCCCACCAGAATGCCGGAACCTGGAGCCAGATCTTCGGAGCTGACGCCGACGAGATGTTCCAGTTCTACCATCAAGCCAAATACATCAATGAAATCGTGAGCGCGGGCAAAGCCGAGTTCCCGATTCCTTATTACATCAACGTCTGGATCGACTATCCCGCCCCAGAAACTCCTCAACGCCAGTTGGAGATGCCCGGCATCGGGTACCCCAGCGGCGGTGCGGTGCGGAAGATGGTGGGACTGTGGCGTGCAATGTCGCCATCCATCGACATGATTGGCCCGGATATCTACGCCGATGATTCCCCGTTCTATCGCGAGACCATGCGCGCTTATCACCGCCCGGACAATCCGCTGTGGATTCCAGAAACCGGCCGCAGCGACAGCTTTGGCAAGTTCTTCTTCTATGCGCTAGGCGATGGCGCCATCGGCTTCTCGCCCTTCGGAGTGGATCACGCCGGCTGGAACATGCTCGGCGATGAGCCGTGGAAGGCGCACGCCAACAATTTCGCCCTGATCGGGCCGATGAGCCGCGAAATTGCTCAACTGGAGTTTGATGGCAAACTCAAAACGGCGGTAGAAGAACCGGGCCAGACTGCCGTGGAAGTGGACTTTGGCGCGTGGCACGCCACTGTGGCCTTTGGTTTTCCTCAGCCCGATGGCCGCAGGGCTCCCGGCACCAAGGATGCCCATGGTGCCGCACTGGTGGCCCAACTGGGACCGGATGAGTTTCTGGTCACCGGTTTCGACGCCAGCATCAGCTTCCATCTTCCGGGAAGACTGCCCTGGATGCGCAGTCAAATCATCTCCGCCGAACAGGGCATTTATGAGAACGGCGTCTGGAAGCCGCTCCGGCTATGGAATGGAGATGAGACCGATCGGGGTCTTTGCTTCCATGAAAAGGCCGAGGTGGTGCGGGTGCGTGTGGGACGCTTCTAGTCTAGAAGGCTGCGGAGAAATTCACATGGCGTTCCTGTTTTGAAAGCCCATGTTTTGAAAGGGCGCGGCTTTGAGCCGCGCCGCAAGCCCAGCGGGATCAGTGGCGGCTTTAGCCGCGGAGGGAAACTGTGAGGGCTTAGAGTTCCTCCCGTTGCTAGGCGCAGATCCGGCGGCAGCGCTCGGGTTGAACCGCTCTGCGATCCATGCTTGAATAACTCGGGCGTGCCTTCTCTTACACAGTTACAGAAACTTTACGATAGCAATCGCTTCCTCGACGCTTTCCAGCAAAGCTCGGAACACTGGAACCCGTCGACCTCCATCCACGATCTCTCCGTCGAGGAATTGATCTTTGGTGGCAGACTGGCGACACGACTAGGGGGATGGCGGCTTTCAAGGCGGCTATTTCGAGCCGCGTACGCGCGCGATCCATCAAATCCCCGCGTGCGTTACTTCACCAACCACGCCCGCCGCAAAAGATCGCAATTGCTGGACAACCTGCGGTTTTTCGAAGCGAATCCAGATCTCTGTGCGGAAGACCCCGATATGCAGGCCTCCTGGCTTGCTTCCCACGCTGTGACCTGGGCCTTTCTACGTGACTTTACCAGCGCTCACCGATGCTTGGAGCGTGCTCACAGCTTGCAGTGCCGGGATGGATGGGTGACCAGTTGCGAGTCTGACGTTCTTGGACTTGAAGACCGCTGGGGCGAAGCTCTGAATTGCGCCGAAGTGGCTTGGGAGATTAATCCCGGAAGTCCCCACGCGGCCCGAAGCCTTTCCACCAGTCTGCTCAACCTTGGCCGCGTACCAGAATCGGCCAAGCGCCTGGCGGATGCGTCGGAAAACTCTCAATCCTACGAAG
This sequence comes from Candidatus Sulfotelmatobacter sp., assembly GCA_035511455.1. Lineage (GTDB taxonomy): Bacteria > Acidobacteriota > Terriglobia > Terriglobales > Acidobacteriaceae > Sulfotelmatobacter. The sequence goes on along the minus strand of DATKFH010000160.1, from coordinate 27,660 downwards.
TCGTACACCTCGCCTGCTGGTATCAGTGCGCCACGGCTGAGAGCCTGGAGGGTGACGATCGTCGTCGCGCCCTCGACAGCGCCCGGGCGTTTGCAGAACGGTTGCCCATCTTGGCGCCGCTGGCCGACCGTAATCCGCGCAGGTTCTTTTCGCGCACCCGCCTCGACATTGCGGAGCTTTCGGACAATCACGCCGAAATGGAACACTGGGCCGAGGAGGCACGCGTTCCCTTCTATCGGAAAATCCTGGCGAATCTGCGGAACAATCCTGAAGGCTTACGCATCCGGCTGCCCTTCCGCCGGGCGATCCAAAAGCATGAAGCGTGTCTCCCCACCAGTCTATCCTCTGCTCTGGCCACGCTCGGAGAGCACCTCGACCCCAACGCCATGGCTGCGGAGATTACGTTCGGCGGCACCGCGGAATGGGCGGCGGGCGAGTGGCTCGAACGGCACGGGTTCGCGGTCCGTTTCTTCGCGGTCACTCCCGAAACGGCCACCCTGCTCATCAAGAATGGAATCGGTTTCGTCCTGACGCTTGAGTGGGACGACAGCGCTCACGCGGTCGCCGCGGTCGGCTTGGACGAGGCCGCCGGGACTCTGATCATCCACGACCCAATGGCATATCGGACCACGGAATATCTCTTGGAAGGGTTCACCGGGAATTGCAATCCTTTCGGGATGAAAGGCATGGCGGCGGTTCCGCGGGAAAGAGCTGCGTTGCTCGATCAACTCCTGCCAGTGAATGACGTCGTTATTATGACTGCCGCTCAGGCTCACCAGAGAGTTCTGGCTCGGCAAGGACCCACCGCCGCCCGCGAGGTTGTCGCCGACGTCGCGAACAAGCTGCCCTCCCATGCGGGAACTCGATTGCTCCGGTCGATTCAAGCCGCCGAGGAGGGCCGCTCGGGCGAAGCAGTACTCGGCTTCCAGCAGCTGCTGAATGAGTTTCCCAACTCCCCTTACTTGCGGTATCGATTGCTGGAGGCATGTCGCGCGCGCGGCAACACGGCGTTGATGCGCGAGTCGCTCGCGGGAGTAGTCGAGCGCGGCATCCTTCCCGGAGTTCAATCACAACAGGAATGGCTGTTTCCTCCGGCCCGCTATGTCTCCGAATATGCCGACATGTTGCGCTACTCCGCTGAGACTCTTCAGAGCGCCAGTGCCCTGCTCCATGGACTCATACGGCGACAACCGCATGCTGCGGATGGCTGGCACGTGCTGGGCGACCTCCGCTGGAAAGAACGCGATATCGAAGGGGCGTTGCTATGCTTTCGAATTGCCTCCTGCCTGGCCTCGGGCAATGAACATTACGCGTTTGCTTATGGCAATGCCCTGGCGCGGAACCACCGCGAACAAGAGGGTTTCTGCTGGCTGGAGAGTCGCGTACGAAAGTTCGGCAACTCACGACCAGCCGTTGGAACTTGGATCACGTGGATCAGTTCGCTGGAAGCATGGGGTCACCCTGACAACGCTTTGTCCGCTTGCACCGAGGCCGTCGCTCAGCATAACGACGTGCCGGAACTGCTGGCGTTCATCGTTGCGTTCCTGGCCCGCATGGGACACTGGCAGGAAGCTGAAGAGCACCTCGGACTTCTGGAAAGGACCGGGAACCTCCCACGGTTCCGTGAAGCTGCCGTCGAGTTCTATCGCCTGCGGGGAGATCTTCAACGAGCCGTTGAGCAGGCTGAAGGTTGGGTGCGTGAAGTGCCGCGCCACATGCCGGCGCGCTACGCGCTGGTCGATCTGATTCGGAAGCGCGACGGCGAGCAGCCAGCCATCGAACTAGCTTCGCGCTGGTTTACCGATAGTCCTGGCCATGACGAACTCGGACAGCTCTATTATCGGCAGCTCGCCGGAGAATCAAAGCGCAAGAAGTATTTCCTCCTGTTCCGCCGCGTGAAACGCGACCCAGAAGATGGCTGGGCCTGGCGCGAGCTGGCATTTATTTGCATGCAGGACTACGAAAGAGCATCCCATCGGCGCCAGGCGAGGCTCCGGGCGCGCGTGCTCGCTCTACTGGCGCAAGGCGACCGCACCGCTCCGGAAGATCCCGCGACCATTCGTATTCATGGGCGATGGCACCAGGTTTGCGGTCAGTGGACGGAAGCCGTCGCCGCTTTTCTCGATTCGATCGATCGCGACCCCACCAACTCCTATGGCTATCAACAGGCCTGGGATTGCTCAGCCACGTTCGTGGCTGAGAAGCGCCGCGACGTCTGGGAGCGGATCGAGCCGATCATGATGGGCTCTCCGGGACACTTGTCGATTGCTCGCGAAACCGTGCCGTTGCTGGCTCAGCGATTCGGGGTCGCTGTGGCCGAGCAAGCCGTCACGCGGTGGAACCAGCAGCGTCCGGACGATCCGGAAATCGTTGAGTCCTTTGCCGATCTTTTGCTGGAGCACGGACAAGGTCGCACCGATGCGGAGCGCGCTCATGCCATGCTGTGCCCCGCAGTCGAACGTTTCCCCCATCACCTTGGACTGAGCTTGTCGCTCGTGCGCGCCTGCCGCAAACTGCGCAAGCTCACCGAAGCCGAAGCCGGACTGCGCGAGATCCTGCGCCGTCACCCTGACAACACGGGCGCGCGAATCCAACTTGCATGGGTGCACGAACTCCGCGGCGAGCGTGACCAGGCTCGCACCCTGTTAGAAGAGGCCGGCGCAAACGATCCCCAAAACAGACAAGTATCCGATGCGCTCGTCCAGGTTCTGATTCGACATAACTTTTTCGATCGGGCGAAATGCATGATTCGCGAGGTCTCGGACCGCGCCCCTCGCGACGTGCACTGGCGCGATCGAGCCATCCAGCTGTTGCTGGAGTGCGGTGATCAGGAAGGCGCCGTGGCGACGGCTCGCGCTGGCGTGAGCGTCTATCCCCGGGGTGCCTACCCATGGTTTCTGCTTGGGTCCACCCTGAAGAATCTGCGGCGGTTTGCGCAGCCCGGCGAAATTGAATCGTGCTTTCGTCGCTCTGTGACGTTCAATCCCTCGTTTTTCAACGCTGCTGACGAATTATCGATTCTCCTGGCGGAGCAGCGCCGGTACGAGGACTCGGAACAAGTGATGCTAAATATTCGGCCCAGGATGGGCGACCCATCGCCAGCTCTGGGCCGGCTGGCATGGATTCATCGTCAACAGGGGAAAAAATACGAGGCGCTTGAGGAAATGTCCCTTGCCGTTCGCGCCCACCCCTGGTACGTGTGGGGATGGAGTGTGCTCATCGACTGGTTGGTGGAAGACAAGGCGTGGGAACAGGCTCGTGAATTGCTCGGTGAGATTCCAGAACAGCTCCGCACCAATCCAAAATTCCGCCGAGAGCGCCTGGTCGCACTTGAAAAAACAGGTCTTCCTCTCCCTGAACTGGATGCGGAATGGAATGGTCTCCTCCACGATTTCCCTGAGGAACTTTCTCTCCACCTCCATCGTTACGATTTGTTGCGCGAGGCCGAGAGGCTACCCGAGGCTCACGCCGTTCTCAATTTATTCCAACCTTCAGACCCGGACAATCTGTACTATCTGGCCCGTCTGGTTGAGGTCCGCGCTCAAGAGAAAAAAAGCGAGGAAGCGGTTGACGCCATGCAAAGCATTTTCTATGCGGAAGCGGAGGTCTCAACTTGGCCCGCGGATTACTCCTGGGAAGCCCTCAAGAAGGCGCAGTTTGTCGACCGGGCGTATCAAGAGGCGCGTCGTTACTTGGAGAAACATCAACGCCCCACGCCGCGGGCCTTTTTCATTCTGTGTTCGCATGCTTTGGAGCAAGGGAAAACCGTAAAGAAAATCCCGCAATCGCACTGGGCTAGCTGGTTTCCAGACCGGGGGGTCAAGGAATTACTGAGCCTGCTTCAACTCGCCGATGCCAGCCCGTGGATTAACGGGGCATACCGTGCCAGGGCTATGGACCGGCTCAATAGCGTCGGGCACTACCGGCTGGTCATCAATTATTGGAACAAGCACCGAGCCGAAGTGGAAACCGACGTGGCTACCTGGTCCGAAACGTCTCGCGCACTCGCAGCGCTCGAGCGGAAAGGGGAAGCCGCCAAGCTCCTGTCCTCGTGGCGCCAGCGACCCGGCATCAGCATGTGGGTTGTGGCCAATTATGTCGGTTGCCTCTCGCCGTTACGATCAAGCGGCTTGCAGGAGATTATTGCGTCCTCGGGCGATGCTCTTCGGGACCTTCCCCACGATCACTGCGCTCGATACCTGGCCCACGCCAGAGCGGAAGCCTTCGCTCTCCTCGGTGACAAACAAGGGTTGCTCGAGACCTGGAATCAATACCGCAGCTACTTTGACTGCAAGGAACAAAGCAACGAATGGTTCGAGGATCGACGGCGGCCTCTGCTCACCGATATTCCAATGATGGTGCGCTATCTGGAACAGAATCACCGTGGCCTGTATCGAAGGGCGGTCTGGCGACTGCGCTGGCGGCACATCTCGTGGTCCCTGGGTAAACCGATAAATCTGACTGGTCCAATGCCCCTTCCATGGTGGGCGTGGGTGATTTTCATTTGGACACTTCTGCAGCTACTTCGGACTTTGGAAATTCCGAAATAGCATCATCTCCACCCGCAGAGCTAATTCAGGAAGTATTGTCGGTACAGGGTGTCACGCTGCGCAGGACGGAAGCCGGCATCGCGAATAATCCTGCGCAACTCTTCTTCGGTCGTACAGTTAGTGACGCCGGCGGCGCGCACCACGTTCTCCTCGAGCATCACCGATCCAACGTCGTTCCCGCCGAAGCGTAGCCCCATCTGGCAGACTTTCAGCCCTTGCGTCACCCAACTGGATTGGACATTAAGGAAGTTGGAGAGATAAAGCCGCGAGATGGCCAGTACCTTCAGGTACTCGACCGCGGTCGCTTCATCCCAGTGACGCCCGCCGAGAGCTGTATTGTGCGGCTGAAAACTCCACGGAATGAACGCCGTGAATCCGCCCGTCTCCTCCTGGAGGTCGTAGAGCCGCTGGAAATGGTTGACGCGGTTCTCGTAGTTCTCGCCCACACCGAACATCATGGTTGCGGTGGTGCGCATGCCGATCTGGTGCGCCGTGCGATGCACGTTCAGCCAGTCACCGGTCAGGCACTTCAGCCGCGCGATCTTGTATCGCACTTCGTCGTCAAGAATTTCCGCGCCGCCGCCTGGGATCGAATCGAGTCCCGCATCGCGCAGCCGCAGAATCGTATCGCGGATCGTCAGTCCGCTGTATTCGGCAATCGCAATAATCTCCGACGCCGAGTAGCAGTGCAGGTGAACCCGTGGAAAGCGTTCCTTGATCCCGCGCAGCATCTGCTCGTGCCAGTCAATCTTCAAGTCGGGGTGCAACCCGCCCTGCATGAGTACGCCCGTCCCGCCAAGTTCCACAGTCTCGCGAATCTTCTCGTAAATCGTATCGAAATCGAGAATGTACCCTTCCTTCGCCGCCGGTCCCTTCAGCGGCCGATAAAACGCGCAGAACGTGCAGTACTCGGTGCAGAAGTTGGTGTAGTTGATGTTGCGGTCAATGATGTAAGTGACCACGCCTTCGGGATGCAACCGACGCCGCACGGAGTCAGCCTCCATCCCGATGCCAATCAGATCATCGGACTCAAACATCTCCAGCGCTTGATGCTTGGTTACGGACATGAGGGATCACAGAACCTTGATTTCATTGTAACGGAGAACCATGGCAGAAAAAATTCCTGCGAGCGGGGCTGATGAGCGCTTTTTCGGCGAGTCCGTTTCGTCAAAATCGCGGTTTTGCAGGAGTACCCCCTCGCCCACCCTCTGAATGCCGCTACCGGCGCCGGGTTTGCAAGAATGCTTTGCAAAATCTTGAGCGGCAAGGGTTTAGAGGTCAAAATCTTGAGCACAAACGAGTTAGGTCCCCGCCCGCGATTTCTGCCTGCACCCCTCCGCCTTGACCATGATCTGCAGTTTTGAATTCTTGGATCAAGGTCAGATGTCACACTGGGTTGTGGAAAACCGAGGGCGAGTCTTGCAGCGAATCCCACCCTTTCGCAAAAAGAGCGAAAGGACGGGGCACCCGCGATGATCTCATCAGCCCAAATCATTGAAAACCCACGTAGTTGAACACGTTCAACTTTACCCTTGACGCACTCCTTGGCGCAGCGCTAGAGTGGTTTTGAACACGTTCAAGATTTGGCCGAGAGGGAGAAAAACATGCAAACCGCCAATAACATCATCGTCGCTACCTACCTGGTCTACCTGTTGATCAGCGTTGCCCTGACCATCTGGGTCGCACGCACCCTGTACAAGCGGGGTGGCATTTTCCTGGTCGACGCGTTTCATGGCAACAAGGAACTCGCGGACTCGGTGAACCACCTGCTCGTGGTCGGCTTCTACCTGATCAACATCGGCTTTGTCTCTCTCGCTCTAAAAACGGCCGAAGTCATCAACACCTCGCGTGCCGCTATCGAACTGCTGAGCGACAAGATGGGCATGGTCCTGCTGATCCTCGGCGGCATGCACTTCTTCAATCTGTACGTTTTTTCACGCATCCGCCGAAGTGCACGGGCTCCGCGCGGGCCGGTAATGCCAACTCCGCCGGTGGCACCGGACGCCGTTCTCAAGGTGGCCGTACCCCGCTAGCGGGTGCGGTAACGGGCAAGGCCAGAATGAGGCCGTTCAGAGGAGGTCCGCCGTGCAGAAACTCTATGTGCTCTATGATCCGAAGTGCGAGCTGTGCTGCCGCTTGAAGAACTGGATCCTGGTACAGCGCTCATGGATTGGCATCGCCGTGTTGGAAGCCGGCTCAGAAAAGGCCAAGCGGCTGTTTCCAGAATTGGAGCAGATCGCCACCAAAGACGATCTGGCCGTCATCAGTGACGAAGGCGCAGTATACCTGAACGATCGCGCCTGGATCATGGTTCTATACGCGATGGTGGAGTACCGCGACTGGGCAGCCCGGCTGACGCATCCTCTTTTGATGCCGCTGGCCCGGCAAGCTTTTGCCGCCTTGTCCAAGAACCGCCACTCCATCTCGAGGTGGCTCAGTTCGGAAGATCCTGAGGCGATCGCGGGCGAACTGCGCAAGGTCGAACTTGAGCCCTGCGCAGTGCCCACGGGAAGTGCTCCAGTCTCGACGGTGCGGGAGTACTTGCAATGACCGGCACGACCATGAAGAGCAAAAACACTCCGCGCGCGGAAGATACACGCCGCAAGATCTATGAGACCGCGATGGAACTGTTCCGCGAAAAGGGTTTCGACGAGACCACCATGCGCGACATCGCGGCCAAAGCCGGCGTGGCGCTCGGCGGTGCGTATTATTACTTCTCCTCCAAAGACGCCATCGTGCTCGCCTTTTACCGCGAGATGCAGGAGAGCAGCAACGGGCCAGTCCTCGAAGCACTCGCGGGCCGGAAGAAGGTCAAGGAGCGGATTCGCTGCGTCCTCAACAAACGCCTGGAGTTCCTCGCACCGAACCGCAAATTCTGTGCTGCTCTCTTCCGTCACGCGCCGGATGGCGCCGACCCGCTCTCTCCCTTCAGCGAGGAGACTCGCCCCATCCGCGACGGCGCGATCGAGCACATGCGCCTGGCGTTGGAAGGCAGTGACCTAAAACTGCCCTCTGACTTGAAACCACGTCTGCCCTACCTGCTCTGGCTGTATCAGATGGCACTGATCATGTTCTGGCTCTACGACCGATCCCCAAACCAGGAGCGCACCCAGGGTTTGATGGAGAGGACGCTGGGACTGCTCGTAAACCTGCTCCGACTCTCCGCCTTGCCGCTGACGAAGCCCTTGCGGAAGGCTGTGCTGGAGTTGGTGGAACCCACGAGCCCGGGGTCAGTGGCCAGCCCTGAGGGAAAGCCGGTTTGACACCGTTTCCCGCCTTACCTAGACTGCCAGAGTAGGCGTTCCGCGAGGACCATCCATGGGCTGGCTGCAAAACAAGTTTGAAAAGAATTTCCTGATCTCCACCGTCGACTACGTCTTCAACTGGGCGCGCAAGTCGGCGGTGTGGCCGATGACCTTTGGCCTGGCCTGTTGCGCCATCGAGATGATCGCTTCGTCCACAGCGCGCTTCGACATTGCTCGCTTCGGCTCGGAGGTGTTCCGTCCCAGCCCGCGCCAGAGTGACCTGATGATCGTGGCCGGCACAGTCACGCTGAAGATGGCACCCGTGGTCAAGCGTATCTACGACCAGATGCCCGACCCGAAGTGGGTGATCTCGATGGGCGCATGCTCGTCGGTGGGGGGCCCGTTCAACACCTACGCCGTGCTGCAGGGCGTAGACAAGATCGTCCCGGTTGACGTGTACGTCACGGGATGCCCTCCGCGACCCGAGAACCTTTTCTACGCGCTGCTTAAGCTGCAGGACAAGATCGACACTATGACGCTGGCCAGGAAGCCCACGGAAGTCCGCCTCGATCCGAATATGGTCGAGAATTTCAAGCGGCAGGTCATGATTGCCCAGACGCTGCAGCCCAAATAGCTGTTAGTCACGAGTCGGCAGAAGTCAGCGGAATAGTCCATCTGGGGACAGCCGCCCTCGGCTGTCCGGCCGAGCAAGCCGAGCAAAGCTCGGCTGCCCTTGCCAGAATCACCGCGGTATACTTCTTTCGTCCTGCGGCGAGCGAACGATCTATGCTGGGAACCAAAAGGATCCGCTGAACGAACTATGGCCTTCGTCAAAATCATTTCCCAATCCCACCTCCCCACCGTCAACGAAGCGCGCGATTTCCCCTGCAACGGCAAGGTGATCTGCATTGCCAACGTCTGGGGAAAGATCAGCGCCATGGATAACGTATGCCTGCATCAGGGCGGCTCGCTGGGACAAGGAATGGTTGAAAACGGCAAGGTGGTCTGCCCCTGGCATGGCTGGCGATGGGATCCGAAGACGGGCACGGCCGAGGATCATCCCGATCAGAAGTTGAAGACGTACCCCATCAAGGTCGAGAACGGCGAAGTATTCATTGACATGTAGCCGTCGCTGCGCGGAGCAGATCAAGCGCGGGGGAACGAACCACGGCGTAAAGCCGATCGCCCGGTCGGCCATTTTCTGAATGATTCCGATAATCTCTTCGAGAGTCCTTCCGTCCACAGCGAGCGCATCGAACGTTCTGGTCAGCATGGGCAGGGTGTCGATCGCGATCGGCTCCTGAAGGGGCGTGAGCGGAGGATACCAGCGGCCGTAGCGCTCGACGATCACTCGCGCACCTCTGCGCCGGCGTTCGTTGCGCGCTCGCAGCCCCTGTCCAATCTCGGAATCGATTGTCCCCAGGCCGGGCAGCCTGCGGATCACATCGCGATCCGATGCCCAAAATTCCGCAAAGACGCGAACGAAATCGTGCAGCATGCGCACGGGATCGTTGTCTTTTTGGAAGACGTCCGCCAGACGATTCATTTCTCCGCGCCGGGCGACGTGGTTGTGGTTGTAGAGCTCCTCCAGTAAGCCCGTCTTCGATGCGAATTGGTAGTACACGGTCGGCCGTATCACGCCAGCCTTGCGCGCCACGGCTTCCATCGTGAACTCCGAGAAGTCCTCGGCGAGCGGCAGTAAGCGAGCTGCGGCGAGAATCCGCTCACGATTCGCGTCGGCCAGATTCTGGCGCCGCATCATGCGTTAGGGGCGAGGGCAGCGCAAGGAATCTGTGACCTCAACGTTTTATATTTAATCATACACAGTGTATAATCAATGCAGAACGGGTGCTACGAGAGGATTTATGCAGGTACCGAAATCGACAAGTCGGCTGGTTTGGACGGGCGCGATTTTTCTGGCGCTGATTGGAGTCGCCGCCGTCACGCGACGCACGCTGGTTCTGCTGTGGCCCGAAACGTTTGCCGGGAAGTCTTCGCCGGCGGCGCTGTTGGATGCTGGATTCGAGCGGCACATGGCGCTGACCCTCGTCCACATTTTGCCGGGAGGGCTGTTTCTGATTCTGGCTCCATTGCAGTTCGTACCCGGAATCCGGCAGAAGCATCTCAAGGTTCATCGGTGGATGGGACGCATCTTGGTTCTCTGTGGACTGATCATTGGAGTTTCTGCGCTGATCATGAGCTACAGCATGAATATTGGCGGGGCCAACGAAACCGCGGCCACTACACTATTCGCGATCGTGTTTCTGATTTGCCTGATCAAGGCGTACCTGCACATCCGGCGGAAAGAGGTGGCGCGGCATCGCGAGTGGATGATTCGCGCCTACGGGGCAGGATTGGGAGTAGCGACGACGCGCCCGATTGTCGGGATGTTTTTCGCGTTTCGCAGGCTCTCGCCGCACGAGTTTTTCGGAATCGCGTTCTGGCTAGGATTCACGACAACGTTTCTCGTGGCGGAGGCGTGGGTGGAGTACACCAGGCAACGCTTAATGCTGGAGACGAATTCCGCCGCTTCGGGCCGTGAGCAGACGCTTGCGGCCTGATTTGCGGGATTCATCAACCAAGATAGCGGAGAAACTTCCCTGGCTGGTTGTCATAGCCGGGGAACACACTGGGTAGATCCCTGTTACCCAGGTGCCGGGCGACGGCTTCTCCAATCACCTGGCGAAAGTCGGTAGTCAGGGCCAGATCGCGGCCTTCGTACAATTGCGACTGGTCGAGACCGGGCCAGCGTCCGTAGACCTTGCCGCCTTTTACGGGACCTCCAAGGACGAACATTACGTTGGCATGGCCATGGTCGGTGCCGCGGTTGCCGTTCTCACCGGCGGTGCGGCCGAACTCAGACATGGTGACCACGACCGTGTCTTCTCCGAGATCGCCAAGGTCGGTCCAGAACGCTCCGAGCGCTTGGGAGAAATCGGTCAGCACATTGGCTAACTGGCCTTCAGTCGCGCCTTCGTTGACGTGGTGATCCCAGCCACCGATATCGGCAAACGCGACCTGCACGCCGAGATTCGCTTTGATCAGTTGTGCGAGTTGCCGCAGGCTGTCGCTGAAGCGTCCCTTGGGATAATTCGCGCCAGCCGCGGGAGTGTATTTGCCGGGATCGGCCGCCTTCAGCATCTTTACGGCGTCGAAAGTTTCTTCTCCCGTGCCGTGAAGCACGGCATCGGACGAGTGGTCGTACATGGCCTCGAAGGCGCTGGCGGCAGGCGACGGTTTCGGGCTTTTCCCGCCTACCGAGAAATCGTTGATGTTGTTCATGGCGACCGCCGGCTCCGCGCCACTCAGAATGCGCGGCAGCGATGGGCCCAGCGCAATCGCGCGGAATGCGGATTTCTGCTCGGATGAGGGCAGGCCTCGCAGTGATCGGTTGAGCCATCCATCCTCGGTGGCTTTCACGCCCGGAGTGCCAGTCTCCATAAAATCCTGGGCGTCGAAGTGCGAGCGCGTCGTGTCAGGCGATCCGGCGGCATGAACGATGGCAAGATGACGCTGCAGCCAGAGCGGCTGGAATGCCGCGAGTGATGGATGCAGCCCGAACCTGCCGTCGAGATCGAGCACCGCCTTGCGCGGAATATTGATGTTGGGGCGCATCGCGTAGTACTGCGGTTCGGCGTGAGGGACAACGATGTTCAGCCCATCGGCGGCGCCGCGTTGAAAGATCACGACCAAGCGCTTCGTGCGGCCACCGCTTTCGACAGCGCCAAAGGCGGCGCGAGTCAGAAAACTCGGCACAGCGGCCGTGCCGACTACGGCAAGAGCGCTGTTGCGAAGGAAGATGCGACGCGTGATGGACATAAAAACAGCTCCTAGCTTCTAGCTAAAAGCTCATCTCCTCTGAAACTCGGGCGAGCCTAGCAGCAGGCCGGCGATCATGCTCGCGTCCGGGGGACGCGCTACGACTGGCTTACTCTGAGCTGTTTTATCTTGTTGAGTCTTAGCGTCCGATTGCGACACAGCAGTCTTCGGTGGCGGGGCAATCTGAGCTTCGATCGAATCGTGCGTCTGCTTCGACACGTCCGCTGCAAGTAACTTCGCTTCCATGGTGGAAAGCGTCAGGGTTGCATCCGACGGCGGAGGCGGTCCTCCTGCCAACTGCGCGGCGTCGACCTTTGCCCCCCGGACCTTCCCTGCCGTCAGGGCGATCGCGAAATTCATGCGGTTCAACAGAGCTGACGAATTCACCCAGGTCTCGGCTTTCATCGAATAGCCGGTGGGCGGCTGCGCCCCGTACAAAGGCATGCCCATGCCGCTGAGTCGGTTCGCGAGCGGCGTGGCATCATCTACATCGGCTCCCGTGGCGCGCACGGCGGAGGCGACAAACTCCAAGGGGGTTTTCACCTTGGCGCGATAGGTGCCGTCGGCCCAGAATTCCGGCGAGTGGAACAGCGTGATCAGCACCTCGCGGATGTCGCCCTTTTTGTTCTTGAAAGTCTTTGCCATACGATCCACCAGCGCCGGCGGTGGATCGTCGGACACAAAGCGCTGCGCCAGTTTCAGCGAAATGAAATGCGCTGTCTGCGGGCTCGTGGCCAGCATGTGCAGCACTTCCCTGCCCTCGTCCTCGCCTTTGGGCTTGATGCGATGTCCGAGCACGAACTTCGGTCCAGGTTCATGCATGCGCGGCTCGTATTTGAAACCGCCGCCTTCGTTGGGCTTGTCGATGGTCCAGCCCGTAAACACTTTGGCGACTTCGGTGACGTCGCGCTGCGAGTAGCCGCCATTCACGCTGAGCGTGTGCAACTCCATGAGTTCGCGGCCATAGTTTTCGTTCAGGCCAGATTTGCGTTTCGCACTCGGATTCGGCCGGGGAAAGGGCGGATAACGGCGCGGCCGGTACGGACCAGGACGGGCGGGAATGCCGAGCGCCTGCATGGAGTTCGGTCCCACGCTCAGCCAGTTGTCTAGGTAAAACAACATGGCGGGACTCTTGGCCGTGGCCACGAGCAAGTCTTCGAACTTGCCCAGGGCGCGCGGGCGGATCACATCCTGCTCGTAGCTGGTGAGCAGCACTCGGTCGGCCCCTTTGTTGATGAACACGTTGAAGTGGTTGAACCAGAAGTCGCTCATCACCTCCTCGAGCTGGCGTTCGCTGTAAATGGCGCGCAGCAGTTTGGCCTGGACCAGTTCGTCCACTATGACGGCCTGCGGGTTGTTCATGGCGAGCAGCGTTTCTTTTTGCTTGGGCTCGAGGCCGGTTAGAAACTCCTGCCCCTTGCCTCCGCGTATCAGGTCGGCAAAAGCAATCTGCTGCTCCGCAGGCATGGACAACACCTTCTTATAGCGCTGGTCAGGAGGAAGGTCGACCAGCTTTTGAACTTCGAGATCGGCGTACAGGCGATCCTCAAGGCGTCGCGCCTCGGCATCGTCGGCAGCAGAGGGTTTGTGCGCAACAGCGCTGTCCGAAGCATTGGTGCTGTTCGATGAGCTCGACGTGCTCATCGAATTCACAGAGTTGCCTTCCGTGGGCGCGTTACCGGCGGCATCTGCGCTAAAAGCAGCTGCGGCAGCGATCTCTGGGGCGGTCTTCGCCGTCTCGGATGCAGATGGCGGATCTGGCTCGCGACGAGGAGCAGCCGCGATCTGAACCGCCGTATCTGTTCCCTTTCGATCCTTCTTTTCTTCTTTCCTTTCTTGCAGGCGTGCAATCTGCACCTGAAACACCGCGCGCTTGGCGGGATCAGAGGGCAGGGATCGTTTGCCGTCCATGACTTGCTTGATCATTTGGCCGTCAGGAAATTCTTCGACCATTTCTCGTGAACTCATGCGCAGGGTGCGGAAGGGGGCGAGACGGGATTCCACGGCGCGGTCAGGGACTTTCTCCGGGTGAAGCTGCAGATCGATCCAGCGGTCGACGCCGACCGCCATGACTTGCTGGAGATCGCCGGCACGCGGGCCAAAGGTGAGGCGATTGAGCGCGTGCACCGCGCGCTTCTGTTCACTTGCGCTCGACGCCAGATCCTTGTCCTTATCCTTCTTCTTGGCAAGCAGTTGCGGGGCCGCGCAGGCGAGAGTCAAGCACAACAAAAGAAGAGCGGGCTTAGCGAGGCCGGATCTCATGAACGCTCCCGGGAAGGACCAAGTCTCTCCTGATTATGAACCCCGGCGGAGGAAAAAGTTGCTCCCCCGCCAGAATTCGAAAAAGCTGGCAAGTGATTGAGGGACAATGGTTTCGGCACGCCCTTTTTATCGCGGGCAATCTGCGCTAGGTCAGAAACACCTTGTTGCGCGTAGCCTTGTGCTGCAAAGTGGCGGCCAGATGATCGATGTCAGTCGCTGCGATGTTCGCCGTAACGCTCTCCAGCAGCGGACTGCGGTTGCTTCCCACCACATCGCGGCGCACCTGGATGAGCAGGGCCTGAACCACGTTGGCGTCGAATTTCTGCGGCGCGGCGCGCACCAGTTCGCTCAGTGCGTTGCCGACCGTAAGCGGGGCGCGGTAGGGGCGCGCGCTGGTCATGGCGTCGAACGAGTCCGCCAGGGCCACGATTCGCACGGCCATGGGCAAGTCGTCTTCCGCGAGCTTGTCAGGATAACCGGAGCCGTCGCTGCGTTCGTGATGCCAGCGAACGATCTCGGGAATTTTGGGCCAGGGAAACTGGACGCTGCTCACGATCTGGTGGCCCACGGTGGTATGGTCCGCCATTTCGCGAAATTCCTCGGGATCGAGCGCTCCGGGCTTGCCGAAGAGGCGGCGATCCACGGCAACCTTTCCGATGTCGTGGAGATATCCGGCGCTGCGCAGTGCCGCGATGTCGCTCGGCTGCAGGCCCAGGGCCTCGCCAATCGCGCCGGCGTAACGTCCCACGCGCAGTGAGTGGCCGTGAATGTTAACGTGTTTGACGTCGATGGCAGTCGCAAAAGCTTCGAGGGCGTTATCGTAGAATCCGTGCAGCGAGGCCATGAGCCGCAGATTCTCGGAGACGCGCTGCGCCACGGTCTGCGTCAGAGCGTGGTTCTGTACGGCCAAGGCTACGTAGGTGCAGAGTAGTTCGAGCGCGTCGAGTTCGCTGTCCTCATAAAAGGCGTCGCCCGGACGGCGACCCAGAGCGACAACGCCGGCCAGGCGGCCCGAAGCTTTTAATGGGGCGAGACACTTGAACAGTTCCGGCGCAACGTTGCCATTGGAACTCAGGAAGACGGAGTACGTCGAAGAGTTGAGGACAATAGGACCGCGCGCTGCCGTCAGCGCATGAACATGCTTGGGAAGGAGAGGAATAAAGGCGGGATCGGGCATCAGGGCGAATCCCTGCGCCGCGGCCGAGGTCAGCATGGCCGGCTTGTCGCTGAACAGCAGGAGCGCTCCTTCCCGCGCACCCGCCGCTTCCATGATGGCAGACAGCATGAGGTGAGACGTGTCGGAGAACTCGCGCTCCGCCGTTAGCGCGGGGCCTAGTTCCGAGAGCGCCTCTACTGTATGCAACAGCCGTCGTAGATTGTTGGTCTGTATGGCCACCGACGAAGTGGGAACCGCACATTCCCAAGCAGTTCGAGCGTAACATGCGGAAATGCCTGCAGCGGGATTGGGTTGTTGGTTAGTTTGATGCGGTGACCAAAATGAAAACATGGTGACGAAAGTGATTCTGCCACCGAGGGGCCATGGATGTTAGTCGTGACAGGTCGGTGCTAGTCACCGGAGGGCGCGGATTCATTGGCGGCGCGGTAGTGAAGCTTTTACAGCGTGCAGGCTATCGCGTGGTCTCTCTGGACCATTCCGTTGCGGTGGCCGCGAGCGAGTCCGATGTGGATGAAGTCGTGTGCGAGATCAGCGATGCGGCGCAACTGCAGCGAATATTTGAGGTAAGGCCGATCGGCGGAATCATCCATCTGGCGGCGATTCTGCCGACGGTGGCGCAGCGCGAACCGCTGCGTGCGACCGAGGTTAATGTCCTTGGCAGTCTCAATGTGCTGGAAGCTGCGCGGCGGTTCGGCGTGCGGAGAGTTGTGTTCGGGAGCTCGCTTAGCGCGTACGGCACGTGGCCTGCCGACCGGGTGGTGGCGGAGACCGATCGCTCGACACCGGAGGATCTTTACGGGGCAGCGAAACTCTACATAGAACGGCTCGGTGAAGCGTATCGCAGAGTTTGCCGAGTGCAGCTGCTGAGCTTAAGGATCGGTCGCGTCGTGGGACCGGGCGCGCATTCTGTAACGTCGGCGTGGAGGAGTCAGATCTTTGAACTGCTGGATTCAAGGCAGCCAGCCGAGATCTGGATTCCCTACTCGAGATCCGAGAAACTCCTGCTTATTTACGTGTACACCGTCGCTAAGATGCTGGTGACGCTTTTGCAGGCGCCGGCCCCGGCACATGCCGTTTACAATGCCCCGTGCGAGCCGGTGGTGGTGGCGGATTTGAAGCGCGTGGTGGAGAATCTGAATTCCAGGATCACGGTCAGGATAGGGGAGGAGTTGGCGGCAGGGAATCCGCGATTGCTGGACGCGAGTCGCTTCCAGCGCGAATTTGGTTTCGAGCCGGTGCCGATCTTCGATCAGCTCAGGGACTATCTCAGAATAGCGGCGGGACAACGAAGTGTTTAGGACAGTTTCACGGTTGCTGTTATACCAGAGCGATATGTCATCCCGAGCGCAGCCAGGGATCTGGGGCTTGCCGGCAGAGGCGACCCTGGCGGTGCAGGCAAGGACCCGGATCCCTCGCTCCGCTCGGGATGGCAATGTGGTCTGGTTCACGCAATGCCTAAAAATGGACTAGAAGTGCTCTCGCAGTTCTGCGAAGCGGCCGACGATCAGCAACTTCTGGCCCGATGGCGCTGCGTTTACTTCTTCGTGCTCGAGAACCCAGGTCGCGCCGTGCGGCACGAAAACGGCGTGCAATCCGGCCGCCAGCGCGGGATTGATGTCGGATTTGGGGCTATTGCCGATCATCCACGTGGAATCGTGCTCCAGTTGAAACTTTTCGACCGCGCGAGCATAGGCGGCCTTATCTTTCTCAGCGACGATTTCCGTTGCGGCGAAATATTCCTTCAGTCCCGAGCGCTCGATCTTTCCGGTCTGCTCGGCTATGGCACCCTTCGTCATCAGAATCAGGTGATGTCGCTCGGATAAGTACTCCAGCGTCTCGGGCACCTCGGGCAGGATCTCGACTGGATGATCGGAGATGCTGTGGGCGAAGCTGTTGATGCGGGCGTGCAGTTCGGGCGTAACGGGTTCGACGCTTAGCCGCTCAAAAGTGTCAACCAGCGCATGCGCGAAGCTATGCAGGCCGTATCCGTGCTTCACGATGCACTCGCGTTCGACATCGTTGAGCACGGCGCGTACTTGCTCGGGAGAGAATTCGTGATGATTCAAGAAAGAGATGAAGCGGGCGATGGCGCGCTCGAAGTAGATGTTGTTTTCCCAGAGCGTGTCATCGGCGTCGATGAGGAGGGTTTGGGGAGACAAGCTTCTAGATCCTAGCTGCTAGCTATCAAAACACAATTCGCTGTTTTTAATTTTCTTGAAGCGACAAAAACACGGCGGCTTAAACATCACTGGAATCGAGAACGACAAGCTAGAAGCTAGGAGCTAAATTAGCAGCTGGAAGCTCGTTAAACCCAGTCCACTCTTGCTTCCGGGCCGATGATTCCCGCTTTGTGGCCCATGTCGAGCAGGCGGCGGACGGCTTCGCGGCCGTCGGGGCCGTAGTCGAGCGTGCGCTCGTTCACGTACATGCCGACGAACTTGTCGGCCGATTGCACGTCGAGATCGCGGGCAAACTGCATGGCGTAGGCGAGCGCCTCCTCGCGGTGATCGAGTGCGTACTGGATGCTCTCACGCAGAGCACCGGTCACTGCCGACATGAGGTCCGGACCCAATGTGCGGCGAATTGCGTTTCCTCCCAGCGGAAGGGGCAACCCGGTGACTTTCTGCCACCACCGGCCCAGATCCACGATGCGGTGCAAGCCCGACTTGTCATACGTCAGCTGGCCTTCGTGAATGATGAGTCCGGCTTCGAACTTGCCTTCGAGTACCTGCGGGATGATCTGGTCGAAGGGGACGACTTCGGTTTCGACTCCCGGAGCAAAAAGGTTGAGAGCCAGGTAAGCAGTGGTAAGCGTGCCGGGCACTGCGATTCGCTTGGTCTTGACTTCACTCGCCGTAAGAGGCCGGGGCGAGACGATCATCGGACCGTAGCCTTCGCCCACGCTGCCGCCGCACGACATCAGGGAGTACTTGTCTTGCACGTAAGGGTAGGCATGGAACGAAATTGCCGTAACGTCGTAGACGCCATCGCGGGCCTTCTGATTCAGAGTCTCGATGTCACAGAGAGTGTGACTGAAGCGCAGGCCCGCAGTGCGGACCTTGTTGGTGGCGAGGCCGTAGAACATGAAGGCGTCATCGGAATCAGGACTGTGGGCGACGGCGATCTCACGCACTGGCGTTGAGGAAATGGTGCCGGGCGCTTTGGTTGTTTCGGATACTGCAGTCATTTTGTGAACTCCACGAGATCTGCCGCGTTACCGTTTTACTCCGCCACGGCGCCAGCGGACGGCAATCGCGGCGGCGAACATCACTTTCATGACTTCGGCGGCGACGAAGAAGTAAAGGCCGAGATATGCGGCCTTGGCCAGCGAATGGGTAAACATATAGAGCCAGGTCAATCCGCTAGCAAACACCAGAATCTCAGCCACCAGACCGGCCATCGCAGCGCGCCGGAAAGTCTTTGCTCCGCGCTCAAAAAGGAAACCAGCCACAAAGGCTACCAACGGATACACCATCAGAAACCCGCCGGTCGGACCGAGCAACTGCGCGATTCCGCCCGGACCGCTGGGATTGAACACGGGCAGCCCGGCCGCGCCTTCGATCAAATAGAGAGCCAAGGCCGCGAATCCACGCCGGCTGCCGAGCAAGAGGCCTACGAGAAGCACAGCGAGGTTCTGCACCGTCAGCGGCACGGGAGTCAGAGGCATCAACGGAATGGTGACGTGTGCGCCTAGTGCCACGAAGAGGCTTGCGCCTACTACGAGTGCAACCCGTCTTGCGGCTTCGAGCGCGCGCTCTTGCCCGGTGCTTAGAGTGTGATCCACAGTGTTCGCCATACAGGACCTCCCGATGGTGCGCCAAGGGTCAAACTTTCAGTGTTCGATGTGGTTTGCCTGGGGTCCGGCTTCACTCGCCGTACCCTCGTGAGCAGGGGACACCTTCTGCAAGTGCCGCCGCAGGTGGATATACAAGGCGATCGCGACGCACACTACGACGAGCGTACTCATGCCCAGTATCAGAAACCACCAGATCATCCGCACAGCCGATTAGGATAACAGATGAATTGGCGTCGGGATGTGATTTGCTGACGAGCGAGCCTGAAGTAGGCAGGAACTGCTTTCCCCGACGGGCTCAGCTCGACTTGCGCTCAGCCCTTCTTTGCCGCATCATCTCAATCCCCTTCAGCATGAACTGCAGCCGGTCGCGGCCCCATTTGTGTGGGTGATGACTTTTTCAACATTCAGGAATAGGTGAGGGTCGTCCAACTTCTGGCGGAGTTCTTTGATGAAGGGGTGAAGCTTGGCGTAGATGAGGAACATTTCGCCACCGAAGCCTGGTTGCAGAAACAAGTCTTCGTTCAACGCATCCTGAAGGACAAACGATGCAGCCATTGCCCAATATCCGCTCACCATCCGCAACCAGTTGTTTTCCTGCGTTCCCATGGCCCAGGCAACTTTCAGGAAATCGTCAGCGTTCTGCGGAAAGAATTCGCCAGCCCACCAGTTGCGCGCCTTGCGCATCTCGGCTTCACGTCGAAGATCGTAGAGCTGCAGAATCAGTTGAACATCGGCTGCGGCTGGCCTTTTGGCCATTGGCTTTCCTCACTGGGTGGAACGGCGATGTTAATTGATCCGGAGCAGTCGGACGGGCAAAGGTTTTTCGTCAGGCCGTCTGCGACGGTGCAGCGGCGCCGGCAGCCGAATCCGGTGGGGGTGGCGCTGGCCGCTCGTAATCGCATTCCTTATTCGGGCAGGCGATGACCGGGCCAGCCTTGAGATTCTTTTCCACCAGATACTCGCTGCCGCAACTCGGACACTTCTCGGCGATCGGTTTGCCGGCGGAGGTGAACTTGCACTTTGGATAATTGCTGCAGCCGTAAAACGTGTTGCCCTTGCGAGCACGTTTCTCGACCAGGTCTCCGTCTTTGCAGTCCGGGCACTTCACGCCGATGAAATTCTGCTTGACGTATTTGCATTCTGGATATCCACTGCAGGCGGTGAACTCCCCGAAACGGCCGTGGCGGATCATCATGTTGCGCCCGCATTTCGGGCAGAGCTCGTCGAGCGGAATGTCGGGAACCTTTTTGCCTTGATCGAGGCGGCGCGTGGTCTTGCAGTCGGGATAGCCCGTGCAGGCCATGAACTGGCCGAAGCGGCCGCGCTTGAGCACCATTACTCGGCCGCAGTTTTCGCAGTATTCCTCTGCCGCCCCAGTCTCCTGCATGTCGGCGGAGTCGAGGTCAGGCAGGTTGATGGGATTCTCTTTCGTGAACTTGCAGGTGTTGGGATCGTCTTTGTCGTAGGTGCTGCAGGCGTAGAACGATCCGTGCTTGCCCCACTTGATCACCAGCGGCGCGCCACAGAGTTCGCACTTCTCGTCGGTGGGCTTCTCCATCCGCTTGATGTTCTCCATGTGCTTTTCGGCGTACTTCAGATCTTTCTGGAATTTCTTGTAGAAATCGGCGAGGGTGTCGGTCCACTTTTCCTTGCCCTCTTCGATTTCATCGAGTTCTTCTTCCAGACGCGCCGTGTATTGCACATCGAAAATATCGCGGAAGTTTTCCACCAGCAGATCGGTGACGACCAGGCCAATCTCGGTCGGGGAGAACTTTCCACCCAGCTTCTGCACGTACTGCCGCTCTTGAATGGTGGAGAGAATGGCAGCATACGTCGACGGCCTGCCGATGCCGCGTTCTTCGAGTTCCTTGACCAGCGAGGCTTCGTTGTAGCGCGGCGGAGGCTCGGTGAAATGCTGCTCCGGCTTCAGTTCCTTGAGCGTCAGTTTCTGGCCGGCATCGAGGGCGGGCAGCTTGTGCTTCAGTTCTTCGTCCTCTTCGTCCTTGCCTTCTTTCGATTCTTCGTAGACCCGCAGGAAGCCGTCGAACTTGAGCACGGAACCGGTCACACGGAACCAGAAAACGTCGTTCCCGGTCTTCGCTTTGGCGTCGATATCGACAGTGGTCTGGTCGAATACGGCTGGGTTGATCTGCGAAGCCACGAAGCGCTGCCAGATCAGCTTGTAGACCTTGAACTCATCTTCTTTTAAGTACGGCTTCACCTGGTCGGGATGGCGTATGACCGCAGTGGGGCGAATCGCTTCGTGGGCCCCCTGTGCGTCTTTCTTCTCCTTATATGTAATAGGCGTCTCGGGCAGGTAGCCGGCGCCGTATTCCTTCCCGACGTACTCGCGCACTTCCTGAATGGCTTCCGGCGCCACACGAACCGAATCGGTACGCATATAGGTGATGAGGCCGATCGAGCCTTCCTCGCCTAATTCCACGCCTTCGTACAGGCGCTGGGCGATCATCATGGTGCGTTTGACGCTGAAGCGCAGTTTGCGCGAGGAATCCTGCTGCAGTTTGCTGGTGGTGAAAGGAGGCGCGGCGTTGCGGCGCCGTTCTTTCTTATCGACGGAACGGACCACCCAGTCGGCGGTTTCCAGGGCGGCGCGGATTTTCTCGGCTTCCTCGCCGTTGGAAACTTCTATCTTTTCCTCGCCCTTCCCCACGAAGCGCGCGTCGAACGCCGGAGGCTTGCTAGCAGCGAGGTGAGCATCGATCGTCCAGTATTCCTTTTTCTCGAAGGCCTTGATTTCGCGCTCGCGCTCGACAATCAGACGCAGGGCAACGGTCTGCACCCGGCCTGCCGACAGGCCGCGGCGAACTTTGTCCCAGAGCAGCGGCGAAACCTGATATCCGACGAGCCGGTCGAGTACGCGCCGGGCCTGCTGCGCATCCACGAGATTTTGATCAATGCTCCGTGGATGTTCGAAGGCGGCCTGCACCGCGCGCTTGGTGATTTCATTGAAGGTGACGCGCTGAATGCGCGGAGGCGCCTCAGGCTCTCCTTTTTTTGGCTTCTTCGCTTTTTTGCGCTTGGCACCATTCTCGTCGAGCTCGAAGGCAAGGTGAGCGGCGATGGCTTCGCCTTCCCTGTCTGGGTCAGGCGCGAGATAGATCGCGTCCGCTGAGGCCGCCAGCTTTTTCAGCTTGGCTACAACTTTTTCTTTGCCGGGGATGACGACGTAATCCGTCTCGAACTCGTTGTTGGTATCCACCCCCAGAGTGCTCTTGGGCAGATCCTTGACGTGGCCGAGCGAAGCCTCGACGGTGAAGCCCTTCCCTAGATATTTCTGGATGGTCTTCGCCTTCCCGGGCGATTCGACAATGACTAAACCTTTGGACAATGTACCCTCAGTACGTTCGTATTGATTCCCGAAGCTAGCACGAATTGGTCGGCGGCAACAAGTTACTGCAAGAAAGCTTCTAGCTTCTAGCTCCTAGCTTCTAGCTAAAACCCCACTCTTCAAGCGCTGCGATAAAGAGGCCAACATCCGTTGGAGTTCGAAGATTTTCGCCTCCAACTCTTCGAAGTCGTCGACGCTTAAGAAACGGCAGTCCCTGGCGAGCAGCGGATGATACTCCAGTTCGCTCACTGAACCTGGTGCGATCTGAATAGAGCGATTCATCTCGGGGTCGGATCTCCGTCCGCATCCTTCGGCAATGTTGGCGGCAATCGATGCTGATGCGCGGCGTATTTGGCTGGTCAATCCGTAGATTTCTTCTTTTAGGAATCCGCGTGTCTTTTGGTAGATCGCCAGCGTCAGGTCGTGCGCCCTTGACCCAGACTTCCAAATCTTTGAAGTTCTCCATGTGCCGGTCTCCCTCCGGGTCAGCTAGGAGCTAATACCTAAAAGCTAGTGGCTTTTCACAAAATTCTTTCCCGGCATCTGCCGGACCTCGCCGGTCAGCTCCAGCTCGAACAGCGCGGCGAAGATTTCTGAGGACGACATTTCCGTCTCCGGCTTTTCCACGATCTCATCGATGTGCGCGGCCTCGTCGGCTTTCAGGGGGCCCATGATTCGCTTTTCGTGAGGCGGGAGGCCTTCGTCCGGGAATAGAGATGCGGACGACGCGCCTTGAGATTCAGGAGAGGAGGAGGGAGTCAATGTAAGTCGTACTTGTGTCGGGAGATCTTCCCACACGTCTTCCCAGGTCGCAACCAGCCTGGCGCCCTGCTTGATCAGCGTGTTGGGGCCCCAGGAATTTTTGTTGGTGACATTGCCGGGGACAGCGAAAACGTCACGATTCTGCTCGAGTGCGCAGCGGGCGGTGATGCGCGTGCCGGAATACTCCGCGGCTTCGACTACGAGTACTCCGACCGACATTCCGCTGAGAATGCGGTTGCGGATGAGAAAGTTTTGCGGGGCTGCGAATGTTCCCAGGGGAAATTCGGAGATCAAGGCGCCGCCGAGGGCGAGGATCTGCTCGGACAGGCGCGAGTTTTCCTTGGGGTAGATCACGTCGACGCCTGCGCCAAACACGGCGAGCGTCTTGCCTTTGGCCGAGATCGCGCCGCGGTGGCTGGCGGTGTCGACGCCTCGCGCCATGCCGCTGATGATGACTAAGCGGAGCGGCGAGGTCGCAGGCGAGGCGTTCTGCCTGAACCGTAAGGCGTCGGATGCCGCGTTCCTGCCATGGCGATGCCGGGCTTGGTGAGAATCTCGACACCGCCGCGGACATAAAGAATAAGAGGCGGGTCATAGATTTCTTTGAGGCGCGACGGATAGGAGGGGTCGTCCATGGTGACCAGGTTTACACCTGCAGCGGCGGCACGCGCGATTTCCTCGCCCTCCAACTCCGCGGACTTTCCCGTGGCGAGGGACTGCGCGGACACGGCCTGAATGCCGGCGCCTTCCGGTACCGTGAGTGATGCGCGGAGCACGCCTTCGGGGTTTCCAAAGCACTCGACCAGTCTTCGGGATTTTGTAGGGCCAAGGCCAGGGGTCAGCGAGATTGCCAGCCCACTCCAGCAGATGGGTGGCGGGGGACAGGGCGGTTTGCGAACAGCAACTCCAGGTTGGAGTGCAATTCGGCATTGCGCCCCAGGTTCAGCCCGGCGGTCCAAGGACCGAGAATGGTCCCAACTGGCGGACTGTACTCAGTTGCGAGGGGCCGTGTTAAGGTCATGCGTCACAATCGTTTGTTAATATTGTGGAAAGACATAAGAAAAATGAGACGTTTACGTATTTCCGCCATTTCCTACCTGAATACCGCCCCTTTGATGTGGGATTTTGAGCATGGAAAGGTCGGCAGCCGATTTGACACCTCCTACACGCTGCCTGCCGCTTGCGCGCACGCGCTCGCGGAGGCAACGGCCGATATCGGGATCATCCCGGCGGCTGCTTATGCGCAGATTCCTGGACTGTTGGTTCTGCCGGACGCCGCGATCGCCTCGCGGCGAGCGGTGCGTTCGATTTTGTTGGTCAGCAAAATGCCGATCGACAAGGTGCGCACCGTCGCGCTCGACACCTCTTCGATGACGTCGGTGGCTTTGACGAAAATTCTGTTTGAGAAATGGCTGGGCAGTGGCAGGACGTTTGTTCCTATGGCGCCGGACATCGAGCAGATGCTCGCCGAGCACGACGCCGGCCTGGTCATCGGAGATCCGGCGCTGAAGATTGATCGCGAACGATACCTCACGCTCGATTTGGCAGAGGAATGGATTCGCTACACCGGCAAGCCTTTCGTTTTTGCCTTCTGGGCCGTGCGCAGCGCGGCTTTGGCCGAGGCCGATCCGGCACTGGATCTGGCCGCGGTGTTTCGCGATTCTCGCGATCACGGACTGGAGCCTTCGAGCCTCAATAAGATCGCGTGCGAATGGGCGCCGCGGCTGGGGCTGAGTGAGGCGGCGATTTACGGCTATCTCACCGAAAATATCCACTATCAACTGGACGCCGGTTGCCTGGGAGGCTTGCAATTGTTCTACCGCTATGCGGCGGACATTGGCGCCTTGCCTGCCGCACCAGAACTACGTTCGGTCGAACGCGCCAAGGCCCTCACAACCTGATACCAGCCGCTTCAGATCAGGGACTCCGCCGCCTATTGCATGTTGGTTTGCACCGTAACGTCGAGATGAGGAGCACTCTCACTTTTCAGATACGTGCTCAGAAATTCCTCGGTCAACGAGCAGATCAATTCGAGTCTGAGCAGGGCGTTTTCGAATGCAATGTCGTCTGGTTTGACGTCACGCATGAAACTATTCGAAATCAAGTCTCCGTCGGAGAAGCTCATGTGATCGGCTCCGCCCACAACGCCGTAGTAGACGTTGGGTTCGAATCCCATTCTCTCCGCCAACTTATTGAAAATAAATAAGTTAATGTCAATTTGAGAGATACGTCAGCGCCACTCGCCGCGGGTGTTTTATCTTTGGAATGAGTGAGATGCAGTTTTGGCCGGCCCTAATGCGTCCCATTAAGGGATGAAACCGAGTTTCTCTACGGCGTTGCTTGAGCAGGACGACAAACGTCGTGACGCTGTGCGCATTCGCCCCTCGCTTCGTGAGGAAGCGACGCCTCCACCAAGCCTCCATCCAACGGCGACCCGGAACTCCGGGGATTCGGAATCAGTTTTTCGATTGGCGAAGGGAAAACAGCAGACCCAGTCAACTAACTATAAAAAGATTCTCGCGGACCATAAAACAAAAGCAGTCCTGGGTGTATCCATGCTGGGCGCCAATGCGGGCGAGGTTATCCATGAGGCGGCAATGGCCCTGCGATTTCGGGCAAAGGTCGTGACTTTATTGATCTCCTGCATGTTCATCCGACCATGGCAGAGGCCCTGAAAATCATCGCCATCTCGCGTTTCAAGGACCCGGCGAAACACTCGTGTTGCACCGAATGATGCTGGAGCGAACGAGACGCTAATGTGACCTAACTGGGGTCATCAATTGAAGAGCTGAGATTGAATGACACATGTCCGGTGTCAGCCCGACTTTAGATGAAACCCAATTCGAGGGCTTTCAGGACTGCCCGAGTTCGATCCCGTACTCCTAGCTTGGACAGGATGCTGGAGACGTGGTTCTTCACCGTCCCTTCAGACACTCCAATTGCATCCGCGATCTCCCGATTGCTGTAGCCAGTAACCATGAGTCGCAACACTGCGGTTTCACGCTCCGTGAGGGGATCTGGAGGATTCAGGCTAGGAAAGTCTGGCTTCGCTCGCTCTAGGCCTCGCAAGATTCTTTCCGTAATAGCAGGCTTGATGAGAGTACCACCGGCTTTCAATGTACGGATGGCCTCGGTGAGCTGCTTCAGAGTTACGTCTTTTAGCAGAAAGCCGCGCGCACCAGCTCGAATTCCTTCAAGGAGCAGGTTGTCATCATCGAAAGTCGTAAGGATCAGAGTAGGAGGAAGCTGATTCGATTCCTTCAGCGTCTTGAGCACCTCAATGCCGTTGCGCTTCGGCAACTGAACATCCAAAAGAACGACATCGGGCTTCGCCTTGGAAATGATGGAAAGGGCTTCCTCTCCATCGTGAGCCTCGGCGACCACTTTCACATCTTCGGTGAGGTCGAGGAGACTGCGAAGACCTTGACGAACGAGCGTTTGGTCCTCGACGATGCACACACGAATCATGTCGAACTCTCCGGGGCCGGAATCCGAGCTTTCAGGCGGAATCCGATGCTCGGGGTGGACTCGATTTCTAAGCGTCCGCCTACGTGTTCGACGCGCTCGCGCATCCCGGTGAGGCCGTTGCCGCAACGGAGTTGTTTGACACCTCTGCCGTCGTCTCGGGCGCGGACTTCAACTCCATCTGCCGACTTGAGCAATTCAATCCACAGGTTCTGGGCACCAGAGTGCCGCACCGCATTCGTAATGATCTCCTGGACGCAGCGGAGAATGGTCTTGGCCCGAACGGGATCGTAGATCCCCAAATCATCGGGTACATCAAGATGAATCTGCGGCTTCGGAATGTCCTTAGTCAACGTGCGGACCGCTCGCCCAACATCGAAGCTATCTTCCCCTCGCAGGCTGTTCACTACCTCCCGGACGTCGTCTAAAAGGAGTTTGGTCACTGATTGTGCCGTCTGTATGTGGTCCTGCGCCTGGCCTTGGGTGAGATGGCTGGCCACCTCCAAATTGAGGCTGAGTCCCGTCAAATGATGCCCGAGCAAGTCATGCAGTTCGCGGGCAATTCGCATACGCTCAGCTATCTTGCTGCTGTCTACAACCAACTGCTGAGTGGCACGCAGTTCTGCATTCAGTTTTGCCAGCTCGTTCCTGGCAGTGGCCTCGCGTGCGACCGCCTGCGACATGAACACGGTAAAGACCTGAACGCCAAGCCATGAGGCGGAAAGTGTGAGGGCGATTTCAAAAGAGAAATGCGAACGAATCACGAGGCCCATGAGCAGAGTCTGGCCAGCCACCCAGCTCAGCGACAAAGGCAAAGAGAATATGGGAGCGAGTTGGCCAGCCACCACGACCAGTAGGGCCCCCTCGGAGCCGCTGCAGATGCCGTTGATCATCACCAAGACCGGTGCGATTTGGACAATCAGGGACACCGTCAGCCACGCTCTGGACAGTTTCTCGGTGCGCCTGGCGGTAAGCCAGAAAAGAAGAATGAAAGCGGCATAGGCGCATAGCCACAGGACGAGACGAGTCTTCGCAACAGCGTGTGGATTGCGGGCTAAGGTCACCAGTACGAGCAAGAAGGGGGTAGCCATGGCGCCTAGCAGAGCCAAACGAAACAGACGCTGTGAGCTTGGAATAAAGATCATGGCGATCTGAAGTATACGCCGCAGTTTTTGAGGTTGACCCTGCCGAAAGTCATGGATGAAGTCCCTGACCAGGGGCACATGCGCGAGACC
>DATKFH010000159.1:0-34353 GCA_035511455.1 Candidatus Sulfotelmatobacter sp. | reverse complement strand
AGTCCCACAATTCAGAAACTCGCCGACTGCCTCGGCTTCAACGCCGACGTTGACGCCGCGCAACTCCGCGACCTCATCATTGTCGGCGCCGGTCCCTCTGGACTCGCCGCCGCCGTTTACGCCGCCTCCGAAGGTCTCGACGTCCTTCTTGTCGAGACCGAATCGCCCGGCGGACAGGCCGCCTCCAGCTCCAAAATCGAAAACTATCTCGGTTTTCCCTACGGCCTTTCCGGCCAGGAACTCGCCAATCGAGCCATCACCCAAGCCGAAAAATTCGGCGCCAAGATGATGATCGCCCACAACGTGGTGCGCCTCGAATGCGCGCGCCGCCCCTACAAAGTCGTGCTCGACAACGGCGTCGAACTGGCCGCGCGCTCAGTCGTCATCGCTACCGGCGCGCAGTACAACAAACCGCGCATCGCTAATCTAGCGCCTTTCGAAGGACAGGGCGTCTATTACGGCGCCACCTTCATGGAAGCCCAGCTCTGCGGCGCCGACGACATTATCGTCGTCGGCGGAGGCAATTCCGCCGGTCAGGCCGCCGTTTACATGTCGCAGACTCAGCGCAAGGTCCACATACTCGTGCGTTCCGGCCAGCTTTCAGACACGATGTCGCGCTATCTCATCCAGCGCATTGAGCAGAATCCCAACATCGAAATTCATTACCGCACCGAAATCATCTCGCTCGAAGGCGATTCGCACCTCGAGCACGTCACATGGCGCAATAACCAGACCGGCGAAATCGCCACAGTCCCCATTCGACACGTTTTCATCATGGCCGGCGCATCGCCGCGAACCGATTGGCTGAAGGGTTGTGTCGCGCTCGACACCAAAGGATTCATTCTCACGGGACGCGATCTCGACGGTTCCACTGACCAACCCGCCTGGCCGCTGGCCCGCAGTGCGCAAATGCTGGAAACGAGTCTTCCGGGCGTATTCGCCGTGGGCGATGTTCGGTCGGGGAACGTAAAGCGAGTTGCTTCGGCCGTCGGCGAAGGTGCAATCGCTATTCATCTTGTCCACCGAGCACTTGCTGAACTCTAGCAGCAGCCCACAAAGGCGATACACGTCCGGCGTGAGTCGCGCCTACCCGTCTACCTCCATGATGATTCCCGCCTGGAATTCTCGATATGGCGATGAGCGGCACAACCGCAACCCTTCTGGCTCAGCGCATGGTAAGGAAGGAAGAAGCCAAAATCGTGTTCGTTCTGCGAGACGGCAAATACTATCTCGCGGAATTTTGGTGCGCGTCTTGTCTACTGTCTCGTTCAGATAAGGCAAGAGGATAAGCGCATAAAGCCTCCGCGCCAAGATCATGAGTGTGCGGCCGTTTGACAAAAACGCCTTGGCTGCCGCCGCGGAACACAAACTCATCGTCTTCATGCGGTTGGACCTCACCCAGATGTTCGACCAGTTCGACGGCCTCGCTCCAACTCAGGTTATGAGGTAGCTTGCCGTTGAGAAGATTCTGGTACGGCGACTCGAGGTGCTTGTTCATCTCCCCAGTATAGTATTGCGACGCTAAGAAGCGGAATGGGGTAGAGCATCTCCGAGGAGACATCAGCGAATAGACTTGCGAACGCAGGAGGACTGTATTCCTCGAAATGCCAGCGGGGCTTCCGCCATATCAATGGTGTCTCCACAATCGAGTGAAGAGAGCACAAGAAATGCTATTGAAGGGCAGCGACTCTCTCGCCGACATCGCTATACAGAACGCTTTTGCCGATCAAAGTCACTTCACCAAAACGTTTCGTCGTCTGGCGGGTACAACCCCGGCGAATTGGAAACGAGTTCATCGGAGCTAAGGCCGATAACCCGCCAGCCGACGACGCTCACTTCTCGAATGAAGAATATGTAAGTGGAAACGCCTGCACATTTCGGCACGTTCCGTCGGCCATCGCGGCCGTCAAGTCACGATCCGTCGCGGCGATAAGGTGAACGTCGACCTGAATCCACGCTCACCCGCGCGCTCAATCTCTCGATCCTGACCAAGACCGCTAGCGAATTGCTCGTGCGTCGAGTTCCTTTTCATTCATCAACGTGAACGCGACAGGCTCCCTAAGGGACTGGGCGCTATCCCTTGGATCCCGGGGACCTTCAGCTGCTGCGACGTGGTCGGGGTCCTTGGCGTGGCGCATCCCCAGAAAAAATCCCACGGCGAGGAAGGAGAGAAAGCCGATCATTTATTCCACCTGAGTTGCTAGAATGGATTGCTTACACTGCTGCCGCCTGGCGCAACTCTGCCAGGCGCGTCGTCAGAAGTCCTAAGTACTTTTCCATTCCTTCCCCGGTCTTGGCGGAAAGCTGAAGGACCGGCATGCCCGGTCGCACAGACTGGATGTTGTCGTATGCGGTCTCCCAACTAAATTCAACCGCTGCCGCCAAGTCAACCTTAGTGACGACTGCAACATCGGCGCTGTGAAAAATCGTGGGATACTTTAGCGGTTTGTCCTCGCCCTCGGTCACCGAAATAAGTACGAGACGGAGATCTTCGCCCAAATCATAAGAAGAAGGGCAGACCAGGTTGCCCACGTTTTCGATGAAGAGGAAATCCAACTGGTTGAGGTCCCATTCTTCCAGCGCACTTCGCACCATGGCGGCTTCGAGGTGACAGAGAGTACCGGTCGTGATTTGCTTGACTGGGGCTTGGCTACGCGCCAAACGCAACGCATCATTCTCGGTGGCAAGGTCGCCCACCAGAGCAGCGACCTGGTAATTTGCTCGCAGCAGAGTGAGAGTTTTTTCGAGGATTGCGGTCTTGCCAGAGCCGGGGCTGGAGACCAGGCTTACCACGAACACTCCCGCAGCGCGAAAACAGTCGCGGAGGCTCCGCGCTATGACGTCATTTCGCTTCAGCACATTCTTTCGGACTTCGATCAAACGGGGTTCGGGACGCATTCTTGTATCTCCAGGGCAACGACTTCGAGTTCTTTTCCCTGCACAATCTCGGAGCAGGGAGTACCGCATTCCGAGCAACAAAACAACTGCAACGAACTCAGCGGACGCTGCGCTTGACAACCGGGACAAAAGATCACGACGGAAACGTCTTCCACCAGCAAACGCGAACCCTGCAGCGGAGTGCCTTCACAGGCCATTTCATAACAAGAGAGGAGAGCCTCTTTCACCACGCCGGATAAGGCCCCCAGCTTTAGATGCACGGCATTCACCTGAACGCCGCGGCGCTCTGCCTCTTCCTCGGCCAGTTCCACGATGCTCATCGCTATGGAAAGTTCATGCATGTTCTGTACTCGCTCTGCCTGTGATCTGTCCGTGCCGGGCCATCGAAGCGGCCGAATGCCGCCAGTGCCGCCTGCCCCAGGCTGATTCCTCCATCGTTGGGCGGCACCGCATGGTTTGTCCACACTTGCAGCGCCCCGTCCGCCAGCAGAGACTTCAAATCTGCCAACAGCAATTCGTTTTGAAAGACCCCTCCGGAGAGCGCAACGGTATCCACTCCGTGACTACTGGAGATTTCGACTACAGCATCCCGCAAGCCCTGAGCGATTCCGCGCTGGAAAGATCGAGCAACTTCCCGCACATCGCGTCCGCGAGCCCGGTCTTGCGCGACCGCCAGCAGCAGTGGACGAAAATCGAGTTCGCCGCCGCTGAAGGGGAAGGGATAGGGCTCCGTCAAGGGCGCGCTGCCGGCGAGTTGCTCCAGCCACATCGCGGCCTGTCCTTCAAAAGTCACCTCACGGGTAAACCCGAGAAGCGATGCAGCGGCGTCAAACAGACGCCCCACAGAGGTCGTAGCAAACGTGCGCACGTCTTTGCATATCAACTCCATTGCGTTCCGGTAGCGCTCGGGAAAAGCGAAGGGCTCGGCAAGCACGTCTGGCATGCCACCCACCTGAGCGAGGAATCCAGCCGCCGCTTGCACTGGGTAATGCGCCGCTGCGTCCCCGCCCGCGAGGGACGCCTGGCGCAAATGAGCCACGCGCCTGAAGCCCTCTTGCATGCTGCCCACGAAGAGCTCGCCACCCCAGACCGAACCGTCATCTCCGTATCCGGTGCCGTCGAAGCTTACGCCTACCGCTCGTTTCGTCCACTCTTCCCGTTCAGCAAGCACAGATGCCACGTGTGCGCGGTGGTGTTGCACTGTATGGCTTTGCGGAGCGTTTTGCGGGGACCCAAGCACGACGGCGTGAGCTGTTGAGAGATACTGCGGGTGAAGATCGTGCACCAGAAGCAGTTCGTCCCAGCGAACTTCGTACATCGAGACTAGATCTTCAACGGCTTCTTGAAATGCGCGGAATGATTGGTAATGGTCTAAGTCCCCGATATGCTGGCTCACAAAGGCCTGACCGTCCACAACCAGTGTGACCGTATTTTTCAGGTCGGCACCCAGCGCGAGGATCGGACCCTCGGCAGGAAGCGATGCAACTGCTCCCGGAGCGTACCCGCGGGCACGGCGCAAAACGACAGGACCGAAAGCGCCAAGCCGCGCCACCGAGTCGTCTACCCGGCGCGCGATGGGCCGCTGCCCAATCAGAAATGAGTCGGCGATTCCTGAAAGACGCTGCAATGCGTCTTCGTCCTCGTAAGCGATCGGCTCACTCGACCGATTCGCGCTGGTCATGACCAGGATTTCTGGGGCGCCGGCAGCGAATAGCAAGTGGTGCAAAGGAGTGTAAGGCAGCATCACGCCGAGTTCGATATTCTCTGGAGCAACCCCAGTGAGTTGGAGTTTTGCGGGCGCGAGCACGATGGGGCGGGCGACCGAAGTGAGCAGCACTTCCGCGTCAGAGGAAAGCTCGACCAGAGTGTGGGCGACCTCGACATCCCGCACCATCAGAGCAAACGGTTTTTCTTTACGATACTTGCGATCGCGCAAAGCCGCGACGGCAGCGGCATTTCGGGCATTACACGCCAGGTGGTACCCGCCGAGTCCTTTCACCGCAAGAATCCCGCCGGCACGAAGCATGTTTGCCGCACGGCGAATGCTGCCGGCACTCTCATGGTTGTCAGCTTGAAGTCTCGAGTGAAGATGCGGGTGAAGAGAATAACTTGGACCACAGGCTGGACACGCTACGGGCTGGGCGTGAAAACGACGGTTGCCCGGGTCCGCATATTCCGCGGCGCAGTAGTCATCGAGCAGCCAATCTTTCATGGTGGTGTTCGGCCGGTCGTAAGGCAGAGCCAGCACGACGGTGTAGCGCGGCCCGCAGTTGGTGCAGTTGATATACGGGTACCAATAGCGCGGATCGGCCGGGTCGAAGAGTTCCTTTAAACATTCATCACAAACCGGCAGGTCCGGCGAAATGCGAACCGTGGGGCGTTCTCGGAGTCGACTCGTCCGGATGGTGAATTCGTGCAAGCCGGTCGTCTCCGCAGGCCGCACGTCGATTTCCGCGATGCTGGCTGCGGGTGGTGGCTGCGCTTTCAAGTCCCGAACAAAAGCTTCCAGCCCGGTCTCAGCGCCCTCAAGATGAATCTCCACTCCTTCATCGGCGTTCAGCACCCATCCGTGCAGCGTGTTGGCGCAGGCCAGGCGATAGACAAACGGGCGAAATCCCACACCCTGCACGACACCCCGAACTCGGATGGAATAAGCGCTGGCCATTATGTCGTTTACCTTGTCTACTGGTCTTCTACTCGTCCACGATGCAGCCCCGACCTTGCCATCCCACTTGGACAACCTTGCCGTCCTCGACCAGGATTGGCACGGTGCGCTGTCCATGCGCGATCTCGCGCATTCGTCCGCGCGCTACGGAATCGGCTTCCACGTCGTACTCTACAAACTCACTGCGCTTCCACTCCAGCCACTCGCGCAATTCGCCGGTGTGGGGACAGCGAGCAGTTCCATAAAGTTCAAGCTTGGCCACGCCTCAATACCTCCTGTTCAACGTCTGCAACGATTCGCGGATGACATGGTAGATCGAAGCCTGGACTTCCTGAATGCGGGGGATATAGTCGCAGTTCACCACTAGGGGAAAGTCGGCCAGGCGCTTGCGTTTGATCTCGCCTCCATCGTAGCCGAGCAATGCGACAGTCAACATATTTCGCCGCCGCGCTTCTTCCAGCGCCATGATGATGTTGCGCGATCCGCCACTGGTTGAGATTCCCACTGCCACATCTTCCGGACGTGCCTGCGCAATCAACTGGCGAAGGAAAATTGCATCGGTGCCGATGTCGTTGGCAACTGCAGTAATATTTGCAGGCTCCAGGGAAAGTGACACTGCGGGGACAGACTGATAGCCAGGCGGCGGGAGCACGCAGTCAATGGCGAAATCGTTCGCGTCGGTCGCAGACCCGCCATTACCGAAAAGAATGAGCTTGCCCCCGTGGCACAGACGCTCAGCAATCGCCAGCACGGCGTTACCGATTTGTTCGGCTTCTTCCCGTGCCACTTGCGCGCGTAGCGTGCCATCATCGTGGACCTTCATTAGAATGGAGGACGCCACTTCCGCAACCAGGCCGACGGTGCCCTGCTTTTCCGTTCCCAGAAATGGATAGAGAAATCCCGAGTCTCCCACCTCATAGCCGAGTTCGCGGTGTTCGAAAAACACGTGCACCGTCTCCCACAGCGTGTGATAAAGGATCTCGATCATTTCTTGATGCATGAAGGGATCTTGCGTTGCTGCGTCCACGGCATAGGAGCCTTCGACGCCCGGAAGAGCGAAGGTCATCGCATCCTGACCGTGCGCCTGCTGCAAAGTGGCCCAGACTTCGGGATCGCCTTCCGGCGGACCGAATCCCATGACGATGTCCTCAGGACGAAGAATCGCTTCGAGCCACGGCCGAAAAAGAACCGACAGATCCAGCGCGGGCAGTGCGCGCTTACCCACGATCACAGGATGAACGAACTCCACAGACACGTGTTGGGCATCGGTGGCATAAGGCCCGCGTCCAAAGGCTAGAAGGCGCCCTCCGCGCAGAAAGCGTTCCGACATCTCGCGGCACGCTTCCGCCAGGCGTGGTGCTTCACGCGAGAAGAAGAGGTCGAACAATTGGTTCCGCTGAAGCAGACGCCCTTCGATCTGAGTCGCGAGTTTATATGCGGTTGGCATTAGCGTCTGTACTAACAAATTCGTGGCAATGGATCGCCGACCAGCATATCTACGATTCTGCTGCCCCCGTAAAGGGTTGTCACGAGTACCGTCCCTGCCGGTTGTGCGCGAACTTCGCCGATCACCTGCACTTCACTTCCGCCTTGCGCCAGACTCAGTGCATTGATCGCATCGTCGGCGTACTCGGGGGAGACAACTGCCAGAAACTGCCCCTCATTCGCAATGTGCAGTGGATCGAGTCCAAGCAATTCACATGCGCCACGAACGACATCACGCACCGGAATCTGATCTTCAAAAAGAACCATCCCCAGCCCGCAATCGCGCGCCAGCTCGTTTAGAGATGTGGCGGCGCCGCCGCGAGTTGGATCGCGCATCCAGCGGATGCCCGGTCCGGCGGCGCGAATGAGGGTTTCGACCAGGGGAAGCACGGAGCGGGTGTCAGAACGAAGATCGGCTTCCAGATCAAGCTCACCGCGCGCCAGCAGGATGGTGATGCCGTGATCGCCGATCGCTCCGGAGAGCAATATCCTGTCACCTACGCGCACCGAGCGAGGATCGATGGTCACTCCATGAAGCAGGCGGCCAATGCCGGTCGTCGTAACGTACATCTGGTCCGCCTTGCCGTGTTCGACGACCTTGGTGTCCCCGGCAGCGATCCGGACACCGGCGTGCCGCGCGGCCTTTGCCATCGCTCGGACTTCGGCTTCGAGAACTGGCGTAGGTAGCCCGGCTTCGAGCACATAGCTGACCACGAGGGCTTCTGCCCTGGCGCCCGAAACTGCGAGGTCATTCACCGTGCCGTTCACGGCCAGTTCACCGATGGAACCGCCCGGAAAACTCAGCGGCTTGACCACGAAGCTATCGGTGGTAATCGCAACTGTTGTGCCGTTGATGTCGACCTGTGCGGCATCTCCGAGCGGGCCGGGCGAGGAACCAAAAAGAAGGGGAGCAAAAAGGCCTTCGACGAGCCTGCGGCTGGCTTTACCTCCGGCTCCGTGCGCCATCTCGATCTGGGGATCGCGGAACCGGGTGGGCGGAAATTCGGTAGGCGTGGCGCCCGGCGCGCTCAGGCGATCGAGCTCAGACTTACCATTGCTGCCTTGCGGTGTTCGTAGTTGTGATAGGCGGCGCATGACCCTTCCGATGACACCATGAGTGCGCCGATCGGATGCTCCGGCGTGCACTCGCGGCCAAAAAGTTTACACTGATGCGGCTTCAGCACGCCCTTCAGCACTTCTCCACACTGCGCGGCTTTAGGATCGGTGACGCGAACGCCAGGAACCGCAAAACGCTGTTCCGCATCCCATTCGGCGTACTTCTCGTTGACGCGCAATGCCGACTGCGAAATGAATCCCAAGCCGCGCCACTCGAAATAGGGGCGTAGCTCGAAGACCTCGGCCATGGCCTTGAGCGCGGCGTGATTACCTTCCCAGGGAACAACGCGCTTGTATTGATTCTCGACCTTGGCCTCGCCCGCCCTCAACTGGCGCAGGAGCATGACAATGGATTGCAGCATGTCCAGCGGCTCGAAGCCCGAGACTACGATGGGTTTGCGTTCGTTTTGCGCGATCCACTCGTAAGGACGGCAACCAATGACGGTCGAGACATGGCCCGGACCGATGAAAGCATCGAGACGCATGTCAGGGGAATCGAGGATGGCACGAATCGCCGGAATGATGGTGACGTGATTGCAGAAAACCGAGAAGTTGCGTATGCCTTCGGCCTTGGCGCGAATTATCGTAAGCGCAGTGGAGGGCGCCGTGGTTTCAAAGCCGATGGCAAAAAACATGACATGCTTGCCGGGATTGAGCCGCGCCAGTTTCAGTGCGTCGGAAGGCGAATACACAATGCGAACGTCCATTCCCCGAGCTTTGTGCTCGAGCGGGCTGCCTTGAGTTCCGGGGACGCGCATCATGTCGCCGAAAGCGGCGAAGATAACATCCGACCGCTGCGCGATGGACAGGCCATCGTCGATTCTTCCCATGGGTAGCACGCAGACCGGACAGCCGGGGCCGTGGATCAACTCGATGTTTTCGGGGAGAATGTCTTTGAGACCGAAACGATAAATGGCATGAGTATGTCCGCCGCAGACTTCCATCATGCGGTAGTGGCGTTCCCGACCGGCGAGCCGGCGGATTTCGTCTGCCGTCTTCGAAATCAGTTCCGGTTCGCGGAACTCGTCCACGAATCTCATGCCGATCCCTTCCTCGTGGGCTGGACGCAAGCGGGCATCAATTCACATCCTCCAGTCCATATCCCTGCATTTCCTGCATCGCTCCGTCGATCTCGCCCAACATTCTGAGCGTGCTCATCTGGTCGGCCGCATCCTGCTCGCTGATCTTGCTCATGGCGAAGCCAACATGAATGAGCACCCAGTCGCCGGGCACGGGCTTGTTGTCGTGCAGCAGACCCAGATCGATCTTGCGCCGCACACCGACTACGTCCACGAGCGCGGAATCCTGATTGTCAGAAGAGATTTCTACCACTCTCCCCGGTATGGCTAGACACATGCGACATCCTCCCGCGACATCATGATTTGCTCCCTCCCGTCCATGTTTCGGTCCTGTGCCTGCAGCCAGTCTACGCCTGTTTACGGGCTGTGATATCAAACGAGAGCTTGAGTTCATCCTTGAGTCTTACGGTTCCACCCACCGCGGAAACTGGGCGAATCTCATAGTCACTCTGTCGCACTGAGAATTCCCCCGTGGCCCGCAGTGCAGTGCCGTTCACGGAAAGGCGAGCAGAAATCGGCTGAGTCTTGGTGACTCCGTGCATCGCTAGTTCCCCAGTAATGGCCGCCCAATACTGTCCTTCAGCCGTCTTGCTGGCGGAGACGCGCGACGTTTCGTAAACGATCTGCGGGAAGGAGTCTGACTCAAGGACTTCAGCGTGCATTCTGCGGTTGATCTCATCGCGATCTTTAGCGCTGATGTCATCAGTGGCGGCGAGTGAGGACGCGTCAACAACCATGCGCAGCGAGCTTCCGTCGATCGCATCGGGATTCAGGACAATTTCGCCCTCGATTCCAGGGATGGCGATCGTGGGGTTGTGACCGAATGCTGCAAGCAGCCCCGTGGTAAACGCGCGAACGATAAAGGTACTTCCCTTGGAGTCAACGTCGTAGCGGACCGTGGCATCCTCCGGTGTTCCCTTGGGGTCTATGGCGTAATGCACTGGAAATGCCTCCCGGTAATCGGATCTCTTGATGGAACATTCACTGATTCATTCCTGCTTTCGAGCCACAACGTAGAAGTAGAATTTCAATTCGTCCTGAAGCTTCAAGGTGCCGCCCGCGATCGAAGCGATGCGAATGTTGTAATCGCTCTGCAGCAGGGTAAAACTGCCGTAAGCGCGCGCGCTATCCACTGCGAGAGAAACTTGCGCGATAATGTCCTGATCGTTGGACATGCCATGAAGATTCAATCTCCCACGCACATTGAGGCGGTATAGATCATCTTTCAGTTTCTCGACCGCCACCTGGGTACTGTCGTAAATAACTTCGGGGAACTGCGTTGATTCCAGCACCTCGCGATTCATCACCCGGTGAATCTCCCGGCGGTCCGAGTCCGGGAGCTCATCCAGAACCTCAAGCGACGAGGATTTCACCTGCACCTTGAGGGAAAGGCTGTCCAGCGTGGAACTCATCTGAACTACGCCAGTCCAATCGCGAATCGCGATCTTCGGACTATGAGCGACCGCCGAAATCAAGCCGCCGGCAAAGGCCTGCACGGTAAACTGGCTTGCTCGTGTATCGATAACATAACGGACACTCGCAGAAGTCTGCCCCGTGGAAGTTGTCGCCATGAACCGCCCTCCCCGCCAACTTCGTTAGATACTACACGACCACAGTCAATTTACCCCCCTCTGGATAAAGCGAACAGCTATTCTCCCTGCGTGGCTTACTAACCCTGTGGGAGTTGGTCGATGTTCGCCAAGTCTCGTTGCTCTACATAGGTTCGGTTGTCCCCACTTACCCCGGTTACATGGATCGCAGTTTCAAATAGCGATCCAAATCCGGCAAAGCACCCTGAGCCAGGTTGCCCAGACCGAACTGACCGAGATAACGTCTTGCGATCGGGTTGGAAAGAATCAAGCCCGCACCAAACACGACCAGAGCCACTCCGCTCAGCATGAACAGCGTGTCTTTGTCACTGGTTCCGTTACCATTACCGTTTTCTTCCATTGCCACGGTAGTCTCCTTTTGCGCCGGATGGTTATTGATTTGAAACAGTCTCCGCCTTGTTCAGAACTCTGTCGATCAGCGACTCGACGAGTTTCACCGCTTCTTCCACGGCGGCCGCGACGGGTACGCTGAGTCCCATGTAGCCTTCTTCGCGACCAAGCGTTTCCGGTTCGCAGCCCACGAGCAGCACATTATTCACTTCGATGTTCATGGCCCGGGCCATGCGCAGAACGCTGACCGGATTCATGGCGTGGGCCTCGATCATTTCTTTAGGGGCGTCCAGGTCGTCCAAGACCTTCAAGTCCGGTTCGATCACATAGAGCGTTCCGGGAGCGTCGCCGTGCGGGCAGGCGTCGACCAGGATTGTGGCCTCGTAGCCGTCTTGTAGCGCATAGGCCAGGTCGAAGCCGCGGATGCCAAAATCGGTTATACGCACTCTCTGCGACAGCTTCCGCTCGGCCAGGCGGCGAATTACTTCCACGCCGAAGCCATCGTCGCCGAGGAAGATGTTGCCGATGCCCGCGACCAGGATGGTTGGCTTCTCCGTCGCTTGAACTGGAGGAATCTCGCCGGGCGACAGCGGCTCAACTTCTTCCGCATCGAAAAAGAAGCGATGGCCGGGTTGGCGCAGCATGCCCATATCCTTGCCGGGATCGTTGTCGAGCACGACGCAGACGTGTTGCTTGCCTTCGTAATCCTGCTCGATGCATTCGATAGTCGCAATCTGCCCGGCGAGCGCGATGTCCATCACGTCGCCGCCCTTACGAGGCCGCAGACGCACGCGGCTGCCGGTCCGCACTTCGACTCCCGAAATCTCCAAATGATCGAGAGGCGTCTTCTCTTCGAGAAGCTGCCATTCCCACTCGTTCATTGGGTTTCCTCCTTGAGTGGGCGCAACCCCCGCAGCACTCCGTGCAGCTTGATCAACTGCTCCACAGGCATAGTCTCTGTGCGCTCCAGCATCTGACGGGCGCGCTCATCCGACTGGCTCATCTCACGCTTCTCCTCGTCGGTCAGCGTCATGATGCGCAGGGAAAGAATCTCGTCAATCTCGGTTCCGTCAAACAGGTCTCCGGCACTTTCGGGAGCAATTTGCGGATAGTCGTAGAGAATGATCGGGGAAGAAAGCATGATGTCGCACTGCCCTTCGTCTCCGACGAGCACTGGCCAAGTCCCAGCATTCTTACAGTTCGCCGCCGCCTCACAAAGGCCTTCGTGAGGCGCGATCAGCGAAACAAAGTTTCCATCCTGCGCGCCCAGAACGGTATGGGCTGAGACCATGGAACTAAGCAACGCCTCGTCGCGAGTGGAACTCCGCGCGACTGTGAACGGTGTGGTGTTGCGAATCAGCACACTTACCTTGAATACGCCGTCCTCAACCCGTTCACTCGCGACCTGGATGGCACAGCAAATCGCCGTCCGCTCGCGCATAATCACGCCGGTGGCCTGCCCGCTGTTGTCGCGCAGATATTCGACTTGCTTCTCTGCGGAGAAACTGAAGGCATCGCAGACCGGTCTGTGGCTCAACGCTTCCACGTTGAGCACGGGCAAACACAACTCCCGCTCAATTGCCTCCTGCCAGGCCTGATATACGCGACCGTTCACCACAAGTCTCTCCACTAGACGAAACTCCGGTCTTTCATCCGGCAGCAACTCGCTCGTTGGCATCGACAGCTCGCCGACAGAACGCGTCACCAGTTGGAGAAACCTCACTCGAACTTCAAGCTCGGTCACCGAACCGCCTTCGACCAGACATTCGGTCTGCATGGTCCAGGCCTCGCTGCCGTTTTGCGCTTCGCTGTACGACTGCGGACAAAGCACGCCAAAGTTCCAGCGCTTCTGGTTCTTCACCGACGAGGGGCGGTAGGGATACAGCATGTATCCCTCATACAGCACGGCTTTCGCGATTTTGTCCACCGCCGCGAGATTCATCACATTACCTTCTCTTCAACTTCTTCAGTGGAAATGATTCTCTCCAACGCTTCTTCCCAAGTGGGAATGCCGTGCCGAACCTTGTATCGATAAAGTCGGTCGAAAGCATCCTTGTGCAGGCACAACCACGCGCTGTTGGGATAGTAGAACTCCATCATGTCGCGCCAGAGGCTTACCGGCAGTTTGAATCGGGCTTCCTTGTCCCAGGAAATGGGCGCGACCTGCAAGCCGCCCTCGGGGCTGGCATAAAAAACGGTGCCACTGAACTGCACGCAGACGGGAACTTCTCCATTCGCCAGGCCGTCGAAATACTTGGTAGCGGCCACGTTGAAATCGAAACTGCAGGGTACCGGAAGATCGATCAGAGTGGTTCCCTTGAACGAAGGCACAACGAGATTGGAATGGGTCCACAAAAGACTTCGCAGAGTTTGGCCCCACCGGCTGGGCTCGCCAAACAGGTCGAGTAAGCGCTTCTGGTCTTCGGGCGAGTATTTGCGGCGGGTGACTTCGAGCTGGATCTGGCAGCGCAGCGCGACCGTGTGAATCGTCTGCTCGGAATTAACGTTGGTCAGGCGAAGCTTGAAAGCCAGAAGAGGCGAGGCAGCATTGGCGACAACCTCGGCGCCCTCGACCTGAAAGCTCAGCTCAGGCATGAGATTCCTCTTCCAGCCGTGATGCCTGATTGGTCTCGATGCGAATATCAACCGAACGCCCCTTTACACTCGTGAAAAACTCACCCAGTTCTTTCCACACTTCGGTCCCGCCGGAAAGACCTTTCCAATGCATTCGGATCAAGCCCACCAGCTTGTAACACTCGTCGATGGGAAGCAGATAATATTCGGCCGCAGAGTACCCACGGGAATAACCGAGCCGGTTTACCAGCAGCCCTTCCACGTCGGACTCCATTTCGTTCAGAATCGGGTTGCGCGCCACAATTTCGTTCCAGGATTCCAGCGCCAGCAAAGATTCGGTAGCGCCCGCGGGGCTCGGATAAAGAGCGACGACGCGCCGCTCAAGACTGCTTCTGAAGAAGAAGGCCATGTTGATAGGGACCATCAGGCCATTCCACTCAGCATCGGTGAGATTGAAGTCGGGAAGAGACCGCACCCGCCGTGGCACCCGCTTGAACTTTACAGCCTGCCCGCTGAACAGAATGGCGCAAGCCTCGCAGGTGCAGAGGAGCTTGCGCTGCGCCACCTCTATCAAGTGAGGATGATCGGGCCGCAGGCCGACGCTGCACAGCTCGCAGCGTTCGAGCGGCCGCTCGCGCCGCGCTAACTGGCGCAGGGTTCCAAAGCCATCGGCCGATGCCATATATTGTCCTGAACTCATGATTCCAAATCCCAAGCGGTTACCGCACTTCTTTAATCCGAACTCTAGTCCGCACCCTGCGGACCCAGAGCTACTGGTGATCCAGCCGGCCCGGCCATCAACTTGTCCAAAGCCACAAATCCGGAAACGGGTTTCTCTTCTAGACCTTCAATCAGCAAGGAACTCAAGTCCGGCGCTGCCTCATACATCGCCGCTTCCAGAGTGGCCTGCACGGTCTTCGCGGTCGAGCCGCAAGTATGCGAACCGGTTTCAACGCGCAGATGGATTGCGCCGTCATGCACGCCAAGCAGTTCCACTTCGCAGCCCTGCTTGCGCACTTGCGGCCGAACGCGCTCCACGGCTTTTATCGCCCTGGTTTCGATGTCCTCGGGATGCAGGCCGTAAAGAATCAGGACGCTGCTTACCAGTGAATCACGGCCCAGACGGTCGATAATGCTCATTCCCGGTTCTCCGGCATCGGCGACGATCTCGAGCGCCTTCTCCAATGCCGCACCATGCAAATCCATGAGCGACTGCACCAGGTCCTTGGTGGCAGCTCTCACTGCGGGATCCGCGATCGATTCTATTTCCTGAACCAGCCCGCCGATCCGCTGGATGTCTTCGCGAAAATCTCTGGCGTCGGCCAACCGTCCTCCTTGTCGAACTCTCCTTGTCAGACTGATGACGTCAAACCGTAGGAAAATGAGGAGCGAGAGCGCAGTTTCGAGACGCCAGTCTACCTCAGGAGCCAACCGCACTGGCGATTCCTGACCGCTACCACCCTCACTCCTTCGTCACCCATCGAGCAGGTTCAGGGTTGGAGACCAAACATTGGAGAATGATGCGTCTCGAGCACCTTTCCGTTCCCCAAATACATGTGTACGCCGCATGGCAAACAAGGATCGAAACTGCGTACCGCACGCATGATGTCGATTCCCTTGAACTTGTCCGGGCCGTTTTCCTCAAAAATCGGGGTATTCTGCACCGCGTCCTCATACGGACCCGGAGTGCCGTAAATGTCGCGGGGATTGGCATTCCAGGGAGTCGGAGGATACGGATGGTAGTTGGCGATCTTGCCTTCTTTGATCACCACGTGATGCGAGAGCACGCCGCGCACCGCTTCGTGGAAACCGCAGCCAATGGCTTCTTCAGGCACTTTGAATTCCGTCCAGGTTTTGGTGTGACCTGCATGCAATTCCGCCAGTGCCTTTTCCATAAAATGCAA
Organism: Candidatus Sulfotelmatobacter sp.; assembly: GCA_035511455.1. Lineage (GTDB taxonomy): Bacteria > Acidobacteriota > Terriglobia > Terriglobales > Acidobacteriaceae > Sulfotelmatobacter. Next base: position 18,692 of record DATKFH010000159.1, on the reverse strand, counting down.
AGCGGCGCAGGCTGCATAGACTTGAAAGTAGGTTCGCGCCCGGTCGCGTTCGATGGCGTTGCTCCACTTGGGCACATTCCACTCGAATTCGACTTCAGGCAGCGAGGTCGTCTTCGGGAGATACATCTTGACGCTGTGGCCGGTGGCCTTGATGTATCCGATATCCACCAAGCCGGCCAACGCGGTAGCCCACAGACGAGCGATCGGACCGCCTCCGGTATCCATCGCGAGATGATCACCCGTCCGCTTGTCGAGCCAACGCGGCGACATCACCCAGGTGTACTTCCCCCCGAAGTCACGCTTCTGTGGACGCGGAATCGTGGTCTGGTTCCAGGGATGGTTCTTGTCCACCGGATTGCCCAGAGGATCAGTCTTGACGAAGACTTGCGAATTCTTCCACTCGTCGTAATAGGAACTGCCCAGCAGAATGCGGATGTTCAGGTTGATATCCACCAGGTCCGTGGTCACCAGCTTGCCGTCGACCACGATGCCCGGAGTAACGAACATACCGCGACCCCAGTTCGTCATGTTTTTATAGGTGTAATCGCAGACATCGGGATCGTTGAACGATCCCCAACATGCCAGCAACACCCTGCGACGACCTACTTCTTCGTAGCCGGGCAATGCCTGATAGAAGAAGTCGAACAAGTCGTCGTGCAGCGGAACCACCTTCTTCATGAACTCGACATACTTCATCAAGCGAACCAGGTAGTCGGTAAAGAGCTGGATGGTGGGCACGGTTCCGACGCCGCCGGGGTACAGGGTAGACGGATGAACGTGGCGGCCTTCCATCAGACAGAACATCTCCCGTGTCATGCGGCTCATGACCAAAGCTTCGCGATAGAAAGATCCGGTAAACGGGTTGAGCGCGATCATGATATCGGCGATGGTGCGGAACCCATGCAGATTGGAGTGCGGCGCCGGGGTCGATTGCGCTTTCGTCCAGACCTTGGGGTTGGTCTCCTTAACCATCTGCTCGCAGAAGTCCACGCCCACCAGATTGTCCTGAAAAATATTGTGATCGAACATGTACTCGGCGGCTTCGCCAAGGTTGACGATCCACTCGGCAATCGGAGGCGGCTTCACCCCGAACGCCATGTTCTGAGCGTAAGTGGCGCAGGTGGCATGGTTGTCGCCGCAGATTCCACAAATGCGGCTGGTGATGAAGTGAGCGTCGCGTGGGTCCTTGCCCTTCATGAAGATGCTGTATCCGCGAAAGATGGACGAGGTGCTATGACACTCGACCACATGGCGATTGTCAAAATCGATTTTGGTAAAAATGCCCAGGCTCCCGACGATCCGAGTGATCGGGTCCCAGTTCATTTCCACCAGATTGCCTTTCTTGCCGGAAACATCTTTTGTCGGTGCGGTAATAGTGCTCATTCGATCGCTCCTTTATCTGTCTCAGCGGGTGTCTCAGCTTTTTCTCGCGTCTCCTCAACCGCTTCCTCAATAGGATCGTGGATGGTACCCAGTGGTCAGCTCCGCGCGGGGATGACGCCACTTCGGTTCCTTGTTGGTAGTGGCCTGGGTCATGGTACGCAGGGCGCGAATGGCACGGCCATAAGCGCCGACCGCCGCGCTGGAGACTTTTGCTCCCGGTGGCTCGTCCATAAACGGCATAAACTTGTCAGGAAAACCAGGCATGGTGCAGCCGATGCAGATCCCGCCGACGTTGGGGCAGCCGCCAATTCCTGCCATCCATCCCCGCTTGGGAACGTTGCAGTTGACTACCGGACCCCAGCATCCCAACTTCACAATGCACTTGGGCGAGCCATACACTTCTGCGAAATCGCCCTGCTCGTAGTAGCCAGCTCGATCGCAGCCTTCGTGGACCGTCCTGCCGAATAACCATGTGGGACGCAGCTGGTCGTCGAGCGGAATCATGGGTGCCAATCCTGCCACCTGGTAGAGCAGGTAGAGAACGGTTTCCATAAAATTGTCGGGCTGCACCGGGCATCCGGGAACATTGACGATGGGCAGGCCGGCCTTGGACCGCCAATCCCAGCCGAGGTAGTCCGCGAGCCCCATGGCTCCCGTGGGATTGCCTTCCATGGCGTGAATCCCGCCGTAGGTGGCGCAGGTGCCGCAGGCAACGACTGCCAACGCTTTGGGGGCGAGACGGTCGATCCATTCGTTGGTGGTAATGGGCTGTTTCGTCTTAGGGTCCGTTCCGAGCGCCGCCCAATATCCTTCCTTCTTGATCTTTTCGTTGGGGATCGAACCTTCGACAACCAGCACGAAAGGCTCAAGCTGGCCCTTCTCCGCCATGTACCAAAACTTGAGGAAGTCATCCCCGTTCTCGTAGGCAAGGACCGGATTGTGCAAGTGCACCTTGGGAAGCCCCGGGATTGCGCCTAACAGAACGTCTTCGATGCTCGGTTGCGTAGCCGCTGTGACTGAAACCGAATCTCCATCACAGCCCAGACCTGCGGTAATCCAGAGTATGTGTACCTCGGCGACAGGCGATGGTTTTTGCGTAACCCGACCGTACGGAACCGTTTCCGCTGCCATAACTGCGTTCTCCTTTTCCGAATCAACTTGTTAAGAACGGAGGCCGCCTAGTTCTTATCTTCTTTATTTACTCTATCTACGAACAGGAATCACACGTGGAGAGCATCCCCGAGCAGTCCTCTCCGTTCCAGAATGGGAACCTGATGTGCGGGGATAGAATCAACAATATCCGGATGCCTTACAAGCGGGAGTGCCACTTTTTCACTTTGGGGGAATAACTATGAATCGCATAGGGGATTCCCTCGTGCCGTGGGAGTCAACAGTCGGCAAGCGATCTCGGACGATTGCTCACTACACTGCCTTCTCATTCATATTCCACTGAATGGCGTGTTGCATGAGCTCGCGGGCACTGCGCAGAGACAGCTTTTCCTTGATGTGGGCCTGGTAGGATTCGACAGTTTTTACGCTGATATGCAGCTCATCGGCAATCTGCCGGGTTCCGTGGCCTTCCCCGATCAGGCGAAACACTTCCAACTCGCGGTCGCTGAGATCGGCGATAGTGGAGTTTCGCAGAGTGCCGGAGCCGGCGATGTAGTGCTTGAGCATCTTGTTGGCGATGCGGTCGCTCACATAAATCTCTCCACTCAGAATGCGGCGGACGGCTACCAGCACTTTTTCCGTGGCCTCCTGCTTCATGATATAGCCGTTGGCGCCGGCGCGGAGCGCGCGCTCCGCGTAGATCGACTCATCGTGCATGGAGAGAATCAGCACCGGCAGAGTGGGATGAGTAGTGCGAATGTTCTTCAACAGATCGAGGCCATCGGGGCCAACTAGAGAAATGTCCACGATGAGAACATCGGGCCGGGCCGATGCCAGCACGTGCAGAGCACCCATGGCTTCTTCAGCTTCGCCGCAAACTACAAGATCGGGCTCCCGGTTGATCAGCAGCGCCAAGCCCTGGCGCACAATGGGATGGTCATCGACCACAAGGATTCTTTTCTTCGTGGCGACAGGATTCTGCGTTTTGGAAGTCGGGCTCATGTTTCACTTCGTTTCATTTTCCGCAGGCATCACCGGAAACAGACAGGTAACCATAGTTCCGCCGGTCGGGACGCGCCGCACTTCGAGAGAGCCTCCGACCATCCGGGCCCGGTAGTTCATCAGGTGAAGCCCCATTCCCTTATTGCCGGGAATAACGCTCCCGATTCCGTAACCATCATCCTGAATTGTAAGCGCGCCCTGGTGCTGGTCGGCAGCCAGGCGAATGACGATCTGGCGGGCGTGACCATGCTTGATCGCGTTGTTCACGGCCTCGCGGGCAACGTAATAAAGATGCGTGGCCACGGTGTCGTCATGGATCAGCACCGGAGTGAAACACTGGAACCGGCAGCTGACCGCGAACAAATCTTCCACCTCGCCCGCCCATTGCTGCAAGGCCGACATCAGCCCCTGCGCGTCCGACACCACGGGAAGCAATCCGCGCGCCAATTCGCGCGTCTTGTTGATGGCCTCATTCACCAGGTTCACGATCTTGGCGGCGTCGCCGGCCTCGGGCAGGCCTTTTTCCATCAGCTTTTGTTCCTGCACCTTGCTCATGAAGGCGATGCCCGTAAGATGCTGGCCCAATCCATCATGCAGGTCCTGTCCGATGCGGCGTTGCTCGCGGGCGCTGATCTCCAGAATTGTTTTCTCCAGGTGTTTGCGTTCGGTAATATCGCGAATCGCGCTTGAAACCAGCACGCCTTCTTCCGTCTCCAAAGGGCTGAGGCTGATTTCCACGGGGAACTCGTGTCCGTCCCTGTGCAGGCCGTAAAGCTCCTCGCCGGCTGCTCCCATCGGACGCACCCGCGGCTCTCCGAAAAAACGCTGGCGGTGTTCGGGGTGTTTGTGTCGCAGACGCGCGGGGACCAGCATTTCGAGTGGTTGCCCCAGTAATTCCTCGCGTCCATAGCCGAACAATTTCTCCACTTGAGCGTTGACCAGAACGATCTTGCCTTCTCGATTGACCACCACGACCGCGTCCGGCGCCGCTTCCAGCAATCCGCGGAACTTGGCTTCTGCCCGCTTTCCGACGTTCCGCTCCTCCTGTAACGCTTCTTCGGTCCGCTTTAAATCGGTGATGTCAAAGCCCACACCGTGAACGAACCAGGGCTGGCCATCCTCCTTGCGGATCATCTTGGCTTCGCAATGAAACCAGATGACACGGCCATCGCGCGAAATCACACGATAGGCCGAACGCAGCGGGTTGCCGGTGAGAAACATCTCTGCCGCTTCGATGCTCCAGCGCTGCTTGTCTTCGGGATGGATGTGGCGATACCAACGGATAGGATCTTCCAGCCACTCTTCCTGCGAAAAACCCAGCGCGGCTTCAATCTGTGGGCTGACGTAGGCCTCGCCGATCCCGCGATCGAGATAAGCCATGAACACTACTGCTGGAATCTGCTCGACCAGAGCACGATATCGGGCTTCGAGATTCGGGAGCTGCGCATCGTCATCCTTGGACCATCCCTGGTCGGGCCCTTCTGCTAGATAGACCACGCGCCTTGCGGTTGGCGGATTGTGGCGAGTCTGGAAGACTCCGGCCAAGCGCTGGAGAATTTCCTCAGCTACGGCAGGACTCATCTCCGGCTCGGCAACCCCAGATGGATGATCGTCAGACGGGCGAGCGTCAGTCGCGTAGTTCTTATTATTCGGCCATGAAAATGAGACCATCCCTATCCCTCAACCACGTGTCGGCTTGCGCCAGCTGGGCTCTTTGTTCAGCGATGACTGCGTGAAGCGGCGCAACGCGTGAATGGCGCGTCCATAAGTTTGAACCGCAGCTGAAGACAAAAGAGAACCCGGTGGCTGATTCATAAATGGCATGAACTTGTCGGGAAAGCCCGGCATGGTACACCCAATACAGATGCCGCCGACATTGGGACATCCACCGATGCCTCCCATCCAGCCTCGTTTCCCAACGTTACACTGAACCACCGGGCCCCAGCATCCCAGCTTCACAATGCAAAGCGGGGCTCCGTACTCGTCGGCAAACTGCGCCTGCTCGTAGAAGCCGCCGCGGTCACAGCCTTCGTGCACGGTGTTGCCAAATAGCCAGGTCGGCCGTAATGCCTCATCGAGCGGAATCATGGGCGCGCGGCCCGACGCCATGTAGAGCAGATACAAAAGCGTTTCCATGAAATTATCCGGCTGCACCGGACATCCGGGCACGCACACGATGGGAATCTCCGCTTTCGACTTCCATTTCCAGCCCATGTAGTCGGCAAGCCCCATGCATCCCGTGGGATTACCTTCCATGGCGTGAATGCCGCCGTAGGTGGCGCAGGTTCCAGCCGCCACCATCGCCCACGCGTTGGGAGCGAGACGATCGATCCATTCACACGTGGTGATCGGCTGACCGGTCTTTGGGTCCGTGCCCAAGGAAGCCCAGTAGCCTTCTTCTTTGTTGTGTTCATTGGGGATGGACCCTTCCACCACCAGAATGAAATTTTCCATCTTCCCTGCAGCAGCTTGATGGAAGGGCTTCATGAAGTCGTCACCATTGGCCAGGGCAAGGAAGGGATTGTGCAGGGTCACTTTTGGAATCCAAGGAATCTGTCCGCGAAGGATGTCTTCGATACTGGGCTGGGTGGCCGCGGTCATCGCGATCGTGTCCCCATCACAGCCCAAACCGGCGGTGATCCAGAGCACATCGAGATCAGTAATCGCTGCCTTGTTTATAGGCGCGAACGCCATTCGTTGCTCCGTGGACGATATCATATGCCCTCGTTTCCAGAAGAGAAAGTCCTCCGATGGCCGACGCTCAGGGCGTCGGCTGGCGACCAAACCGACAGTTGACAGTTACGCTGGCATAGGATGCTATCCGAACTCCAACCACCTGCTGGATCTCGGAAGGATAGAAATTTTCCGTTGTCTGGCCGCTATCACCGCTGGCAATAAGGAAATTCACCTTGGCATCCATTCGGCCATTCAGGAAGGGTCGGACTACTGCGCCGCGGACCTCTTTCACGGGAGTTCCAGTGCACTCAGAGTTCAGGTTCGCGGGGTACAGCCTGTGGCCGACGGCTTCGTGCCCACATGTTCGAATTCCCCTCGTCAGCGGGAACATCGATCTACGGCGCTGGACTGGGGGCCGACGCTTCTCCGCGGGTGATTGAGCTGCAGGCAAAGTTCGTCTTTTAAAGACCCTCCCCATCCCTTACAGGCGGCCTCACCCGAGGCTGCCTTTTTTATAGGAATTCTCGATCACTGCGCTTGTTTGGAATAAAGAGCAGCGCCGCTGGTTATCAACTCCGAGAGCAACAAGACGGAGGAAAAATGGCAGAAAAGAAACAGGACTTCATCGATCGGAGGCTACACGATCTCAACAATGACGGTGTCGACCGCCGCGGGTTTCTGAAGTGTATGGCGTGGGCGGGAGCCGGCCTGGTTTGGACCCTGAGCGGAGGCGTGCCGGTGTCGCGGGTGTTCGCCAACGGAGCGAAAAAGGATGCCGCGATGGGCACCGATTTCACTTTTGTCCAGATCAGCGACAGCCATATCGGTTTTGATAAGCCGGCAACTCCGGATGTCACTGCGACCTTGCAAGTAGCGATCGACAAGATCAATGCTTTGCCCGAGAGACTCGATTTCATGATCCACACTGGCGATCTGAGCCATCTCTCGAAGCCCAGCGAATTCGACACCCTCGATCGGTCTTTACGGGGAGCCGCGGCGAAACAGATATACTTCGTTCCCGGCGAACACGACATGCTCACCGACAACGGCGAGCAGTACCTGCAGCGATTCGGCAAAGGCGCAAAAGGGACCGGCTGGTACAGCTTCGACCACAAGGGCGTGCATTTCGTCGGCCTTGTGAATGTTGCCAACCTGAAGGCGGGCGGCTGGGGATCGCTCGGTCACGAGCAGCTTGAGTGGCTCGATGACGATCTGAAGGGGCGCTCTGCCAGCACGCCGATCGTGCTCTTCGCGCACATCCCACTCTGGACGATTTATCCCGATTGGGGCTGGGGCACCGACGATAGCGACCAGGCCTTGTCTTATGTAAAACGCTTCGGCTCCGTGACTGTCCTAAATGGGCACATCTATCAAGTCATGCAAAAAGTCGAAGGCAAGGTTTCCTTCCATACCGCGATGTCGACAGCCTTCCCTCAACCGGCCCCGGGAAAGGCCCCTTCGGCAGGACCGATGAAGGTACCTGCCGACCAACTGAAAAAAGTCTTGGGAATTACGGATGTGAATTACGGTCAGTGGGAAGAGCCTGGCTGTTGTGGATTCGCCTCTTGATGACTTGATGTCGGCGTGTTCTGGAGAGTGAGGCAAAACGATCGGGCTAATAATTTCGATGAGATTTTTGAAGGAGCAAACTATGCACTCGGTGAAAATGAAGCAGGTCGCTAATCTCAAGTGCAGCGTTGCAGTTCTGATTGCAATCGCGTCGGTAATGATCTTGGCCAGTACAACCTCGCAAGCACAGCATGAAAATGTCTCTGCCAGGCTTGTGGGGACGGCAGCCGGGACAGATGCAGCGCCTCAAGTGATGATCGATAACTTTGTGTACAGTCCTGTACCGCTCACCGTCAAAGCTGGGACGACTGTCACAGGGATCAACCCTGATGACATTCCCCACACCGTCGACAGCGCTCAGGGGAAATTCGAATCTGCAGCGCTGGATACAGACGACAAGTTCGAATTTCGCTTCACTGAAGCTGGCGAATATCCCTTCTATTGCCGGATTCATCCGAAGATGACCGGTAAGGTTATCGTGCAGCCCCAGCAACTCAGAAAATGTTCGTATTTGGTTCTATTCCCATTAACAATTTCCGCCTCCTGAAGGCCTTCAACAGCGATGCTAAACGATCTGTCGAAGGCCTTCCATTTTTCGGAGTTCACAGAAGGATTAAGGTGCACAATGTCATTCCAGCTCGACTCCTTGCCCAAAGTCGGACAGTCCGTGCTCGGCTATCCCAGCAGACTTCTCAGTCGTACTGAGATCGCAAGGGATACCCTCGCATTCCAGTTTCAAAGGCCTCGTAGCTTTTTGTTCCGGCCGGGACAGTTTATCGATCTGGCTCTGCGAGGAGTGTCAGGCAATGGGCCGCACGGCCTCACGCATACCTTCTCGATCGCAAGTTCTTGTTTCGCCTCTCACATCTTGTTGGCTACGCGAATACGCGACTCGTCTTTCAAGCGTGCTCTATCGGCCTTGCCTCTCGGCACCGAAGTCAGCATACGAGGACCAATGGGCTCCTTCATTCTGCATAACGATGTTTCAAGGCCGGCGGTTCTGCTCGTAGGAGGCATCGGGATCACTCCGTTTCTGAGTATGCTTTCATCTGCTGCGATCGATAAATCTCACCCACCTGTCTTTCTCTTCTATGCGAATCGCCGCATTGAAGACGCCGCATTCATGGACACTCTGTGGGATTTAGAAATGTCAAATCGAAACTTTCATTTTGTCCCAACTTTTACTCGCATCGGGCCTGGACAGGGTGGATGGAAAGGGGCAACCGGTCCTATCAACGCGCAGCTGCTTTCCAAACATGTCGGTAATTTGCACGACCCGATTTACTACGTTGCTGGACCGCCAGGCATGGTCGCGGGGGCTCATCAAACCCTGGTCGAGCTCGCCGTCCCTGAAGAGGGCATTCACACAGAGCATTTTGCAGGCTATTGAAAATCGTGCAACTGCATGGAGTCAATGATTGATTGCCGCAACTCAACTTCCAGTCAACGGATTCCTTGGCACTGGCGCCCCCTTCGCGGCGGACGTTAACCTCATCGTGCAACTCGCCATTGGGTGGGGCGTTAATCGCAGGAGTCATCCTGGCGAAAAAGAAGCGTTACAGAGCTCACGGTGCTTGCCAAACGACAGCTCTGCTGCTCAACTTGTGGATGATTGGATTCGAGATGTGGCCCTCTTTTCGGCTACATATCGCACCGCACCTCCCGAGAGTTTTCCACACCGCGTACTACGCAATCGCAACAGTCCATGCCACTCTGGGGAGAGCAGCTGAACTGCTGGGGATATACATCGCGCATGTGGCGGGAACAAAATTGTTGCATTCCAGTAAGCCGAATGCGTCTCGGGCAGACGCATGTCTGGCGCTTTCGGATAGGGAGTCTGCCCGATTTGTGTCTTCCCACTTCCATCACAGTCGAGGTTCTCGGCGCAGCCCGCGCCCACTTGACCGATCATTGCGCTATTTGCCGCGGCAATGACGTGGGAAGGGATTCGTGGCGTTACGTTCTGACACCGGAATTGAAAACCTTCGCGCCGTCTTGGCGATGTAGGTTTCCAATGCTGATGGGTTGTCCCGTGCACTGAAACCACGCCGGATCATCACCCATCCGGACGCAGCGCATCCCACGATGCCTGCAGCGATCATCAATAGAGAGAGTGCGTTTTCTGATTGCGTCTTACCTTTACTGTGGGCTTGCGCCGATTTGGAAGGGGATGTTGAGCTCACGAACCGGTTTGTCGATTCCGCCTGGTTGCGAAGGAGCTTCCAGGCCGTCCGTGAGCAGGTAGGACTGCAGAGAAAGTGAGCTTGTGGCGAAGGTTTCTAGCGCAGTGGTGTAGGCGACTTCCAGCTGCATCAGGGTTCTCTGGGCTATGAGGACCTGTGGATAAGCTGCGGCCATCGCCTGGTATTTCTTGGTGTACATTTCATACGCCTTTTGCGCCCTCGGTATCATCTGGTTCCTGTAGCGGTCAACCGCGGCTTGCGAAAACGTGTAGTTCTGCACGATGCTTGCCGCCCGTTCCCGCAAAACGAGTTTCACGCGCTCCACTTCGCGCTTCGCCCTTTCTGCATCAGCCTTAGCGGCGGCAATGTTTCCCTGGTTGCGGTCAAAAATAGGAATTTTCACGCCTACGTTGGCAAAGCCCTGCAGTCCAACAGACCTGCCGTCAGACAACAACTCGCCATTCTGCTGCATGCCGCCGCGAAGCTGAAGGTCGGGAATCGGTTCCCGCTTCGCTCGCACCAAGGCTGCTTCGGCGCGTTTCACGCCGAGTTCGGCGATTCTGACGGCTGGACTCTCGTTGACGATTTTCTCTACCAGTTCATCCGCATTTACCGGCGGCGTGTCCCCGAGTCTTCCTTGGAGCCTCATCAAGGGAAGCCGCGGATTCCCCACGACGGCGGCCAGTGCCTTCCAGACCCGCTGCTGGTTCCTTTCGGCCATCGTGACCGCGAGCTGTGCCTGCTCCGCTTCCACTTCCGATTCGAGCAGGTCGGGAGCGTCCGCTTGGCCGACATTCGCGAGCTGATGGGAGGTCTCGACGGCGTTGTCGGCGAGTTTGCTGAGGTTGTGCCGCAACTCCAGAGTCTGCTGGGCAGCCAACGCTTGGATATAGGACATTCGAACGTTTGTGGCCACTCGCAGTTTTTGCTCATCGGCCTCTGTTTCAGCCTGCTTGAGTTCTTGGTCGAAAATCTGTCGATTCAAACCGAGCTTTCCACCTAGTACGATGTCCTGCTGAATGAAAAACCCTTGCTCGCCACCGTGAAAGGACCCGCCTCGGATCTGTTCGCCCTGGTAGCCGACAGTTGGGTTCGGGTAGAGTCCCGACTGCGTCTTCCTGCCTTCCGCCGCTTGGATGTTAGCCGCGGATTGCCGGTACGTCGGATTGTTCTGTATGGCCATCTGTTGCAGTTCTTCAAGGGTGATCGTCTTCTGGTCGGAGTCTGAGGTTTGCGCTCGGCCCGGCAACGCAATCAGGGACAAAAACCAGGAAAAGCAGAGTGCGAGTCGGGTTACACAACGGAGTAATGACATTGTTTCAACTCTCACTTCGATAAACTTCACCCGCCCATTCAGGTTATTCATGTTTGTGCTCCATCCCCGGCATGTCCATGTTCATGGGTTTATTGCCTTCCTGCATTTTTCGGAGTTCCATAATCTGGTCGTACTTGTCCGGAGGCAGCACGCGTACGAACGTCATCATTCCCGCCATGAAGCCGCTCCAGCCGGGACGCAATCCGAAGTTTTCAGGTTTATCGACCATCTGATCCATCGCCATCATGGGACCTTCCATGAAGGCGTCCTGCGGAAAGCCGGGCACGGAATTCGCGTCCTTGCTGACTTCTGGCTTGCCCATCTGCATTCCTTGCATATTTGGCATGTCTTGGGGCTGCATCAGATTCCGGGACTTCGACGGAGAATTCGACAGGGCTTGTTCCGCAGTTGAACCGACGCCCAGTCCGCGACCGAGGCTCGCACCGTTTTCGTCGGACGTCGCGCTTCCTTGTCGCAGCATTCCCATGCCTCGCTCCATGTCGAGACCGGCGGGCATTCCATTTCGGCGTGACATGGGACCGACCATCGACGACATCTGGTTCATCATGTGGTGTGGCAGATGGCAATGTAGCATCCAATCTCCCGGATTGGTCGCCACAAACTCGACGTCGCGCGACTGCGCTACACCCACGAGCACCGTGTTTCCCGGCCCCCACGTGGATTGTGGCTGTCGTCCTCCTTCCGTGCCGCTGACGACAAATTGATGGCCGTGAAGATGTATCGGATGGTGGTCCATACCGAGGTTGATGAGACGGATGCGGACGCGCTCTCCTTGCCGCACGATGAGGGGAGTGGTGGCTGGACCCGACTTGCCGTTGAAGGTGAGCCAGTTGAACTCCATGTTCATGGAGTTCGGCACCTTGATGTTTGGCAAGATGGCATACTCCTGCATGACGATTGCGAAATCTTTATCGGCGCGCGGCCTGTATGGCTCCTTGGGATGCATGATGAATGCCCCGATCATTCCCATCATTTCCTGCATCGCCATGTGCGAATGGTAGAAATAAGTTCCTTCCTGGTGCAGCGTGAATTCATAAACAAATCGGCCACCGGGAGGGATTGCGTCTTGACTTGAACCGGGCGCTCCGTCCATCTCGTTCGGGATTTCGAAGCCGTGCCAGTGCATCGATGTCGCTTCGGGAAGATGGTTGTCCACGATGATCCGAACGCGGTCGCCTTGGTTCACTTGAATCGTCGGGCCCGGAGCGCTGCCGTTGTAGCCCCATAAGTCGACGATCCGGCCAGGGAAAATCTCCTGTTTGACTGGCTCGGCAATGAGATGAAATTCCTTTACGCCTCCGTCCATGCGGCATGGAAGCTGGGCGACATCAGGTGACTCCACCAGAACCGGCCCCGCCGAGCGAGACTTGTCGTGCATTTTGCCGGCAGACATGTGCATGTTAGGCATGTCCGCTACGTCGTTTCCCGTTTGCTGTGCAACGAGGGCCTTCGCTGAAGCCAATGCGACGCTTCCAAATGTCAAGGCCGTCTTGAGAAAATTGCGTCTTTCCATAAGTCCTCTTGTTCGTGCTTGAAGGAAACTGCAAAAAGTTGCGCAGTAGGGCCATGCCCGAAGCTGAACCCCGGGCGCAGGCAGTCTTACGACGAACACACGACTCGAACTAAGGCTAGATACGGAGGGTTGGAGCTAAGCTCTTGAGGAAAGAGCCGGGCGGGGACGACAACAAGAAAGCTGTTTCCGAATATCCACCGCGAGCGGAGACAACTGGTGCCCGCGCAATCGCCACTGAATCAAAATTGACGCGCCAGCGAGCTTCAACAGCAGAGGAGAACTGCACGTCTCGAACACAAGAGCTGTTCAACAGCCTTGCGCGAGTCAGGCAACATGCAGAGTTCATCGTGGTGCCATGGTGATGATGAGAATGCTGCATTGCTGTCGTCGCCTGATCGCCGTCGCTGGCATGTTTCATCAGGGCCGGATAATTGCAGTTGATTGTGCAGATGAGACCGCTACTGGTTGCTGGCGAGAGAGCCAGCGAAAGGATCAAAGCGATTGTCCGGTGAATCAGCACAAGAAAATAGTAAGCTCCTTCCGAAACCGTTTCAAGCCGCGTGTTTCTATCCTTTCCCGATGGAGTTGCTCCCCCTTGTACAATCCAGTAATTGCCGGTCTCCTTTGGACTGCCTGACACCAGGTTAAAAGTAAATGTCACCCCCATGCGTGGCGGACAATGTGTGGCAGTGTCAGACGTTTTAAAAAGTATCAGCGATACGGCAAGCTATCGCTGGTTGTGCCTCGCGCCTAAAGCGGTCCCGAATGTCGACAACGCACACACAGGTTAAGTATCCGGCGACACCGTGCGACAGCAGCGTGTTGACTTCGATAAAAAGAAGTGGGAAGAATTGATTCGGCGGGGCTCGAGTGGCTCTCTCTCCTGGTCGTGGAATTCGGAGTTTATGTGCTGCCCAGTGGATCGACTGCCTCGCGGGAGTGAACGTGTGGATAGACAGTCAGGTGCGCACAGCAATTCATTACCTACTCCGGGACGACAAGTACTAGCGTGAATTGGCTCAGAGGTCAATTTGGGCGTTCGGATTTGAGGCAACGCGTCTTTTTGGAGGACGCTTCAACGCCAGCGAGACGGGCTCGCTGTCTGTTGATATTGGGGTTCTGCTTATTTATCACGGGGGTGCTGAAAGCGCAGACACCGGACCCATCGCCCACGGATGCTCCACAACCAGGGGTACGGCCGGCGCTTAGCCCTTTTCCGAGGTATGAAGACTGGAGCTTTCTCCGCGACCCGGCCAAACGAGTTGATCCTTACGACCGATTGAAATTCATTCCACTGAACGACTCGGGAACAATCTACCTCACCCTCGGCCTCGAGGACCGCACGGAGTTTCAATATCTCAACAGCAATGACTGGGGCGCGGGCCCGCAAGATCACACCGGTTACCTTCTTGAACGGTTTATGCCCGACGTCGACATCCACCTCGGAGATCATACGCGCGTCTTTGTTACGCTGGCATTTGACGAGGTCGGCGGGAAAAAGGCCGGCCCCCGTCCGGGGATCGACAAAGATGAGGCCGACGGACACGAAGGTTTCGTCGAGTTCGGCGGCAATCTGCACGACCCGCATCCCGGATGGGACGTCATTCTTGGACGCCAAGAAATTGTCCTCGGAACAGGGCGCCTTCTCGATGATAACGAGGGAGTGAACGTAAGAAGCGCCTTCGATGGCGTCCGCATCGGGTATGACAAACCTAAGGGTCGCATCGATCTCATCGCTGCCAAACCGGTAGAAATCAATCTAGGCGCGTGGGACGACATACCAAATCCAGCGATCACCCTGTGGGGCCTGTACGCCTCGAATGTGCGCTGGAGCTCACAATTCATGACAGATGTCTACTTTCTTGACTACGATGCGAAGTCCGCGACGTACGGCAACCAAACCGCACGAGAGCAGCGACGGATGGTTGGCGGGCGGTACTTCAATCGCCTGCCTGGCGAACCTCCGCGGGCTGGATTCGATTACAACATTGAGACCGGATTTCAGTGGGGCACATTCGGGAATCGTGAAATCCGTGCCTGGGGCGCCGGAGGGAATTTCGGGTGGACGCTTCCCGGCCCAGTGTGGCGCGTGCGTTTCGGCCTGCAGACAGATGCAATCAGCGGAGACGACGGACAGCCGGGTACACTCGGGACGTTGAACGCTTTTTTTCCGCGAGGAGCGTATTTCGGTCCGAAGTTCGCGCTGATCGGCCCGGCAAATTTGTTGTCTGTTCAGCCCCAGTTCGTGTTCCATCCCTTGCTGAACGTAACCGGATGTCTCGAGTGGATCTGGTTCTGGCGCGAAAGCACGAAAGACGCGCTGTACAGCTTTGAGAACGTGCCACTACGACCGGCAAACCTTACCAGCGCGCGCTACATCGGCAGCCAACCCAATCTCGAGATTCGCTGGGCCATCAGCGAGCATTTCCTTGCGGCACTGAATCTCGCTGGTTTCATGACGGGGACGTTTTTGAAGCAGTCTCCTCCGTCGAATGCAATTGTGTTCGCCAATGTTGGTCTTACCTATCGGTTTTGATCATGTCGGGGAATTTCAGCGTCCGCCCGATGGGGTAGAGTTTCATCAAAGCACGACGACAACCCGTCCCCGGGCGCACAGGATGTTCCACAAGCTCGTGAGCGCGAGCGATCTCTTCGAGAGGAATTCGTTCGCCAATCTGGAACCCCGGCCATCCCGCTTCAAGGGCGGCGTTCAGCCACTCTGTACCGTCCGCATCTTGGATCCCCAAAGCTGAATTCGCCGCCTCGTGCTGCAAAATCCGATAGCTGCCAGAAGTGCGCCTCAACACTGATGAATCGGTAATTGCGGTTACGTAACCACGCTGTTAGACGACTGCGATCATATGCCGCTTTGCCAGAGCCTCGATTTCAGGCTCGGTAACGGCCGAGAGGTCTGCGCTTTCGGTAGCGATGACCCGTTGAGAAATGTCGGGATGATGGGTCTTCAAGTATTCTTTCAAGAAGTCGGCGGCGTTGCTTTTTCCGGTGGCATGACCGATGAGGACGATCTCATTCGCCGAAGTGAGATCTTTCGCGACCTCCTTATAAAACGAATGCTCTTCGGGTACGCGCTCGCCACGGTAGTGAGCTTCTTTTCGATGAATCAGATGATGATGGAAATTGAAAGGATCGTAAGGTCGCACCTTGTGTTCGTCCGCCGGACGACTTCCACTGAAATCTTGGTAAACATGGGCGGCGTGGTGGTCGATGACGACAACCATACGGCTGGGGTGGGCCGGTTCTTCTACCTGCGCACCCGGTCCGGCTTCTTTCAAGAACTTACGCAGCCGAGAAACTTCCTCCACGCCAAGATCATGGGTGTGCGGCCGTTTGAAAAAAACGCGTTGGCTGCCGATGCGGAACACAAACTCATCGTCTCCATGCGGTTGGACCTCACCCAGATGTTCGACCAGTTCGACGGCCTCGCTCCAACTCAGGTTATGGGGTAGTTTGCCGTTGAGAAGATTCTGGTACAGCGACTCGAGGTGCTTGCTCATCTCCCCAGTATAGTATTGCGCCGCTAAGAAGCGGAATGGGGTAGAGCATCCCCGAGGAGAGACCAGCGAATAGACTTGCGAACGCCAGGAGGACTGTATTCCTCGAAATGCCATCGGGGTATCGCGTTCGCATTGCAGCCATATGAACGAACCGCCTGGGGATTTTTCCTAGCCTCACACGTAGTCGAACAGCGTCATGAATCCAAAATCCAACGGTTCGGAACGCCGGCCCGTGATAACCACCCTTGCTCTACCTTCAGCGAACAGCAACTTTGTCGCTTACCCGATGCCGACTGCCAACCGTCATGATCACGATTGTTCGAATCCACGAAAAGAGTCTTCTCGGCTGTGAGGAGTGTCATGATTTGGCGTCATTTTTGAAACAGTCGAGCGCCATTTGAGTATATTGGCCGACCTCGATGAGGTATCCGTCGGGATCACCCATGTAGCAACGCCATTCCCAGCCGTGATTGTCCAGCCGCTCGGTAAGAAAGATCGCGCCTTTGCCGCCCGCATTGTTTGTGGCAGGCCCAGATGTCTGGGACACGCAAATTGAGGAAGCTATTCACTCTGTTGAGGTCCGACGGTGTTTCGAGAAAGACCTCTGGCTTGTCGGGAGTTGGGCCACCTCCGGGATTGAGAATGATCCAGGTATTAGCCAGCTTGATGTAGCAGGGATTTTCCGCCTTGATCACTTTCCCGTCAAGAATGCGGACATACCGTTGACAAGTGCACGAAGCTTACGCCGCAGGGGCTGATGACGGTTTCTCGCTTTCGTTCTCGCGATCTAGCGGCGGATGATAGGCAGCCGGGAGTAGTTCCGAACGAACCTGCAGCAACTTTAGCAGCTGAGAACGGGAGACGACCCCTCGCAAAGCGTCATTCGCGACCACCGGCAACTGGTTGACATCCTTGCCGGTTACGAGTTTTAGCGCATCCAGAACTGGCGTGTCGGGAGTGATGACGTGCAACTCCTTTAGCGGGCGCATGGCTTCTTGCACAGTGGTCTTGTCCCAGCGGTCGCGCGGCATGTTGCCCACATCGCGGGGGGTAATGAGACCTAGGAAGCGACCCTGGTCTTCCACAGCGAAACATCGCTCGCCCGCCCTCAAAAGGTAAGTATTAACAAACTCCTGCAAACTCATTCCTGGGCTCACGATGGCGCAATCACGCGACATCACCTCGGAGACTCGCACGCCACGAAGCGCAGCCGTTATCTCCACCTCGGCGTAGCTGGCCTTGGCCGCGTCCATCAGAAACCAGCCAATGAATGCGATCCACAGGCCGCCAAAGCCGGTGCCGGAAAAAAATTGCCATATCCCATCGAGAATGAACAGAAAAGCGACGAATTCCCCGACGCGCGCGGCAACGCGAGTGGAGCGGTCGGCGTTTTTATTGATCGCCCATACGATCGCGCGCAGCACCCGGCCACCATCGAGCGGAAAACCGGGAATCATGTTAAAGACCGCGAGAGCAATGTTGATATACCCCAACCAGACCAGGACTCCGGTTACCGCAGTCTGTGCTTCGGTGGAACGTTGCCAGCCCAAACCGAGCGCTATGCCGAGGCTGCCAAAGCCGATAATCAGGCTGGCGATCGGCCCGGCAATCGCAACCCAGAATTCTGTTTTCGCGTCGATCGCGTCGTCCTGGATTTGGGAAACACCGCCGAGCGCGAACAGGGTGATCGCCCTGACTTTCAAGCCGCGAGCTTGGGCCACTAGTGAATGGGCGAGTTCATGCAACAGCAGGGTGGCGAAGAACAGGGCTGCCGTGACCAGCGCAGCGATCCAGATCTGGCCCGGGCCCCAACTCGGGTCTACCTGACGAAAGTGTTCGGCGAGGGAGAAGGCGATCAGGGCGGCGATAATGAACCAGCTGTAATGAAGCCCGATCTCTATGCCGGAGATTGTTCCGAGTTTGATGTTGGAGCGCATATGCGACCTTCCTTGAGAAAAACCACGCAACTGTGGATAACGGATATTCAACTCCAGTTAGTCACATCTTAATGCTCGAAGAACCGAGTCTGCTCCCAGCGAAACATGAATTGCAATGCTGGCGACTGCATTTCCAGTTCCAAAACAGGAGGAGAGAACCTTGATATTTTGGTTTAAAGAGACAGAAAAAGGTTTCCGCATTCATGTAGCTGAGTTATGAGCCACAGCATCAAAGCAGCATATGGCAATTCGCCAAGAGCAACAGTCGCCTTCGTAGTCCCGCCCCCTAGATGTTTCATTCCACTGCGAAGGCGACTCTTGCTCGTTTATGTCTGCGGACCGACACATTGTCAACCAAAGCCCAACCTCGTCTCTCCTGCGAAGCGCTGGACCCCGCTGTTATGGCGATGGCGCGACTGCGATTTTGCGATCTGCCACTTGGATGATGCCGCGAGCTTCTTTGAGAAA
>DATKFH010000158.1:0-6803 GCA_035511455.1 Candidatus Sulfotelmatobacter sp. | reverse complement strand
TCGCAGCATCGAAGTATTCAAGCGGCCTTTGCCCTTGGACTTCAATGAATACTCTGTGCGTTAGCGAGATACCGGAGGCCGATTCAGACAAAGAGGTGTTGCGCATTTCACTCGACCCTCGGGATGGCGTTCTCGTGTACGACTTTCAGGAGACGGGATCCACCTTGCCGAAGTACCAGCACTGGATCCGACGGTGTTCGCCGGACGAGGGCTTCTCCCGGTTTGAGCGATTCGTTCAGCTCAAGAAATGGTTTGTGGACGGGCCGCTGTCTTAATGAGTGTTATCGCCTTTTATAACAACGATCGCTGCGCAGCAAGACGCTGAACAGGAACTCTTTCAGCTATTGCAGTTTCGCGTACTCGGTTTTGGCTTCTTTCAGGATGGGAATATCGGGGTCGGCGTCTTTCCAGAGCGTAAGGAAATCTTTGTATGCGGCAAGCGCCCGGACACGGGCGGCATCGGCATCCGCTCCCAGCCCCTGTGCTTGAAAAGTTCTGGACTGCAAGGCATTGGCACGAGCCACGCCCAGATGCGCCAAGGCTCCCGTCCAGCAGTTCCAGACGATGCCGCTGTGGTCGAGAATCTTCTGGAACTCGGCGGCGGCAGCACTGCCTTGTCCGGCTGCCAAATCTGCTTCGCCGCGCACGTACGTCGGATACAGGCAGGAAATGTTGGCGACAAAACTGATGCTGCCTAACTCGACGGGGGAAGCAGCAGCTTGCAGGGCAGTCAGGGCGGAAGCCGGGTTCTTTTTGTCCAGCGCCAACTGCGCCTGAATCGCTGGCAGCCATAGCGATCGCATCTGCGTGTCCAGCGGGAATCGTTTCCCTAAGTCTTGCGCCAGTGATTCGGCTTTTGTCGTGTCGCCCGCCATGGCAAAGGCAAGTGCGGCCTCGACCTCGACGCCCTGACTCGTGGGAACAAGCTTCAAGGCCTCTGCCCCTGACTGCCGCGCTTCCGCTGGATAGCCATAAGCGGCTTCCCGCTGAGCGGCAATCGCCTGCCAGATTGCCCCATTTTCCTTGCTGTCCCCTCGTATGGCGGAGTCCACATCCCGCTTCGTCAATTCCCGCGCCTTGCCCAGATGGCACGCGTAGGCTTCGGTGTCAGAGGCGAGCGCCAGTCCCATATTCTCTTCGGGCCTGCCCGCAAACCATTGTTGCTGTTCCGCCATCGCCGCTGAGTCCACACCCAGGAAGGCAAGAGCGTAGAGAGCATTGCGGAATACGAGAGTATCAAGTTTCCGTGCCTGGGCCTCACGGATGATCTGCCGCGTTTCGTCAAAACGCTGCAAGGCAAGGGTGTAGTTGGCGAGGCTCCCATAAGCAGTCGCCCGATCCGGTGCAAGGCGCAAGGCCTGGCGCGCGGCCTCCGTCGCTTTCTCATACTGCCCCTGTGAGGAGAATACGATGCCCAAATTGTTGTACGCTCCCGATTCCTTTGGGTAGCTTTCAATCATCCCTTGAAAAGCCAGCGCCGCTTTATCCAGTTCTCCGGTTACAAGCTGATAGTAGTGGGCGGTGATCGCCAGCTTTTCCCGTTCGCTGGCGTGTTCCCGCAACTGGAATGCGTTGGTGAAGTACTCGCTGGCCCGCCCTGTCTCGCCGAGATTGGAATAGTCCAAGCCCACTGCGCTGTAGCCCGGGGCAAAATTCGGATCAAGCTCGATGGCATGCTGGTCGTATGGGAGGGCGGCGGCGGGGCCTTTCTCGTTGTTAGCCTTTCGTCCAAGGCTGAAGGCTTTCAGAGCTTCGAGCGAAGACGTAGTGGCCTCGGAAAGCGGAACATCAAGCTTTTGCACTGTCGCCAGCGATTCTCCCAGCTCACCGCGCAGCTTGGACGCCGCATCGCCCAGCGCGTCCAGTACCTTCTCCTTGGACGCCGCCGTCACTTGCTCCTCGGCCAGCGGGTCTCCACTCTGGCAGTTCGCCGCCCTCAATCCCAGCACGTATTGATTGCCCAGACTGGCAATCGATCCCGCAATGTACGCCTTGCTGCCCGCGCGCTGGCAAAGCTCGCGAGCAACATCGGGCGTGAGCTTGGTGTCGCGAGGACGCGTCATCAGTTTCAAGGTTGCCGCGACCTTGTTGTCCGGCAGTACATTCAGAAACGGCGACTGGTTCAGAGAGAGGCTGAGCGCCGTCTTGAGAGTGTCGTCGAAGACCGGGTCGCCCGTGCTGTTGGCGAAATCGGCGAGCACGATGGTGTCCTTCTCGGTTAGGTGGTGCGCGGTCTGGCGCGAGCGGGCGTAGAACACTCCCGCGATTGCCACCACGACAAGAATCGCTGCGGCGGGAACCAGAACCTTCCAGAGTTTTCTGCCCGCTACGGGAACTTCGGCGGCCTTCGCCGAGCTCGATGAGGAAGCAAGCGCAGGCGAGGAACCGGATGCAGACGGCGGCTGTGCGACCTGAGAGCCGCTTTCCTGTGCGACGCCCACTGTCCCGGAACTAACGGCTGCAAATCGTCCCGTCTCTGTATCTCGTTTCAGCCGTTGCATCTCCGAACGCATGTCGGCTGCACTCTGATAGCGCAGGTTGCGGTCTTTCTCTAGCGCCCGATTGATGATCCGTTCCAGTTCGGCCGGTACGTCGTGATTCAGCCGCACCACGGCTACTGGGGGACGGTTCACGATGGCTTCACAGATCATCGCCGAACTTTCTCCGTGAAACGGTAAATCTCCGGTCGCCATCTCGTATAGCACGGAACCAAACGAGAACAGGTCGGTCCGAGCATCCAACTCTCTCGCCCGCACCTGCTCGGGAGACATATATGCCACCGTTCCCACCATGGTCCCCGGGCTGGTCAGATGCTCCGCGTCCACCGAACCCGTCTGCGTGTTAAGAGACCCAATTTTGCTCGAAGAGCTGCCTGCCACATTGACCTTCGCCAATCCAAAGTCCAGAATTTTGGCGTGCCCGCGTTTGGTGACGAAGATATTGGCGGGCTTGATGTCGCGGTGGACGATGCCTTCGGAGTGAGCCGCGTCGAGCGCGTCCGCAATCTCAATGGCCAGCGACAGAATCAATTCGGTTTCCATCGGTCGCCCTGCGATGCGGTGCTTCAGCGTCAGGCCGTCCAGGAACTCCATAGCGATGAACGCTTCGCCGTGCTGGTCGTCAATTTCATAGATCGTGCAGATGTTGGGATGGTTCAGAGCGGAAGCAGCCTTCGCTTCGCGTTGAAAGCGGCTGAGGGCCTGCGGATCTTTGGCTACGTCGTCGGGCAGGAACTTGAGAGCCACGAAGCGCCCGAGTTTCACATCCTCAGCCTTGTAGACGACACCCATCCCGCCGCCGCCGAGTTTTTCGACGATGCGGTAGTGCGAGATGGTTCGGTCGATCACAGGGCGCGAGAATCTTACGTGTGAGAGGCGGGCAAGTCAATGTGAAGCCCAGAGGGTTGGCGGCAGCTCGAAAGGATGGTTGTTGATAAATCTCCATTGCGTGTTTTGACCTCAAGAAAGGCGAACAGACAGCGCAAGCTTACGACATCGCCTGGTTTCAACAATCAGGACGATACGATGTAGGCCTGTTCATTTCCCCGTCACAGCCAAGATGCCAAACACTGCAAGATTCAAGAACGGCAGTAACACACTCGCAGGGGCCCTTTTCCTCAGAAGAGCCGCAATGACCACCGGCACTGGATACGTCAGAATCGTCCAAAAGCCGACATATACTCCTGTGGTTGGAGGAGCGTCGAACATCATGGCTGACAACGGAGCAATGACGATCCATGGCAGTAGGAGAAGCAGCCAAAGGACGAATAGGGCCTTATAAATCCTCGACATCGTGGGCTTCTCGACCATCCGGTCTTGCTGAGTTGCTTCGCGTTGTGCCATTTAAATTGTACGATAACGTGTTCAAAACCTGGGGCCACCTGACGCTAATACCAAGGGCACATTCATCAAGGTCACCTACCAGAGCACATTTGATCAAGGGAACGCCGTGGAGGCATTCACATGGAAAAAGGCGGGGGTTGGTCTTAAGCTCGTGCGCTACGATGTCAACTCGAACGCATTTGTGACACGATGATGCTCTGTGATGGCCCCACAGTCAGTTGACTTAATATCAATTACGCTCAAAACTCCAATCGGGGATACTGTCTGTGTCCGATAGATGGAACCTCGCCATCACTGTCCGCAAGGTCGAGTCAGACTATTGCAGCTTATTGGACCCTGATCAGAACCGCGCCGTGTCGCGGAACCTCTTCGGTGTAGCTTTCACGGAAAGAACCGACATCTTTGCCTTTCCATAGGTCGCGAACTTTCGCCAAGCCCTGCACGCCAATTTCTTTAAAGCTTAGGGTTATAGGGTTGGCGGATTCGCCGCGGTTGAAGAGACCCACTGCAACGCTACCGTCTGCCAGGGACTTAGCCCAGACTTCGAGTGGGCCTTCTTGGACGATCCGTCGCCCTTGCACCCCTTTCGCGTCCTGATCGATGGCAATGAGTTCCCTGTTCGTAAGAATACCCAACGTTTCCGGAGTCATGCTCAACAAGTCATTCCCGGCAAGCAGTGGAGCGGCGAGAAGCGCCCAAAGACTCATGTGCGTTACATATTCGCTATGGTTCATGCCGCCGTTACCGACTTCCAGCATGTCTGGATCGTTCCAATGCCCCGGTCCGGCGAATTGCTCCAAACCATCCTGATCAAATCCAATCACAGACATGCGATCGTAGTGATCGGTAATGTCTTCAGTGGTCCGCCACAGATTACCCCCGACCGAGGCTCCCCATCTCCACACCCGACCGTAGCCGTACTGACACAAACTGAAAACCATTGGCCTGCCGGTCCGCACCAGCGCATCGTGCATTTTCTTGTAGACCTCAGCCATCTGACTGCGCTGGTAGACTTTCTCCGCGCTGCACCAGTCGTACTTCAGGTAATCGAATCCCCAGTCCGCGTATTGCTGCGCGTCCAGCTCCTCATGCCCGTAGCTGCCTTCATATCCAGCACATGTCTTTGGGCCGGGAGAAGAATAAATGCCGATGTTCAGACCCTTCGCGTGAACGTAATCCGCCAGAGCCTTCATATCGCCAAATTTCTGGTTGGGTTGGATTCTTCCCTTCTCATCGCGAACGCCTTCCCAGCAGTCATCGATATTTACGTAAATATAGCCGGCATCCTTCATGCCGTTGCTGGCGATGGCATCGGCGGCAGATCGAACATCGGCGGCCGTAACTTTGCAAGCAAAATGATTCCAGCTATTCCATCCCATCGGAGGAGTCGCCGCCTTGGAATCGGTCGCAGCAGCTGGCAGAATACAGCCGAGAGCTATAGCGATCAGGACAAGCTTGTTGTTCATACTTTGAAAACCTCGCGAATTTCAGTGGCAGCACTGGCCGATTGGCGCGCTGCCAGCAGACGTACGGAAATCAGCAATCATTAGCCGAGTTGGCCAACTACTTCGAAGTTCTTCTCGTTTCTCGTGGCGATGATAATGGTGTCTTTGCCGGCCCCCGCCAAACTTACAGCCTGACCATTCAGGGTGACGGTCTTAAGTGACACATGCGCCGGGAGTCGAAGTTTGAAATAGACTTCCTGTGGCTTGCTCGCTCCGCTCAGTTCCACAGATCCAACAATCGACTTGGAACTCGGCTTAGTCACGAGGCTGAAGCTGACTTTGCCCCAGCGCGTGGGAACCCCCTCAACCCCTATCTCTTTTCCCGAACCCACCCATTCCCGTGGCATGCCCCTCGCCAAGTACAGCCTGTCTTCGTCGGAATGCTCGAGAACGAGCATCCAGCGAACGAGCAGCGGAATAGTCTGTTGCGCCGGAACGCAGTAGGTCCCCGAATCACCGGTGATCCCTGTCACTTCCCCCGCAGTCCAGCTTCCCCGCGTGTGCGCGTGATAGCGATGGGAATAGAGAAATAACAAAAATTCCTCGATGCGATCCAGCCGCAGCAGCGCCTGCGCATACCCATATGAGATGAAGCCGAGAATCTCACGCTCATCTTCCCGAAAACGCCCAACGTTCGCCACGACCCCAAGCGTCGTCGCTCCATAAGCCCGCATGCAGTCGATTACCTGGTTCGCCAGGCGCGGCGGCAGCACGTCCGCCTGAAGCAATTCCGCGTAGGGACGATGAGGCCATTGCTGCGGACTAGGTCGTTCCTTCTCCAGCGATTCGCGAAACGTGAGCGCTGTTTCGGGAAATAATCCAATGTAAGGTGGAATCTTTCCCCCCAGTATGTTCTTCTCGATGCTCTCGATCGTCTGTTCCTTGACGGTCTGGCTTCGCTTGATCCAGCCTTGCGCTAGATGCTCCATGATCGGCGATGAGTTGACACGAGCCAGTTCCGTCCACGTTTGCGCGATGTCCTTGAGCCCTCGCGCCGCAAACGCGCTGTTGGCATAGTAAGGCTGCCAGTACAGAGACGGATTTTCGCTGAGGCAAGAATCTGACTCGCTCCATCCGCGGATCAAACCGTAAGCGGAATTCTCCGGCGGCAGGCGCAGGCTTTCGTTATGCATGTCTTCCAGTAACTTCGCGGTGGCTTCAATTTTCGGACGGTGCTTCAACAACGGTCCAGCGTCGCCCGTGTAATTGAAATAGCGGGCGAGCAGGGAGAGCGTCATGCCAAACTGAGCAGTCTCCGGACCGCGCATGTCAATCATTCCTTTGGAATCCACGTACTCCGTGAAGTAGTTGTCGATGAACAACCGCGCTGTCTCGAAACGGCCCCATTCCATGTTGGTATAGATGGCGCTGGTGAAGATATCCTGGAAGCCGTCATACTCTGATCCGGCATAGTCGCGGTCGACGGCGCCGTACTTGGGATACACTCCGCCGGGCC